>NZ_MVHH01000067.1 GCF_002086515.1 Mycolicibacter arupensis
ACGACGAACCCACCTACCTACAACTCGTCAACCCCCAATTCAGCCAAAGCCTGACCGGCTGATGCGGATAGCTGTGTGGAAGGAGAATCTGTCATGACGCTCAACGTGGTTCCGGAAGGTCTCGCCGCCGCCAGCGCAGCGGTCGAGGCGCTGACCGCTCGGCTGGCCGCCGCGCAGGCCAGCGCCGCCCCGCTGATCACCGCGGTGGTTCCACCGGCGATCGACCCGGTGTCGCTGCAGACCGCTGCCGGTTTCAGTGCACAGGGCAGCGAGCACGCCGCGGTGGCAGCTCAGGGTGCCGCCGAGCTGGGCCGCGCCGGTGTGGGTGTGGGTGAGTCCGGTGTGAACTATGCCGCTGGCGATGCAGCGGGCGCGGCGACCTACTTTTTGGGCACCCGCGGCTGATGATTTCCGCCCCGGTCTGGATCGCCTCCCCGCCGGAGGTGCATTCAGCATTGCTGAGCAGCGGCCCCGGAGCGGGTCCGTTGTTGTCGGCTGCCGGGGCATGGAACGCACTGAGCGCCGAGTACGCCTCGGCGGCAGACGAACTCACCGCGGTACTTGGTGCGGTGCAGAGCGGCGCCTGGCAGGGGCCCAGCGCCGAGCAGTATCTGGCCGCGCACGTGCCGTATCTGGCGTGGTTGGGCAAGGCCAGCGCAGACAGTGCCGGGGTCGCCGCGCAGCACGAGGTGGCAGCCACCGCCTACACGACTGCGCTGGCATCGATGCCGACACTGGCCGAGCTGTCGGCCAATCACGTGACACACGGAGCACTGGTCGCCACCAACTTCTTCGGCATCAACACGATCCCGATCGCGCTCAACGAAGCCGACTACGCCCGGATGTGGCTCCAGGCGGCCACCACCATGACCACCTACCACGCGTTATCCGGCGCGGCACTGGCGTCGGCGCCGCGGACCGCCGAAGCGCCACCGGTCGTCAAATCGTCTTCCGCGCGCCCCGCTGAAGACACCTCGCCGGGAAGCGGGAACTTCTGGACTGACCTGTGGAACCAGTTGGTACAGCTCTTCGAAGATCCGATGGCGACCATTCGGGCCATCATGGCCAATCCCGCGGCCTGGTTCCCGCTGCTGTTCTTCCTCGCCTACGAGGCGTTCTTCATCCCGTTCGGCTTCACCTTCTGGGGCGTGATGCTGGGCGCCGCCATCATGGCGCCGATCGTGCTCGGCGTAGGCCTCGGCCTGCTTGCCGACTTCTTGGGCGGGGACTGGACCAGCGACGTCGCGAAGCCCAAACCCGCGCCGTTGGCGGCGTCACCGGACCGGCCGATCGTTGCGGTGGCCGGTTTCGGACCTGGTGTCGGTGCACCCGGTGCAGCCGGCGTACCGGCGCCGCCGCCTACCTCGGCGGCGGCACCGCCGGCCCCGGCGGCCGGGTCCATCGGCTTCGGGTATCTGGTCAGTGGTGCCGATCCTGGTACCGGACTGGGGCCCACACTGACCGACCGCAACAAGGCGAAGGCGACGGCGTCACGGGTGCCCGCCGCCGCGGCGGTCGTCAGCAGCTCGGCGCGGGAGCGGTCCCGCGCACGACGGCGAAGGCGGGCTGCCCTGCACGACCACGCCGATGAGTTCATGGATATGAATTCCGGTCCGGGCGTGGAGATTCCCGCGGAGGCCCCGGCAATGGCCGGTTCGCAGCGTGGCGCCGGGGCACTCGGATTCACCGGGACCGTGGGCCGCAACGCACGCAGTGGGGCTGCCGGCCTCGCCACCTTGACCGGTGACGAGTTCGGTGGCGGTCCGAATATGCCGATGTTGCCCGATACCTGGGGCGACAAAGAAATTGACGGCTCCGCTGGGGAGCCCGAATCGGAACAGAAGTAGATAACAGGAAAGGGGTGTGGTGATGAGTCTGTTGGATGCACATATTCCGCAGTTGGTGGCGTCGGAGTCGGCGTTTGGTGCCAAGGCGGCGTTGATGCGGTCGACGATGGCGCAGGCGGAGCAGGCTGCGATGTCGGCGCAGGCGTTTCACATGGGTGAGGCGGCTGCAGCGTTTCAGGGGTCGCATGCGCGATTCGTCGCGATGGCGGCACGGGTGAATGCGCTGCTGGACATGGCGCAGGTGAACTTGGCGGATGCGGGCTCGACGTATGTCGCCGCAGACGCCGCAGCGGCGTCCGGCTACACCGGGGTTTAGAGAGGAGTTAGCTGATGTCTCAGATTGTCTACAACTACCCGGCGATGCTGGCCCACGCCGCGGAGATGAACGGGTACGCGGGCACCTTGCAGGCCGTGGGTGCTGACATCGCCAGTGAGCAGGCGGCGTTGCACGCGGCGTGGCAGGGCGACACCGGGATGACGTACCAGGCGTGGCAGGTGCAGTGGAACCAGGCCATGGAGGAGTTGGTGCTGGCGTACCGCGCGATGGCGTCGACGCACGAGACCAACACGTTGATGATGAGCGCACGCGACACCGCCGAAGCCGCTAAGTGGGGCTGACGCCAATGATCGGCTCGATGAGGGAAGGCAGCGATGGGAACTGAACCCAACGCTGCCGAACTGACCGTCGAGCAAGCCTGGTACATCGCGGAAACCGTGGGTGCCGGGTCCTTTCCGTGGGTCTTGGCGATCACCATGCCGTACACGGATGCCGGGGAGCGCGGCGCGTTCATGGCACGACAGCGCGACGAGCTCACCCAGATGGGAATCGTCTCGCCGGAGGGCACGGTCAATGCGGCCGTGGCCGAATGGATCCGGGTGGTGTGCTTCCCGGACCGTTGGCTGGACCTGCGCTATGTGGGTTCAGCCGCCGGCGGGGCCCAGGAGATGTTGCGGGGCATCGTCGCGCGCCGCGATCAGCCCGGCAAGCCCAGCCGGACCGTGGTGGCATTGCGCAACGCACAGCTGGTCACGTTCACCGTCATGGACATCGACGACCCGCGCCTGCTGGTGCCGGTACTCGGTGCGGGCCTGCGGCAGCGCCCGCCGGCCCGGTTTGATGAGTTCACCTTGCCCGCGCGTGTCGGCGCCCGCGCCGACGAGCGTCTGCGGGCGGGCGCTGAACTCTCCGAAGTGCTTGACTACCTGGGCCTTCCCGCCTCGGCTCGGCCGATCGCGGAGTCGGTGTTCACCGGCCCACGCAGCTATGTCGAAGTGGTCGCGGGATGTGCGAGAGACGGTCGGCACACCACCACCGAGGTGGGGATGAGCCTGGTCGACGCCGAGGCCGGCCGCATACTGGTCACCCCGTCGCGGGCCTTCGACGGCGAATGGGTGTCGACCTTCCGGCCCGGAACCGACTTCGCGACCGCCGTCGCGATCGAACAGTTGACCGCCACCTTGCCTGAGAGCACCTGGTTCCCGGGTCGACGCCTTTCCAGAGATTTCACCACCCAGCTGTCCTAGACAGCGCTGCAAGTACGTCCTCATAGAGCGAGAAGAACAGGGAACACCAATGACCGAAGCCCCGGTGCTGACCAGCGCCGTCATGCCGATTGTCCGGATCGCGGTCCTGGCCGACAGCCGGTTGACCGAGATCGCTGTGCCTGCGGAGTTGCCACTGCGCGAGATCCTTCCCGCGGTGCAGCGCCTGGTCGCCCCGGATACCGGTGACTCGCCTGATTCCGACCCGGGCGCCGGTGCCACGACCCGGCTGAGCCTGGCGCCGGTCGGCGGCGCCCCGTTCAGCCTGGACGCCAGCCTGGACACCGTCGGGGTGGTGGACGGCGACCTGTTGGCGCTGCGGCCCGTGCCGGTGGGGCCCGCCGCCCCCGGCATTGTGGAAGACATCGCCGACGCGGCTGTCATCTTCTCGACCTCCCGGCTTAAGCCGTGGGGCGCCAAGCACATTCAACGCGCAGCGCTGGCCGCCGGGACGGGACTGGTCGTCGCCGCCACCGGGCTGGCCGCAGCACACCGCGCCATCACCGGCGAGCCGACCGGCCTGATCGCGGCCGGGGCCATCGCATTGCTCACCGTGCTCGCAGCACTGCTGTGCCGCACCCGTTCGGCTGAGGCCGCACTCACGCTGTCGATCGCGGCGTTGGCACCGGTCGCGGCCGCGGGCACCCTGGCCGTGCCGGGAGCGTTCAGCGCCGCGCACATCGTGCTGGGCGCTGCGGCCGTCAGCGCGTGGGCCCTGATCTGCCTGATCCTGCCCCCCGGTGGCCGTGGCGAACGCGGCATCGCGTTCTTCACCGCTGCGGTGGTGGTCGGCGTCGGGGTGCTGGCGGCAGCCGCCGTCGCATCCTTCTGGGCGCTGCCGGCGCTCAGCATCGGATGCGGCCTGATCGCCGCCTCGCTGCTGTTGACCGTTGCCGCACCCCAGGTTTCGGCGTTGTGGGCCCGTCTGCCATTGCCGGTGATCCCGGCGCCGGGAGACCCGACGCCGTCGGCGCTGCCGGAGAGTGTGCTCGCCGACCTGCCGCGGCGCGTCCGTGTCACCGACGCCCACCAGACCGGCTTCATCGCCGGCTCGGTGCTGCTGGCCGTGCTTGGCTCGGTTGCCATCGCCTCTGCACCTGAAGGGCTTTCGGGCTGGGCCTGGTTCGTGGTTGCGGGTATCGGCCTGGCTTCGGTGCTGCGGGCCCGGGTCTGGGACTCCGCCTGGTGCAAGGCCTGGCTGCTCGCCGAGCCGCACCTGGCCGCGATCGCGCTGCTGGTCGGCTACGCGGCCACCGGCCGCTACCTGGCCGCCGTGGGTGCGGTGCTGGTGCTCGCGGCCCTGGCCGCGGTATGGGCGGTGGTCGCCGTGAGCCCGGCCGTCGGCTCGCCGGAGAGCTACTCGCTGCCGGTGCGGCGCCTGGTGGGATTCCTGGCTTCGGGCATCGACGCCACCCTGATCCCGGTCATGGCCTACCTGGTCGGCATCTTCGCCTGGGTTCTGTCTCGATGACCGTTGCCGCACAGCACAGGCGGGGCCTGCCGGTGGCGCGAGCCGCCGGCGCCGCGGTGCTGGCCGCGTTGTTGACCAGCGCGCCCGCCCTGGCGATCACCCCGCCCACGATCGACCCGACGGTCCCGCCGCCCAGCGGGGCGCCGGGCCCTGTCGCGGCCATGGAACAGCGCGGCGAGTGCGTCTTTTCGGGTGTGATGCCCGGCAGTGACGTCAGCGCCGCACCGGCCGCACAGCGCCAGCTCGACCTGTCGACAGCGTGGCAGTTCTCTCGCGGTGAGGGGCAGACCGTCGCTGTCATCGACACCGGCATCCGGCCGGGCCCGCGGCTGGGGGCCGTGGAGCCTGGCGGCGACTACATCGGCACCACCGACGGGCTGACCGATTGTGATGGGCACGGAACGCTGGTCGCCGGGATCGTGGCCGGACAGCCTGGTGATGACGGCTTCAGCGGGGTGGCCCCGGCGGCACGGCTGTTGGGACTGCGGACCGCTTCTGCGGCCATCTCGCCACGGTTGTCCGGCGACGACCCGCGCACCACGCGGGTGATCACCGACATCACCGCCCTGTCACGGGCGATCGTGCATGCCGCCGACCTCGGCGCTCGGGTCATCACCATCTCCACCACCACCTGCCTGCCGGCCGACCGCAATGTCGACCAGAGCCCGCTGGGCGCGGCCCTGCGGTACGCGGCGGTGGAGAAGGACGTGCTGATCGTGGCGGCCGCCGGTGATGCCGGACAGACCGGATCGGTCGGCGGCGGCGGGGAGACCTGCGAATCCAATCCGCTGACCGACCTGAGCCGTCCGCAGGACCCCCGCAACTGGGCCGGTGTGACGTCGCTGTCGGTGCCATCGTGGTGGCATCCCTACGTGCTGTCGGTGGCTTCCCTGGCCACCAGCGGCCGGCCCTCGGGATTCACCATGGCCGGACCGTGGGTCGGTGTGGCCGCTCCCGGTGAGGACATCGTCTCGGTGAGCAACCGCGAGGACGGCGGCCTGGCCAACGCGCTGCCCGGCAACCAGGGCAAGCCGGTTCCGCTCAGCGGTACCGGCTACGCCGCCGGCTACGTGGCGGGGGTGGCTGCGCTGGTCCGTAGCCGCTACCCCGACCTGAATGCGATGCAGGTGGCGCACCGGATCGTCGCGACCGCGCACAATTCCGCGCGCGCACCGTCGGATGTGGTGGGCGCCGGACTCATCGACCCTGTGGCGGCCCTGACGTGGGAATTGGCGCCGGTCGCCGACCCGGCCGCCACGCCCGCAAAGAAGGTCCCTGTGCCCCCGGCTCCGCAACCCGAGGACTCCGCGCCCCGGATCGTGGCCTTCGCCGGTACCGCTCTACTGGCCGGCTTGGTCGTCGCAGTCGCCACCGGCGCCGCGGCGGCAGCCCGCCGACGAAAGGAAAACCAGCTGTGAGCTCGCAACTGACCGCCGTGCCCCGGCCCGGACCGGCCCGAATCGCCTTGGTGCTGTTGGCCGTCGTGCCCGCCGTGATGGCAAACCCGTGGGAGACCGCCGCCCAGCGCTGGGCGCTTGCCGTGGGTGTGCTTGCCACGATCCTGCTGCTCGGCTGGTGGCAGGGCCTGCACCTCACCACCATTGCGCGGCGTCGGCTCGCCATGCTGCGTTCGGGCAGGGGTGCGCATAGCGACCGGCGCGCCGTTGCCGGAGTGAAGGCGACGGCGGCACTGAGGATCACGTCTTCGGCCGCCGGGGACACGCTGCCGCTGACGCTGATCGCCGGCTACCTGAATCGCTACGGTCTGCGCGCTGACGCCGTACGTGTCACCAGCCGTGACAGTCGACCGGATGCCGGTGTGGGCGCCAGCGACACCTGGATCAGCCTGACGTATTCAGCAGCGGCGAATCTGGCTGCTCTGCAGGCGCGCTCGGCGGCGATCCCGTTGCAGAGCACCGTCGACGTCGCCGCCCGGCGCCTCGCCGATCATCTGCGTGAGATCGGCTGGGATGCCGTGATCGTCGCCAAAGACGACGTTCCCGTGCTGGTGGATGCGAATGCCCGGGAGGCGTGGCGTTCGCTGATCGACGGCTCCGGTGATCACGTGGCCGCCTACCAGGTGGGGATCGATGCGGCGCTGGCCGACACGCTCAGCCGCATCCGGGCTGCCCATGCCGACGAGACCTGGACGGCATTGGAACTCACCGAAGACGGCGGGCAGCAGACTGTCGCGGTGGCCTGCGCCGTGCGGACCGGATCGGCGCCCGAGGGTGTGCCGCTGGCGGGACTGGTGTCGCAACAGGGCAACCAGCGCAACGCACTGCTGGCTCTGCACCCGTTGTCGGGCAGCCGTTTGGACGGCCACACCGCACTGTCCGGAGAAGACGTCGCCGGCTTGCGGTGGCCCGTGGCCGCAGCAGCGCCCGCCCACTAGGCGGGCGCGGCTGCCCGCGCCGTTCGGCTAGAACATGTACGGCCGCAGGAAGGCCGTCATTCGGCGCAGGTAGGTCGGCTGGCTGACGTGCAGCACGTGGTTTCCCGGGAACCAGTGCAGCGCGCACTGGTCCCAGTGGTGCCAGAGCATTTCGGACTGCTCCGGTGGCGCCAGCCGATCTCCCAGCCCGGTGATGATGAGTCGCCGCTCCTTGGCCACCAGCGGGGTGTAGTTCAGCGGTGAGTGGAATGCCGTCGCGGCGCCGAAGGCCTCGTTGCCGACGTTGCCCAGAAGTTGCCCACCGTGCAGCACCATGTTGGCGGGAAACCAGTCCCGGATCTCCGATTCAACCGAGACCACAGGCACATTCGGGATGACCGCCTGCAGTCGCGGTTCTACCGCGGCAAGCAGGGCGCTGGTGTAGCCGCCCAGGGACAGGCCGGTCAACGCGAAGCGGTCGACTCCGGTGGACTCCAAGTAGTCGATCATCGAACGGAAGTCGTGAACCGCTTGGGCCATCGCCTCGGCGAAGCCGGACATGCCGTGCGAGAAGTAGCCGTATCCGCTGAAGGGCGAGAACTTTTCCGCGCGCCGGCCGTGGAACGGCAACGTGAACAATGCGACGTCGTACCCGGAACGGAAGAACCACGGCAGTGAGAAGAAGAGTCCGTTGAACAGGTAGGCCGACCCCATGAACCCGTGGATGACGCACAGTGTCGGCCGGGGCCCGTCGTCGTGACGCCAGTGCTGAAACCGTGCGGTGTTGTTGTTGCCCAAGGCACGCCAGGGATCCCGCATGGCCGGGTTGATCGCTTCGAAACTGCTGCGGAACGCGACGTTTTCGACCGAGCCACGAGCAATACGCTCGGCCAACGGATTGGCGCGCCGGGCCGTTACCCGGGGCGCCGTGGTGGGGGCCGGGAAGGAACGCTTCGGGTCATGCGCCGACGCCGCGTCGGCGTAGAACGCCAGCCGCTCCCGCTCCTGTTGCGACTGCTTGCGGCCGACCGCGGTGGTGAGCACGGAGGGGATCATCGCGGCAGCCACCATCGACGCGACCGCGGTGCGCAGGCCGATGTCGGCGACGGCCGACGCGTCCACGATCGCCTTCTCCCGCAACGTCAACTCGCTGCGATGCGGCAGGCCCGCAGACCCGGCATCGGCCCCTGGGACATCGGGAATCGGGATGGGCGGGTTGAGGGGGGTGACGTCAGTGGTCACGGTCACCGGCCTTTCTCACGTGCGGCTCGCACGGACCCTCACTGATCCCGGTGCGACGTCAACCGGATGGTAGCTCGATCGTGAACAGCCGCGCGGCATTGTCGTGCAGAACCCCACGCAGCCAGGCGTCGTCGATGCCGGGAAGTGCGGTGATCGCGTCGAGGGCTTCGCGGTAGCCGTAGGGGATGTTGGGAAAGTCGCTGCCGAACAGGATCCGCTCGCCCGCCAGGCGCAGTCGCGGGTCCACTCCGGAGGGGAAGGGCATGAAGGTGTTGACGAAGGGGGTGAAGGCCATGGTGGTGTCGAGGTGCACGCGTGGCGAACTCAGGCAGATGTCGAGAAATTCATCGTATTCCGGCATTCCCATGTGCGCGACGATCAGGGTGAGCTGGGGATGGCGCCGCAGCAGTTGCCGAACCGGCCCCGGCCCGGTGAACCGGCCGGGCTGCGGACCGGAGCCGCAGTGGATCACCACCGGGATACCGGCATCTTCGATCATGCCCCAGGCCTCGTCGAGCAGCGGATCGTTCGGATCGTAGTCGCCGACTTGAATGTGTGCCTTGAAGATTCGGGCACCGTCACCGATGGCCTTCGCCACGTACGCAGCTGCCCCGGCCTCGGGATAGAACGTTGCCGTGGCCAGGCAATGCGGTGTCTCACGGGCGAATTGGGCCGCCCACTGGTTGAGCCAGGCCGCCATGTCCGGCTTGTGCGGATACACCAGGGAGGTGAATCGTCGTACACCGAATGCGCGCAGCGCGGCCACCCGCTCAGCTTCTTGCATCCGGTAGGTGATCGGCCACGGGCGTCCGACCATCGGACCCGCCGAGTCGAAATAGTTCCAGACCTTGTCCATCACCGACTTGGGCATGAAGTGGGTGTGGACGTCGATGATTCCGGGCAGTCCAAGCCGCGCCCACACCTGGCGCACGCTGGACATCTCGTCGGCGTGGGTCATTGGTTATCCCAGGTGTTTTCGGAGACGAACTCGCCCAACGGCTGCCGGTAGGCCCATTCATCGACTTCCAAGGCCGGCCGGTCCGGAAACTCCGGGACCGGTCCGAGACACAACACGGCCACCGGCTCGGCGTCCGAGGGCATGCCCACCAGGTCCGCCAACGCGCGCGGCTCGAACAGGGACACCCATCCCATGCCCAGCCCCTCGGCGCGGGCGGCCAACCACAGGTTCTGAATCGCACACGACACTGAGGCCAGATCCATCTGAGGGAGGGTGCGTCGGCCGAAGATGTGCGCCTGCCGACCGTCGCGCAGCGCCACCACCAACAGTTCGGCGCACTCACGGATGCCCTCTACCTTCAGGGCCAAGAACTCCTGTTCGCGTCGGCCCAGCGCCCGGGCGGTGCGATGACGCTCCTCATCGACCAGGGCGTGGATGCGCTGGCGAAGGACGCCGTCGGTGATCCTGATGAACCGCCACGGCTGCATCAGGCCCACGCTCGGTGCCGCGTGGGCGGCCGCCAGCAACCGGGCCAGCACCTGCGGGGGGATCGCGCTGCCGGGCACGAAGCGGCGCATGTCGCGGCGTTCGGCGATCACCCGGTACACGGCTTGGCGCTCCTGCTCGGTGAACGATGGATCAGCCACGGGATCATGGTAGGAGCCACACGAAGGGACGCCCCTGATGAAACGTTCACAACTGCTTGACCACTTCTCCGCCGACGCCGCCGGCGCGGTGGTCTACGGGGAGCCCCACCAAACCCCCGACGGCACGACGGTGATCACCGCCGCACGGGTCACTGCCTGGGGACCTGACGGTTCGCGGGTGACCGCCACGCCACTGGGGGCGATGGTGATTCGCGGCGAGAAGGCCAAATGGGTGGCCGCGGTGGACGCCAATCGGATCGGGATGGTGGGAGTGCTCACCGGGCTGTTGTCCGCGGTGATCGCCTCCCTGGCCGTGCTGCGGCGACCGCCCTGGCCGGACCTTCGGGCCGTCGGGGCGCACGGCGAGGGGAACTGACGGGGTGAGGCCACGGGCGGCACGCGCGGTCGCGTTGGGTTCGGTGGTGGCCGCTGCCGCGGTCTACGTGCTGATGCTGGTGGGTTACCGGCAGGGCTGGCAGTGGCTGGCCGGTGTGGACGCAGCCGCACTGGACGCAAGCTATGACATAGCCGTCAAACATCCCGGGTGGGTGCGCTGGTGGGATGGCGTCTCGACCTACTTGGCGCCCGCGGTGTTCCGGGCGGTGGGCATGGTGGTGGCGGTGGTCGCGGTGCTGCGTGGGCGGTTGCGTGCCGCGCTGTTCCTCTTGGTGGCGGTGGAGACCAGCGGGCTCCTCACCATGGTGGCCAAGGGCTCGGTCGGCCGGCCGCGTCCGGTGACCGCGCTGGTTTCGGCGAGCTCGACGTCGTTTCCGTCCGGGCACGCCCTGGGGGTGATGGTCGGGGTCGGCGCGTTTCTGATGCTGGCGCTGCCGGTGCTGCGGAGCACCGCCAGGGCGGCGGCGCTGGCCGTCGGGGTGCTGGTGGTGGCCGCCGTCGGCATCGCCCGGGTAGCGCTGAACGTGCACCACCCCTCCGACGTGCTGGCCGGTTGGGCCCTGGGCTGGGTGTATCTGGTGGGCTGGGCTCTGGTCCTCAAGCCGTGGCGGCGACCAGGGTTGACCGGATCCGGCGGAAGGCAGGATGCTCATGATGACCAGCGGTAATGCCGACCCGGTGGGAGAGCTCGTCTGTTCCCGCAAGGGCTGCAGCGCCGAGGCGCGGTACGGCATGTTGTGGAACAACGCCAAGCTGCATACCCCCGAACGGCGGAAAGTCTGGCTCACCTGCGCCGTGCACCAGGACTTCTTCCGGGACTACCTGGCGTCCCGCGGTCTGCTCCGTGAGCAGGTGCCGGTCGAGGAACTGCCGCGGCGTGCAGAGTCGTGACCCCGGCGCGCCGTGATCGGTGATTGACCGGCCCCCGGTGCGCGCAGATGATGACAGCATGCGCCGCCTGGTCAGTTCGTTCAGCGCTGTCCTGTGCACGGTCGCTGCGGCCCTGACCGCGGCGCCGGGCGCCCAAGCCGATGTGACGCCGTGGTTCGCCGCCTCAGTCGGCAACGCCAGTCAGGTGATCTCGGTGGTGGGGGTAGGCCGGTCGGACGCCAAGCTGGACGTCTACCAGCGCGGCGCCACCGGCTGGCAGCCGGTGGCGGCGGGGATTCCGGCGCACGTGGGTTCGGCGGGCATGGCGGCAAAGGCCAAGAGCGGCTACCCGGCCACTCCGATGGGCGTCTTCACGCTGCCGTACGCGTTCGGCACGGCGCCCAATCCCGGCGGCGGACTGCAGTATGTGCAGGTGGGTCCGGATCACTGGTGGGACGGTGACGACCACAGTCCGACCTTCAACACCATGCAGGTCTGCAAGAAGGCGCAGTGCACGTTCAACACCAACGAGAGTGAGAACCTCGAGATCCCGCAGTACAAGCACGCTGTGGTGATGGGGGTCAACGCTGCGCGTACGCCAGGTGATGGTGCCGGCTTCTTCTTTCACACCACCGACGGCGGTCCGACCGCGGGTTGTGTGGCTATCGACGACGCCAAGCTGGTGCAGATCATTCAATGGCTGCGCCCCGGCGCGGTGATGGCGATCGCGCAGTAGCCCTCACCCGGCAGCGCGAGTCGCAGCCGTTGCCGCCGCACTGGCGTACCGGCTAGCTCCCGATCAGCTCACCGCGCCCGCGTTGCAGGTAGTGGCTGACCATCTCGATCAACACCCGCCGCTCGGCCTGCCAGTCGACGGGTACGCCCATGATCATCTGCGCCAGCACGATGCCCCGCAGCGCTGCCCAGATCACCTCGGCCACACCGGCATCGGCAGGGTCGTCGGAGACCAGTCGCCCCAGCTGGTTGATGGCTGTGTTGGCCCGCAGCAGGTGTTCGAGGGACTGTTCGCCCAGCCGGCCGCGGGTGGCCCGCAGAATCTCGAACGCGGCCAGCGAGGTCGGGCTGGCATAGCAGCGCCACGCGGTGTCCACGACGGCCTCGATGCGTTGTCGCAGGTCCAGTTCGCCGACATCGACGGCGGACAGGCTGGTCAGCAGCTCGCTCACGCCGTCGTCGACGACGGCCATCAGCAGGCCGTTGCGGTCGCCGAAGTGATATTGGATGACCCCCCAGGTGACCCCGGCCCGCTCGGCCACGTGCTTGGCGGTCGCCGCACCGAATCCCTCGTCGGTGATGCAGCGCACCGTCTCTTCGATGATGCGGGCGCGGGTGTCGTCGCCGCGCTTGCGGGGCGCGCTGGTCCGCCGGGTGGGCCCGGTCGGCCGAACAGAACCAGCGGAAGTAGACATTGTTGACTTTATAACATAGTCAGCACTATTTTTTGGGCGTGACCGAATCCAGGTATGCGTCGCTGTCGCGCGACGAATTGGCTGTGCTGGTGCCCGAACTACTCCTGATCGGGCACATGATCGACCGCTCCGGAATGGCCTGGTGCATCTCGGAGTTCGGCCGCGAAGAGATGGTGCAGATCGCGATCGAGGAGTGGGCGGGCTCAAGCCCCATCTACACCCGGCGCATGCAGCGGGCGCTCGGCTACACCGGCAACGATGTGTTCACCATCTTCAAGGGCCTGCAGTTCGACATCGGCTCGCCGCCGCAGTTCATGGACTTCCGCTTCACCGTCCATGACCGCTGGAACGGCGAGTTCGAGCTGGCCAGCTGCGGTGCGCTGATCGATGTGGAGCCCATGGGCCACGACTACATCTTCGGCATGTGCCACACCATCGAAGACCCGACCTTCGATGCCACCGCGGTGGCCACCAATGTCCACGCGCAGTGCCGTCCCGTGCACCGGCCGCCCCGCACGCCCGCAGACCGGCAGCCGCACTGCCACTGGACGGTCATCATCGACGAGTCCTACCCCCCGGCCCAGCCGATCCCGGCGCTGGCCGTGATCAGCGAGACCAAGGCCGCCACGTGGGAGCTCGGCGACATCGACACGCAAGACGAGGGCCTGGCCGACTACACCGGACCGCTGCTGACCGACGTCGACTTCACCGCGTTCTCCCATTCGGCGCTGGTCCGCATCGCCGACGAAGTCTGCCTACAGATGCACCTGCTCTACCTGTCTTTCGCCCTGGCGGTGCGTGCCCGGGCCAGCTCCGACGAGCTGGCCGCTTCGGTGGGTCGGCGGCAGCTCACCGGCCTGGCCGGGCTGGGTGCCCAGCGCATCAAGAACGCGCTGAAGCTCTCGGCCGACATCGAGGGTGCGCTGCGCACTTTCGAGCTGCACCCGCTGCTCAATCCGATCGGCTACGTGCAGGCCGATTTCGGCGAGAGCTCCTTTTCGGTGCGCCACTCGCCCGCGCACGACGACGGCGCCTGGATCACGCTGTGCTCGCCGCAAGAGGTCAAGCCGTTGCAGGCCATCGCTACCGCGGTCAACCCGCTGCTGCGGGTGGAGATCGAGGGCACCGACGACGACTGGACGGCCCGGCTCACCGAGGACGACGCCGAGGCCAAGGAACTGCCCGAGGTGATGGTTGCCAAAGTCAGCACCGGTGCGGATTTCGTGTTCAGCCCCCGCACCTCGCTGCCGTTGACCGTGGTGTGAATCCGCTGATAGCCGCCCGCCCGCCGGTGTGTCGGCGATCCTGGGTGGTGCGGCCGCGCCTAGGGTGAGGGCCATTCCAGCCGTTGTCGATCCAAGGTAGTCAGCTATGTATGACCCGCAGGATGACGAGGCCACCAGGGAAGCGGAAGCGGTCGACGCGACGGACATGTCGCCGACGGTGATGTCCGCTCCTGGTTCCGGTGCTGTTGTGGACGCCCTCGCCTGGTCGCAGGAGGACGGCAGCGCCGGTGCCGAACCGGTGCCCTACGTCGAAGACCCCTACGACCATGACTTGGGCACCGGCCGCCGCCCGACGGTGGTGGTGCCCGCCGCAACGGTGCCGGGCCGTCGAGCGCCCTCGCGGTTGCCGCGGATCGCGCTCGGATTCGGCATCCTGGTCGCCCTGGTCGCCGTCATCGGTGCGATCTACAGCCTGACCCGCGGCCACGACGAGGCACCGGTCGCGCCCGAGACCAGCTCGGTGCTGCCGCCGGCCCCCTCGCCCAGCGCGCCGCCCCCACCG
>NZ_MVHH01000068.1 GCF_002086515.1 Mycolicibacter arupensis
GGCCCCCGCCACCGCCACCACCGAAGAGGCCGCCGCCGCCTCGGCCGCCACCGCCGAACAGGCCACCGCCGGGATTGCCGCCGCCACCGAAGATGCCACCTGGTTTGCCGCCCCCACCGAACAGACCTCCACCCAATTTGGGCATGGCGGGCGCGCTCGGTGCGGGAATCGACGGCAACGACGGCAGTGACGGCGCCTGGGGCGCCGGCAACGAGGGCAGCGACGGCGCCTTGGGCGCCGGCAACGACGGCAGAGACGGCAGTGACGGTGCCTGGGGCGCCGGAAGGCTGGGCAAGGCCGGTGGGGTGAACGCGGGCACGCTCGGTGCCGCGGGGATCACCGGTGCGCTGGGTGCCGGAATACCGGGCAGGCCCGGCAAAGTCGGCGCGCTGGGCGCGGGAATCGCCGGAAGACCGACTGGTGGTGCCGAGATCGGCTGCTGGATCGGCAACCCCGGCAGTTGAAGCAGAGGGCTGGGGTTGACCACCGGCGGGGTGGGCAGCTGGGCGGGCGCCTCGGGGAGCTTGATCGGCACATCCGGCACGCTGACCGGCGGGTCGGGCAGCTGTATCGGGGGATTGGGCTTGATCACCGGTGGATTCGGCTTGACCACAGGGGGATTGGGCTTGATCACCGGTGGATTCGGCTTGACGATCGGAGGTTCGGGCTTGACCACCGGGGGCTGAGGCTTGACCACGGGGGGATCGGGCACCTCGATCGGCGGGTTCGGCTTGATCACCGGCGGAATGGGCTTGACGATCGGGGGATGGGGTTTGACTACGGGGGGATCAGGCAGCTCGATCGGCGGCTTCGGGTTGACCACCGGCGGCTCGGGCTTGACGTCCGGTGGGGTGGGCTTGACCGCCGGCGGAGTAGGCGGCTTCTTCATGGGCACGCCCCACAGGAATGACAGGTCCGGCAATCCGGCGAAAACGGGGCGCCGTGGCGCGGCCGCCAGGATGGGTCCCGCGATCAACGGGGACGGAGTGTGCACGGCCGGAGGCTGCAGCCCGGGCAGCGGCGGACCGAAGACCGGGGCGGGAACAAACAGCGGCGGGGTGCTGGCGGCTACGGGCAGGGGAGCGGGCAGCCCCGGCTCCGGGCCGGCGAGCACGGCGGGTCCGGGAATCTCGGGCATGGGCGGGAGGCTCAACGGCGGCAGCGGAACGGAGTCCGCCGGTAGCTGCCCCATCACCGGAGGTTGCCCCCCGAACGGTTCCGCTGCGGGCACCTGCAGGTTCGGAACCCGGTGGGGCAACGTTAAGGCCCGCCCCAGATCCGGCCGCAAGGCAACCAGATTCGGGCTGATCTCCAGGGTCATGGCCACCATCAGTGCCGATGCCGCGGCGAACGCCGCCGAGGCCAACGCTGCGCCGACCACCAGCAGCGGGCGTCGGGCCGGCTGACCCACGGGGGCGAAGAATTCGGTGGCCGCCTCGGCCTCCTCGTCGGGCACCAGGCTGTAGGCCAGGTCGTCGGCCCCAGAGCCGGGGATGTCGTAATAGGACGGGCTGAACATCCCGGATGCTGTTTCTTGGGTGTAGGCCAGCTCGCCGGAAGACACGCTGGCCGCGACCAGGCGCGCCGACGCCAGCGCCGCACCGCGGGCCAGTGCAGACCGTGGCTCGGCCGGCTCGCACACCTCCGGAGCGACGGTCTCCTCCAGCCGTGGGCGCAGGGCCGTCGCGTCTCCGTCGGAGCAGATCAGAAAAAGGCCGCCGGGGTTTGTCTGGGCCGCGTTGAGCTGATCGGCGACGGTGTCGACGGCGGCGGTGGCGTCGCCGGCGGACAGGGGTGTGCGGAAGATCTGGGTGACGGTTCCGTCGGTGCAGTCGACCACGGCGAGGGTGGCGGTTGCCGTCTCCACGGACAGCAGGCCCATCTGATCGCAGCCGACCGTCTGGCCCAGATTGTGGGCCAGGTTCGCCGCCGCGAGTACCGGCGAGATCAGCGCGAGGTTCTCCAGGCCCGCCAGCGCGCCGGTGGACAGCCGGGAATTCAACGCGGCCGCATCGAGCGGGTCCGTCACCGTCACTCCGGTCGCGGTCAGGTGGTGCCCGGCCGCGTCGGCGGAGTCGCGCGCCCGCAGGATGGCGGCGATCAGCGCGTCGACCGCGGCGAACTCGGTCTCCTCGGTCGGCACGTCGTAGCTGCGCTCCTCCAGCGTGACGCCGTCACCGTTTTCACCGCAGACCAGCACGGTGTGGATGGTGGCGGGCGCACTCGACGCGAGTGCCACACCGAGAACGACGTCCATTGCTCCTCCGATTCAGTTCTGACCCGCACACGGTCGGCCGTGGCGGTGAGGGGGCGCAGACATCGGCGGCGTTCCGACACCGTTTGTTCACCATTACGAGATCTACTCGCGATACATGGAAATATGCGCTTGGGTGAATGAATACCGTCTGATGGGTTCGTGAAGAAAAGCTGAAAGTGTGCGCTGAGGGCCGCGGAGCCGGCGCCGTTCCTGCCGCGTAGCGGCCCGCGATCCGGGTCGGGTGGGCCATGATGGACCCGGCACCGACCGGAACCGGTATGGACAGGAGTCAGACTTGGCCGATTTCGTCGCATCGATCGACCAGGGCACCACCAGCACCCGCTGCATCATTTTCGACCATGACGGTGCTGAGGTCGGCCGTCATCAGCTCGAACACGAACAGATCCTGCCGCGGGCGGGTTGGGTGGAACACGACCCGTTCGAACTGTGGAATCACACCGCGGCGGTGCTGGTCTCGGCCCTCAACACCACCAAGTTGCACGCGTCGGATCTGGCGGCGCTGGGTATCGCCAACCAGCGCGAGACCACGGTGGTGTGGAATCGCAGGACCGGCCAGCCCTACCACAACGCGATCGTCTGGCAGGACACCCGAACCGACGCCATCGCCGCGACGCTGGAGCTCGACGGCCATGGCGAGGTGATCCGGCGTAAGGCGGGACTGCCGCCGGCCACCTACTTCTCCGGCGGCAAGTTGCAGTGGATCCTCGAGAACGTCGAGGGCGTGCGCGCGGACGCCGAGCGAGGCGAAGCGCTGTTCGGCACCTGCGACAGCTGGGTGCTGTGGAACCTGACCGGCGGTCCGCGCGGCGGCGTCCACCTCACCGACGTCACCAATGCCAGTCGCACCATGCTGATGAATCTGGAGACCTTGGACTGGGACGACGAACTGTTGGCGCTGTTCTCGATCCCGCGGGCGATGTTGCCACGCATCACGGCGTCCTCGACGCGCCGCCGGCACGCGGTCACCGCCAGCACCGGTCCGGTGCGGGGGGAGGTGCCGATCGCCGGCATCCTGGGTGACCAGCAGAGCGCGATGGTCGGCCAGGTGTGCCTCTCGGCGGGCGAGGCCAAAAACACCTACGGAACCGGAAACTTTTTGCTGCTCAACACCGGCGAGCAGATCGTGCGCTCCGACAACGGATTGCTGACCACGGTCTGCTACCAGTTCGGGGACGCCAAACCCGTCTATGCGCTGGAGGGCTCGATCGCGGTCACCGGATCGGCCGTGCAGTGGTTGCGCGACCAGCTGGGCATCATCAGCGGCGCCACCCAGGTCGAGACTCTGGCCCGCCAGGTCTCCGACAACGGCGGGATGTACTTCGTGCCCGCGTTCTCCGGCCTGTTCGCTCCGTACTGGCGGTCGGACGCACGCGGCGCGATCGTGGGGCTGTCGCGGTTCAACACCAATGCCCACCTGGCCCGGGCCACGCTGGAGGCGATCTGCTACCAGAGTCGCGACGTGGCCGAGGCGATGGAAGCCGACTCCGGGGTGCACTTGGGTGTTTTGAAGGTCGACGGCGGTATCACCGCCAACGATCTGTGCATGCAGATCCAGGCCGATGTGCTCGGGGTCGACGTGGTCAAGCCGGTGGTGCCCGAAACCACCGCGCTGGGCGCGGCGTACGCGGCCGGGCTGGGCGTCGGGTTCTGGAAGGGACCCGAGGATCTGCGCGCCAACTGGCGCGAGGACAAACGCTGGACCCCGAACTGGTCGGATGATCAGCGTGCCGAAGGCTACGCCGGATGGCGAAAGGCCGTGCAGCGCACGCTGGACTGGGTCGAGTTGCCCTGAGCGATGGCCGCAGGCAGGCGGGTGGTGCCCGGTGCGCTGGTAGCGCTGCTCGTGATGGGTGTGGTCGGCTGGGCGTGGTGGCAACATCGCGGGGCGCCGGGGACTGTGGGTACCTCGCCCACGTCGACTCCGCCGTCGCCCACCGCGCTGCCACTCAACCCCGGCTATGACGAGGCCCGCCGCATGCTCGATGCGCTGCCCGTCAAGGGCTGGGATCGCGTGCAGGACTTCAAGCGCTACCGATTTGGTGAGCGGTGGAGCGATGACGTCGATGTCGAATTCGGCCACAACGGCTGCAACACGCGTGACGACATTTTGCGGCGCGATCTGACGCGGGTTGAGCTACGGCGCGGAACCTGCCTGGTGCAGCGCGGCGTCCTGCACGACCCGTATTCCGGGAAGACCATCACCTTCGTCCGCGGCCCGGAGACGTCCGAGGCGGTGCAGGTGGACCATCTGGTGTCGTTGGCCGACGCCTGGTACAAGGGAGCGCGGTCCTGGGACGACAGGCGCCGCCGCGACTTCGCCAACGACCCCCGCAACCTGCTGGCGGTCGGCGGACAGGCCAACTTCGACAAAGCATTCCGCGACGCCGCCGGCTGGCTGCCGGCGAACGTCGCGTTCGAATGCGAATTCGTGGCCCGTCAGGTTTCGGTCAAAACCGCTTACGGACTGTGGGTTTCAGCGAACGAGAAGACCGCGATGCAGCGCGTGCTCCGGCGTTGCTGACAGCCGCGATCAGTCGGTCTCGCCAAGGATGCCGTAGATCTCCTTGCGCGCATTGTTGATGATGTCGACGATGCGCTGCTGCTGCGCGGGTGTGGCGGCCTGCCCGGCCTGTGCGGCCGCGCCGAACAGCTGGCCGGTGGCGGTGCGCAGGTTGACCTGTCCTGGATCGGCGCCGTCGGCGATCTGCTCCCAGGGCGGCGTCTCGACCTTCTCGGCAACGCCGCGACCGTCCTCGGTCAGCTCGAAAAGGCGCTTCTTGCCATCGGTTTCGCTACCGGTGATCAAGCCTTCATCGACCAGCATCTGCAAAGTCGGGTACACCGATCCGGGGCTGGGGCGCCAGAGTCCCTGGCTGCGATCGGCGATCTGTTGGATGATCTCGTAGCCGTGCATCGGGCCCTCGGTCAGCAGGGCAAGGATGGCCAGCCGCACGTCGCCACGCCGGCCCCGAGTGCCGCGTCGATGGCCCCGGTGTCCGCCCGGGCCGAAGCCGAAGCCGAATCCGGGACCTCCGGGACCGAATCCAGGTCCGAAACCCGGCCCGAATCCGTGCCGGAATTCCGGGCCGCAGCCCGGTCCGGCGCCCTGAGGGACGGCGCCGAAGCCGAACGGTGCGCAGTGGTCGGAGGCGTGATCACGCAACTGCCTGCGGAACTCGCGCCGGGCCTGCCGGCGCGCGATGTGTGCGGCGCGGCGTTGCTGCGGCGTCGCGGGGCCGAAGCCGAAACCGTGGTCGGCGTCGTCTGTGAAGGGTCCGCTGGGTGGACCGAAGGGGGTGTTCATGCGTCACCTCGTTGCTCGTCAGGGGAACGACCGTCGTTCCCGATACGGTAACGATATATCGGGAACTATCGGAATGCAACGACGATGTGTCAGCTGGGCGGGACGAACCCGCCTGGACTCGGTGGCGGCCACAGCGTCTGCGGCGGGAAGTACGGCCCGGCCGGCATGGCGTGTAACCGCGCCAACTCCCGTTGATGCCGTTCAGCCAGCACCGCGGCCAGTACCAGCTCCGGCGGGGCATCGGGGGGCGGCGGCGAGATGTGCGCGAGGACGTCACCGGAGATCCGGTAGGCCATCATCTGGCGGGTATGCGGGTCGAGCTGCGCGGCGCGACCAAGGAATTGTCGTGCCAGTTCTGCTGATTCGGCACGCAGTCCCGCCAACTGCAACGTCGAGGCCCACCAGGCGAGTCCAGGGGGCATCAGGGGAGGCGGCGCCGACCTCGGACCGCGTTCGCTGATCACCACGGTGCCGGCGAAGATGTCCCCCAGGCGCTTGCCCTGCGGTGACAGCAGGCTGCAGATCACCGCGGGGCTGCCCGACAGAGCCCAGATTTCGATGACCGAGGCCAGCGCCCGAATCAGTGCCTGCCGGAAGCGTTCGGGGCCACCGTCGTCGGACACCACCCGCAGGCCCATGGCCATCTTGCCCAGCGAGCGACCGCGGGTGACCGTCTCCATGATGACCGGGTAGCCGACCAAAAGCAGCACCGCGAAGATGATCATGATCGCGGTGGTCAAGGCGTCGTCGAACCGGCCGAGTGTGGTGGCCCACAACACGATCGCGCACAGGTACCCCACCAGCACGACGGTGATATCGATCAGCGCACCGACCGCGCGCACGGGCAGTTGCGCCACAGCGATGTCGAGGACGACGGCGTCGCCGGTCACCAGCTCAGGGCTGCGGTACGACATAGCTCTAGACGCTACTCGCCGTGCTCGCAGTCCTCGCTGTGCTTGATGGCGCGGACCTGTTCGCCCGGCTCCGCCGTGCTCGCAGTCCTCGTTAGGCTCGTCATCGTGGATGTGCACGCCTTCGTGCTGACTCATCGACCGACCTGGGATCGGCTGGAGTGGCTGGTCAGGCACCGGCGACGGCTCACCGGTGCCGAGATCGACGAACTCGTGGACCTGTATCAGCGAGTGTCCACGCACCTGTCGATGGTGCGCTCGTCGTCCGCGGACGCCGCGCTCATCGGACGGCTCTCCAGTCTGGTGGCGCGCGCACGTGCGGCCGTCACCGGGGCGCACGCCCCGCTCCGATCCGAGCTCATCCGGTTCGTGACGGTCTCGTTCCCGGTGGTCGCCTACCGGGCTTGGCGGTGGTGGCTGGGCACCGCGGTGGCGTTCCTGGCGGTCGCGGCGGCCATCGCCTGCTGGGTGGCCGGCAATCCCGACGTGCAGGCGGCGATCGGCACGCCGGCGGAGATCGCCCGGCTGGTCGACCATGACTTCGCCGCGTACTACAGCGATCACCCGGCCGGATCCTTTGCGCTGCAGGTCTGGGTCAACAACGCCTGGGTGGCAGCCCGGGCCATCGCATTCGCGGTCCTGCTGGGATTGCCGATCCCGGTGATGCTGTTCGCCAATGCCGCCAACGTCGGTGTGGCGCTCGGGCTGATGTTCCACGCCGGGCGGGGCGCATTCATGCTGGGTCTGCTCGCCCCCCACGGACTGCTGGAGCTGACGGCGGTGTTCTTGGCCGGCGCCGTCGGCATGCGGCTGGGCTGGACGGTGATCGCGCCCGGTGATCGGCCCCGCAGCCAGGTGCTCGCCGAACAGGGTCGCGCCGTCGTCGCGGTGGCCGTAGGCCTAGTTGTGGTGTTCGCCGTGGCCGGGCTGATCGAGGCCATGGTGACACCGTCGCCGTGGCCGACGTGGGTGCGGATCGGCGTCGGCGTTCTCGTCGAGGTGGCGTTTCTGGCGTATGTGGTGCACTTCGGGCGCAAAGCGGTGGCCCTCGGCGAGACCGGCGACATCGCCGATGCCCCCGATGTCGTCCCGATGCGCTGACGCAGTGGCCCGGGCTCAGAGCTGCCCGGCGGCCTTCATGGCCAGGTAGGCATCGGCCAGGGCCGGCGCCAGGTCCTCGGGCGGGGCATCGATCACCTGCACGCCGCCGCGGCGCAGCCGGGCCGCCACCGCGCGGCGGTCGTTGCGGGAACGCTCGGCGGCGCCAGCGTCATAGACCGCGGCAGCGTCGGCGCGTCCGCGCGCCAGCCGTTGCACGCGCGGATCGGCGACCGCGGCCACGATCACCTGGTGCTCGGCTGTCAGTTTCGGCAACACCGGCAGCAGGCCCTCGTCCAGGGCGGAGGCGTTGAGGTCGGTCAACAACACCACCAGGTTTCCCCGGCGTGATCGCTGGAACAACGTGACCAGCATCGCCGCGAAGTCGGACTCGGTCAGCGCGGGCTGCAGCGATGCCATCGCGTCGACGAGTTGGGGGAACAGGCGGGTCCGGGACGCCCCGAACACGCCGGCCCGGGTCACCTGATCGTGAGCCAGCAGATCCACGTTGTCGCCGGCGCGTAATGCCAACGCCGCCAATAACAGTGCGGCATCCATCGACCAATCCAGCCTGGGCCAGCCTGCGGGGTCCAGAGCGGTCGGATCGACCCCGATCCGGCCGGCGGCGGTCCGGCCGGTGTCGAGCACGATGATGACCCGCCGATCACGCTCCGGTCGCCAGGTCCGCACCACCACTTCGCAGCGCCGAGCGGTGGCCCGCCAGTCGATCGAGCGCACGTCGTCGCCGACGACGTATTCGCGCAGCGAATCGAACTCGCTGCCCTGCCCCCGCACCAGCGCCGGCAGGTTCCCGTCGGCCTCGCGTAGCCGGGCCAGCCGGGCCGGCAGGTGCCGGCGTGACAGAAACGGTGGCAGTACCCGCATCTGGCCGGGAACCCGGCGGGATTGCTGACGGCCCGCCAGTCCCAACGGGCCGATCGAACGCACGGTGACCCGGGCTGCATGCAGATCACCGCGGCGCGCCGGACGCAATTGGGTGAGCACCTGCGACTGTTGACCGGCGGCCAGCTCAAGCTGATGGGAACGCGGTGTGGGGCAGGCGCTGGGTGGCCAGGCGTCACGGATCTGCCCGCGGAATCGGCGACCGCCGTTGCCGATCCACAAGGTGGTCGGGGTGCTCTGGCCGAGCCGGGTAGCGCCGTCCATCGAACGTTCCACGCGCAGCGTCGCGGGATCGGTGGTCAACGCCACATCGAGCGTCACCGCCAGTGCGAGGCCGGCCAGCAGCACCACGAACGCGGCCGCCGGCCACGGTGCCACCGCGATCGGCACGGCGCACAGCAGTGCGATCAGCGCGGTGCGACCGGTCAGAATCACCAGCGCGGCACCGGAACCGAGGCCAGAATGCTGTCCAGAACCCCGTCGGCGGTGGCGCCTTCGAGTTCGGCCTCCGGACGCAACATGACCCGATGGCGCAGAGTGGAGCGAGCCATCGCCTTGACGTCGTCGGGCGTCACGTAGTTTCGTCCCGACAGCCACGCCCACGAGCGCGACGTGGCCAGCAGTGCGGTCGCGCCGCGCGGTGAGACGCCCAGTTGCAGGGCGGGCGAGCGCCGGGTCGCCGCGACCACGTCGACGATGTAGCCCAGCACCTGGTCGGCCACCAGCACCTCGCGGACCGCCGCGCGGCCGGCAGCCAGATCCTGCGCGCCGGCCACCTGCTGCACCGCGGACAGGTCATGCGGGTCGAAGCCGTGCGCATGCCTGGACAAGATGTCGATCTCGGCCTCACGCGTCGGCAGTGGCACCGTCAGCTTGAGCAGGAAGCGGTCGAGCTGTGCCTCGGGCAGCCGGTAGGTGCCCTCGTACTCGATGGGGTTGGCGGTGGCGGCCACCACGAACGGGTCCGGCAGTGGTTTTGCGGTGCCGTCCACGCTGACCTGTCCCTCCTCCATCGCCTCCAGCAGTGCCGCCTGGGTTTTGGGGGGAGTGCGGTTGATCTCATCGGCCAACAGCAGATTGGTGAAGACCGGCCCGGACCGGAACACGAACTCCGCGGTGTGGGTGTCGTAGACCAGTGAGCCGGTGATATCCCCCGGCATCAGGTCCGGGGTGAACTGGACCCGCTTGAAATCCAGCCGTAGTGCGGCGCTCAGGGTGCGGACCAGCAGGGTTTTCGCTACGCCGGGAACGCCTTCGAGCAGCACGTGGCCTCGGCACAACAACGCGATCACCAGGCCGCTGACCACCGGGTCCTGGCCGACCACCACCTTGGCCACCTCACTGCGCAGCGCCAGCAGCGCCTCGCGGGCCGCGGTCGCCGCCGGATTCTCTGCGGAGGTGTGTGTCACGATCCGATTACCTGCCTTTCGATGTCGTCGAGTGCGTGAGCCAGGTCGATCAGGGCATCGTCGGAATCCGGGGGCGGTCCGAACAGTAAGTGCCACAACCAGTCCGGGTGAGCCGAAAGCCGTTGGCTCACCGCCGCCACCACCACGGCCGGCTCGGGTGCCGGGCCCAGGCCCAGCCGTGGAGCCAGTCGGCGCAGCGTCGCGGTGCGCAGGGCTCCGGCGGCCCGATCACGGGCACGGTGGGAGCGGTAGAGCCGGCCGAGGCCTTCGACGGTCTCCGATGCGCGGACCACCACAGGCAGGGGCTCGGCGACCAGGGGCCCCAACCTGCGGGCCTTCCACGCCACAGCCAAAGCCAGTGCCACGCACAGTTGCCAGAACAGCCATCGCACATTCGTCGGAACCAGTCCGGCAAGTGTCGACTTGCCCGATTGCGCGCCTTGAAGACGCTGGGGCGCATACCAGATCAGGCGGCCGGAGTAGCCGGACAGATTCATGGCCAGCGCCGCGTTTCCTTCCCTGGCCAGGTCCGCATTGGTCATGAACGAGTCGCTGCCGACCACCGTGATGGTCCGCTTGCCGTCGCGGTAGCGCACCAGAGCTCCGTCGTAACAGCTGTCGAGTGGCTGGCGCTGGGCCGCAAGGTAGGTCTGTGTGGTGCGCAAGTCGACCGGTCCGGCCCGTTGGGCCTCCCGCAGATCGCAGTCGGGCTGGCGGGTAAAGGCTCGTGCGGGCCCGGAACGGATTCCGGGAGCCAACGCCCTGCGGGCCGGGGTATCCGGCGCCATCAACAGCAGGTCACCGGGTAGGTCGGCGAGGCGGTTCAGCGACCCGTCATCGGCGATGCGCGGGGTCTGCGCCACCAACACCACCGTGTCCGGACGTGCTTGGCGGACAACGTCGTCGACGGTGTCGGCGGTGACTACCTGCACGCCATGTTGCCGTAGCAACGCCACCAGCGCGTGGGCGCCCTCCGGGCCGGTGGCATCGGGATCCATCCGGCCACCCGGTCGCGGCGTGGTCAGGTAGGCCCCCGCCGCCGAGACCGCCACGATCACCGCCAGGGCCGCCGCGACCCAGGCCCACGTCCGCCGCAGGCTCGTCACCGGAGCGGCCGAGCCCCGGTCGTGGCCGCCACCCGCTCGTCCAGATCCGCAACGATCCGATAGCCCTGGGCGGTGGCAGGCACCTCGCCGTAGGTGACGTCGTTGAACGTCTCAGCTGCCCGGATCAGGTCATCGGCCAGACCGGGCAGTGCCGCACCGGCAACGCGGGCCAGTTCGCTGGCGGTACGGCCCGAGGCCGGAAGCACGAGACCGGCCTCCTCGAGTCCGCGAGCCACCGCGCGCAGGCGGTGCCGAATGGCCGGGCCCCAATCTGCCGCGGCGGCAAGCCGTTGCGCGGCGGCGCGGTGTTCTGCGGCACTGAGTTGGGTTGGGCCGTAGAGAGTCTCGCTGCGGCGGCCGTCACGCAGCATCCGCCGGCCCACGTGCACGGCGGCCACCACGCCTGCCGCGAGGATGATCAGCAACACGGCGATGGTGAACCATCCGCCCGGCAGCTCCGCGCCCTTGAGTACGAGCCGACGTATCAGAGTCTCAACGAAGTCGAAGAACTGTTGCCTGGGTGACGGCCGCGGGTACATCGGTTTGGACAGCTCACGTTCGGCCGCCTCACGGGCGGTGTCACTATCGATGTCGAGGGTGGTCACCCGCGGGTCCTTACCCCGGGGGCCGGGTCAGCCACAGATGGTCGGTCCACCCGCCGGCGTAGGGGCCGCCGACGGCACCGGATCGCAGCACCAGGTCGAATGCCTCGCCACGGATGCGGCGGTCGGTGTAGAGCAGCACCGACACTCCGGCGGTGAACGGCAGCACGATGATCTCGCCGATCGTCGTACCTATCCGGGAGAACAGGCTCAACTCCACGCCGCCGGCGAGGGCGTCTGCATCGTGGGCACTCACCATGGCGACGATGTTGAACGGAAATGCCACCGCGCTGCTGATCAGGGAAACGATCAAGGCGGTCAGGGCCAAGATCCCCAGCACCCGCCAGAAGCTGTTGCGTACCAAATCGAACGATCGGCGCACCGCCTCGAACACGGGTTGCCGTTCCAGCACGATGATGGTCGGCGCGAACGCCAGCACCGTGTAGCCGTAGGCCAGCGCCGCAATCAGCGCCGGCACCACCACCATGCCGATCAACACGGCCGCACCGGTCCCGCCGGTTCCGGCGGCGAAGGCGATGAGGGTCACCGCGAAGCCACACACCACTACCGCGGCAAGCCCCATCAGTGCGGCAAAGCCGAGCAGCGATCCAAAGCGGTCCCGGACGATCGCCCAGGCTTCCCCGAGGCTGATCGGCGACCCGAACACCGCGCGCCCGACGACGACGGTCAAGAGGCCGGTCAACACGATGGTGCCCACGGCGGTCACGATTCCCGCGCCGGCGAAGCCGATCAGCCATGCCGCCATATCGCCGCCGGAGGGTTCGGTGGCGGACGTGCCCGGACCTGTGGGTCCCACGGCCGACAACAGTCCGAACAGCGCGATACTGCTGATGATCTGGCTGATCACCACGACGACGGCGGTGATTCCGAGCACGGTCTTGGGGTTGGCCCGGACGTATCCGACCGCACCGTTGTAGATGTCGGTCAGGCTCAGCGGGCGCAGCGGAATGATTCCGGGTTTCAGCTCAGGCTGCGGGTAGCCCGGGGGTGGGCCATACGCCGGCGGCGGTGGGCCATACCCCGGCGGTGGGCCATAGCCCGGAGGCGGAAAACCGGGCCTGGGGTAGCCGGGCGGAGGCGGATTCACCATGCCGCTGAGCGTAGCGTTATGAGGCATGGCGGAACTCAAATCCCAGTTGCGTGCGGATCTGACGGCGGCGATGAAGGCGCAGGACAAGCTGCGAACGGCGACCCTGCGCATGTTGTTGGCCGCAATCCAGGCCGAAGAGGTCTCCGGTAAGCAGGCCCGCGAACTCACCGACGAGGACGTGCTCAAGGTCCTGGCCCGCGAGGCCCGCAAGCGGGCGGAGGCCGCGACGATCTACACCCAGAACGGCCGCGGCGATCTTGCCGCCGAGGAACACGCCGAGGCCCGGATCATCGACGAGTATCTTCCTACGCCGCTCACCGAGGCCGAACTCGCCGATGTGGTCGACACCGCGCTGGCGCAGGTGGCTGAGGAGATCGGGGAGCGGCCGCACATGAAGCACATGGGGCAGGTCATGAAGGCTGCCACCGCGATCGCCGCGGGCAAGGCCGACGGTTCCCGGCTCTCGGCCGCCGTCCGCGAACGGCTCTAGGAACCGGTCGCCGGCAACTGCCGGTGGGTCAGCGCAGTGATCAGTGCGTTCGGGTCGGTCACGCTGACGTAGAGGCAACGCACCGGCCTGTTGAACAAGCCAGCGGTCGGTGCTTTCGTCGGCTTGACCGGGTGGGCCAGCCGGATCTCGACCACGCCATGCCGGGATCCGTTGACCAGCCAGCCATTACACGCCTGATGAACTCCCCAGCCCCACATACGCTCCGGTGCCGTCCGGGCGGATTCGATGTCGTCCAGCGCGACGTCCATCGCGAAGGCCCACCCACTGCGGACCCGCAGGAATCCGTCGGCCACCGTGACGCTGGCCCGTGCGGGCCCCAGTCCCAACACGGTGGCCAGTGGGCGATACCACCGGTCGTAGCGCATCGGGAAGTCCACGAGAGCCATTGTGTACGGCCGAATCGGGTGGTGAACCCGATTGAGGAAACGACGGGCAATGCCCATCGAACTGCAAAAAACTGTCGGGGTGGCGGGATTCGAACCCACGACCTCTTCGTCCCGAACTCTACGAACTGGGCGTTTGCGATTAACGGCATTGTTGACGGTGTTGGATAACTGCAGCTCAGTGCGTTGGTGGCGTTGGCTAACGATGAGGTGCGCTGAAATTACTGCGGACGCACTGCGGACGCTGGCATTGCCGCAGCGGTTAGCCAACGCTGGCAAGCACCTTCTCAATCAACTCTTCAAGGCCAGGCCGCGCGTACGAATCCATGCTGCCGTTCGCATCGAGCACAGCTGCTGGCTTGTCATCGTCCCAATGCAGTTCAAGCTTCTTCGTTACACCGAAGCCGAAGTTGAACCCATCCTGTGAAGTGAACACCTCAACGTCGGCCCTCCGAATCCTCGAAAGAGGTCTCACCCAACCTCGCATGGCGGGTGCAGACGAGTCCGTGTCCGCCGGCCTAACAACCTCCATGCAGCCAAGTGCCCCGTTCCGAATCCAATAGAAAGTCGCCGCCGGGGCACCGACGGCAGCTCCCTCATGTCGCACGACGGCGAGGGCCTCGGGCTGCGGACCAACCATCGAGCTAACCGCGTACATGACTGCACCAAGCTGCGCATCCGTTAACCCGACATGGGGCCTCAAGCAGTGATTGGTCGCGTCCTTGACTTCCACTACTACGCCATCAATTTCAGACATGGACAGGAGGCTACGCGCCGGGTGCCGTTGGCATGTCCCCAATGAACGGGGCCATCCTGTTTTAGAGTCCTGTTGCCCGTGAC
>NZ_MVHH01000069.1 GCF_002086515.1 Mycolicibacter arupensis
CAATCAATCACATACGGCTCTAGAACAAAGTGGTCCGACTATCGGGGACCTGCCATGAGGGTTCCGGCCCTACCGAAGTCGTGGTCATCGACCACGAGGGCAAGGCAGATGTCCACCGCTATCGCTCGTTGGTGGAAATCGACGGCTGGCTGTCAGCGAGCATCATCGACGACGGGCGCAAGACCCACCTGTCGGTCCACCGGTCAGCGGAGCTGGACGACGACCACGGGGACTACGCACCAGTCCGGCAGGTGCTCGAATCAGGCAACTGGGTGCAGACCAGCTATTGCCTTGAGGACGATGAGGACACCATCGGCGGGGTGGCCGTCGAAGTCATCTACGAGCTGGCCGAGGCCGACGCAGCGTGACGGTAGGAACTGCGCTACGCGAGCGTTGCGGTGAGTACGAGGTACACCCGGTAGCTTCGATTTTTCCGATGATGTCGGAAACCGAACTAAATGAACTGGCCTCAGACATCCGGGAGAACGGGCAGCGTGAGCCGATCACGCTCACACTGGAGAACTACGACGAAGCGTTCGACACCGAGACGTACATCGTCGTGGATGGCCGGAACAGATACGAAGCCTGCATAAGGGCAGGGGTAGAGCCGCTGTTCAGCGCCAATCTCAGTATCCGCCCAGAACAGATTGGCCCGTGGATTATCTCGCAGAACATCCACCGCAGGCATCTGACTGCATCCCAACGGGCGATGATCGCGTTGGAGTACGAGAGGGTGTTTGCCGCCGAAGCGAGGGAGCGCCAAGGGCAGCGGTCAGACATTCAGGAAGATTTGCCTGAATGTTCCGGCACCCAAGCCAGCGACCAGGCAGGCCAACTGCTCAATGTATCGGGGCGCTCTGTTCGTGATGCCAAGTTCGTGGCCGAGCGTGATCCTG
This sequence comes from Mycolicibacter arupensis, assembly GCF_002086515.1. Taxonomy (GTDB): domain Bacteria; phylum Actinomycetota; class Actinomycetes; order Mycobacteriales; family Mycobacteriaceae; genus Mycobacterium; species Mycobacterium arupense. Next base: position 897 of record NZ_MVHH01000069.1, read on the forward strand.
AAGCGGCGGAACGGATCAGGCGTGGCGAAGCCTCGGTTTCGGGTGAGGCCAAATCGCTCCGTGAGAAGCCTAAGCCAGCGGTCCCAGCAGTCACGCCGCCAGGGGGGCGACCCGGCGCTACTCAGTTTTCCCGAGCCATCCAAAAGATTTCAGCATCCATCGCTGAGAAGTCAGACGACCTCTCAGATGAGCAGGTGGCCGAGGCGTTAGGGGCGGCACAATTCCTGTACGAACTACTCCGTGGTGAGACCATCATCCGCAAATCCAAGAACGGTGCGGCGTGAGCACCGAGCGCCCGCGCTACGTCATCCCCAAGTCAGGTGGCAGCAGCGTGGCCCGAGGTGTGCCGACCAAAGTCGATAGGTGGCGGCGGGAGAACCCGAACGCGTTCCGCACCTGGACGACTAAGCGCGGATGCATCGTCCAGTTCTGGGGAATGAGGATCTATTACGGGCGGTGTAGAGATTGCGCGGGCCTGGTTACGGCACGGCGAAGTATCGCTCACCACAAGGACGGTCGAACGTGGACCGGCAAGTGGCCCGAGCTGTGTCACGGGTGCAGGGATGCAAAGGTGACCACCCACAGCGACCGTGCCCGGTACAGGATGTCGGAGCTGCGCCGCAAGCGTTACGCGTTTCGCGATGAACAGTTCCGCAAGGCTGGCTTACCCCCTGTGAGGCAGGGGGTAGCAGTCGACCCTACTGAGCCGGATGACTGGCTAGATAGTGCTTTTGACGAGGACTGATGTTCCACCTTTTTACGTAACCATGGGAGAGGGATTCCCCTGCGAGGTCATCGCAGGCCGTGGCCCTCACCGCTTTTTATTTGTCGACGTTCGATGGCCCATCGCGATAACTGATCGGAGTAGAGACGATGAACCACGTATGCAAGTCGGGTCGCCACGCGATCCGGGGTCCACAGGACCGAGGGTCTGCTGCACGGATAGGTGACATCTGAGTTGGCTTGCCTTGCGGGGTGGGCTGGAAGGATGTCATTGTGCCCAGGCCTTATCCGAAAGAGTTCCGTGACGACGTTGTCCGGGTCGCCCGCAACCGCGATCCCGGGGTGACCATCGAGGCGGTCGCCAACGATTTCGGGGTGCACCCGATGACGCTGACCAAGTGGCTGCGCCAGGCCGACATCGATGACGGCGTCAAGGCCGGCACCACCACGTTGGAGTCGACCGACCTGCGTGCAGCACGGCAGCGGATCAGGCTGCTGGAGCAGGAGAACGAGGTCCTGCGGCGGGCGGCAGCGTATTTGTCGCAGGCGAATCTGCCGGGAAAAGGCTCTACCCGCTCGTAAGCGAGCTCGCCGCCGACGGGATCCCCGTGGTGGTGACGTGCCGGGTACTGGACATTGCTCGCCAGCCCTACTACCGGTGGCTTCAAGAACCGGTCACCGATGCCGAGATCGTCGAGGCCTACCGCACCAACGCCCTCGTTGACGCTCATCGGGACGATCCGGAGTTCGGCTACCGGTTCCTGGTCGATGAGGCCCGCGCTGCCGGTCAGCCGATGGCCGAGCGCACCGCATGGCGGATCTGCTCGAACAACGGGTTGTGGAGCGTGTTCGGCAAGAAGCGGGGTCGCAACGGCAAGAGGCCCGGTCCGCCAGTTCACGATGACCTGGTCGGCCGGGACTTCACCGCCGATGCCCCCAATCATTTGTGGCTGGCCGACATCACCGAGCATCGCACCGAGCAGGGCAAGCTCTACTGCTGCGCGATCAAGGATGTGTTCTCCAACCGGATCGTCGGCTACAGCATCGCCGACCGGATGAAATCGCAGCTGGCCGTTACCGCGCTGCGCAACGCGGTCGCCCGCCGCGGCGATGTCGCCGGCTGTGTGCTGCACACCGACCGCGGGTCGCAATTTCGAAGCCGGAAATTCGTTGCCGCACTGCACCACTACGACATGGTCGGCTCCATGGGCCGGGTCGGCGCCGCCGGTGACAACGCCGCCATGGAGTCGTTCTTCAGCTTGCTGCAGAAGAACGTCCTGGACCGGCACCGCTGGGCCACCCGCGAAGACCTACGGATCGCGATTGTCACCTGGATCGAACGCACCTACCACCGTCGCCGGCGCCAGATCGCCCTGGGCCGGTTGACCCCGATCGAATACGAGACGATCATGACCACACCGGCCAGTCAGGCCGCGTGACCGAAACTGTCACCTATCCGTGCAGCAGACCCATCTGCCAAACGACACCTGATGACCTTGTTTGAGACAGCGAAAGCGTATGCGGCGCTGGGCTATCAGTGCGTGCCTGTAAACATCAGCCTCGATGCCGATGGCAGCAAGCGCGTTGAGACACCGCAGTGGCGCAACCGGGTGTTCGATAACCCCTCCGATTGGGAGGGGTTTACCGGGGTGGCGATCAACACCGGGGCTTCCGGTGTGGTCGCGGTAGATATCGACGTGGGCGACGGCAAAGACGGTTTCGCCGGCCTGGCTGCTGCCGGGGTTGAGCTACCCGAGACCCCACTCAAAGCGCGGTCGCGCTCTGGTGGCGAGCACCGCCTCTTTCGCTGCGGTGCAACGCCGGTCAAGAGTTCTTCCGGTGTCCTGGCCGATGGCGTGGATATCCGGGGTGAGGGCGGCCTGTTGTTCATCTCGCCCACAACGGTCGTCGGACACCCCGACCAGAAATACACGTGGCACCCCGGTACATCCAAGGTGTCCGCATCGGACCTGCCCGAGTTCCCCGAGGATCTGGCGCAGCGGTTGGCGATTCGGCAACGCCGGGAGACGCCCGCGCCAGCGTGGATCACTCCCGAGTACGTGACCCCGGAACAACGCGCCTGGGCGTTGGACAAGATCGCGTTCAAGCTCCAAGACATCACCAACGCCGCAGCCGGTGAACGAAACCGGGCACTCGGCCAGTCGGTGCCCCGAATCATCGGACTCGCCAAGACGCTCGGTGAGGATGTCGAGGCGGTAGCCGCGAAGATCCTCGCCGCATACCTGGAATCGGGTGGCGACGACGAGGACCAAGTGCAGGATTGGATCGCCAGCAGTACCCGCTACGCAGAGCCGGAAGACCCTCGTAGCTGGCTGCCGGGTGACCGTGAGCGGTTGTTCTGGGATGCCCGTCCTGAACTTCAGCAGATCCGGCAGGCGGCGTTCGCTGGGATGGCCTCACCTTGGGCGGTGCTCGGCGCGCTGTGCGTGCGCGTTCTGGCCGACGTGCCACCCACCTGGCGGACCATGACCGGAATCGGTAACCCTGCTGGCGGGAACCTGAACTTGTTCGCGGTGCTGGCGGCTGAATCCGGTGGCGGAAAAGGTGTGGCGACACAGGTAGCCGAATATCTGTGGCCCAGCTCGGTCTACTCGGTTGAGGTTGCGTCTGGCGAGGCGCTGCCGAAGTTGTTTGCCCGGAAGGTGAAACAGCAGGACACCGGAGACTGGATATCCGAGACCGTCCGTGATTCGGCCATCGTGGACGCACCGGAGTTCGGTTCGCTGTCCGCGTCGGGTTCGCGGAGTGGTGCCACCTTGACCCAGCGGCTGTGTAACGGGTTCTCCGGTGAGTCGCTGTCATTCGCGGTAGCCGACGACACCAAGAACGTCGAGGTCCGAGCGAACACCTACCGGCTTGGCGTAATCACCGGAGTTCAGTACGGAAACGCGGGGTTGCTGCTATCGGAGTCGGCGGGCGTCACTGGTTTGCCCCAAAGGTTTGTGTGGTTTCCCGCCAACGTCAGCCCAGACGAACTGCCCGACGTGCGGCCCCACATGCCAGCCCCGCTGCCGCAGTGGACCTTTCCGTTGGGTGCGTCGCAGATCGCGGTGTGCGATCAGGCGCGGGCCGATATGGAAGCTGCCCAGCGGGCGAAGCTCACCGGGGATTCAACGTCTCCGCTGGACGGGCACGCGCTCTACGCCCGCGTGAAGTTGGCCTATGCCTTGGCGGTGTTGAACGGTCACTACTCATCTGTCCGCGAGGACGATTGGGAGTTGTCGGGTGTGGTGATGGGTGTCTCCGATGCAACCCGGCATAAGGCGCTGGAAACCGTGAGGCACAGGGACCGCAGACAAGCCGAGGCCGCTGGGCGACGTGATGGCATCCGCAAAGCTGCCGCCACCGAGGTTGAATCGGATGAGGCGGTGCGCCGTGCGGCGGACAACCTCTACGGCTGGCTAAAGGCCAGAGATACAGGTGCCACCCGTAACGAACTACGGATGCGTCTGCGCAGCGACAAACGGGACTTGTTCGATGACGCGCTCAACCTACTCATCGAGGAAGACCGCGTTACCGGTGGGGAGGACTGGTACCAAGCCGCGTAGATGGGTCCTCCCATCGAGGACCCCTGAGAGGACCCCCAAAACCCTGTCTGACCAGGAGAGGACCGGAGGACGGGGGTCCTCCCCGTCCGACCGTTTGGAGGACCAGCAGTCCAAATCAAGTAATTATAGTAAGTATTACTAACTACTCAGTCTGAGCAGTATGTATTCCCTCATACTCTCGTAGGGGTGAGGACCCCGGTCCTTGGGTCCTCCCGAGGTCAGGGCATGTTTTTGGGGTCCTCACTCGGTCCTCCCGTCCTCACCACCATTCGGCCTCGCCATCAGGCGGGGCCGTCTCTATTTCAACCGAAGGAATCCACCATGTCCGACCAACCCGACTCGCTGGCCGAGTCGCTGATTAACCACTGGCAGGCCGGTTACGAGGCCGCTACCACCAAGCCCGATCTAGAACAGCTCGGCCAGCAGTTCGCCGAGTTCTACGCCACCAACGTCACCCACTAAGTCCCAGGAGATACATGTTCACTCTGAACCACCAGCAGGAAAACACCGCCGTCCAGCTCGTCCGCAAGGTCCGTGCGCTCGGCATCGAAGTTCCCAAGCAGGTCGCCGCAGAGGCGAAGCTGTACCAGGAGGTCCGCCGCGAAGATGACATCGCCAACCGCGCGATGCAGACAGCGGCATCTCGACTAACCACCGTCCCGCTGGCCGAGTTCGACTCGGCTAAGACGGAGTTCATCACCACAGCGGCTACCGCCTACGTCACCACCAACGGTGCCAGCGCTGCGCTGGCCGATGCGGTTGGCCGTCGTCTGACGAGCGCCGTGGATCGGGTAATCCATCAGTGGGAGAATTCCGTGGTCGAGCTGTTCAACGCCACGGTGGCCGAGTTCGATCTGAACGGTGTTGCTGGCGATCTGCCGGACCTGTCCGACAAGTTCAACAACGGTGTCTTCGATCTCGGCAGGGCGCAAGGCGAGGCTGTTCAGCGTTGGCGCGACGCCGCCGAGCGTCTACACCCGCTGTGGCAGATCGTGAAAGCGCTCGTCGTGTGGAACGGGGAGGACGACCCCGAAGATGTCACCGCAGATGCACCTTCTACTGGGCTGCTCACCGCGTGCCGCTTCGGCAATCCCGGCAGCATGTCAACAGCCGGCACGGTCGCGACCATGCTGGTAGGCGCGAACCTCGGCACCGACGCGGCCAAACGGTGGGGACCGCTGATGCCGTTCGTCCTCGCACCGCTAAACGGATATGAGTTGCACCTAAACACCAGCAGCCAGGCCGCTGCGACCCGTGCATCGATCCAACCCGGCGTTGCCGCGTAGTTCGCCCCGCCCCCGGTATCTGACCTGACCCCTGGCCTCTTGTGGGCCAGGGGTTTTCAGTCTCAACAGGAAGTTGCGTTTGCACGTTTACGAAGACCTAGAAGTTCCCGACGACCGGGTACCCCTGTGGCGTCGAACCGATCCCGAGGCGGAACGTCGTGAGGATGCTTTCCAGCGATACCTTGGCTCCACAGTGGAGTACGAAAGGGCCATCAACACCAACGGTGATGTCCCTTGGTGGCAGGACGCTGACAAGCTGAGCGCACTCGAAAAGGCCGGTCTCACTGGTATCGCTGATGCCGACGACATCGAACGCCGCCGTGACCTGTTCTACCGCCGATGGTCCCGGCCCGATCCGCCGGCCAGTATCCCGCCCCGATCATGGGCGGAAATCTGTCGCCGTGGATGACCGGCGTCGATGCGCCCGTGAGGGTTGCGACAAGTTGGTCAATCCCAGGCAGGACAGGGCTATCACCCACTGCCAACTTCTCTGCCGTCTGGTCGATGACCAGATCACCGAAGCTCAGCGGGTCTGTGAGTACCTAGGTAGCCACGGTGACCTCTACGCCGCTGCTGTGGCTGTAGCCGACGCACTCACCGAGTACAGCAACCTGGACTACTCGGCGCTGCACACCGCACGGGACGCAGGCCTGTCTGCCCACCAGTACCGGCAGGTGAAGTCAGGACAGCTCACCTAGCCCCGCTAGTGGACTGGGGTACTGCACGGGGCTACAGGCACAGGCAGGGGCACACCCGCCTTAGGCGCTGGCCGGGACGGCACGCCCCTCCTGCTCTGCTGGGCACTGGCCCTCGCGTGTCTCCCTCCCCGCTCCCTCTGGGGCGTCACCGCTGGTATCCGCAGCTCAGGAGGGTGGGGGCACCCTGGGGGAGTACCCCTACCCCCACGTGCCCGACCGGGCCGTATAGCGGAACCCTGATCCTGTACGGGTTATGAAGTCGATCAACTCTCGAAATGCCCCGTAGTGCCACCTAAACGGCACGTAGAGCCACGTCTGCCCATTCCCCAAGGTCATTTATCCACCAAAAGTCTATCGAGCCTTACGTGGCCGATTAGAAGCCAGTTCTATTATCCATCGAAAGAAGTTATGTCTGGAATATCATGCGCCGAGCGTGAAAGCCGCGATCGGCTATACGCGCTGGGCTTGAAAAAGTGCAACAAATGCGGAGAGCCGCAAACGCTGGACCAGTTCTATCCCCGGTCAGATGGTTACCGGGGTCTGAACGGAACTTGCAAGACGTGCCGGAACCTCGCCAATAGCGAGCGTCAAAAGGCCACTCCCGAACAGCAAGCGGCTAGACAGTTGCGTTGGCGAGCTGCCAACCCTGAAAAATGGCGGGCAATTTCCAGGCGCAGAGATGTGCGGGACAGGTGGCGTCGGCGGATTGGAGCCGCCGCATGATGCCCGGTGTTGTCCGGGTTTACAGCCCCGGCGATCCTCCGTTTGCACGAGATGAACCGGAAAAGCACGAGCTTGAAACACCTCCTGCGCCCGTTTATACGCCCGAAGAACAACTAGCCAATCTGCGTGTGCTCCGTGGCCGACGTTTCAGACGCTAACAGTGTTTACGCACCTCTAGTCGCCACGCTGCCGGACGAATTGCGTTCGGCTGATGAATGGCGCTACCCCGGTGGTCTTTATGCCTATCTCGCGGCACTGAGCCAGTTCATCGGTGCCGACCGCAGGGTCGGCCCAGTGATGAATGCAGCGGGTGTATCGGTAGCGGACTGGCATAACTCGATCATCAGACGCAACGGGCTGGTCGGCTAGACTCTCCCGGTAGGGTACGACCGATTACGTTTGGTATGGCCGTTTTGACAAAGATACCTCGGTATTGGAGAACCCGTATCGTCGTAGAAATTTCTCTACGGTGGGTTTCGTAAGATTATTTTTGTTGGATGGACCTATCACGACTTCCATGAGTGCGGAACGGTCAAACGGAAGTAAAATGTATGGTTTGAATAGGGATGGCCCTGCTGCCCGGAACTGTACATCGACAGTCAGGGGCGACGTTTTAGCTAGATCCGAATACGGCTGTGGTTGGCGAGAAAGAATCTCTCGCCACTTATCGGTGTATCCTTGAAATTCATGTAATACAAGACGGTGCTCGCGCTCGTCTTTGAAGCCGCTATCTTTTGTCAGGCTTAGAGATTCTATTAGGGCAGGAAACATGGAAATCAGGTTACCGATCCTGTATTGAGTATCGACACCATCCTGCTTGCCGCACGATTTTACCATCTGAATCAAGCGGTCCACATGTACACGACGCGCCACTTTACCGTAATTGACCTTATGTAGAGACGCCATTTGTTCGGGCTGCACATTGCACAGCATCGGCGTTAGGCTATACAAGGGCGCTCTGACCTTCGCGATGGCCTCGGCGTTAAAACCTAGCGCAACACCGTGCCCATTTGCGCCATAGCGACTCCATTGACTTATTGCATCACGGCGCTCTGTAAAGCAGGCAACGAAAACGCTTGAATCGAGGTTAGCGAGCTTTATGCTATTCGTTTCCTGTAAGATCGTAATCTGGGCTTTATAAGTCTCAGAGTAATCACCTCCAGCGGGTGATAGATTCCGCAATGCCTTTACGAACGGTTTCCACGCGTATCTGAACTCTCGGGAATCATTCAGATACCTAAAATCTGTTGCCCACAGCTCGGCATTCTCGATGATCTTCGCGAATGCCTGCGCATCTGTGTAGTGGTAGATCGCGGGCACGAGATCAACGCTACGTCAGGCCCACGTTGGCATCGGGAAGACATGCCCGTGGAGCGGATGTCAGTTCAGCGAGGTAAAACTAGGTCCATGAAGCTGATACTCGTCGCTCTGGCCGTTCCTGCCGCTGTCCTGCTCGCCTCACCGGCATCCGCAACCCCCGCCGATTTCGAAAACGCAGTACGCGAGCAGGGCATCGACATCGGCATGATGGTGTTCAACCCCGGAGGGGTCGCAGCTTCGGGTATGGAGACGTGCAACCGGCTTCGCAACGGTCAGACGTTGCCCGAAGTCCTAGCTGCCTACCCGAACGGGATGTTCGGTGACGGTGCTCGGTTGGTTCCGCTGGCCCAGAAAACGATCTGCCCAGAGACCATCAAGTAGGTATTGCCCCTGGGTTATTCGGCAGCCGGCGGTGCGCCGAACTCGGCAAGGATCTTTTTGATCTTTGTTGTTGTATGTGCAGCCTTGACGTTGTACTGGGCCTCGGCGATCTTGCCCTGCTCGTCGACCACGAAAGTCGAGCGAATCACACCCTGCACGGTCTTGCCATACATCTTCTTCTCGCCATAGGCGCCCCACGCCGCCAACACCGCCCGATCAGGGTCGGACAGCAGCGGAAAGGTCAGCCCCTCGGCATCGCGGAATTTGGCGAGCTTGGCAGGCTTGTCGGGGGAGATGCCGACCACATCGAGTCCGGCGTCGTTGAAGTCGTGCAGGTTGTCCCGGAAGTCGCAGGCCTGCTTGGTGCAACCGGGGGTCGACGCAGCCGGGTAGAAGTAGACGACGACTCGGCGTCCCCGATAGTCGGCCAGTGAGACGGTGTTGCCGTCGGCGTCGGGAAGGCTGAACGCAGGTGCTTGATCGCCGGGCGCCAGGCGTGCGGTGCCGGTCGCTGGGTCGGTCACTGAGAAGCCCCTTTCTGCTCGCCGGAGCGTGAGGCCGACTCCGGCTGCTCTAGGGTAGTTCCACAGGGGCAGCATCGGATAGGGAGGACGACAGTGGCGGAACGCGATCCCGACACGATCAAGAAGGACATCGATCAGGCCCGCAATCAGCTGGCATCGACGGTCGACATTCTGGCGGACCGGGCCAACCCCCGTCGCCTGGCCGACCGTGCCAAGGCCCGGGCGGTGGAGATCGTCACGCAGCCCGCGGTGCTGGCTTCGCTGGCCGGTGTGGGCGGTCTGATCCTCGTCGTGGCCATTCGCCGGTTCCGTAACCGCTGAGCCGCGCGTCGGCGCAGTGCTAGTTCGCTCGCAAGTGTCACTGGTGCGGGTAGAGCGTTGGCGTCGTCTGCCACAAAGTACAGCGGCTGGGAAGGAATCCCAGGGGTTCCGTCCCAGCCGCTGACTGCGTTCTACAACTCTACGAAGCGATAGACCTCCTCAGGTCGCCTTCTGCGTCTACCGACTCAGAGGCCGAAGAGGTCCAGCAGGCCACCGCTCAGCAAGCCGGCGTCCACTGCCCCACCGTCCAGTGCAGCACTGTCCAGCAGATCGGGGCCGGCTTCGGCGGCCGGCAGCAGGACCACGGCGTTGACCGGCAGGTCAGCGGTGCCGACCTCGAGCGCCTCGGCGGCACGCGCCGGCCACTGGTTCAGCAGCAGGTCGAAGAGGCCGTTCTCGGTGAGCAGGCCCCGGAAGACGCTCTCCGTCTCAGGCACGATGTAGCCGTTGAGGACCGTGTTCAGCACGTCGGCGGGCATGTTGAAAAGTGCACCGATGTCGCCGCTGAAGAATTCACTGGTGTTTTGGAGCGTCTGATAGATGGCGCCGATCGCCGGGGACATCAGCACGTCGGCGACCTGCTTGATCATGGCCCAACCCACAAGCGGCCCAGTGAATTCGTTGAACAGGCTCGAGATGTTCTCCATCTCGCGGGCGGGGATGGACAGCACCGGGCCCAGGGACTTGCCCGCCTCTTCGATGCCGTACAACAGCCAGATGTTCACGTAGTTGAAGGCACTGTAGATGTCGCCATCCTTGAGCGATCCGGAGATCTGCTCGAACAGTCCTTCCAGCCCCGGGTACTTTTCGTGACCCTGGGACATCCCGTCAGCGCCGAAGATCATCTTGTCGAGCGCCTCACCGATGCCGGCAAAACCCGAGGTGATGGTCCGCGGCTCGGGGTCCTGCGGACGGTCGTCCAGCGGAGCGTTCTCCATGCCGACGATCAGGTGCCCGTAGTCAAACCAGTTGCTGCCAACCTGCTCGAAGACGTCGAAGACGTTGGCGTTGTTGATCAGATCGGTGACGTTGTCCACGGTTCGTTCGAACAGTGACGACAGGCCGAGGAAGTCTGCGGTGAGCTGCACAGCGTGGTGCTGGGTGCTCGGCAGTATCGGTGCGACGGGGGTCGCGGCGATCAGGCTGGCGCCCATCAGGGCGACGCCGGCGGCCGCGAAGCGGGACGTCCGGCCGGTATGGGTACTATCTGGTATCGGGCTGCATAACGCTCTCCATGTCTGTGTCTCCTCATGCTCTGCTGTGCGATGGCTCATGATTAGGGTTCAGGTTCCTGCGAACCAGATAATAGCGGTTAGCCTTAGGGGGGCCTAACTTAGAAGGTGAACGCTAGGTAAACTTTCAACATTGCGCAAATGAGCAAGCGATGAGGTGGTGTGCTCGCACGCTGTCGGCGCGCGGTCGATCAGCGGCAGGATTGGCCGCAGGGTGTGCGGGAGGGCGGATTCCGCCTCGATGGGCGATTGATGCCCGGCGGGCACACGAAGCCAGACCGGCCTCATGGAGATTGGCGATGAGCAGACAGCTCTCGCGAGTAAAAAAGTGCGCCGTCAGGGTTTCGAACCCCGGACCCGCTGATTAAGAGTCAGCTGCTCTACCAACTGAGCTAACGGCGCTTTGCGGTCGTGACCGCGAAAGAGACAATAACAGGCGTCCTGCCGCCAGACGAAATCAGCTGGTGCGAGGGGGCGCAAGTGAAGGGCTCAGCGGGAGGGGCGATTACCCACTAGACTGCCTGCGAGCAGCAGCAGCACGGTCAGGTGGGAAAAGCATGGGGCAGGTTGGTTTGGCACACCGCTGCCGGGGGTTCGGGTCCCGGGCAGCGGCATTGCTGGTGGTCGCGGCCGCGGGGCTGAGCGTGAGTGCGTGCGGTGGGCACGCCGACGCCGAAGCGGCCAAGATCATCACCGACAAGGGCACCCCGTTCGCGGACCTGCTGATTCCCAAGGTCACCGCGTCGGTCACCGACAAGGCCGTCGGCGTGGCGGTGGACGCACCGGTGACAGTCACCGCCGAGGACGGCGTGCTGGATTCGGTCACCATGGTCAACGAGTACGGCGCCGTGGTGGACGGCAAGCTCAGTGCTGATGGATTGACCTGGGCGACATCCGAGCAGCTCGGCTACAACAAGCGCTACACGGTCAACGCGAAGGCGTTGGGACTCGGCGGCGTCACCAGCCGGCAGATGACCTTTCAGACCCACTCGCCGCAGAACCTGACCATGCCCTACGTCATGCCGCGCGACGGCGAAGTCGTTGGCGTGGGCCAGCCGGTGGCGATTCGGTTCGACGAGAACATCGCTGACCGCGAGGCGGCCGAGAAGGCCATCACGATCACCACCGATCCGCCCGTGGCGGGTGCCTTCTACTGGCTGAACAATCGCGAGGTGCGCTGGCGTCCGCAGGCGTTCTGGAAACCCGGAACCAATGTCGACGTGCAGGTCAACACCTACGGGGTGGACCTGGGCAACGGGGTGTACGGGCAGGACAACGCCGCCAGCCATTTCGTGATCGGCGACGAGGTGATCGCCACCGTCGACGACGACACCAAGTCGATGGTGGTGCGCATCAACGGCGAAGTGGCCAAGACCATGCCGGTGTCGATGGGCAAGGAGAGCACCCCGACCAACAACGGCACCTACATCGTCGGTGAACGTTTCGCGCACATCGTCATGGATTCGTCGACCTACGGGGTTCCGGTCAACTCGCCCAACGGGTATCGCACCGACGTCGACTGGGCCACCCAGATCTCCTACAGCGGCATCTTCGTGCACTCGGCGCCGTGGTCAGTGGGTGCGCAGGGCTACTCCAACACCAGCCACGGCTGCATCAACGTCAGCCCCAGCAACGCGCTGTGGTTCTACGACCACGTCAAGCGCGGGGACGTGGTGCAGATCAACAACACCATCGGCTCGCCGCTGCCCGGCACCGAGGGGCTCGGAGACTGGAACGTGCCCTGGTCGCAATGGCAGGCCGGCAACGCCAACGAGCCGGTGCGCTGACCGTTATCCGCCGCCGAGGTATTCCTCGCTGCCGTCGGGGTATCCGCCACCGAACGTGGTGATGTGCACGTGGTCGAAGTGGCCGTTGCCGCGGCCGCTGGGTCCTGCCGGGGTGTAGTAGGTACCGCGCCAGATCGCGTCCTGCATGGCGAAACGGTCAGCGTTCTGTCGGACGTAGTCGACGATCTGGTCTCCCAGCGCGATGCCCTCCGGGCTGCCGGGATTGGGAATCATCACGTCGATGGCCAGACCTGAGGGATGCCAGCGCTGGCCGTCGGGCCGCACCCCGATCATGTTGTTGATCTGCGGGAACGTCTCGCTGATGCTGCGCGCGACGAGGATCGTTTTGACCTGCATGCCGTTCTCGTTGACCACGCCCGGGGGAAGGGCATGCGGCGCCGGCATGGACCAGCTCGCCGCGAAATCGGGCGGGGGTGCCCCCCAATCCGGCGGCGGGGGCGGCGGAGCGTCTTCGAGC
>NZ_MVHH01000007.1 GCF_002086515.1 Mycolicibacter arupensis
TGGGCCGCAACTTCGCGGTGATCTACCAGCAGGCCAACTCGCACGGTCAGAAGGTTCAGTCGGCCGGCAACAACATGGCCAACACCGACGCCTCGGTTGGTTCCAGCTGGGCCTGAGTGTCCCGCAGTTCGCAGCGCGGCAGCACACCCGATCCACGGGTGTACTGCCGCGTTTTGCGTTGGGGCGTGGGTCATTTCCGGCCAGGGGAGGAAGCCATCGCTTGTTTCACAGTCGAATTCCAGTACGTCGCCGGCGACCCGGCGGTGTGGATTGACCGTTACGCCCCGCTGATGCACTATGATCAGACAAGCACCTCGTTAGGTGAGGCGTCTACACGGATATAGGCCACTGACCCCGAACGTCGAAAGACGCCCCGGGTCAGGACAGCTCCTCCCGGATTAAGGGTTGAGCCCAAGTGGCTTCCGGCCTGCGATCTTTGCGCAGGCACGGACACGCCGTGTGGTGCCGAAGCTCTGACGAGAGGGGTGCGAAGTAGTCCGGTATTTCCGGGCGACTCCTCCTCGTCGTGTTTATGTGCAGGCACCCGCGCGTGCCCAGGCCGAGAGGAGGTGAGAGCGACATTGAGTCCGAGTGATAGTTCCTATCCGAGATCGATGTTCGTTTCCCTCGATCTCGGTACCGCTTTCACCATGTGATTCGCACCGGCGCTGAGTTCTGTTCCTGGCGTGCCATTCCCCGCGGAGGGCGCCAGGCTTCGGCATGTCCTGAAATCGATTGACCCGTCGAACTCTTGATCGGGCAAGCGATGTGTTTGGCGTGCCCAGCCCCGGTATGTCGCCATAGCCGGCTGTCCCGATCCGTCCTGCCGTCTGAAATACGGCCGCAACCCATTTCGGGCATCGACCGTGCCTGCACACCCCACAAGACCAGCCACTCATGGCAAAACCAGTGAGCAAAAAGGAGCAATACCATGGACTTCGGCGCACTTCCCCCCGAGATCAACTCGGCTCGCATCTACACCGGCCCCGGCTCGGGACCGATGATGGCGGCCGCGGGAGCCTGGGACAAATTGGCGGCAGAACTCATGTCGGCCGAGGTCGGCTACCAGGCGATCGTCAACGGCCTCGTCGGCGAAGGCTGGATGGGTCCGGCCTCCAACGCGATGGCAGCCGCGGCAGCGCCCTATGCGGTCTGGATGGGCGTCACCGCCGCCCAGCTGGAGCAGGCCGCCAGTCAGGCCAGGGCGGCCGCCGCGGCCTTCGACGCGGCGTACGCGATGACGGTGCCCCCGCCGCTGATCGTCGCCAACCGCGCCCAGCTCGCTGCGCTGGTGGCCAGCAACTTCCTCGGCCTGAACGCCGCGGCGATCGCAGCCACCGAGGCGCAGTACGGGCAGATGTGGGCCCAAGACGCCGCGGCGATGTACGGCTACGCAGCGGCGTCGGCGGCGGCCACCACGGTCACACCGTTCAGCTCGCCGCGGGAGATCGCCGACCCTTCGGCTCAGGGGGCCCAGCAGGGCGCGGTTAACCAGGCGGCCGGGACGGCGGCAACGACCAGCGCTCAAGACACGCTGTCCCAGGCGATCGCCAACACACCGCAGGCGCTGCAGGCACTCGCGACGCCGCTCGAGGGAGAAGGGATCAGCACGGGCGACCTGACCAACGGCATCACCAACCTGATGAGCAGCTCGTTCAGCCCGATGGGCGCGGCTGCGGTCTCCAGTTTCGCCGCCGACATGGCGGTGGTGCGTGGTGCAGCCATTGCGGCCGGTGACCCGCTGGGCCTGGGTGCGATCGACCCGTTCACGCCGACGCTCGGCGCGTTGGGTATGGCCACGGGAGGACAAGGGCTTGGCGCCGGGCTCAACGCGGCCTCGGCGAGCATGGGGCAGTCCGCTGCGGTCGGGGGGCTGTCGGTGCCGCACACCTGGGCGGCTTCGGTGCCCACGAGCAACGCCCCGGGCACCTCGGTCGCGGCCACCGGCTGGACGGTCTCCGCCCACCCGCCGCAGGCCGGCGCCGCCGGCATGCCCGGTGTGCCGCTGGCCGGTGCGGGCCAGCGCAACTACGGCTTCGCCGCACCCCGGTACGGCTTCAAGCCCACAGTGATGGCTCGGCCGGTTGTCGCCGGCTAGGCATGTGACATCGTTGAGGTCATGCAGACGCTGAGCGTCGCCGAGTTCAGTTTGCGACTGGCTGTCGGGCTGGGCTGCGGTGCACTGATCGGGCTGGAAAGACAGTGGCGTGCCCGGATGGCGGGATTGCGTACCAACGCTCTCGTCGCCGCCGGTGCGACGCTGTTCGTGCTGTACGCCGTGGCCGCGGGGGACGCCAGCTCCACCCGCGTCGCGTCCTATGTGGTCTCGGGCGTGGGGTTCCTCGGCGGCGGGGTGATCCTGCGTGAGGGGTTCAACGTCCGTGGCCTCAACACCGCGGCCACGCTGTGGTGTTCGGCCGCGGTGGGCGTGCTGGCGGCGGCCGGGGATCTGGCGTTCGCATTGATCGGTACCGGAGCAGTCATCGGTACTCACCTGTTGCTGCGCCCGCTCGGCCGGTTGATCGACCGAGACCAGCATGTGGAGGAGGACGAACCGCAGTCGCCGTACGAGGTGCAGGTGGTCTGCCGGCCGAAGTCCGAGAAGTACCTGCGCGCCCAGATCGTCCAACACACCGCAAGCAATGATCTGATTCTGCGGGGGATCCACACCGGTCGTGTGGGCGACGACAACATCGCCCTCACCGCCACCATGTTGTCGGACAGTCGGGCGCCGGACCGGCTCGAGCGCCTGGTCGCCGAACTGTCCCTGCAGCCAGGTGTCTACGCGGTGCAGTGGCATGCCGAGGACCAGTCGTCGCTGTCGCCGGAGTGATCGGATCGACGGCTAGGCTGATGTTCCGGAGGTAGCGACGGTGGAAGCGTTCGCAGGTGTGTTATCGGTGCTGCCCGGGCCGATGCGCGACCCGGTTATCTTCGCCGTGCCCTTTTTCCTGCTGCTGCTGACGTTGGAGTGGTTGGCCGCACGCAAACTGGAGCAGTCCGAGGCCGAGGTGGTGCCCGTCGGCGGGTATCGGACTCAGGATGCGTGGGCCAGCATCTCGATGGGCTTGGTGTCCATGGCCACCACCGCCGGCTGGAAATTCGTCGCGCTGCTGGGCTACGCGGCCATCTACACCTATGTGGCGCCGTGGCATCTGTCGCCGCAGCGCTGGTACACGTGGGTCATAGCGCTCGTCGGTGTGGACCTGCTCTATTACACCTACCACCGGATCGCGCATCGGATCCGGCTGATCTGGGCCACCCATCAGGCCCACCACTCCAGCCGCTACTTCAATTTCGCCACCGCGCTGCGCCAGAAGTGGAACAACAGCGGTGAGATCCTGATGTGGATTCCCTTGCCGTTGTTGGGTATTCCGCCGTGGATGGTGTTCGCCAGTTTCACTGTGAGCCTGGTCTACCAGTTCTGGGTGCATACCGAACGGATCGACAAGTTGCCGCGCGCAGTGGAGTTCATCTTCAACACTCCGTCGCATCACCGGGTACACCACGGTATGGATCCGGAGTACCTGGACCGCAACTATGGCGGCATCCTCATCATCTGGGACCGGATCTTCGGCAGCTTCACCCCGGAGCGGTTTCGTCCGCACTACGGGCTGACCAAGCCGGTCGACACCTACAACATCATCACTCTGCAGTTCCACGAGTACGCCTCGATCATCGCCGACGTGCGCAGCGCGACTCGCTGGCGCGACCGGCTGGGCTATATCTTCGGGCCGCCCGGCTGGCAGCCCGGCGTCCGCGAGCCGGCCCGTGCGGGGGCACCGAAATCACCCTGACGTAATGAGCGGCGCACCGCCGGGTGTTCGCCTAGGCTGGCGAACGTCGCATCCGAGCGACAACGCCCGCCGATTCAGATCGCGGCGTTCCGAGAAGAAGGGGACAACGTGGCACAGAGCTTGGGAGACACGCTCACCGCAGGTAAGAAGCTGGTCAAGGGTGAGTCGCTGACCTCCAATAACGGGGCATACACCCTGATGTTGCAGGACGACGGCAACCTGGTGCTGGCAGCGCGGGGCAAGGCTGTCTGGGCGTCGGGCACCAACGGCAACGACGTGGTGCGCGCCGAGGTGCAGTCGGACGGCAACTTCGTGATCTACACCGCCGACAAGCCGATCTGGCACACCGACACCAAGGGCAAGAAGGACGTCAAGCTGGTTCTGCAGGACGACCGCAACCTGGTGCTGTACGCCGCCGACGGCGCGGCCTGGTCCACCAAGACCGAGACCGACGCGCCGCCGCCCGAGGAGCCGAAGGCCGAAGAGGCTCCCGCTGAAGAAGCTCCCGTCGAGGAGGCCGCACCCGCGGCCCGCACCTACACCGTGGTCTCCGGTGACACCTTGTTCGCCATCGCCGAGCGGTTCTACGGTGACGGCAACAAGTACCCGCAGATCGCGGAGGCCAGCGGTATCGCCAACCCCGACCTCATCCACCCCGGTCAGGAGCTGACGATCCCCTGATCGCCGCGCGACGCTGACGCGGCGGCCCGGATCCCCAGGGGCCGGGCCGCCGCGCTGCGCCACGCCTGGCTTGGTCCGGCCGGACCGAAACCGGCCCACAACGATAGGAGTCGACGGTTGCGCAGGCTCGTTGCGCGGGTGCTGGCGATGGTGATGGGGATCGGTGCCGCAACCGCCGGCCCCACGGTGGTCATGGCCCGAGCCGATGGGGTGCTGGTGTTTCCCGGCATGGAGATCCGCCAAGACACCCACGTGTGCACCCTGGGCTACGTTGACCCGGTGCTGCGGGTGGCCTTCACCGCCGGCCATTGCCGGGGCAGTGGTGCGGTCACCGACCGGGGCGGGCGGTTCATCGGCCGCTTGGCGACGTTCCGTGACAACACACCCAACGGCTCCACCGTCAACACCGACCAGGTGATCGCCGACTACGCTTCGATCGTCTTGGCCGACGACGTTGAGGTCAACGATGTGCTGCCGGGTGGCCTGCAGCTGCAGGCCGGTCCGGACCGCGAGATGAATCCGGGCGAACCGGTCTGCCACTTCGGCATCGTCACCGGAGAGACCTGCGGCGCCATCGAACGGATCAACAACGGCTGGTTCACCATGAGTCGCAGCATCCGCAGTCAGCAGGGTGACTCCGGCGGGCCGGTGTATGCCATCCCAGACGGCGGCCCGGCCCGCATCGTCGGCCTGTTCAACAGCGTGTGGGGCGAGTACCCCGCGGCCGTGTCGTGGTCGGCGATCTCCCAGCAGGTCCGCGAGGACGTCGGCGTACAGGCTCCACCGCCGTGACCACGACGCCCCGTCCGCCGATCCAGATCGCCTGGGTGGCCAACGACCTGGACGCCACCGAATCGACCCTGACCGCGTTGCTGGGCGTCCGCAAGTGGATCCGGATGCCCGGGGTGCACTTCGCTCCAGACACCTGCACCTACCTCGGCGAACCGGCGGATTTCGTGGCCGATATCGCACTGAGCTATGTCGGCGACATGCAGTTGGAGCTGATCGCACCGGTTCGCGGGCGCAGCCTCTACACCGACTTCCTGCATGCCGGCGGGCCAGGCCTGCACCATGTCTGCATCGAGGCCGAGGACCCGAACGACTTCGCAGCTATGCTGAACGACGCCGCCGATCGGGGCGCCCCGGTGGTTGCCCAGGGTGTCATGCCCGGCGGTATGCAATTCGCGTACGTCTCAGCTCCGGACGCCGGCATCCCCTACCTGGAGATCGCTTACATCCCCGCTGAGATCCGGTCCGTGTTCGAGTACATCAAACAGGAGCAACGGTGAGCACCCAGATCCCCGAAACCACCAGCGCCGAAGCAGTTTCGGAGTGGTCCGACGAGGTGGATGTCGTGGTGATCGGCTTCGGCATCGCCGGTGGCTGCGCGGCGGTCACGGCGGCGGCAGCCGGAGCCCGGGTCCTGGTGCTGGAGCGCGCCGCCGAAGCCGGCGGTACCACCTCCATGGCCGGCGGCCACTTCTACCTCGGCGGCGGCACCGCCGTCCAGCAGGCCACCGGACATTCCGACTCGCCGGAAGAGATGTACAAGTACCTCGTCGCGGTGTCGCGCGAGCCCGAGCACGACAAGATCCGGGCCTACTGTGACGGCAGCGTCGAACACTTCAACTGGCTCGAAGACCTGGGCATCGCTTTCGAGCGCAGCTTCTACCCGGAGAAGGCGGTCATCCAGCCCAACACCGAAGGGCTGATGTACACCGGCAACGAGAAGGTGTGGCCGTTCCTGAACGAGGCCATTCCGGCCCCGCGCGGACACAAGGTCCCGGTGCCCGGCGACACCCAGGGCGCCAAGATGGCGATCGACCTACTGCTCAAGCGGGCCGACAGTCTCGGCGTGGCAATCCGTTACGAGACCGGTGCTACCGGTCTGGTCACCGACGCCTCCGGTGCCGTGGTGGGCGTGGCATGGAAGCACTTCACCGAAAGTGGTGTCATCAAGGCGAAGTCGGTGGTGATCGCCGCCGGTGGCTTCGTGATGAACCCGGAGATGGTGGCGCAGCACACGCCCAAGCTTGCGGAGAAGCCCTTCGTCTTGGGCAACACCTACGACGACGGCCTGGGCATCCGGATGGGCATCTCGGCCGGCGGCGCGACCAAGCACATGGATCAGATATTCATCACCGCGCCCGTCTATCCGCCGTCGATCCTGCTCACCGGGATCATCGTCAACTCCGACGGCAAGCGCTTCGTCGCCGAGGACTCCTATCACTCACGGACGTCGGGTTTTGTGATGGACCAACCGGACAGCGCGGCGTACCTGATCGTCGACGAGGCGCACATGCGCAAGCCGCAGGTGCCGTTGGTGCCGCTCATCGACGGATGGGAGACGGTGCCGGAAATGGAAGCCGCACTGGGCATTCCGGAAGGAAACCTGGTGGCCACCCTGGACCGCTACAACACGTACGCGGCTCAGGGGCAGGACCCGGACTTCCACAAGCAGCCGCCGTTCTTGGCTCCGCAGGACACCGGGCCGTGGGGTGCGTTCGATCTGACCCTGGGCAAGGCGATGTACGCCGGTTTCACCATGGGTGGGCTGGCGACATCGGTAGACGGCGAAGTGCTGCACGCCGACGGCAGCCCGATACCGGGCCTGTACGCCGCCGGCGCCTGCGCCGCCAACATCGCCCAGGACGGCAAGGGGTACGCCAGCGGGACCCAGCTGGGGGAGGGCTCGTTCTTCGGCCGGCGCGCCGGAGCGCACGCGGCCGCGCGCTAGACCGGGCTGAGCTCCCAGCGGCCCTGGCCGCGCAGTTCGAGCACGTGGTGATGGTGCTGGCGGACGGTGTGCCGATGGCTCACGCTGACCAGGATGGTGTCGGGCAGTTCGCTGCGCAGCAGTCGGTACAGCGCCAGCTCCAACCCCTCGTCCAGCGCTGACGTCGACTCATCCAGGAACGCGGCTTTGGGCCGGGTCAACAGGATTCGGGCGAACGCCACCCGCTGCTGCTCGCCCGGCGAGAGCACCTTGGCCCAGTCCTCGACGTCGTCGAGCCGGTCGACCAGATTCGGCAGGGACACCTTGTTCAGCGCCTCCACGATGGCCGCGTCGGTGACCTCGCCGACCTCCAGTGGATAGGACACGACCGTGCGCAGGTCACCCAGCGGGATGTAGGGCAACTGCGAGATGAACATGGTGGCGTTGGTGGCATCCGGTCGGCGCAGGGTGCCCGAGGCGTACGGCCACAGCTGCGCCAGGCTGCGCAGCAACGTGGTCTTGCCGCTGCCCGACGGGCCGGCGATCATCAGTGCGTCACCGGTGCCCAGCTGCACGTCGAGTGCCTCGATCAGCGGGACACCCTCGGGGCTGCGCACCTCGACGCCCTCCAGGGCCACGCTGTCGTCCGGGCTGGGTTTGACCAGCAGCTCGGGCAGCTCCCTGGCCTCGCGATTGGCCTCCAGCAACCCGTGCAGCCGGATGATCGAGGCGCGGTAGCCGGCGAAGTTGTCATAGGCGTTGCGGAAGAACGACAGTGAGTCCGAGATGCTGCCGAACGCCGACGCGGTCTGCGCGACCCCGCCGAACATGATCTGTCCGTCGAACAGTCGCGGCGCCTGGATCACCCAGGGCAGCGGCACGATCGCCTGGCTCACCGACAGGTTCCAGCCGGCGAACCCGATGGTTCGGTTCACGAACGCCAGGTAGTTCGAGACGATGGCGCGGAACCTGGTCCGCAACTGGATTCGCTCGGCCAGCTCGCCCCGGTAGAACGCGACCGATTCGGCCGCGTCGCGCACGCGCACCAGCGCGTAGCGGAAGGCGGCGTTGGTGAGCTCGTTGCGGAAACTCAGTCGGATCAGCGGCCGGCCGATCCAGAACGCGACGATGGTCGCGACCGTCACGTAGACCAGCACGATCAGGAACATCGCGCGCGGGATGTCGAACCCGAAGACGGTCAGGGTGCCAGAGAGGTTCCACAAGATCGCGGCGAATGACACCACGGTGACCATGGACTGCACGGCACCGAACAGCAGCGTGCTGCCGGTGCTGTTGGCCGGTGCGTTGACGCTGGCGCCATTGCCCGCGGTGAAGATGTCGATGTCCTGCTGAATGCGCTGGTCGGGGTTGTCGATAGCGCCTTCGATGGCCTCGCCCACGGCCGGGTCCAGCGGCGTGGTGACGAAGCGGGCCCGATAGTAGGCCCGGCCGTCCAACCAGTCACCGGTAAGGCGTTCGGTCAGCCAGATCCGCCAGTTCACCATGAAGTGCTGGGTCAGGTAGATGTCGAGCATCACCCGGGCCACATGCAGCACCGCCATCACGCTGAAGATCGCGATCGACATCCAGAAGCCGTGCACGCCAGACTCCCTGACGGCCTCATCGTTGCCTGCAGCGCCCTGGAACGCGGTCTGCAGCGACGAATACAGGTCGTTGCCCTGGAAGCTGAACAGCACATTGAGCCGCACCGCGGTGATCACCGACAGCAGCAGCACGCCCAGCATCACCCAGACCCGGACGCTCTCTCGTCCGGTGAAGTAGGGCCCGCTGATCTCCCAGAACTGGCGTCCCCAGCGGGTGCTGACCCGCAGCAGCGCCGCCACGGCCAGCACCCCGACGGCACTGATGCTCCAGGCCATCGCGATCCACACCAGGGAATCGGGTAACGCATGCGCCCAGTCGATAGATGGATTGAACAGCTTCGAGTCCACTGTCGATGTCTCCTTGCCGTCTCCATCGCCGGAACCGCGTCGCGGCCGATCAACGAATCGAGAACCCCGTGCGAAACCTACCGCAGGGCGGGCGCGTCGCGCCGGGTGAGGATTGCCGCAGTGACCCGCCGACGCGGTGGTGCCCCCGGCTCGCGGGCGGTGGCTACCGCGTACCGTTGTGCTGTGGCTAACACCTCCAAGACTGACTCCGGAACGCGAACCAAGTCGGGTCGCCTCAGCGGGAGATTCTGGAAACTGCTGGGCGCCAGCACCGAAAAGAACCAGAGTCGTTCGATGGCCGAGGTCACGGCCGCCGCCGAGTACGCCGAGAAGGCCGCTGGGCTCGACGACGAAAAGCTGCGTCAGGCTGCGCAACTGCTCAAGCTGAAGGACCTGGCCGACGCCTCGGACATCCCGCAGTTCCTGGCGATCGCCCGCGAGGCCGCCGAACGCAGCATCGGACAACGCCCGTTCGACGTCCAGCTGCAGGGCGCGCTGCGAATGCTGGCCGGCGATGTCGTCGAGATGGCCACCGGCGAAGGCAAGACCCTGTCGGGCGCCATCGCGGCCGCCGGCTACGCCATCGGCGGCCGGCACGTGCATGTGGTGACCATCAACGACTACCTGGCCCGCCGCGACGCCGAATGGATGGGCCCGCTGTTGGAGGCACTCGGCGTCACCGTCGGGTGGATCACCGAGGAGTCCACGCCGGCCGAGCGACGTGCGGCCTACCAATGCGACGTCACCTACGCATCGGTCAACGAGATCGGCTTCGACGTGCTGCGTGATCAGCTGGTCACCGATGTCGAGGACCTGGTATCGCCCAACCCCGATGTCGCGCTGATCGACGAGGCCGACTCGGTGCTGGTCGACGAGGCACTGGTGCCGCTGGTGCTGGCCGGCACCACCCACCGGGAGACCCCGCGGATGGAGATCGTCCACCTGGTGGGCCGGCTCAAGCCCGGCGTGGACTACGACTCCGACGAGGACCGCCGCAACATCCACCTCACCGAGGTGGGTGCCCGCAAGGTGGAGAAGGCGCTCGGCGGAATCGACCTGTACTCCGAGGAGCATGTGGTCTCCACGCTCACCGAGATCAACGTGGCGCTGCATGCCCACGTGCTGCTGCAGCGCGACGTGCACTACATCGTGCGCGACGGCAAGGTGCAGTTGATCAACGCCTCGCGCGGTCGCATCGCCGCCCTGCAGCGCTGGCCGGACGGCCTGCAGGCCGCGGTGGAGGCCAAGGAGGGCATCGAGACCACCGAGACCGGCGAGGTGCTCGACACCATCACGGTGCAGGCCCTGGTCAACCGTTACCCCACCGTGTGTGGCATGACCGGGACGGCCCTGGCTGCCGGTGAGCAGCTGCGGCAGTTCTACCAGCTGGGAGTCTCACCGATCCCGCCCAACATGCCCAACATCCGCGAAGACGAGGCGGACCGGGTCTACATCACCGCCGCGGCCAAAAACGATGCGATCGTGGCCCATATCGTCGAGGTGCACGCCACCGGACAGCCGGTGCTGGTGGGCACCCACGACGTCGCGGAGTCCGAAGAGCTCTACGAGCGGCTGCGTAAGCGCGGCGTTCCGGCGGTGGTCCTCAACGCCAAGAATGACGCCGAAGAGGCCACCGTGATCGCCGAGGCGGGCAAGCTCGGGGTGGTCACCGTCTCCACCCAGATGGCCGGGCGTGGCACCGACATCCGGCTGGGCGGTTCCGATGAGGCTGACCACGACCAGATCGTCGAGCTGGGCGGGCTGCATGTCATCGGAACCGGCCGGCAGCACACCCAGCGTCTGGACAACCAGTTGCGGGGTCGGGCCGGCCGCCAGGGCGACCCGGGGTCGTCGGTGTTCTTCTCCAGCTGGGAGGACGATGTCGCCGCGACCAACCTGGAAGACAACAAGCTGCCCACCGAGACCGACGATGATGGCCGCATTCTGAGCCCGAAGGCCTCCGGTCTGCTCGACCACGCGCAGCGCATCGCCGAGGGCAAACTGCTCGACATCCACGCCAACACCTGGCGCTACAACCAGTTGATAGCCCAGCAGCGCGCCATCATCGTGGAGCGCCGCAACACCCTGTTGTCCACTCCGGCCGCGCGCGAGGAGCTCGCCGAGCTCACTCCCAAACGCTACGCGGAGCTCAAGAAGCAGCTGGGTGAGGACGGCGAGGCCAAGCTGGAGAAGATCTGCCGCCTGATCATGCTCTATCACCTGGATCGAGGGTGGGCCGACCACCTGGCCTTCCTGGCAGACATTCGGGAGAGCATCCACCTGCGTGCGTTGGGCCGGCAGAATCCGCTCGACGAATTCCACCGGATGGCGCTGGACGCCTTCGCCTCGCTGGCCGCCGACGCCATTGAGGCGTCGCAGCAGACCCTGGAGACCTCGGACGCGATCGAGTCCGAGCCCGGTGTCGACCTGTCCAAGCTGGCGCGACCCACCTCGACATGGACCTACATGGTCCGGGACAACCCGCTGAGCGACGACAGCATGGACGCGCTGAGCCTGCCCGGGATCTTCCGCTAGGGGGTCGGTATGACTGTCGGGTCCAGCTCCGATCGCGTTCAGGACCGGGTACTCACCGTGCCCAACGTCATCAGCGTGGCTCGGCTCGGCCTGATCGGCCTTTTCCTCTATCTGCTGCTGATCGCCCGGGCCGACGGGCCGGCAGTGGCGACCCTGATGCTCAGCGGTGCCTCCGACTGGGCTGACGGCAAAGTGGCTCGCCTGTTCAATCAGTACTCGACGCTGGGTGCCCTGCTCGATCCGGCGATAGACCGGCTCTACATGCTGGCGATTCCGGTGGCGTTCGGGGTGCGGGGGCTGGTGCCCTGGTGGATCATCGGCGTCTTGTTGGCCCGGGATCTGCTGCTCGCCACCACCCTGCCGGCATTGCGCAGTCGGGGCCTGACGGCGCTGCCGGTGACCTACGTGGGCAAGGCGGGCACCTTCGCGCTGATGTCGGCGTTTCCGCTGATCCTGCTGGGGCAGTGGGACAACCTGGCCAGCCGGGTCGTGTTGTCGGCCGGATGGGGCTTCCTCATCTGGGGGTTGGGCATGTATCTGTGGGCGTTCGTGCTGTATCTGATCCAGGTGACGCTGGTGGTGCGCAGGATGCCGAAGGTCAGTGGTGGCTGAACCGTTCTTCGCTCTGAGCGGCTACGACTCCCAGGGCTTCGCCGGTGCCCATGAGGCCGGGCGCCCGCGCACGTTCGCGGTGCCTTCGCTGCTGCGTTCGCTGCTGTCCGAACACCTCGACCCCGGCTATGCAGCGGCGGCCGCTCGACGCCGGCGCCGTGGTACACCGCTGCCCGCCAGAACCCGCGCGGCGGGATGGGTGTGGAAGGCGTTGGCGGCGCTGGTGGTGGCGAGCGTGTTCGCCGTCGGAGTGGCCCAGGCCCGCTCGGTGGCTCCCGGGGTGCGTGACGCTCAACAGGTTCTGGCCGCGAACGTGCGAGCGGCCGAAGCGGCCACCGGCAAGCTCGCCGACAAACGCGACGCCTACGCCAACCAGGTCGACGATCTACAACGGCACCGGCTGGCCGACGATGCCCAGGGCCAGCGGGTGCTGGCCGGCCTGGACGCGCTCAGCCTGGAATCCGCCGGCACCCGCGTCACCGGTCCCGGGGTGGTCGTCACCGTGACCGACCCCGGCGCCGGACGGAACCTCTCCGATGCCTCCAAACAGCGCGTGTCGGGCAGTCAGCAGATCATCTTGGACCGCGACCTGCAGCTGGTGGTCAACTCACTGTGGGCCAGCGGAGCCGAGGCGATCGCCATCGGCGATGTCCGCATCGGCCCCAACGTCACGATCCGCCAAGCCGGCGGCGCCATCCTGGTCGACAACAAGCCGATCAATAGCCCCTACGCAGTGCAGGCCATCGGTCCGCCACGTGAGTTGCGCGACACCTTCGACCGCAGCCCCGGTCTGTACCGGCTCCGTCTGCTCGAGGCCTCCTACGGGGTGGTGGTGCGGGTCGACGGGCGCGGCTCGGTCGACCTGACCCTGCCGGCGGGATCGGTACGAGATGTCCGATTTGCCAAACAGATCGGGGCATCGTGACGCAAGCTTGCGCTGCGGGTTGCGGTGCTTCAGATGGCGCGGTCGGCTGGGGTGCGGTTCGGGAGGCTGGAGTGATTGCACAATGATCGGTATCGCGGCGCTGATCGCCGGCATCGTGCTCGGACTGGTCTTTCACCCCAGCGTGCCGGAAGTCGTTCAGCCCTATCTGCCGATCGCGGTGGTGGCGGCACTGGATGCGGTGTTCGGCGGGCTGCGCGCATACCTGGAGCGGATCTTCGACGCGAAGGTATTCGTCGTGTCGTTCGTGTTCAACGTCCTGGTGGCCGCGCTGCTGGTCTATCTCGGTGATCAGTTGGGTGTCGGCACGCAGTTGTCGACCGCGATCATCGTGGTGCTGGGAATCCGGATCTTCGGCAACGCGGCGGCGTTGCGGCGACGGCTGTTCGGGGCCTGATCTCCCATGAGTAGCACCGATCCGGAGCCGCACGGCAGACACGAGCTGTCGCACTCGCCCCGGCAGGAGAGTGCGCCGCCGAACGGGCGGTCCGGACCGTTGTTCAGCGTGCTGGGCCTGCTGCTGTGCCTGCTGCTGGGGGTGGCGATCGTCACTCAGGTCCGCCAGCACGATTCCGAGGACGCCCTGGAGACGGCGCGGCCCGCCGACCTGTTGGTGTTGCTGGATTCGCTGCGTCAACGTGAAGCCACGCTGGGCACCGAAGTCGCCGAGCTGCAGCAAACGCTCGACGCCCTGCAGAAGTCCGGGAGCAGCGATCAGGCCGCGATCGAGAACGCCCAGGCGCGACTCGCCGCACTGGCCATCATGATCGGCACCGTGGGAGCGGTCGGGCCCGGCGTCGTGATCACCATCGACGACGCCGCCCGCGGGGTAGCACCCGAGACGATGCTCGACGTGATCAACGAGCTTCGGGCGGCCGGTGCCGAGGCGATGGAGGTTCGCGACGGCACCAGGGCGGTGCGCATCGGCGTGGACTCATGGGTGGCAGGAGCCCCCGGCGCGGTGGAATTCGACGGCACCGCGCTGACGCCTCCGTATTCGGTTCTGGCGATTGGTGATCCGCCGACTTTGGCGGCTGCGATGAACATTCCCGGCGGGGCCGTCGACAGTGTCAGGCGGCTCGGCGGGGCGATGACGGTGCAACAGGCGGACCGCGTTGAGGTGACCGTGTTGCGGCAACCGAAACCACGCCAATACGCTCAGCCAGTCAAGTGAGCCCGACAGCGCAAGGAGCACGATCACCGTGAGTTCGGAAAGTTCAGTTCCGTCCGACCTGTATTACACCGCCGAGCACGAGTGGGTTCGCCGCACCGGCCCCGACGCCGTCCGGGTGGGTATCACCGATTTTGCGCAGGCGGCGCTGGGCGATGTGGTCTTCGTTCAGCTACCTGCCGTGGGCACCGAGGTGACCGCCGGCGAGGCGTTCGGCGAGGTGGAGTCGACCAAGTCCGTCTCCGACCTCTACGCGCCGATCACCGCCTCGGTGATCGCCGTCAACGCCGAGTTGGACGCGAACCCACAGCTGGTGAACTCCGACCCCTACGGCGCCGGGTGGCTGCTGGAACTCCAGGTGGCAAACGCGGATTCGGCGGGCCTGGACCAGAGCCTGGCAGGGCTGCTGAGCACCGAGGCCTACCGGGCGACGTTGTCGGAATGACGGTTGCTAGCCTGCCTGCCGGGACGCGCCTGGCATCCGGCGACACGATCCCGCGGTGCGGGGGACATGACGTACCGCTGCGCGGTACGGTCGACTCAACGATTCGGGGTTGGGCGCAACAGATGTCCGGCAGGTGCGACCAGGTAGCAGATCAGCGGCCAGTGAGGAGTAGTGCGTGACGGAGAAGGACCCGGCAACGGGGCAAGACCAGGCAGGCGATGAGGTCACCGCGGAAACCACATCGGTTTTCCGCGCCGATTTCCTGAGCGAACTCGACGCCCCCGCCCAGGCGGGTGGCGATAGCCTGACCTCGGGTGTGGAGGGGCTGCCTGCGGGTTCCGCGCTGCTGGTCGTCAAGCGCGGGCCGAACGCCGGATCGCGATTCCTGCTGGACCAGCCGGTGACCGCAGCGGGCCGGCACCCCGACAGCGACATCTTCCTCGATGACGTCACCGTGAGTCGCCGTCATGCCGAGTTCCGGCTGGAGGGCAACGAGTTTCAGGTCGTCGACGTCGGCAGCCTCAACGGGACCTACGTCAACCGTGAGCCGGTCGACTCGGCGGTCCTGGTCAATGGTGACGAGGTCCAGGTCGGCAAGTTCCGCCTGGTATTCCTGACCGGCCCGAAGACGGCTGAGACCGAGGCCGGGCCGGGCAGCTAGTGAGCGCGCCTGACAGCCCTGAACTTGCCGGGATGTCGATCGGAGCGGTACTGGATCTGCTCCGCCCGGATTTTCCCGACGTTACGGTCTCCAAGATTCGTTTTCTGGAGACCGAGGGGCTGGTCATGCCGCAGCGTGCGGCGTCAGGCTATCGGCGGTTCAGCGCGTACGACTGCGCTCGTTTGCGTTACGTGCTGACCGCGCAACGCGATCACTATCTGCCGCTGAAAGTGATCAAGGCACGGCTGGACGCCGAACCGGATGGCGCGCTGCCGTCGGCCGAGTCGCCGTATCCCACCCCGCGGCTGGTGTCGGCGGGAAGGGAGCCCAGCCACCCTGGGACGGACCTCCCGGCCCCGCCGCGCCAGGTGCGGCTGAGTCGGGAGGATGTCCTGGCTCGCTCGGGTGGCGATGACGCCTTGCTGACGGCACTGGTCCGATCGGGTGTGATCAACGCCGGGCCCGGCGGACTGTTCGACGAACACGCGGTCGTCATAGTCCAGTGCGCGCGGGGGCTGGCCGATTTCGGCGTCGAAGCGCGGCACCTGCGGGCATTCCGTTCGGCGGCCGACCGGCAGTCCGACCTGATCGCCCAGATCGCGGGTCCGCTGGTCAAGGGCGGCAAGGCGGGCGGGCGGGACCGTGCCGACGACGTGGCCCGGGAGGTCGCGGCGCTGGCGATCGCGCTGCACACCGCGCTGCTCAAGTCCTCGGTCCACGACGTACTGCACGGCTGAGGACTAGACTTCGCTTCGACGGCTCGTCGCACGGCCTGCGGTTGTCCGACCGCCGGTGTCACGGCGAGTCATACTGGGACACATACGAACCTGGTACACGGGCGAACGCGGAGGGCTGACTGGAGATGGGTGAAGTACGCGTGGTCGGCATCCGCGTCGAGCAGCCGCAGAACCAGCCGGTACTGCTGCTGCGCGAGGCCGATGGTGACCGATACCTCCCGATCTGGATCGGGCAGGCCGAGGCCGCCGCGATCGCCCTGGAGCAGCAGGGCGTGGAGCCGGCCCGGCCCTTGACCCACGACTTGATCAGGGACCTCATCGGCGCACTGGGGCACTCGCTCAAAGAGGTCCGCATCGTCGATCTGCAAGAGGGCACGTTCTACGCCGATCTGATCTTCGACCGCGACATCACGGTGTCGGCGCGTCCGTCGGACTCGGTGGCCATCGCCCTGCGGGTGGGAGTGCCGATCTACGTCGAGGAGTCGGTGCTGGCCGAGGCCGGTCTGCTGATTCCCGACGAGAACGACGACGAGAGCGCCGGCGCGGTACGCGAAGACGAGGTGGAGAAGTTCAAGGAATTCCTCGATAGCGTGTCGCCGGACGATTTCAAAGCAACCTGACTCGGCGCGGCGGACTCAGCCTCGTCACAGACGGGTCTCATCTCTCCGCGGTCAGCGCGACACGCCCGGCGGAAAGCATTGCCCGCAAAACGCGGCCCGCATACTTGAACCACGGCGGGAACAACTGCACAGCAGCTCGTCGGACGGCGTATGCTCACGACCAACTCGGGCAAGAGCAAACGCGGCCGCTGGCCAGCCAGTGGCAACGAGCGCGATCGGCGAGAGGAAGCAGCGTGGGCGATCAACCTGGGCAGGAACAGCTGGACTTCACGGGTCAACCCGACACGGGTGACCGCGCGGTCCCTGCGACTCCGTCCGCCACCGCTCGGCCGGTACAGGGCGGGCTGTTCCCCGACGACTCCGTTCCCGATGAGCTCGTCGGTTACCGCGGCCCCAGCGCCTGCCAGGTCGCCGGCATCACCTACCGCCAGCTCGACTACTGGGCCCGCACCTCGCTGGTCGTGCCCTCGATCCGCGGCGCGGCAGGCTCCGGCAGTCAGCGGCTCTACTCGTTCAAAGACATTCTCGTGCTCAAGATCGTGAAGCGACTCCTGGACACCGGAATCTCGCTGCACAACATCCGTATCGCCGTGGACCACCTGCGCGAGCGCGGGGTGCAGGACCTGGCCAACATCACGCTGTTCTCCGACGGCACCACGGTCTACGAGTGCACCTCGGCTGAAGAGGTCGTTGACCTGCTGCAAGGTGGCCAGGGCGTGTTCGGGATCGCAGTCTCCGGCGCGATGCGCGAGTTGACTGGCGTCATCTCCGAGTTCCCCGGTGAGCGGGCCGACGGCGGCGAGTCGATCGCCGCACCGGAAGACGAGCTGGCCAGCCGCCGCAAGTTCCGCGACCGCAAGACCGGGTAGCGCCCAAAGCCGACACCGACAGCGTGCAGCGCCGTCGAAAACCCTTGGGGTCGGCGGTTTTACGTCCCGACAACGCGTTCGGCCATCGGTGTGAGGACTTCCTGCGCGAAGCGGCGCAGCGCCGCGTCATCGCGGAAATCCGGATCGGTGGACGGCATCGAGACGTAAGTCAGAAAGAGCCGGGCAAAGACGTCGGCCACCCAGCGCTGCGGCTGCCCAGGACTGCCGGGGGCTTCGCCGTGAAGGTAGTTGGCGATGAACGCTGCGCCCATTGCGAGCAGATCCGCCGAATCGGCGGCCGGCAGCGGCTCGAACTGGCCCGCGCGACTGAGCATCGGATGTGTCCGGGCGAAGCTGATGGCGGCCACGAAAGCCTCGGCGACGCCGTGATTGCGGTCAGGGGTGTTGTCGATGGCGTCGGCCACCGCGGCCAGGAAGCGCTGGGTCTCTCGGCGGATCAGCGCCTGGATCAGGTCTTCGCGCCGGGGATAGCGCCGGTAGGCGGTCATGCGGGAGACCCCTGCGCGCCGGACCACGTCCTCGATGGTGATGCGGCGCAGGCCCGCCGTCGCGGCTTCCTGGACGGCGGCGTCGAGGATGCGCTGGGCGGTGGGGTCGGTGGCGTGCTCGGGCGGCGGTCCGGTGACGGCCTGGCCGATCACGCTGACGAGATGAGGGTCGATCATGGCGCCCCGGCTGCGGTGGCGGCGACACCGGCGGCACGGTCACGCGCCAATCGGGCGTAGGGGGGTACGCCGAATGCCCACCGGGTCCGGCGGGCGTCGACCTGCAGCGCCGGGCTGATCAGACGCCGCGCCAGCAGCGAGGGGTGATCGAATCCGGTGAGTTCACGCGCCCACCGGGGGGCATAACTCATGCCGGCATGCACCGCGAACCGGTGCATGCTGCGGTCCAGCGGGTCGGGCAGCCGGGGCAGGAAGGGGGCGGTGAGCAGGAACTCAATGAATTCGCGGGTCTGTGCGTTGACGCTGAGCTTCGGGCGCATGCGGGAGACGAAGTCATCGAGTTCGGCCATGGTCGAGGGCACCTCATCGGCGCCGGCCATCCGGCCGATCGTGGCCTGTTCGGTCAGGTAGCGATCACGTTCGTGCGGCGTCAGCGGTCGGTTCGTGCGCTCGAACACCCGCATGATCATCCACGGGATGCAGGTGTGCACCCAGGCCAGCAGCTCGGGATCGAGCGCCCGGTATGCCACGCCATCGGGCCTGGTGCCCGAAACGTGGGCATGGATGGACTTGACCTGCTCGATCAGCTGTGTGGCGGCCTCGGTGTTGCCGAAGGTCGTGGTCAACACGTATCCCAGGGTGGTGCGGGCGCGCCGGAACGGGTCCTGCCGGTACGACGAGAGGTCCTGCACCCCGGCGACGACCGACGGATGCAGAATCTCCAGCACGATGGCCGACAGGCCGGCCTGTGACACCGCGGCCAGGTCGGCGTTCACCTCCCAGGAGACGCTGCCCGGACCGACCAGACCTGGGTCTCCGGGCGGACCGCCGTAGATGCCGGGGTCGTCGTGGCGGCCCGCGGTGGCGTGAAACTCCTCGATGATGCGTTGCCGTAGCGTGCCCATCTCCACCCTTTGGTATGAATGTGACAAATTGTGTACTAGATATACCACCACGGGGAAGGGTGAGCCAGGCCTGTTCCGGTCGGGGCTGCGGCCGCGCGTCGGACGGCGGGTAGTATTGGCTCCGCATCAGCCCCGCGCGGGAGAGTTCCGCGGCAGCCAGCCGCGGACGCCGAAGGAGCAATACCTCTCCGTCAACCTCTCAGGCCCCCGGACCGCGCCGGCATTGATGCCTCTGGAAAGCGGTGCCCGCCCAGCTGGGTCGCACCCGCCCATGGGGAAAGGCGCCGCAGGTGATCGCGGTGCCGAATCTCTCAGGCGCCCGGGCCGGGCAGACGACAGAGGGGGAGGACACGAATACGTCTCGCCGTCGTCTAGCGTCCAGGAGCCCCCGTGTCTGTGCCCACCGAATCCCGCTTTGTTGACCGGCACATCGGCCCGGACAGCGCGTCGATCAGCACGATGCTCGCCACCATCGGGATCGCGTCCCTCGAGGACCTCGCCGCCAAGGCCGTGCCCGCAGGCATTCTGGACGCCCTGAGCGGCGACGGCGTTGCGCCGGGACTCGATGTTCTGCCGGCCCCCGCCACCGAGGCCCAGACGCTGCGTGAACTGCGTGATCTGGCCGACGCCAGCACCGTCGCGGTGTCCATGATCGGCCAGGGTTACTACGACACGCTGACCCCGCAGGTGTTGTTGCGCAACATCATGCAGAACCCGGCGTGGTACACCGCCTACACGCCCTACCAGCCGGAGATCAGCCAGGGCCGACTCGAGGCGCTGCTGAATTTCCAGACCATGATCGCCGAGCTGACCGGCTTGGAGATCGCCAACGCCTCGATGCTCGACGAGGGCACCGCCGCCGCCGAGGCGATGACGCTGATGCATCGCGCCACCCGGGGCACCTCCCACCGACTGCTGGTGGACAGCGACGTGTTCACCCAGACCGCCGCGGTGCTGGCGACTCGGGCCGAGCCACTGCACATCGAGATCGTCACCGCAGACCTGCGGGAGGGCATGCCCGACGGCGACTTCTTCGGAGTGATCGTGCAGGAGCCGGGGCGCTCGGGCCGGATCACGGACTGGACGAGCCTGATCGAGGCCGCCCACGGGCGAGGCGCGCTGGTGGCGGTCGGCACGGACCTGCTGGCTTGCACGTTGCTCACGCCGCCCGGGGAGATCGGCGCCGACGTGGCGTTCGGCAGCGCCCAGCGCTTCGGGGTCCCGATGGGCTTCGGCGGCCCGCACGCCGGATTCTTGGCGGTGCACGCCGGTCATGCCCGTCAATTGCCCGGCCGGCTGGTCGGAGTGTCGCGGGACAGCGACGGCGCCGACGCCTACCGGCTGGCGCTGCAGACCCGCGAGCAGCACATCCGGCGCGACAAGGCGACATCCAACATCTGCACGGCGCAGGTGCTGCTGGCCGTGATGGCTGCCATGTATGCCAGCTACCACGGCGCCGAAGGCCTGACCGCGATCGCGCGGCGCGTGCATGCCCAGGCCGCGAAGATCGGTGCAGCACTCGGGGACGCGCTGGTCCATGACCGATATTTCGACACCGTGCTGGCCCGGGTGCCCGGTCGTGCCGACGAGATCATCGCCGCGGCCAAGGTGGCCGGCATCAACCTGTGGCGCGTCGATGCCGACCACGTCTCGGTGGCCTGCGACGAGACCACCACCGATGTGCACGTGGCCGCGGTCCTGGACGCCTTCGGCCTGGCCGCGGTCGAACCCACCGCCGCCGCCATCGCCACCCGCACCTCGGAGTTCCTCACCCACCCGGCGTTCGTGCGCTACCGCACCGAAACCGCGATGATGCGCTACCTGCGGTCCCTGTCGGACAAGGACATCGCCTTGGACCGCAGCATGATCCCGCTCGGATCGTGCACGATGAAGCTCAACGCCGCCGCCGAGATGGAGTCGATCACCTGGCCGGAATTCGCGCGTCAGCACCCGTTCGCCCCGGCCGCTGACGCCGCGGGTCTGCGGAAGCTCATCGCGCAGCTGGAAGGCTGGTTGGCGTCGATCACCGGCTACGACGCGGTGTCGCTGCAACCCAACGCCGGGTCGCAGGGGGAGTACGCGGGCTTGCTGGCCATCCACGCCTATCACGCCAGCCGCGGCGAGTCCCACCGCGACATCTGCCTGATTCCCTCCAGCGCACACGGCACCAACGCCGCCTCGGCTGCGCTGGCCGGCATGCGGGTGGTGGTGGTGGCCTGCCGTGACAACGGCGACGTCGACCTGGACGACCTACGCGCCAAGGTCGCCGCGCACGCGCCGGCGTTGGCCGCATTGATGATCACCTACCCCTCCACGCACGGCGTCTACGAACACGACATCGCCGAGATCTGCGCGGCCGTCCACGATGCGGGCGGACAGGTCTACGTCGATGGAGCCAACCTCAACGCGCTGGTCGGACTGGCCCGGCCCGGCCGATTCGGTGGCGATGTCAGCCATCTGAACCTGCACAAGACGTTCTGCATCCCGCACGGCGGAGGCGGACCCGGCGTCGGCCCGGTGGCGGTGCGCGCGCACCTGGCCGAGTTCCTGCCCGGGCACCCGCTGGCCGCTGAGTTGCCCGCCGGGCCGCCGGTGTCGGCGGCGCCCTACGGGTCGGCGTCGATCCTGCCGATCACCTGGGCCTACATCCGGATGATGGGCGCCGACGGCCTGCGTGCGGCGTCGCTGACCGCGATCGCGTCGGCGAACTACATTGCCCGTCGCCTGAACGAGCACTACCCGGTGCTGTACACCGGTGAGAACGGCATGGTCGCCCACGAGTGCATCCTTGATCTGCGGGAGATCACCAAGAGCACCGGCGTCACCGTTGACGACGTGGCTAAGCGGTTGGCCGACTACGGTTTCCACGCACCGACCATGAGCTTCCCGGTGGCGGGAACCCTGATGGTGGAGCCCACCGAGAGCGAGAGCCTGGCCGAGCTCGACGCATTCTGCGAGGCGATGATCGCCATTCGCGGCGAGATCGAGCGGGTCGGCGCCGGCGAATGGCCGGTCGAGGACAATCCGCTGCGCGGGGCACCGCACACCGCCGAATGCCTTGTGGTGGACAAGTGGGAACACTCCTACACCCGCGAGCAGGCCGCTTATCCGCTGGGGCGTGACTTCCGGCCGAAGGTGTGGCCTCCGGTGCGCCGCATCGACGGGGCCTTCGGCGACCGCAATCTGGTCTGCTCGTGTCCTCCGGTGGAAGATTTCGCCTGAGCGGGCCGGCGTCTTCGGCAAAGAGACAGCAAAGTCTCAGTCGAACCCCAAAAGCGTCTAGGATCGCCCTTACCCAATCCAGGGTTGCGGCTTGCATCTAGGAGGACTCGTGCCCGAGCCCCTCTCTCGCTCCTGTGCCACGGCCGGGATCGCCCTCATCAGCGCCGGGATCGTCACGGTCGCTCCCGTGGCGGTCTCGCCCCGGGCGGCCGAGGTATCGCCGGCCGTGACGCTGACCACCTCCTACGGAGAGCTGTTCGCCAACACGATCGGCAACATCGAACGCATCAGTGCCGGCGCGGACTGGTCGGCGATGTGGCAGGTGCTCACCGCGACGCTGGCCAACCCCGCCGGGGTGATCGACGCGGCCAGCAACTTCGCGCTGACGGTCGACACCGACGTCACGTCGCTGCCCGCGACGGTCTCGGTGCAGTTGTCGCCGGGCCTGGAGCTGTTGATTGCCGGCCTGGCCTCACACGTGGCGACCCTGAACGCGCTCGTCGGTGTGGTCAACGACCTGGGCGACCCCCAGACCGCCTTCACCGCGTTGTTCAACGCTCCGGCCACCCTCGCGGATGCCTACCTCAACGGCCAACAGAACCTGTCTCTGCTGGACGGGATCGTCACCATCCCGATGTTCAACGGCGTGCTGGCGCCCGAGCAGAACCTTGAGATCGACCTCAGTCTGTCGCGGCTGCTGGAGATGGTGGGGCTGGGAACCCCGGATCTGGCCGGCCTCGGACTCGACGACGTCATCGACCAGGTGCGTCAGGGCACCCTGACCCTGGGTAGCCTGCTCACCGGCCTGGGATTGAGTGATGAGGGCCTCGGAGATCTGCTGAAGCAGGCCACCGACGTCGGCACCCTGGGGGAGTTGCTCAACTTCCTGGGCCTGGGAGACCTGGGGTTGAGCCGCTACAGCCTGCCCGCCCTGTTGAGCGAGCTGGGACCCGACACCGACTTCTACCGCAACCTCGACCTTGACCTCGAACTCGACGACTACAGGCTGGTCGACGTGCTGGGAGCGTTCGGGATCAACGCCGGCATTCCCATGGGACTGGGTCAGGTGCTCGTCGGTCTCGGCCAGGGAGACCTAGGCGGGCTGCCGCTGGGCAGTCTGCTCTCGGACGCGGGCCTGCTCACCCAGGCCATCAGCTGGCTCAGCTCGAGCGCGGCCGATCTCTTCGATCCCATTCCCCTGGTCGGCACCCTGCTGACGAGTTTCGTCACCGGCCTGCTGGCCCCCGACGACCTGGAAGCACTGCTCAACACCTACACGCTCGGTGACGTCCTGGGTGACGTGCAGATCGACGACACCCTCAGCTCTCTGCTGGGCACCGTAGGCTCCACGCTGCTGTCGGCGGGAAGTCTGACCATCGGCGGTGTACTGGATGCGCTCGGCTTCGCCGACTCCCTCGGCGATCTCACCCTGCGCGGCGTGCTCGACGGATTGGGCGGCGTACTGGGCGGTGTCTTGGTCGAGGGCCCCCTCGGGTTGGACCTCACCTGGCTGTTGAACGGCACGGATGTGGGCGACGTGGTCGGCCTGCTGGGCCTCGACGACTTCTCCCTCAACCTCGGCGATCTGTTCGGCGACTGGGTCAACCCCTACCTGGCCGATCTGCTGGAGGGTTTCGCCCAGGGCAATGTGGAGCTGGCCGGTGCCAGCGTCGGCTCCTTCGGCGGAACATTCACCGAGCTGTTCGTGAGCATGCCGCAACAGCTTCTGGCCATGCTGGCCTCCTAGGACGGCAGCGCCCGCGCGGGATGCCGCGTTGGCCCGTCTCTCAGTTCAGCAGCGCGTTCAGGGCGCCGGCCAGCTCGGGCGTGTTGGCCCCGCGCAGATTCTGGTACGTGCCGCCGGACAATTGGGCCACGGCCTGCCAGGTCGCCTGGTCGGGATCGGCTCCGATGTCGATGACGTTCACGGCCACCGGTCGCTGCGGGTCGGCGTTGGTCCGGATGAACTCCTGGAGTCCGGGACCATCCAAAGTCCGGTCGGTGTGCGGACCCGCCGTGATAACTAGAACCGAATTGCTTTGTCCGGCAACGAAATTAGCCAATGCCTGGGTGTAGACCAGGCGTAGCGTCGTGAACGACACCGCGCCGCCGGAAATCGAACTCAGGTCGTTGAGTTCGCTGGTCAGGTTCTGCGCCCGGGTACCGCCGGTGAGCGGCTCGTCCAGGGGACCGGGTGCCACCAGGTTGCGGCCCTCGGTGCCGTCGAAGGTCCACAAACCCACCGAGGAATTGGGGGCCAGCGCCGTGAGCCGTTGATCCAGGGCGGCGATCACATGGGCCAGCCGGCTCTTCCCGCCTTCGTCGGTGGTCATCGACTGGTCCAGCATCACCGTGACCGCCGCGCTGCCGGGCAAGGTGGTCAGCGCGTTGGACAGGGCGGCGCGGGTCGCCTCATCACCCACCGTGAGGGTGTCCGAGACCGCGGGGAAACCCGTGACCTCACTGTTCGGCGGCGCGACACCTTCAACGCGGAATCCCGATTTGGCCAGCTCGGCCAGCTGGTCGGGCTTGCGCGCGAACCGGGCGAACTCACTGGCGGCACTGACCTGTTCCTGCGACAACCAGGAGCCCGCCAGCAACACCGTGGGATAGTCGGCGACCGGCACCGGACCCGGAGGCCGCCACGAGCTCAGTGTGGTCGCCGGGTCAGAGAGCGACTGCCCGCGGGTGAACAGTTGCTGCTCGGTGGTCACCACCGCGTGCACCGGTGCGTCGGCCAGGTTTCCCGGCCGCAGCAGCACGTTCATCGCCTCGGCCAGGGAGGCATCGACGAGCTTGGGCTGGTCGCCGGCAAGCCGGTGCACCGCCCCGACACCGTCGGTGGCGGGAGCGTCCTTGGGCGCGGCGGCGGCGGCCACCGCCTCGCCGGCCAGGTAAGCGGCATCGCCGTTGCCGCCGATCGGCAGTGCCAGGCGCAACGAGCCCCAACCGGCCAGCCCGAGCGGGCCCAGCCCGTCGGGATTGGTCTGAAGGTCCGGCAGACTCGCCCAGGTCTGCTTCTGCAGGGCGCTCTTGAGCTCGGGGCGGATCGCCAGCAGCACCGGTGATGTGACCAGAGATCGACTGTCGCTGACGGTCTCGGCGCCCGCTGAGGCCTGCAGCCGGGCGGTGGAGACCGAACTGCCCGGAATCCACAACGCCGGACGCTGCCCGAGTTGAGCGGGCCACTCGCCGATGAAGCCGCTGACGACGGCATCAGAATCAACCGGTTTGACCTGTACCGACACGCAGCGATCGCCGACCGGCTTGGCGGACTTGTTGAACTTGTCGGCGAATCCCTGCACATGGTCGGCGATCGACGGATCGGCGACCACGGCCACGGTCAGATCGCCGGCTGCGCAGTTGCCCGCGGCGACCGCGGATCTGTGCGACAGCGAATTGCCGAAGAAGCGCCAGAGGATCACCGCGCCCACCACGACGATCACCGTCACCAGCGCGGCGACCACGCCAACGCTGACCCCGCGCGGACTCGAGTCGTTGCGATGCCGGCGCCACCGGTCGAGGTCGCGATGGCCACCGCGTGGCTCGTCGCGATCGGGCACGGGCGCGTCGCCGATCGCACCGAAGGGACCGGTGCGATAGCGCGACTCCTCATCGGGCTCACCGCCGCGACGCATGTACTGCGCCGGGTCGGCATCGTTGTAGCCGGAGTCGTCGTAGCCGGTGTCGCGATATCCGACGTTGCCCGGGTCGTACGTCGACTCGTCGTAGAACGCGTCCTGATAGTCGTCGACATAGTCGTCGTCGTCCGGATCGCCGAAACCGAAAAATTCTGGCCCGCTGTCGAACTGGTCTTCTTCGGGCTCCCCGCCCCGGACCGGCTCGTCGTCGGAGTCGTCCGGGCCGGGGAAGCTGTGCCTACCCACGGTGGGTGCGTCCTCTCCGCCTGGTCAGTTGCCCGGCCACGGTGTTGTCCATTCGGTTCTGCGTTGGGTCAGAGACCGGCCTGAGCCTTGAACTCGCGCCGGCGCCGGTGCAGGATCGGCTCGGTGTAGCCGTTGGGCTGAGTGGTCCCCGACAGGATCAATTCCCGTGCAGCCGCGAACGCGATGCTGGATTCGAACTCGGGGGCCATCGGCCGGTAACTGGCATCACCGGCGTTCTGGCGGTCCACCGCCGGGGCCATTCGCTCCAGGCTGGATTGCACGTCGTCGGCGGTGATCACCCCGTGGCGCAACCAGTTCGCCAGGAGCTGCGATGAGATCCGCAATGTGGCACGGTCTTCCATCAGGGCGACGTCGTGGATGTCGGGCACCTTCGAGCAGCCCACACCCTGGTCGATCCAGCGGACCACATAGCCCAGGATCGACTGACAGTTGTTGTCGACCTCTTCACGGATCTCGTCGGGGGCCCAGGCCAGACCTTCCGAAAGGGGAATGGTCAACAGCTGTTCGATTGTGGCGCGCCGCTTTCCGGCCAGTTCCTTCTGCACCGCGAAGACATCCACCTGGTGGTAGTGCATCGCGTGCAGGGTCGCTGCGGTGGGGGAGGGAACCCATGCGGTGCTGGCACCCGAGCGGGGGTGGCCGATCTTCTGGACGACCATGTCCGCCATCAGGTCGGTCATCGCCCACATGCCCTTGCCGATCTGGGCGTGACCGGTCAGGCCGGTGGCCAGTCCGGCGTCGACGTTGTTGTCCTCATAGGCCAGGATCCACGGCTGGGACTTCATGCTGGCCTTGCGCACCATGGGACCGGCCTCCATCGAGGTGTGGATCTCGTCGCCGGTGCGGTCCAGGAAGCCGGTGTTGATGAACACCACGCGGTCGGCGACGGCCTTGATGCACGCCCGCAGGTTCACCGTGGTGCGGCGCTCCTCGTCCATGATGCCGACCTTGAGGGTGCCCTGCGGCAGGCCCAGCACGTCTTCGACCCGGCTGAACAGCTCAGCGGTGAAAGCGACTTCCTCCGGGCCGTGCATCTTGGGTTTGACGATGTAGATCGACCCGGTCCGGCTGTTGAGCAGCGGCCCGTTGCCCTCGGAGGCGGTCAGGCCGTGCATGCCGATCAGCCCGGTGAACAGCGCGTCCTGAATGCCCTCGGGCACCTCGGCGCCGGAGCTGAACACGATCGCGTCATTGGTCATCAGATGACCCACGTTGCGCACGAACATCAGACTGCGGCCCGGCAGGGTCAGCGTCTGTCCGTCGGGTGCGGTGAACTCACGGTCGCCGGCCAGGGTGCGGGTGAAGGACTTGTCGCCCTTGCTGACCTGCTCGGACAGGTCGCCACGATTGAGCCCCAACCAGTTGCGGTAACCCAGCACCTTGTCGTCGGCGTCGACCGCCGCCACCGAGTCCTCGAAGTCCATGATCGTGGTGACGGCGGATTCGAGCACCACGTCCTTGATGCCCGCGGCGTCGGTGGACCCGATCGGCGAGGTCGGGTCGATGAGGATCTCGACATGCAGGCCGTGGTGCGTCAGCAGCACCGACGACGGCGATTCGGCCTCGCCGGTGTAGCCGACGAACTCGGCGGGCCCGGCCACGGCGGTCTGCAGGCCGTCGCCCAGTGTGACCACCAACGCGCCGTCGGTCACCGCGAAGCTCTTGACCTCGGTCCAGGCACCGTTGGCCAGCGGCACGGCATCGTCGAGGAACCGCCGCGCGTAGGCGATCACCTTGTCGCCGCGCACGGGGTTGTATCCGGTTCCCTTCTCGGCCCCGCCGTCCTCGCTGATCACGTCGGTCCCGTAGAGGGCGTCATACAGCGAACCCCACCGGGCGTTGGCGGCGTTGAGAGCGAAGCGGGCGTTGAGGACGGGAACCACCAGCTGCGGGCCGGCCTGCACCGCGATCTCGTCGTCCACACCGGCGGTGGTGACGGTGAAGTCCTCGGGCTCGGGCAGCAGATAGCCGATCTCGGTGAGGAAGGCGTGGTAGGCCTCGGTATCCAGCGGCTCGATCACCCGGTGGCGATGCCACTTGTCGATCTGTGCCTGCAGTTCGTCACGACGCGCCAGGAGCTCCTGGTTCTTGGGCGTCAGATCGGTGACGACCTTGTCCACGCCGGCCCAGAAGCTGTCGGGGTCCACACCGGTGCCCGGCAGGGCTTCGTCAGTGATGAAGTCGTAGAGCACGCGAGCGACCTGCAACTCGCCCACCGACACCCGATCCGTCATGATTTCCTCCCTCATAGCCGACCTACCACCTTACCGGCTGGTAGCGAGGCTATTCGCATTCGGCGAATCCCATCAGCAGGTCGCAGCGCTCCAGCAATGTCGCCCGCAGCGGCGCGGCATGCTGGGCGATCTCGCTTTGGCGACGGACGTATTCGGCACGGCCTGCCGCGGTTTCGATGGTGATCGGCGCATAACCGTAGTCGCTCAAGTCATATGGGCTGGCCCGCATATCGATCTCGCGCGCCGCTGCGGCCAGCCTCAAGCAGTCCAGCAGCAGGTCGGAGTCGATCAGAGGCCCCAGCTTGTAGCACCACTTGTACAAGTCCATGTTGGCGTGCAGGCACCCCGGTTGCTCCCACGTCAGCTGGGTTGCCCTGCTCGGCGTCCCGACATTGCGCGGTGCTGCCGCCGGGGTGAAGAACCGAAACGCGTCGAAGTGGGTGCAGCGCAACGGTGTTGCCTCGACCACCTCGTCTATGGCATCGGGGCTGAGGCGGAGCGGGACATGGCCGTGCCGAACATCTTCGTGCGCGGGCCGGCGATACACCATCGCCCACTCGTGCAGGCCGAAGCAGTTCAGTTGTGCGGTGCGTGCCGCCGTGGCACGCAACAGCCCTGCGATGAAGGTCACGGTGTCGGCTCGCTCACGCAGGTACTCCTGGGCCACCCCGACCTGCTCGCCGTGCACCACGTAGCCCCGTCGCTGACGGTACGTGCGCAGCGCCGTCCACCCGGCAAGCCGCACCCCAAAGCCGGGATTCCACTGGCGTAACTGTGCCGGCCGCAGGCTGTAGTAGCTGAACAGGAACTTGGGCACCGGGTCGCCGGCCGCGATCCGGCGCAGCTGCGGGGCCAGGAAGTCGTCCAGACGCTGCTGGTAGGCCGTTGCCCGGGACTGCCACTGCTCGCAGGCCAGGGCGGATTCGGCCAGGTCAAACACGGTGGGTCCCGTCGCGGACGGTGCCGACGACATCTTCGACCATGTCCTCGAGGGTCACCATCGCCACGGCCCTGCCATCGTCGGCGACCGCCAGCGCCAGATGACTGTTTCGCCGGCGCAGCCGCGACAAGCCATCGGCCAACGGCAGCGAGGCAGGGATGCGCGGCAGTGGCCGGACGGCGGCGATGTCGACGACGGGGTCGCCGGGGCCGGTGGCGGACTCGCTGAGCGCCAACACGTCCTTGATGTGCAGGTAACCGACGAATTCGCCCTGATCGACGACCGGGAACCGGGAATAGCCGGTCTGTGCGAGGGCCTGCTCGACGGCGGCCACGGTGGGGCCGCGTCCCGGTGCTGAAACGGGCACAGCGCGGATATCGCCGATCGGTAGCGCCACATCGGCGACCACCCGGGTGCGGATCTGCAGGGCACGGGTCAGGCGGGTGTATTCCTCCAGGTCCAGCAGCCCGGCTGACACCGATTCCGCGATCATCTCGCTCAACTCGACGGTGGACACCGTGATCTCCAGCTCATCCTTGGGCTGCACCCGCAGTGCGCGCAGGGTGACGTTGGCACACCAGTTGTAGAAGACGATGAACGGCCGGGCCGCCGCCATGTACACCAGGTACGGCGGGATCAGCAGCATGGCGGCCGTTTCCGGGCCTGCCAGGGCGATGTTTTTGGGAACCATTTCGCCGAGCAGCAGATGCAGCGCAACCACGATCGCCAACGCGACGATGAACGCCACCGTATGCAGCAGCGGTTCGGGGATTCCCGCCAGCCCGAACGCGGGCTCGAGCAGATCGGCGACAGCGGGCTCACCGATGCGGCCGAGCAGAATCGAGCACACCGTCACCCCCAACTGCGCCCCGGCCAGCATTCGTGACAGCTGCTCACCAGCCCGGATCACCGTGACCGCGCTGCGCCGGCCCTGTTCGGCCAGGGCCTCCAAGCGGTCGCGGCGCGCCGAGATCAGCGAGAACTCGGCGGCGACGAAGAATCCATTTCCGACGATCAGTACGACGGTGAGCACCACGCTCACCACGTCACCCACGGCCGGCCTCGATCCGGGTGAGGGCCAGCAGGTCGATGCGCCGGCCGTCCATGCGGACCACCCTGGCCAGCCAGCGCGGAGGGTGCGAGGAGAATTCGTCGGGTTCGAATGCGGACAGCTCGACGGTCTCGCCGACGGCCGGGATGTGGCCGAGCTCCTGGAGCACCAGACCGCCGATGGTTTCGTAG
This sequence comes from Mycolicibacter arupensis, assembly GCF_002086515.1. Lineage (GTDB taxonomy): Bacteria > Actinomycetota > Actinomycetes > Mycobacteriales > Mycobacteriaceae > Mycobacterium > Mycobacterium arupense. Next base: position 30,877 of record NZ_MVHH01000007.1, read on the forward strand.
TCGCCCTCGGGCGCCCGGTAGCCGGTGGCGACGGCCACCTCGTCGATGCGCAGTAGCCCCGAGACCTGCCAGCCGCCGCCGGAGGCGACGACGTCCGGGGTGGCATCGTCGTGCTCGTCGCGCACGTCGCCCACGATCTCCTCGATGAGATCCTCGACGGTCACCATGCCGGCGGTGCCGCCGTACTCATCGACGACCATGGCGGCCTGTTGACCGTTGGCGCGGATCTGCTCCATCACCGCGTCGCCGTCGAGGGTGGACGGCACCACCGCGACCGGCTGGGCCACCCTGGTGACCGGCGTATCCGCCCGGTCGGCGACGGCGACGGCGAAAACACGCTTGACGTGGACGATGCCGATCGTGGCGTCGAGGTCGCCGTCGACTACCGGGAACCGGGAGAAGCCGGTCTCGATGGCGGCCGCCGCCAGGTCGGCCACGGTGTCGTCGGCCTGCAGGCTCACGATCTTGGAGCGCGGGGTCATCAGCTCCGCGGCGGTGAGCGCGCCGAACCTCAGCGACCCCTCGACCACGGCGGCGGTAACGGGGTCGAGGGCCCCGCTCCGCGCCGAATTGCGCACCAGGGACGCCAGCTCCCGCGCGGAGCGGGCCGAAGCCAGCCGGTCGGCGGGCTCGATACCGACTCGCCGCAGGATGCGGTTGGCCGTGCCGTTGGTCGCCTTGATCGCGAGTGCGAACACGCGGGAGAACAACAGCTGAGGAGCGGCCACCGCTCGGGCGGTCTGCAGCGGCAGCGCCACCGCCAGATTCTTGGGCACCAACTCACCGAAGACCATGGACACCGACGTCGCGAGCACCAGGGCGAGAAGCAGCGCGACGCTCGAAGCCATCCCATCGGACATGCCGACGGCCGCCAGCGGCAGGCGCAGCCAGCGGGCCAGCACAGGCTCGGCCAGATAGCCGGTGGCCAGCGTCGTGATCGAGATGCCCAGCTGAGCACCGGACAGCTGAAACGACAACGTCCGATGCGCCTGTTGGATGTAGGCGTCGCGGCGACCACCGCGGCGGGCGTTGGCCTCTACGACACTGCGTTCGAGCGTGGTCAGGGAGAACTCGGCCGCCACGAAGACCGCCGTGCCCAACGTCAGAATCGCGAACGCCAACAGGCTGCCCACGGTGACCGCGAGGGTCATGGCGACACTCCGCGATGTCTGCTCGCGTCCATGGCTCTCACCAGCCGAACGGTAGTGGATGGCCCTCGGCGAATCCCGCAGCCGACTGGACCCCCAACACGACCCGATCATGCAGCTCGGCCAGATCGGACGCGCCCACATAGGTGCAGGTGCTGCGCAACCCGGAGGTGATGTGGTCCAGCAGATCCTCGACGCCACCGCGCTCGGGGTCCAGCTCCATCCGCGAGGTCGAGATGCCCTCTTCAAACAGTGCCTTGCGGGCGCGGTCGAACGCACTGTCGGCGGCCGTGCGGGCGGCCACCGCACGTTTGGAGGCCATTCCGTAGCTTTCCTTGTACGGCTTGCCGTCGCGGTCGAACATCAGGTCGCCGGGGGATTCGTAGGTGCCGGCGAACCAGGAACCGATCATCACGTTGGATGCTCCGGCAGCCACCGCCAAGGCGACATCGCGGGGATGACGCACGCCACCGTCTGCCCACACGTGGGCGCCGAGCTCGCGGGCCACCGCCGCGCATTCGACGACCGCCGAGAACTGGGGGCGGCCCACACCGGTCATCATCCGGGTGGTGCACATGGCCCCGGGGCCTACTCCCACCTTGACGATGTCGGCTCCGGCGGCGATCAGGTCGCGGGTTCCCTCGGCCGAGACCACGTTGCCGGCCACCAGGGGTACCCCCGGATCCAGGGCGGCGACGGCGCGGATGGCCTGCACGGCCTTCTCCTGATGCCCATGGGCGGTGTCGATGACCAGCACGTCGACCCCGGCCGACAACAGGGCCGCGGCCCGGCTGGTGACGTCGCCGGTGATGCCCACGGCCGCGGCAACCCGCAATCGCCCGTTCGCGTCGGTGGCTGGGGTGTAGATCCCAGACCGGATGGCGCCGGTGCGGGTCAGAACGCCGGCCAGCGTTCCATCGGGATGTGTCAGCACCGCTACGTCCAGAGGTGCATGTTCGAGCAGTTCGAAGACGGTGCGCGCGTCGCTGCCGACCGGCGCGCTGATCAGTTCGCCGCCCACGACGTCGCGCACCCGGGTGAAGCGGTCCACACCTTCGCAGCACGCCCTGGTCACCAGGCCGGTGGGTCGGCCCTCGGTGACCACCACCGCGATGCCGTGGGCACGCTTGGTGATCAAGGCCATGGCGTCGGACACCGAGTCGTCAGGAGACAGCACCACCGGGGTGTCGGCGACCAGATCGCGGCTCTTGACGAAGGCCACCGTCTGGCCCGCCACGTCGATCGGCAGGTCCTGGGGCAGTACCACCAGCCCGCCGCGCCGGGCCACGGTCTCGGCCATCCGCCGGCCCGCCACCGCGGTCATGTTGGCCACCACCACCGGGATCGTGGTGCCCGACCCGTCGCGGGTGGACAGGTCCACATCGAGTCGGGAGTCCACGGCCGAGCGGTTGGGCACGATGAAGACGTCGTTGTAGGTCAGATCATGGGTGGGGTCGTACCCGCTGGCGAATCTCACCGGGTGCCCACCCTCGTACTGTCGGGATCCGACGAGCCCATCTGTTCCCCTCCACGCGTCGTGAGTCCGGACGCCGCCCCGCCGGGGGCACCGTTTCCGGCCCGGTCAGCCACGGTACCGCCCCTGCGACGGCGGACACCACAGGAGGGAGCCTCACGGGGTGTCGGCCGGAGGAACGGCCGGCACCGACCGCCGGAAATCGCGGTTCGCGCCACGGCGACGTCGAGGCGCAGCGACAATGACCGCGATGACGAAAACGGCATGGCCCAACAGTGTGCGTGAGTGGCAGGACGGTGGCCGGTGGTTCGCCAGCGGCGTCGGCCGGGTGTTTGTGAGATCAGCGTCGGGCGAGGGGCCCACGGTGCTGCTGTTGCACGGCTTTCCGTCCTGCTCCTATGACTTTCGGGACGTGGTGGCGCGGTTGGACGGCCGGTCCTGGCTGACCATGGACTTCCTGGGCTTTGGCCTGTCCGACAAGCCGCACCGGCACCGCTACAGCCTGTTCGAGCAGGCCGACCTGGTAGAACAGGTCGTGGCGGCGAGCGTCACCGGTCCGGTGGTGCTGGCCGCCCACGACATGGGCACGTCGGTGGCCACCGAACTGCTGGCCCGTGACCTCGAGGGCACGCTGAAATTCGACCTGCAGCGCGCGGTGCTGACCAACGGCAGTGTGATCCTGGAGCGGGCCAGCCTGCGGCCCATTCAAAAGGTGCTGCGCGGCCCGTTCGGTGCGATCGCCAGCCGGCTGACCAACCGGCGCAGTTTCGTGCGCGGGTTTGGCCGGTTGTTCAGCCCGCAGCATCCGCTGACGCCCGAGGAGGCCGACGCGCAGTGGGCACTGCTGACCCACAACGGTGGGAACCGGAATGCCCACCGAATCTCGGCCTACCTCGACGAACGGGTGCAGTACGCCCAGCGTTGGCACGGCGCGGTGCGTGACTGGCCCAAGCCGCTGGGATTTGTGTGGGGCCTGGGCGATCCGGTCGCTACCACCAATGTTCTGGCGGGCCTGCGGGAGCTGCGTCCAGCCGCCGGCGTCGTCGAGCTTCCCGGGCTGGGCCACTATCCGCAGATCGAAGACCCGCAGGCCTTCACCGACGGCGTACTGAGCCTGCTGGTCTGAGCCGCTAGACCGAGACTTCGCTACGGTCGGCGCTCCACAGGGTGTGGTACTGGCCCTCGGCGTCCACCCGGCCGTAACTGTGCGCACCGAAGAAATCACGTTGGGCCTGGGTCAGGGCCGCCGGCAGCCGCTCGGTCCGCAGACCGTCGTAGTAGGCCAGGGCAGAGGAGAACCCAGGAACCGGGATACCGAGGCTGACCGCGGTGGTCACCACTCGACGCCAGGAGTCGATGGCAGCCTCCACGGCGCTGCGGAAGTACGGTGCGGCGAGCAGGCTCACCAGCTCGGGGTCGGTGTCGAAGGCGTCCTTGATCCGGTTGAGGAATTTCGCGCGGATGATGCAGCCGCCACGCCAGATCGTCGCCAAGTCCCCCGGTGTGACATTCCAGCCGTATTCGGCGCTGCCGGCCTGGATCTGGTTGAAGCCCTGCGCATACGCCACGATCTTTGAGGCGTACAGCGCCTGGCGGACGTCTTCGGTGAACTGGGCCGCGTCCGAGGGGCGCTCGCCGAGCGCCCCGGCCGCCAGACCGGCCGCTGCGCGACGCTGGGGGACCGAACCCGACAGTGCGCGCGCGAACACCGCCTCAGCGATACCGGTGACGGGAACTCCCAGGTCGAGGGCGGACTTCACGGTCCAGCGGCCGGTGCCCTTCTGCTCGGCCTCGTCGACGATCACGTCGACCAACGGTTTACCGGTCTTGGCATCCACCTGCCGGAGCACCTCGGCGGTGATCTCCACCAGATAGCTGTCGAGGTCGCCGGCATTCCACTCGGTGAACACCTCGGCGATCTGCGGCGCGGCGAGCCCTAGCCCGTCGCGCAGCAACTGGTAGGCCTCGCCGATCAGCTGCATGTCGGAGTACTCGATGCCGTTGTGCACCATCTTCACGAAGTGCCCCGCGCCGTCCGGCCCGATGTGGGTGCAGCACGGCACACCATCGACGTGGGCGGAGATCTCCTCCAGCAGCGGCCCCAGCGACTCATAGGACTTCTTGGGGCCGCCGGGCATGATCGAGGGGCCGTTCAGGGCGCCTTCCTCGCCACCGGAGATTCCGGCTCCGACGAAGTGCAGGCCGCGGGCGGCCATCGCCTTCTCCCGGCGGATGGTGTCGGTGTAGAGGGCGTTGCCGCCATCGATGATGATGTCGCCGGGCTCCATCGCGTCGGCCAGCTCGTTGATCACGGCGTCGGTGGGGTCACCGGCCTTGACCATGATCAGCACCCGGCGAGGCCGCTCCAACGCGGCAAGAAACTCCGGGATCGACTCGCTGCGAACGAAATTCCCTTCGGAACCGTGGGCAGCCAGCAGGGCGTCGGTCTTGGCGACCGACCGGTTGTGCAAGGCCACGGTGTAGCCGTGGCTGGCGAAGTTGCGCGCGATGTTGGATCCCATCACTGCCAGTCCGGTCACGCCGATCTGGGCGGTGCCAACAACTTCCGACGCGCTCATGTATTCGCCTTTCGGTGGTAGGTCAGTGCGGTGCCCGACAGTCCGGGCGGCGGGCGTTAGCCCGCGATCAGTCGGTGGAGTTCGGTGAGCCACGGTACCGCCAGCGCCACGGTGGGCACCGTCAGCACCCCGGCTGCGGCGCAATAGGCGGCCGCCGCCAGCACCGGGCTGTTGCCCCGCCCCGACAGTCGGCGCACCCGAAGCACGGTGTTGGTGCCACCGGCCGCCAGTGCACCGGCGGGAACCTTGCTGGAGGCGCACGTCACCAGGGCGCGGGCCAGGGGAGGGGCGCCGGCGACTCGCACTGCGGCGTCGTCGGCAAGCAGTTCGATGAGCAGCCGCACGGCGTCGAGGGCGCTGGCGCTCCGCACGAACCAGGGGAACGCGGTGTGCACGGCGGTGAAAGCCTCCAAGACCAGGTCGTGGCGGGCCCGCAAATGAGCACGTTCGTGGCACAGCAGCGCGGCCAACTCGGTATCGCCGAGGGCATCCAGGGTGCCCGAACTGAGCACCACTCGGCTGCGTACGCCGGGCAGGCAATAGGCCAGGGGCTGCATCACTTGCAGAATGCGCAGACCGCTGGTGCGTACGGCCGGCGCGCGGTCGGTGACACCGAGCAGGTCGACCAGCATCCGGTGGTGTGACCGGCGCTGCCGGGTGCGGATGGCGACCCGCAGTCCTGTGGTCATGAGCCGCAGCCCGACCATCAGGGTCAACGCGAACACCGCGACATAGAAGGTCCACAGGGGCCAGCCCAAACGGTCCAGCGAGCCGAGAATGGTCGAGGTGGGCCGGCCATCCGGGCCTGGCATCAGCAGGCGACTGGCGGTGGCCAGGCCCGCGCTGAACGCCGAGAGCACCGCGGCGATTGCGATGGCCTGCCAGAGCACCACCGCTGCCCGAGGGGCGCGTAGCGGCCACTTCGCGCGCGCCAGCAGGGCGGGTACCGGCCCTACGAGCAGCAGCGCGAGGAGGGAAAAGGCCAGCGCGGACACGCTGCCAGTCTCCCTTAGGAGGCCGGTCGGCCGCTACCGGGGAGGCGAATGCGGTGCTTGGCCTCCAGTTCGTCGAGGGCACGGCGCAGTGCGTCCGCCTCATCGATGCCGACGCGTTCGACGAAATGCACCAGCGCGGCCCGGCGATCGCCGGAGTCGGCTGCCTGATCGAGTGCCTCCACCATCAGCCCGGCCACCAGCTCGTCGCGGCCTCGCACCGGTGTGTAGCGGTGCGCACGGTCATCGCGGATCTGTGACACGAGGTTCTTCTTGGCCAGGCGCTGCAGGACCGTCATCACGGTCGTGTAGGCCAGATCGCGCTGCGCCGACAATGCCTCGTGGACTTCGCGCACCGTTTGAGACTCCGGCGCGGACCACAGGTGGTCCATCACCGCTCGTTCCAAGTCCCCTAAGTGGGTCTGCTTCGCCATGTGTGTCATCAACTCCCCGGGCAACGGAGCAAGCCTACCCTTATTTACTACGGTGTGTCGTATCAGAATCCTGAGGGTCTGCTACGACCCGGCTATGACGGCCACGGATTGAGCCGTGGGGCTGTCGCCGTTGGGCTGTCGTGTAGAACCAACACATGGCTGCCACCGATATTCCGTCTGGTTTCTCCGCGCCCTTCGACAGCGAAATCGGGTTGGTTTACACCGAGGTCGGACCGGATGGGGCGCGGGCCACGCTGGAACTGACGCCCAAACTCCGTCAGCCGGCGGGCATCGTGCACGGCGGCGTGTATTGCACGATCGTCGAAAGCGTGGCCAGCGTCTCAGCGCACTCCTGGCTCCTCCGCGACGGCGGCGCCGGCACGGTGGTCGGGGTGAACAACAACACCGACTTCCTGCGGGCGGTCTCCTCGGGGACCGTCTATGCGGCAGCCACCCCGATACATCGGGGCAGGCGCCAGCAACTGTGGTTGGTGACGATCACCGACTCCGACGATCGGGTGGTTGCCCGCGGCCAGGTCCGGTTGCAGAACCTGCCGAGTGAAACGGTCAGCTGACCGCGCGCTCCGCGCCGCGTTGCGCCTCGGCGGCCAGCATTTCCAGCTGTTCGAGACGGGTGCGAGCGAACGCCTGCTGCTCGGTGATGGTCAGCTGCCCCCGCCGGGTGCTCAGGAACGTCACGTTCCACGACAGCAGGGTGCTGACCTTGTTCTTGAACCCGACCAGATAGACCAGGTGCAGCACCAACCAGGCCAGCCAGGCCAGGAACCCACTGAACTCCAGCGGCCCGATCTTGGAGACAGCGGAGAACCGGGACACGGTGGCCATGGAGCCCTTGTCGAGGTACTGGAAAGGCTCGCGATCGACCGGATTGGCGCCGCCGAGCTCGGCCTTGATGGTGCTCGCGACGTGCTTGGCGCCTTGGATGGCACCCTGCGCCATGCCGGGGACGCCGTCGACGGCGGCCATATCGCCGATGACGAACACGTTCGGGTGGCCCGGCACCGACAGGTCCGGCAGTACCTTGACCCGTCCGGCGCGGTCGAGTTCCACGTCGGACTGCTCGGCGAGGTCGCGGCCCAGCGGGCTGGCTGACACTCCGGCAGACCACACCTTGCACTGAGATTCGATGCGCCGGATGGTGCCGTCGGGATCCTTGACGGTCAGGCCGTTGCGGTCGACGTCGGTCACCATCGCGTCCAGCTGGATCTCCACGCCCATCTTCTCCAGGCGTTCGGCGGCCTTACGGCCCAGCTTCTCGCCCATCGGCGGCAGCACGGCCGGTGCGGCGTCGAGCAGGATCACCCGTGCCTTGGTGGAGTCGATGTGCCGGAAAGAGCCCTTGAGGGTGTGGTGGGCGAGTTCGGCGATCTGGCCCGCCATCTCCACCCCGGTGGGACCGGCTCCCACAACGGTGAAGGTCAGCAGTTTGGCGACCCGCTCGGGGTCGCTGGACCGCTCGGCCTGCTCGAACGCACTCAGGATGCGCCCGCGCAACTCCAGCGCGTCATCGATGGTCTTCATGCCCGGCGCAAACTCGGCGAACTGGTCATTGCCGAAGTAGGACTGTCCGGCGCCCGCGGCGACGATCAGGGTGTCGAAGGGGGTGTTGTAGGTGTGACCGAGCACCTCGGAGGTGACGAACTTCTCGGCCAGGTTGATGTGGGTGACGTCACCGAGCAGCACCTGCGCGTTGCGCTGGTTACGGAGCACGACACGAGTGGAGGGTGCGATCTCACCTTCGGAGAGGATCCCGGTCGCCACCTGGTACAGCAGGGGCTGGAACAGGTGGTGGGTGGTGCGGGCAATCAATTTCACATCGACATCGGCCCGCTTGAGCTTCTTGGCGGCAGTCAGCCCACCGAATCCCGACCCGATGATGACCACCTGGTGGCGTCGGGTCTGCGGCGCAGTGACTTCAGGCTGGGCGCTCATGGGAATCCGGTTGCTCCTCGACGGTGACTGCGTTCCCCTAATACGCTAGTCGACCCAAAACCCGGCCACTGCATCTGCTGGTTGTGGGATTAGCCACTCCCGTCACAGTCAGCTGAAGCAGGCCAGCGCTCCGTGGCCGACGTGCAGGGTCTGGCCCGTAATGTGCCGGGATGCCGGTGAGGTCAAAAACACTGCGAGGCGGGCGATTTCGGCGGCCCCGGTCGGAGGTACCCGGGTCAGTCCGTCGTACCCGGGACGGGCGGCATCGCCGGCGGCGACCACGTTGACGGTGATCCCGCGAGTGCCGAACACCGTGGCCTGCCCGGCGGTCCAGTTCGCCAGCGCCGCCTTGATCGCCGCGTCGGCACTGCCGTCGCGGGGGTTCTCCGGCACCACCGAGATGATCGAGCCGCCCGAGCGCAGGTGGTCGCCGACGGTCCCGACGGTCAGCACCGCGGCGAGCATCGTGGCGTCCAGCGCACTGCGCCAGGCGTCGGCCTGATCCGCCAGCGAAAACGCGCGAGGATCGCCGCCCTGCCAGCGCGGTGCCGGGACATTGACGATGGTGTCGAGATGGTGGGGGAACAGCCCGCGGGCCTGCGCCATGCTGGCCGGATCGGCGGTATCGCAGACCACGGCCTCGGCGTCGAGCTCTTTGGCGGCGACCTCAAGCTCCGGGCCCCGCAGCCCGGCGAGCGTCACCTTGTGGCCGGCTTCGCTGAAACCCTCGGCAATGGCGCGACCCAATTCGGTGTCACCGCCGGTGACCAGCACATCCATCGGTAGGCCTCCCTCGTGTTGCGGGCTATGTTACTGGACGGTAGCCCATTTTTGGGGGTGGGGCGCAACTCGACACAGGCACGATCCGGCCACAGTCCTGCGTTGCTTCGCGCCGCTCGCGCTCGCCGCGGGGTGCTGTGGCGTCGATCCGCTTCGCGTTGCTTCGCGCCGCTCGCGCTCGCCGCTAGGCTGCCTGGCATGGCGCGTACCCGGGCGGTCTTCGGTGCGGTGGCAATCATGCTGGCTGCGGTGCTGACAGGCTGCGGCTCCGGCCCCGCGACCCCCTCGATCACGGTGTTCGCCGCGGCCTCGCTGGAGGCGGTGTTCACCGAGATCGCCGAGCAGTTCACGGTGGACAATCCCGGCGTTACGGTGTCCTTTAACTTCGCCGGCTCGTCGGACCTGGCCACTCAACTGGCGCTGGGGGCTCGCGCCGACGTCTTCGCTTCGGCCAACACCGCCCAGATGGACAAGGTGGAGCAGGCCGGCCTGGTGGAGGGGGCCGCGGTGCCCTTCGCCACCAACACGCTGGTGATCGTCACGGCGCCCGGCAACCCCCACCGGGTGCGGTCGTTCGCCGACCTGGCGTCGCCCGGGCTCGACGTGGTGGTGTGCCAGGCGCCGGTGCCCTGTGGAGCGGCGACAGCCAAGGTCGCACAGGCAACCGGTATCGCGATCAAACCCGTCAGCGAAGAACCCGATGTCACCGACGTTCTCAACAAGGTCGTCACGGGCCAAGCCGACGCCGGCGTCGTCTACCGCACCGACGCCCTGCACGCGGCCAACCGGGTGGACACCGTCGAGATCCCCGAGGCCGCGAAGGCGGTCAACACCTATCCCATAGCGTTGCTTCGGGATTCTGCCCAGCAGGGCGCGGGCCGGGCATTCATCGACCTGGTCACCGGTGAGCCAGGACAGAAGATTCTGCACGCCGCCGGCTTCGGTAAGCCCTGATCGGCGGTGGTCGGCCGGCCTGATGACCTGCCGCGCTGGGTGTATGTGCCCGCCGCGATCGGCGCGGCTTTCCTGGTCCTGCCGCTGGTCGGGATCGCGGTCAAGGTCAACTGGCCGCACTTCTGGACGTTGATCAGCAGTCCGTCGGCCACCACCGCACTGCTGTTGAGCATCCGGACCGCGGCGGCCAGCACCGCGCTGTGTGTGCTGCTGGGGGTGCCGATGGCCCTGGTCCTGGCGCGCAGTCGCGCGCGCGTGGTGCGGCTGCTGCGGCCCCTGGTGCTGCTGCCGCTGGTGCTGCCGCCGGTGGTGGGCGGTATCGCGCTGCTGTACGCCTTCGGCCGAATCGGGCTGCTGGGGCGCTACCTGGACGCCGCTGGACTCCATATCGCTTTCACCACCACCGCAGTGGTGCTCGCGCAGACGTTCGTATCCCTGCCGTTTCTGGTGATCGCGCTCGAGGGTGCAGCCCGCACCGCAGGCTCCGACTACGAGGTGGTAGCGGCCACATTGGGGGCTCGGCCCACTGCGGTCTGGTGGCGCGTGACACTGCCGCTGCTGGTTCCGGGCCTGGTCTCCGGTGCGGTTCTGGCTTTCGCTCGCTCGCTGGGGGAGTTCGGCGCGACCCTGACCTTCGCGGGATCCCTCGAGGGCGTCACCCGAACGCTGCCGTTGGCGATCTACCTGCAGCGGGTTTCTGACCCCGACGCCGCCGCGGCGATGTCGCTTGTTCTGGTGGCGGTGGCCGCGGTGGTCGTCGTCGCGTTAGGTGCCCGACGGTTGGGCAGCAGCGGGTGAGCGCCGACACCGCGGGGCTGACGGTGCGGGCGGCGGTCGCCGAGCGTGGGCTGGACCTGCAGCTGAGCATCGCGCCGGGCGAGGTGCTGGCCGTGCTGGGTCCCAACGGCGCCGGAAAATCGACCTTGCTGCACGTGATCGCCGGACTGCTGCGACCCGATGACGGTGAGGTGCGCTCGGGAGATCGGGTGTTGACCGACACGCAGGCAGGCGTGCAGGTGGCGACCTGTGATCGCAGGGTCGGCCTGCTGCTGCAGGATCCACTGCTGTTCCCGCACCTGAGTGTGGCGGCCAATGTGGCGTTCGGGTCGCCCGGCCGCGTGCTGCTGCGCCGCAAGCACACCCGAGCGATCGCCGCCCCCTGGCTGCGCGCCGTCGACGCCGAGGAGCTCGCGGAGCGCCGGCCGCGCCAGCTTTCCGGGGGCCAAGCACAGCGCATTGCGATCGCGCGGGCGCTGGCCGCCGAACCGGAGGTGCTGCTGCTGGATGAGCCGTTGGCGGGTCTGGATGTCGGCGCGGCCACTGCGGTGCGCACGGTGCTGCGCGGGCTGCTCGGCGCGCCGGGCCGCACCGCGGTCTTGGTCACCCACGATCTGCTCGACGTCTTCGCCCTGGCACACCGCGTGGTGGTTCTGGAGTCCGGGCGGATCGCCGAGATCGGCCGCACGGCCGAGGTGCTGGCCCAGCCACGGAGCCGATTCGGCGCCCAGATTGCGGGCTTTAACCTGGTCGCCGGCGTCCTGGAGACCGAAGGCGTATTGCGCACCAGTTCGGGGGACCGGTGGCACGGCGTTGCCGACACCGCAGCGGTGCCCGGCATGCCCGCGGTCGCCGTCACCGCGCCGCATGCGGTGGCGGTCTACCGGGAGCGGCCGAGGTTGGGCAGTCCGCGCAATCTCAGGGAAGTGACCGTTGCCCAGATCGAGGTCCGGGGCAGCACGGTGCAGGTGCGCGCCGTGCAGCAACCGGACGGGGCACCGGGTTTGGCGGCCGATATCACCACGGAATCGGCGGCGGAAATGGGCCTGGCTCCTGGTCAGGTGGTGTGGTTCGGGGTCAAGGCCCAGGAAGTGACGTTGCGCGCGACACACCTCGGCACGGCGTAACTTGCGTAGCGATGGCAACGCGGTAGGTTTTTCTGCCATGAAGCAGGTGGACCTGACCTCAAGGGGTATTCGAGCGATGGCCGCGTCCGCGGTGGCCGGCGCGCTGGCATTCGCGGTCGCCGCACCGGTGCACGCAGACCCGGTGCCGCCGCCCCCCGTCCCGCCGGCCACCGCGGATGCGCCTCCGGCCGACCCGGCCGCACCCGCTCCCGCAGGCGAGCCCGCTGCACCCGAGGTGGGACGTGTCGACGACGCCGCGGGCGGATTCAGCTTCGTCCTGCCGGCCGGCTGGGTGCAGTCCGACACCAGCCACCTCGAATACGGGTCGTCGCTGCTGAGCAAGAAGACCGGCGAGCCGATGCTGCCCGGGCAGCCGGTGCCGGTGGCCAACGACACCCGAATCGTGCTGGGCAAGCTCGACCAGCGGCTGTACGCCAGCGCCGAGACCGACAACGCCAAGGCCGCCACGCGCCTCGGGTCCGACATGGGCGAGTTCTTCATGCCGTACCCGGGAACCCGCGCCAACCAGGTGAACGCGCCGCTCAACGGCGGCGGCCTCACCGGCAGCGCGTCCTACTACGAGGTCAAGTTCACCGACCCGGCCAAGCCGGTCGGCCAGATCTGGAGCGGCGTGATCGGTGTGCCGCCGGCCAGCGGCACCGGCCCGCAGACCGAACGCTGGTTCGTGGTGTGGCTGGGGACGGCCAACAACCCGGTGGATGCCGGCGCGGCCATCGCACTGGCCGAATCCATCAGGCCTCTGGGTGCGCCTCCGGCCGAGGCAGCGCCGGCCCCTGAGCCCGGCGTTCCGGCACCTGGCATTCCGGCGCCCGCACCCGCTCCGGCGCCCGCACCCGCTGCCTAGTTCCGCCGGAGGATCATGCCTATGGCCGCAAGCTACCTCGCCGCTGGACTGTCCACGCCGACCTCGGTCAGCTGGCTGGCATATGTCCTGATCGGCGGAATCGCCGGCTGGCTGGCCCACCGGATCATGAAGCGCGGCGGCTCGGGCATCCTGCTCAACATCATCACCGGCGTGATCGGCGGTTTTCTCGGTGGCATGTTGCTCGGCTGGCTCGGTGTCGACGTCGAGGCCGGTCGCAGGTGGTTCACCTTCTTCGTCTCACTCGGCGGTGCGATCGTCCTGCTCTGGCTTGTCGGGCTGGTCCGACGTAGGTAGCCAACGCGGGCCTGAAACGCGCACCATAGGGCTATGGCCTCACAACCGGCTAGCACGTCGATGTCAGGCTGGCGTGTCCAGCGGCCAGGTCCCCTAGCAAGCCGCCCCCTGGAGCGGATCCGTACCGCGGTGCCGCGCCCCCAGCCCTCGGAGCTGTTGGTCGCGGTGCATGCCTGCGGCGTGTGCCGCACCGACCTGCACGTCAGCGAAGGTGATCTTCCGGTTCACCGGCCCGGCGTCATTCCCGGGCACGAGGTGGTCGGCGAGGTGGTCGAAGTCGGCGCGGAGGCCGGCACCGACTTCGCCGTCGGGGACCGGGTGGGAATCGCCTGGTTGCGGCAGACCTGCGGCGTCTGCCGGTACTGCCGCCGCGGGGACGAGAACCTCTGTCCACACTCGCGCTACACCGGCTGGGACGATGACGGCGGCTATGCCGAGTTCGCAACCGTTCCGGCCGCCTACGCCCACCACCTCCCCGCGGGCTACAGCGACAGCGAGTTGGCGCCACTGTTGTGCGCGGGCATCATCGGTTACCGCTCGCTGCAGCGAGCTGACCTGCCCACCGGTGGGCGGCTGGGAATCTACGGCTTCGGCGGCAGTGCGCACATCACCGCGCAGGTCGCGCTGGCGCGCGGCGCCGAGGTGCATGTGATGACCCGCGACGAGCAGGCGCGGGAGCTGGCGCTGGCGTTGGGCGTTGCCTCGGCACAGGGCGCCGCCGACCCGCCACCGGTGCCGCTGGACTCGGCGATCCTGTTCGCGCCGGTCGGCGAGCTGGTGCTGCCCGCGTGTGAGGCGCTGGACGCCGGCGGCACCTTGGCGATCGCCGGGATTCACCTCAGTGACATCCCCCCGCTGAACTATCAGCGCCACTTGTTTCGGGAGCGTCAGATCCGTTCGGTCACATCCAACACGCGCGCGGATGCGCGTGCCTTCCTCGACTTCGCCGCGACGCACCACATCGAGGTGACGGCACCGCTGTACTCGCTGGGCGATGCCGACCGGGCGCTGGAAGACTTGAGCGCGGGTCGCATAGCTGGGGCGGCGGTTCTGGTGGTGTGAGCCGATGAGCTCAGGCTGACACCTGCCACACCAACGCGGCGGCCAGTGCGCCGACCCCATTGAGGGACCAGTGCAGTGCGATGGGCGCGATCAGGCTGCCGCTGCGACGCCGCAGCCAGCTGAAGACGAAACCGGCGGCTCCGGTGGCAAGTACGGCCAGCGTCACGCCGGCGAGCATGCCGAGGAAGCCGCCCCCGAACACCCGGGTGAATCCGACATTGCTGCTGGTCAGACCCAAAGATGTGGCGACATGCCAGAGACCGAACAGCAAGGAACCCGCGGCGGCCACGCCGCGAAACCCCCAGGCTCGGTGCAGTGCGCCGTGCAGCGCCCCGCGAAACGCGAGCTCCTCAGGAATCACCGTCTGCAGCGGGATGACCACCATCGAAGCCACCAGGGCACCAGAGACGGTGGCGTAATGGTTGTTCAAGAACATCGGCCGAGTCACGGGCAACATCACCCCGATGGCGATGACGGCGACCACGGCCAGCACCGCGGCCACCGCGTAGCCCAGACCGGACTTCCACTGGGCACGTCCCAACCCGAGCTCGGCCCAGCTGAGGCCGTTGTAGCGGACCAGGGCGATCAAGCCGACCGCCGTGGCGGGAACGGTGGCGACCGCCGCCCACGGGGTGGTGAAGTGCGCGATCAGATTGGCCAGCGCGAGCACCACCACGACGACGGCGACGTCGACGAAGGCGCCAAACCGGCTCAGCGCCGAAAAGTGCGCCACCATCGGGTGCCGCCCCCAGTGCGCCGCGAATTCTGAACAGGACATTGCGCCGAATTCTACGCGCGCGGGCGCCCAGGCGCCGGTGACGAAGGTGCGGCGGCTACCGCCGGATTACTTCGGGCCGTGGGTTTCGCACAGCACCCGCGCCGGGGCGCCGGTCGCGGTGTTCTGGCTGACCACCTTGCCGTTGACGCTGACGGTGCAGGTCAAAGTGCCCGGACCGGCGCTTTGGGCACTCAGTGAGTAGGAGGCGGGGCTGGCCGCGTTGGTCATCGAACCGGTGAGTTGAATGGACCACGGCAGGGTGGTGTTGGTGGCGTGGGCCTGGCCGTTCTGGGTCTGATATGTGATGTAGCTGGCGACGCCGGTACCGGTGAGGTCGTAGCGGACCGGCACCTTGGTCCGGTCCGGCTCGGCGCCGGCGGACCCGGCACCGGCCAGGGTGGCCGACGCGATGAGGGCGCCGAGCAGCAACGACATCGCCTTGCGGGGCATCCGGATCGGTGACGGGTCAGCAGTCATGGCCGTCACCTTATCTCGCCGCCTGTGGGCTCGGCGCCTGATCGCCAGGTCCAGTCGGTGATGCGGGGATCGTCCTCTCCGTGCTCGCGGGTGTACGCCCGTGCGCCCCATCGGGCATCGACCATCTTCTGGCGCAGCGCCCCCTGGCGATCACCCAATGCCGGCACCCGGTCGATCACGTCCATCACCAGGTGGAAGCGGTCCAGGTCATTCAGCATCACCATGTCGAAAGGTGTTGTGGTGGTGCCGCGTTCGCGGTAACCCCGGACATGCATCTGATGGTGGTTGGTCCGGGCGTAGGTGAGTCGGTGGATGAGCCAGGGGTAGCCGTGATAGGCGAAGATCACCGGCTTGTCGCGCGTGAACAGGGCATCGAACTCGGTGTCGGACAACCCATGCGGATGCTCGGTCGCCGGTTGCAGACGCATGATGTCCACAACGTTGACCACGCGCACCGCCAACTCGGGCAGTTCGTGGCGCAGGATGTCGGCTGCGGCCAGGGTTTCCAGCGTCGGGACATCCCCGGCGCAGGCAAGGACCACGTCCGGCTCACCGGCGGTGGTGCCCGCCCACTCCCAGATCCCCAGACCGCGGGCGCAGTGCGCGACCGCGTCCGCCATGCTCAGGTAGGCCAAGGCGGGCTGTTTTCCTGCCACGATCACATTGACGTAGTCGCGGCTGCGCAGGCAGTGATCGGCCACCGACAGCAGCGTGTTGCCGTCCGGCGGGAGGTAGACCCGCACCACCTCGGGCCGTTTGTTGGCCACCAGATCGATGAAACCCGGATCCTGGTGGGAGGCCCCGTTGTGGTCTTGGCGCCATACATGCGAGGTCAGCAGGTAGTTCAGCGACGCGATCGGTGCCCGCCACGGCAGTTCGCGGCTGACGGCCAGCCACTTGGCGTGCTGATTGAACATCGAGTCGACGATGTGCACGAAGGCTTCGTAGCAGTTGAACAGGCCATGCCGCCCCGTCAGCAGATAGCCCTCCAGCCACCCCTGACACAGGTGCTCGGACAGCACTTCCAGAACCCGGCCGTCGGAAGCCAGATGGTCATCGGCGGGCTCGGTCTGCGCCAGCCAGACCCGGTCGGTCTTCTCGAACACCGCCGAGAGCCGGTTGGACGCCGTCTCGTCGGGGCCCATCAATCGGAACCGGTCACGGTTGCGGTCGATGACGTCGCGCAGGAAGGTGCCGAGCACACGAGTGGCCTCGTGGGTTTCGGTGCCCGGTGAGCTCACCGGCACCGCGTAGTCACGGAAATCGGGCAGGTCCAGGTCACGTAGCAACAGCCCGCCGTTGGCATGGGGGTTGGCGCTCATCCGGCGGTGCCCGCGCGGGGCCAGTGCCGCCAGTTCCGGCAGCAGCCGCCCCGAGGGGTCGAACAACTCCTCGGGGCGGTAGCTGCGCAGCCATTCCTCCAACTGCCGGCGGTGCTGCGGATTGCTGCGAGTCGCCGCGAGCGGAACCTGGTGTGCCCGCCAGGTTCCCTCCACCTGTTGTCCGTCGACGATCTTCGGTCCGGTCCATCCCTTGGGGGTGCGCAGCACGATCATCGGCCACACCGGACGCGTCGAGGAGCCTTCGTCTCGCGCGGCGCGCCGGATTGCGGCGATGTCATCGAAGGCGTCATCGAGGGCCGCGGCCAGCAACTGGTGCACAACGGCGGGGTCGTCGCCGGCGACCGTGATCGGCCGGTAGCCGTAACCGCGCAGCAATGTCTCCAACTCGGCGTGCGGAATACGCGCCAGCACAGTGGGATTGGCGATCTTGTAGCCATTGAGATGCAGGATCGGCAGCACCGCGCCGTCCACGGCGGGGTTGAGGAACTTGTTCGAGTGCCAGCCGGCCGCCAGCGGGCCCGTCTCTGCTTCGCCGTCGCCGATGACACAGGCGACCACCAGCTCCGGATTGTCGAAGGCCGCCCCGAAGGCATGCACCAGCGCGTAGCCCAGCTCGCCGCCTTCATGGATGGAACCCGGCGTCTCGGCTGCCACATGACTGGGGATACCACCGGGAAAAGAGAACTGCCGGAACAGTTTCCGCAGACCATCGGTGTTCTCCCCGATGCCGGTGTAGACCTCGCTGTAGGTGCCCTCGAGGTAGGCGTTGGCGACCAGGGCCGGACCACCGTGGCCGGGGCCGGTGATGAAGATGACGTCGGCGTCGCGCTCGCGGATGATCCGGTTCAGATGCAGGTACAGCAGATTCAGCCCGGGTGTGGTGCCCCAATGCCCGAGCAGCCGGGGTTTGACGTGCTCGGCCAGCACGGGCTCGGACAGCAGGGGATTGTCCAACAGGTAGATCTGGCCGACCGACAGATAGTTGGCAGCCCGCCAATAGGCATCCAGGCCGGCAAGGTCCTGGTCGGAGAGCGTGGGCGGTGACGGAGTCGCGCTGGCTGAACTCACCTTGTCGATTGTCCCGCCCTGATCCGACTGCGGCAACCGATTCACTACCCTGACTCCCGTGCTGCTGAAATCGGTTCGTGTGCTCGATCTGGCCGGCGGCGACGCCGATGCGGTCACCCGGTTGCTTGCCGACCTGGGAGCCGACGTGCTCAAGGTGGAGCCCCCCGGCGGCAACCCGGCGCGCAGCGCTGCGCCACTGTTGGATGGCGTGAGCATCGCTTTCGCGCTGCATAACGCGAACAAGCGCGGCATCGTTCTGGACCCTGCCGACGCCCGAGACCGCCACCGCTTCGAGGAGCTGGTGGGCACCGCCGACATCGTGGTGGACAGCGGTCACCCGGGCCTGACCGGCGACTTCGGGACCTCCTGCGCGGAGTTGGCCGACCGGTTCTCCTCGTTGGTGACGATGTCGGTCACCGATTTCGGAACCAGCGGGCCACGCCGCACCTGGCAGGCCACCGACGCGGTGCTGTACGCACTGTCCGGCGCGCTGTCCCGGTCGGGCCCCACCAGCGGAACACCGGTGCTGCCGCCGGAAGGAATCGCCTCGGCGACGGCGGCGGTGCAGGCCGCCTGGGCGGTGCTGGTCGCGTACTACAACCGATTGCGTTGCGGAACCGGCGATTACATCGACTTTTCCCGCTTCGATGCGGTGGTCACGGTGCTCGACCCGATATTCGGCGCACACGGTCAGGTGGCTGCGGCGCAACGTGCGTCGAGCAGATGGCGGGGGCGTCCCCGCAATCAGGACGCCTACCCGATCTACGCGTGCCGTGACGGCTACGTGCGGCTGTGTGTCATGTCTCCGCGTCAGTGGCGTGCCCTGTGGAGTTGGCTGGGGGAGCCGGCCGAGTACGCCGACCCCAAGTTCGGTGTGATCGGCGAGCGGTTCGCGGTCTGGCCACAGATCAGTGCCCTCATCCGCGCGCTCTTCGCCGATCAGGATATGACCGAACTGGTCGCGGCCGGGCAATCCCGCGGGGTGCCGATCGCCGCGGTGGGCGATCCGGCGCAGGTACTGACCGAGGAACACTTTGTGGCAGCGCAGGGGGTCACTCGGGCAGAGCTGGCGCCCGGCCTGTCCGCGGTGATTCCCACCGGCTACTACGTGGTCGACGACCAGCGCGCCGGCTTCCGCACCCCGGCTCCGACGGTCAGCGGCGCCGATACCGGATGGCTGGCCGATGCGTGGACCGAGTCGGCATGCGAGGGCGCTGTCGGCGACCGGCCGTTCGAAGGACTGCGGATTGTCGATCTCGGCGTCATCGTGGCCGGCGGCGAGGCCAGTCGGCTTTTCGGCGATCTGGGCGCCCAGATCATCAAGGTGGAGAGCGCGGCCTACCCGGACGGGCTGCGGCAGGCCCGCCCCGGCGAGGCGATGAGCGAGTCCTTTGCCTGGACGCACCGCAACAACTCCGGCTTCGGCTTGGATCTGCGCAGCCCGGCAGGCAAGGACGTCTTCGCCGGCCTGGTGGGCGCGGCAGACGCGGTGCTCGCCAACTTCAAACCGGGAACCCTTACCGCCCTGGGCTTTTCCTACGATGCCCTGCGCGAGATCAATCCGCGTATCGTGCTGGCCGAGAGCAGCGCCTTCGGGGAGTCCGGGCCGTGGAGCGACCGCATGGGATACGGCCCCCTGGTGCGCGCCACCACCGGGGTCACCGCACTGTGGACCGCTCCGGAGAACACCGCCGAGTCCGGGCGGCACCCGTTCTACGACGCCACTACCGTCTTCCCCGATCACGTGGTTGCGCGCGTTGCTGCGCTCGGCGCATTGGCCGCTCTGATCGCGAGCAGGCGCACCGCCGTCGGCAGTCATGTTCACGTGTCGCAGGCCGAGACCGCCATCAACCAGCTCGACACCAGCTACGTCGGCCGCGCGGCGGGCCCTTCCGTCCAACCGGACACCGCCGTGGATCTGGTCTGTGCGTGCTCAGGTGAGGACGAATGGTGTGTCATCTCGATCCGCACCGACACTGAGATGCATTCGGTTGCTGCGGCTTTCGGCGATGAAGGGTTGGCGTCGGATCCGCGCTTCGCAACCGGCGCGGAACGGGTGGCCCACCGAGGCGAGTTGGCGGCCGAGTTGGGGCGCCACACCATCGACCGTGCCCCCCTCCGGGTTGCGGAACTGCTGCAGGGCGGTGGCGTCGCAGCCGCGCCGATGAACCGGCCCCCTGACGTCGCCGATGATCCCCAGCTGGCCCACCGCGGCGTGTTCGCGGCCATGACGCACCCGCTGATCGAACACCCGCTGCCGGCAGAGACCGGCCCGGCCCCGTTCCGCAACATTCCGGTCGCACCGCAGCGGCCCGCGCCGCTGCCGGGCCAGGACACCCGGGACATCTGTCGCACGGTGCTCGGACTCGAGGACGCCCAGACCGACCGCCTGATCGCCGACGGGGTGCTCTTCAGCGCCGATTAGTCTTACGCCCATGTCTGTCGACCCCCGTACCCCGGTACTGATCGGCTACGGCCAGGTCAACCACCGCGACGACACCGACTCGGTCGAACCGGTTGATCTGATGGCGACGGCGGCGCGTAATGCCGCCCACGACCGGGTGTTGCGTGCGGTCGACTCCATCCGGGTGGTGAACCTGCTCTCCGCGCGTTATCGCGATCCGGGCGCTCTGCTGGCCCAGCGGATCGGCGCCCAGCCCCGCACCACCCGCTACAGCCCGGTAGGCGGCAACGTGCCGCAGTCCTTGGTCAACCAGGCCTGCCTGGACATCCGCGACGGCCGCGCCGGAGTGGTGCTGGTGACCGGCGGCGAAACCTGGCGAACCCGAACCAGGCTGCGTCGCGCCGGCGGCAGACTGGTCTGGACCCAACAGGACGACACGGTGCCCGTCGCTGAGTGCGACGGCGAGGACGTGCCGATGGTCGGTCCGGCCGAGGAGCGCATCGGGCTGGATCGGCCCGCATATGTTTACCCCCTGTTCGAGCAGGCACTGCGTATCGCCGCGGGCGAGAAGGCGGACGACCATCGTCGCCGCATCGGCCGGCTGTGGTCGCGCTTCAATGCCGTGGCCGTCGGTAACCCACACGCCTGGATCCGCCAAGCCGTCCCCGCCGAAGAGATCTGGCAACCGGGACCGAAGAACCGGATGATCAGCTGGCCCTACACCAAGCTGATGAACTCCAACAACATGGTCGATCAGGCGGCCGCGCTGGTGCTGACCTCGGTGCAGACCGCCACCGATCTGCGGGTCCCTTCCCAGAACTGGGTTTTCCCGCTGGCCGGCGCCGATGCCCATGACACCTACGCCGTCGCCAACCGGGCCGAACTGCACCGATCGCCCGCGATCCGGATCGCCGGAGCCCGTGCGCTGGAACTGGCCGGGACCGCGATCGGCGACATCGACCACGTCGACCTGTACTCATGTTTCCCGTCCGCGGTGCAGGTCGCGGCCGCGGAACTGGGGTTGCCCGTCGACGACCCCGGCCGTGCGCTGACCGTGACCGGCGGACTCACCTTCGCCGGGGGACCGTGGAACAACTACGTGACGCATTCGATCGCCACCCTGGCAGAGCTGCTGGTGGCCAATCCGGGCCACCGCGGTCTGATCACCGCCAATGGGGGATACCTGACCAAACACAGCTTCGGCGTGTACGGCACCGAGCCACCGGCCGCCGGATTCCGTTGGGAAGACGTCCAATCCGCGGTGGACGCCGAACCCACCACGGTGTCGTCGGGGAGGTGGGCGGGAACCGGTGTGGTGGAGTCCTGGACGACGCCGTTCGACCGCGACGGCCAGCCGCAACAGGCGTTCTTGGCCGTTCGTACGCCCGACGGGGCGCGAACCATGGCGGTGATCCGGGATCCCGGAGTTGCCGAATCGACCGTGCAGGAAGACATCGCCGGAGCCGCGGTCGACGTGCATGACGACGGCACCGCGACGCTGCTCTAGGCGGGCGCCCTCATTCGGCCATCCGCTCCCGAATCCCGGCGTCGGCGGAGTAGCGCACCAATGCCGCCGCGAGTTGGGCGTTGCGGCCCTGCGACAAGGCGCCGAGCTCGCCGGCGTCGCCGGGTAAACCGAGTTCGCGTGCGGCATCCAGGGCGCGATCGTCGAACGTGGAGCGGGCCCACGGCCAGACGTCTTGGACTTCGCGGAGAAAGATGCTCGCACCCACATCGCCGATGCCGGTGAAGACCTTCAGCGCCTCGGTGGCGGCCGAGATGTCGCGCCCGCTGCGTTCGGCCAGCAGCCGGAGATCGCCCCCGTAGTTCGTCTGGGCCGTTTTGGCCAACTCGATCAGCTGACTCGAGGCACTCTCGTCATAACGACGGTAGTGCGCCCGGCCCAACGCATCGATCAGGGTCTGTCGATCGGCCTCGATGATCTTGTGGGGGGTGCGCAGCCCGCTCTTGTACAGCTCACGTGCCGCGCGGGCCGCGATGGCGGAGTCGATGGGCTTGCTGGCGAGCAGGCACAACATCAGCAGCTGAAACAGCGGCATCGGCTGGTTGCGCAGCCGGATACCAGCCTCCTGGGCGTAGGTGGTGCCCGCACGGCGGAGCAACCGGCGTACCAGTTCCTTGTCACTCGCCACGCGCCCGGAATACCCGCATCTGCGGCGGTGCAAACCCGATCTGTGTGCTGGCTGCCCGATACTAGCGCTGCAGCTGCGTCACATGTTCGGGTGAGAGTTCTGCCAGTTCCCTGACGCCGAGCAGTCGCATGGTCCGCCGGATCTGTTCGGCCAGGATGTCGATGACGCGGTCCACGCCGGCCTGTCCGCCTGCCATCAGTCCATAGAGATACGCCCGGCCGATCAACGTGGATCGGGCACCCAGCGCGAGCGCTGCGACGATGTCGGCGCCGGACATGATCCCGGTGTCCACCAGGATCTCGGTGTCGGCCCCGACCTCGCGGGCCACCGAGGGCAGCAGCTGAAACGGCACCGGAGCCCGGTCGAGCTGGCGGCCGCCGTGATTGGACAACACGATGCCGTCGACACCGAGATCGACCACGGCGCGGGCGTCGGCGAGGGTCTGGATGCCCTTGACCACGAACCGGCCCGGCCACTGGGCCTTGACCCAGGCCAGATCGTCGAAGGTCAGGCTCGGGTCGAACATCGTGTCCATGTACTCGGCAACCGTGCCGGACCACCGGTCCAGTGACGCGAACGCCAAGGGTTCGGTGGTCAGCAGGTCGAACCACCAGGCGGGGTGGACGGCGGTGTCGGCGACGGTGCGCAAGGTCAGCGCAGGCGGGATAGCCATGCCGTTGCGGATGTCGCGCCGCCGGGCTCCCGCGACCGGACAGTCGACGGTGACCAGCAGGGTGTCGTATCCGGCCTCGGCGGCACGTCGCAGCAACGCCATCGACCGTTCGCGGTCACGCCACATGTACAGCTGAAACCACCGGCGCGCTCGGGGGGCCGCGGCGGCCACGTCTTCGATGGATGCGGTGCCCAAGGTGGACAGCGAGAAAGGGATGCCGGCTGCCTGCGCGGCTCGGGCACCGGCTAGCTCGCCTGCGGTGTGCATCAGCCGGGTGAAGCCGGTCGGAGCGATCGCAAACGGCAACGCGGTCGGGGCGCCGAGAACATCGCGGCTGGTGTCGACGTGGGTGACATCCCGCAGGATCGCGGGGTGGAACTCGATGTCGCGGAAGGCCTGTCGCGCCCGCCCCAGGGAGATCTCATCCTCGGCGGCGCCATCGGTGTAGTCGAAGGCGGCCTTGGGGGTGCGCCGCTTGGCGAGACGTCGCAAGTCTTCGACGGTCAGCGCGGCCTCCAGGCGCCGCGCCGTGCTGTTCAGTCGTGGCCTGCGGAATCGGATCAAGGGCGCCAGGTCGCCAACCCTGGGAAACCGCCGCCTGTTCTCCGCCATCGCTGACTCCTTCGGAGAGACTCTACGGCGCGCGCCGGGGAGCACCCGGCGCGCGCCGATAGAGACTGGATCGCCTACTTCGCGGTGGGGTCGGCGGAGGCGGCGAAGACCGCCTGCGCCACACCGGCCACGATCGAGGCCACCTTGAGGGCTTCCAACACCGCTTCGCGGCCGATGCCCGCCTCTCGCACCACCTGCTCGTGGGAGGCGACGCACGCCTGACAACCGTTGATCGCCGACACCGCGAAACTCCACAACTCGAAGTTCGCCTTGTCGACCCCCGGGTTGCCGATGATGTTCATCCGCAATCCGGGCCGCAGGTCGTCGTAGCTGCCGTCCAGGAAGTGCCGGCCACGGTAGAACACGTTGTTCATTCCCATGATCGACGCGGCACCGAGGGCGGCCTGGTAGGCCTCCGCAGACAGGTTGTCGGCGGCCTCGGATCCGATCTCGGCCAATACCGTCGCGTTGCGCGTGGCGGCGGCGCTGGCCAGCAGACTGCCCCAGAGCTGCTCGTCGTTGAGGACCGTGGTGCGGGCGATCGAACCCAGGTTGAGCTTGAGGTCCTTGGCGTACTCCGGGATCGCGTTCTTGAGGTTCTCAATACTCATTGGCGCTGCTCCTCCTCATCCTGGCGCTCGGTATCGCCCGAGCGCGATTCATCCTGTCGCGATCTAGAGCGACTCTTTGAGCAGCTCGCCCACGTTCAGGGTCGCCTCGCCCTTCTTCCAGTTGCAGGCGCACAGCTCGTCGGACTGCAGTGCGTCGAGCACCCGCAGCACCTCGTCGACGTTGCGGCCCACCGAACCCGCGGTCACCGAGACGAACTGAATCTCGTTGTTGGGGTCGATGATGAAGGTGGCCCGGTCGGCAACACCGTCGGCGTTGAGCACGCCCGTCTCTCGCACCAGGTCGCGGTTGAGGTCCGACAGCATCGGGAACGGCAGGGTCTTGAGGTCCTCGTGCGTGACGCGCCAGTTGTAGTGCACGAACTCGTTGTCGGTCGAGACACCGAGAACCTGGGCGTCCCGGTCGGCGAACTCGTCGTTCAGCTTGCCGAACGCCGCGATCTCGGTGGGGCAGATGAAGGTGAAGTCCTTCGGCCAGAAGAACACGACGCGCCACTTGCCGGCGTAGTCGTCGCTGGTGATGGTGGTGAAGAGCTCATCGGGCCCGTTCACGTTCGACAGGTCGCCCCCGATCAGGGCGGTCACCTTGTAGGCCGGGAACTGGTCGCCGATAGTCAACAGTGCCATGACACTCCTTGTGATGTGAGATCTGTTTCGGGGCGCATTCGACGCCCGCACGCTCTATCGTGCCCTATCGCAATTAAAAATAAAAGGTGATACTTGGCACTATACTTATCGGCATGACCGATTCAAGCTATCAGCCCACGCTCGCGGGCCTGCGGGCCTTCGCCGCCGTGGCCGAGAAGCACCACTTCAGCCTGGCCGCGGCCGGCCTGGGCCTGAGTCAGTCAACACTGTCGCAGGCTTTGTCGTCATTGGAGGCCGGACTGGGCGTCCAACTTATCGAGCGCTCGACGCGGCGGGTCTTCCTGACGGCCGAGGGGCAGCAGCTGCTTCCCTACGCGCATGCCGTGCTGGATTCGACGGCGCAGTTCTCGGCCGCGGCGGCGGGGGTGGTCGACCCGCTGCATGGCGCCATGCGGCTGGGGTTCATCCCGACCGTGGCGCCGTACGTGCTGCCTGCGGTGCTGGCCGGCCTGGCTGGCCAATTGCCAGAGCTGCGCCTGCGGGTCATCGAAGACCAGACCGAACGTCTGCTGACCGGCCTGCGTGAGGGTGCCGTGGACGCTGCGGTGATGGCGCTGCCCTCCGAAGCTGCTGGGATGACCGAAATACCCTTGTACGAAGAAGAATTCGTGCTGGCCCTGCCGCCGGGCCATGCGCTGGCCGGCAAACGTCGGGTGCCACCGACGGCGCTCGCGGACTTGCCGCTGCTGCTGCTCGACGAGGGGCACTGTCTGCGGGATCAGACCCTGGAGATCTGCCGCAACGCGGGGGTGCGCGCGGAGTTGGCCACCACGCGTGCGGCATCGCTGGCCACCGCGGTCCAGTGCGTCAACGGCGGGCTGGGGGTGACGTTGATCCCGCAGACCGCGGTGTCGGTCGAGGCCGAGCGCAACGGCCTGGCGCTGGCCCACTTCGCTCCGCCGCAGCCCGGCCGTCGGATCGGGCTGGTGTTTCGCACCTCCAGTGGGCGAGAGGACTCCTACCGCCGCCTGGCAGGGATCATCGGCGGCGTGATCGCCGCCGGCCACCAGGTCACGCTGCCGTGAGCGGCGTGACGGCCGCGCGCGGATGTCCGCCGTTTAGGCTGCATGGGTGATCTTGACGATCGAAGACCAGAACCGGGTCCGGACCTGCACGCTCAACCGGCCCGAGGCACTCAACGCGTTCAACGAAGCCCTCTACGACGCCCTTGCCGAGGCGCTGTTGGCCGCCGCGGCGGACCCGGAGGTCGCGGTGGTGCTGCTCACCGGCGCGGGGCGCGCGTTCAGCGCCGGCACCGATCTCGCCGAGATGCAGGCCATGGTCACCGACCCCGACTTCGTGCCGGGCAAGCATGGCTTCCGGGGGCTGATCACCGCGCTGGGCCAGTTCCCCAAGCCGCTGATCTGCGCGGTCAATGGGCTGGGCCTGGGAATCGGCACCACGATCCTGGGCTACGCGGACCTGGCGTTCATGTCCTCGACGGCCCGGCTGAAATGCCCCTTCA
The DNA here is from genome assembly GCF_002086515.1 of Mycolicibacter arupensis. Lineage (GTDB taxonomy): Bacteria > Actinomycetota > Actinomycetes > Mycobacteriales > Mycobacteriaceae > Mycobacterium > Mycobacterium arupense. The sequence continues at coordinate 57,587 of NZ_MVHH01000007.1, forward strand.
CCAGCCTGGGAGTGGCACCCGAGGCCGCGTCGTCCTACCTGCTGCCGCAGTTGATGGGACGGCAGAACGCCGCCTGGCTGTTGATGTCCTCGGAGTGGATCAACGCCCAGGAGGCGCTGCGGATGGGCTTGGTCTTCGCGGTCTGCGAACCTGAGGAGCTGGACAGCGAAGCCCGGCGCCATGCGGAAGTCCTTGCTTCCCGGCCGATTTCGAGCCTGATGGCGGTCAAGAGCGCAATGGTTGAGCCGACTCGGGCTGAGACCCGGGCCGCCGTTGAGCGGGAGAACGCCTTCTTCGCCGAACTGCTGGGCGCCCAGGCCAACGCGGAGGCGTTGGCCGAGTTCACCGGACGCCGCGGCGACGCGTCAGTGTGATCCGACGGGACTGATCTCGAACGCCAGGCGGTCCAGTGCCTGGTCACGGGTCGTTGCGCCGGCGGCCAGGGTGGCCTCGATGATGCCGCGCACGGTGCAGCGGCACCGGCCGCAGTCGCCGCCCGCTCCGCACATCGCGGCCACCTCTTTCGAGGTGCAGGCCCCAGCGGCAACAGCATCGGACACCATCTGATTGGTGGCTCCGACACACAGGCATACGTACATGGCCCGCCCCTACCGACCGTCGCCCGCGGGCGCCATCAGATCGATTGCGGCGGCGAACTTCCCGACGAACGGGCGTGGGTAGCCACCGTTGCCGTTGGCGGCCATCCACTCCGCGGCGGAGTCCGGGTTGTCGCTGAACCGCCGCGCACTCACGGCGTTGTCGAATTCCAGCAGCGTCATCACCTCATGCCCGTCGTCGACTGCCTGGTAGACCCACACTTTGCGTACCCCGGCGGCGGCGAACCGGTCGAGCCCGGCATGCACCTTGGACATCAGGTCCGCGGGGTCGGCCACGGTGGCAACCGCGCCGACGACCACCGCCGAACCGTCCATCTCGGAGCCGGGCTGGACCAGGTTGATCTTTTCGCGAACCTCACCGGCGAAGACCGCCGGCAGGTCGTTGACGCCCGAGCGGTCGAACCATTCGAAAACCGCGGGGGAGCGCAGCAACTCCTTGACCGAGGCCCGGTGGCGCAGCCCGATCGTGATCAAGACCCGGTCTGGCTCTGACTCCGAGGTGTACAGCACGGCATGGCGTGCGCCCAGGCCCAGGAGGGGGGCATGGTCGTGCTCGATCAGCGACCAGGTCCGGCCGACATCGTCGACGCGGTAGTCCAGCGCCAGCACCAGGGAATGCGGATCATTGCGATGCGAGAAACCGCTGCCCGAATTGCCGACGCGATTGCCGGGCGAAGCGAGTCTCATGTTAGTAGAGTCTAACCTAAGTAAAGCGCACCTTCCACGGGTCCGGCAGCGGACGGCGATCAGGACATCGCCCGGAGGCCCGAAGGCGGTGCGGCGATTCGACGCGCCGAGACCCGGGTAAACATCCCCCTGCGGCCGCTGGCCTGCACTAGATTGAGATTCGGCGCGTTACGGCGATCATCACCGCTCCGTCCGTCGCGGCCGGCATGCGAGGTTCTTCACACCAGAGGAGAGATCATGCAAGGCGACCCCGAGGTTCTCAAGCTGCTCAACGACCAGCTCACCAGCGAACTCACCGCGATCAACCAGTACTTCCTTCACGCGAAAATGCAGGACAACTGGGGTTTCACCGAGCTGGCCGGACACACCCGTGAAGAGTCCATGGAGGAGATGCGCCACGCCGAGGCGGTCACCGACCGGATCCTCATGCTCGGTGGCCTGCCGAACTACCAGCGGATCGGCTCTCTGCGTATCGGGCAGACCCTGCGCGAACAGTTCGAGAGCGACCTGGCGCTGGAGATCGACGTGCTCAACCGGCTCCGGCCCGGCATCGTCATGTGCCGGGAGAAGCAGGACAGCACCACCGCCAAGATCTTGGAGACCATCCTGGTCGATGAGGAGTCCCACATCGATCACCTGGAAACGCAACTGGAGCTGATGGACAAGCTCGGCGACGCGCTGTACTCAGCGCAGTGCGTGGCCCGGCCGCCCTCCTAATCGGCTAGGCAGGGGCGCCGCCCCGCTGACGCAGCGGCGACCGCCCAAGGAAAGGCGCGTATGACCGAATCGACGCCGGTCGCCGACGATGTGCGACCCGCGCCGGTCAGTCCGCACCGCCGTAACCTGATCTTCCTGGCCATCGTGTTCGGCCTGCTGATGGCCGCCCTGGACCAGACCATCGTTGCGACGGCCCTGCCTACGATCGTGTCGGATCTGGGCAACGCGGGCCGTCAGTCGTGGGTGGTGACCAGCTACCTGCTGATGTCGACCATCGCCACCATTCTGGCCGGCAAACTCGGTGATCTGTTCGGCCGCAAGCGGGTCTTCCAAACCGCGGTGCTCTGCTTCGTCGCCGGTTCGGTGCTGTGCGGTATGGCCACGTCCATGGGAATGCTGGTCGGGGCCAGGGCATTGCAGGGCCTCGGCGGTGGCGCCGTCACCGTCACCGCCGCCGCACTCATCGGCCAAGTCATCCCGCTGCGCGACCGAGGCCGCTACCAGGGCATGCTCGGCGCGGTCTTCGGCGTCACCACGGTGATCGGACCCCTGCTGGGTGGGTACGTGACCGACTACCTCACCTGGCGGTGGGCATTCTGGATCAATCTGCCGATTTCGGTGGTCGTGTTGATCGTTGCCGGGGCGGCCATCCCCGCCCTGGCGGGGCACGCCAAACCTGTCATCGACTACGCCGGGATCGTATTGATCGGCACGGGCGCCACCGGATTGACGCTCGCCACCAGCTGGGGTGGCACGCGCTACGCATGGGGGTCACCGGTCATCATCGGTCTCTTCGTCGGCTCAGCAGCAGCACTCGCGGTGTTCGTCTGGGTGGAGAGCCGGGCCGCGGCGCCCATCCTGCCCACCCGGTTGTTCGCCGACCCGGTGTTCGCCGTGTGCTGCGTCCTGGCTTTCGTCGTGGGTTTCGCGATGCTGGGTGCGCTCACCTTCCTGCCCACCTTCATGCAGTACGTCGACGGAGTCTCGGCCATCACGTCGGGCCTGCGAACGCTGCCGATGGTGGTGGGCATGCTGCTGACCTCCACCGGCAGCGGTGCCCTGGTCGGACGCACCGGCCGCTACAAGATCTTCCCGGTGGTCGGCACGGCGTTGATGACGATCGCCTTCGCGTTGATGTCGCAGATGGACGCGGCCACGCCGGCGCTGATTCAGTCGGTCTACCTGGTGATCTTGGGCGCCGGGATCGGACTGTCGATGCAAGTCCTGGTCTTGGTCGTGCAGAACACCTCCAGTTTCGCCGACCTCGGTGTCGCCACATCCGGGGTCACGTTCTTCCGCACCATCGGCAGCTCGTTCGGCGCCGCCGTGTTCGGGTCGCTGTTCGTGAACTTCCTGGGCCACCGGCTGGGTCCGGCCCTGAGCAGCGCCGGACTGGCCGCCGGGGCGGCCGACTCGCCCGAGGCCGTGCGCCGGTTGTCGCCCCAGCAGGCGCATCCGATCGTGGCGGCCTATGCCGATGCGCTCGGGCAGGTTTTCCTGTGCGCTGCGCCGGTCGCGCTGCTCGGCTTCGTGCTGGCGCTGTTTCTGCGCGAGGTCCCGCTCAAGGAGTTGCACGACAACGCCGTCGACCTCGGCGATGGGTTCGGCATGCCCACCACGGCGTCCTCGGACGAACTGTTGGAGAAGGCTGTCGGCCGACTTCTGCACAACGAGCCCGGAATGCGGCTGCGCTCCATCGCGATGCGGCCCGACTGCCAGCTCGACGTGGCCGGGCTGTGGACGGTCCTGCGCATCTACCGCTACACGCAGGTGTTTCGCACCGCACGGCTCAGCGACATCGGTACGCGCCTGCGGGTGCCCTACGAAATCCTCGAGCCCACCGTCGATCGTCTGGTGGAACAGGGGTATGCGCTGCGCGACGGTGATCATCTGGGGCTCACCCGCGCGGGCCTGCGTCAGGTCGGATTCGTGTCCTCGCTCGTGCAGGACTGGGTGGTGGACAAACTGGCGCGATCGCCCGGCTTCGAGGGCCGCCCGGATCGCGCCGAGGTCGGGGCCGCGTTGGAGCGGATCGCCCGGCGGGCACTGATCGATCCCGATGATGCGGGGGAGTCCGCGGAGTTCGCCAGCACTGCCCACCGCTGACCGGCGATCCGCGTCGACCGGCTCCGCCGGCCTAGCGATCGCCGCGGTGCCTGATGGCGGCGATCCGCGTCGACCGGCTCCGCCGGCCTGGCGATCGCCGCTAGTATCCCTAACCATGAGCCGAATCGGGAGCTTTGCCGCGGACGATGTCATGGGCTGGATGGTCAAATCGCCCGACCTGGCAGCAGGTATCGGCGGCTTCAGCGCCGCGGTGTACAACGCGGGCCGCCTGCCGATGCGCACCCGAGAGCTGGCCCGCATGGTGATCGCCTTCGACAACGAATGCACCGTCTGCGTCAACACCCGCGACGCCGACGGCCCGGCGGCCGGGGTCGACGAGGACCTCTACGAGCACGCGGCGGAGTGGCGGACGTGGCCCGGATACAGCCCGCAGGAACGTCTCGCCGCCGAGTTCGCCCACCGATTCGCCACCGATCACACCGGCCTGCGCGACGACGAGGACTTCTGGTCGCGGTGCGCACCGCACTTCACCGATGAGCTGCTCGCGGACCTGGCGTTGTCGTGTGCGCTCTGGGTCGGGATGGGACGCGTGCTGCGCACCCTGGACATCGGACAGGCCTGCTCGCTGACCCTGCCCAGCCGCGCTTGAGCCGTACAGGACGGCCGCGCCGGATCGGATGGGCGCTGGCCGCCGCGGCCGCCGCTGCGGGGGTCGGGGCCGCCGGATTCGCCGCGCGCCGGATCAGCGGCCCGCGAAATCGCAAGCTGAGTGAGTCGCCGCTGAGCCCGGAGTGGACGGCCGGGCCGGCACGCTACGGCGTCGGGGTCCACCGCAACGTCGCAGTGGAGATGAGCGACGGTGTGGTGCTGCGGGCCAACATCCATTACCCGACGGATCCCGAGACGGGGGAGCCGGCCGCCGGGCCGTTCCCCGTCCTGCTGTCGATGACGCCCTACGGCAAGCTGGCGCCGCCGCCGGCGGCACAGCTCGGTGGGGGGCCCACACCTCGGCTGATCCGGCGCGGCTATATCGAGGTGATGGTCGACGTCCGCGGTACCGGGACATCCGGCGGATCCTTCGAGATGATGGGCCCGGTTCAGGCACGAGACGGGGCTGAGCTGGTCACCTGGGCGTCGGCCCTGCCGAATTCCAATGGCCGCGTCGGATTGTTCGGAATCTCCTACCTGGCGATCAACCAGCTGTTCACCGCGGCCGCGGTGGGTCCCGATTCACCGCTGAAGGCGATCTTCCCGGTGATGGCCACCAACGACTTCTATCGTGACGTCGCCACGATGGGTGGCGCCCCGCACATGCTGGCAGTGCGCGGCTACAGCGCGGTCTACGCGCTGCTCAACGTGGTCAGCCCGACGCTGGAATTCGTCACCCCCGGCCGGCACCCGAGGCCCCGGGCCGGTGGGCTCGCGGCGGTTCGTCAGCGTGGCAAAGACCAGCGCAACTACTTCGGACCACTGATCGCCGAGGTGCAGGCCGGTGGTGACGCCGCCTATGCCGGTCCGCTGTGGGACAGCATGTGCCCCGACCAGATCTTGCCCCAAGTCGCCGCCAACAACGTCGCAGTGTTCCTGGTCGGCGGCTGGCACGACGCCTTCCAGCGGGGCGAGCCGCTCAATTACGCCGCGCTGCAGAACGCCTACACCGGCCGGCCGCCGAGCGCACCGATGCAACCCGGGCAAACCCTGACCGACCGGGTCAAGCTGCTGATGGGCCCCTGGTATCACGTGTCGGACTTCGACGGCTTGCAGATGCAGGATCTGCAACTACGGTGGTTCGACTACTGGCTGAAAGACGATGAGGCCGCAGCCATCTCGGGCCCGCCCTTTGCGTTCCAGCCGATCGGCGACCGACGCTGGTACCACACCCGCGAGTACCCGATACCCGAAGCGACACCGACTCGGCTGTACCTGGCCCAGGCAGGCTTGCTCAGCGCCGACCCGCCCGAAGGGCCGAGCTTGGCGGCGTTGCCCTACCGCTCCCGCGGCCCGGTCTCGGGCCGCAGCCTGGAGCAGTGGTCGTTGGGACTGAACAGCTATGCGACGACGGCTGCCGGCGGTCGCACCCGTCATGACCAAGACAACCGCCGGGCGCAACGCGGCGCGCTGACCTACACCACCGAGCCGTTCGACTCACCCACCCTGCTCGCCGGCCCGATCATGCTGCGCGTGCAGGCGACGGCCGACACCACCGAGACGCTGTGGGTCGCACACCTCGACGATGTGGCGCCCGACGGGGTCAACCGCCCGCTGACCATGGGTGCGCTGCTCGGTTCGCACCGCGAGTTGGACCCCGACCGCACCTGGTATCTGCCGGACGGCACCGTGCTGCGCCCGCATCACATCAGCACTCGAGCCGCGGTACGGCCGGTGGTGCCCGGCGAGCTGACCAGCTATGACATCGAGGTCTTTCCCACCGCGGCGTTGTTCGAGCCGGGGCACCGTCTGCGACTGACGTTGACCACCTACGACTTTCCGCACCTGGTGCCAAACGCGCCGGCGCGCGAGGCGTTGGCGGGCGGCCTGTATCACGTGCACCAGGGTGGGCCCACCCCGTCGTTCCTGCTGGTGCCGCTGGCCGACCCCGACAGTCTGAGCTGACCGAACAGCCCGCTACCGCGGTGTCTCTACTGCGGTGTCTCCAGCGCGACGTCCCGGATTCGTTCCAGGGTGCGGCGCATGTCGCGAATGTTGTTGCGTTGCCGCAGAAAACCGCCGAACACCCAGTAATACACCTTGGTCAGGAAGGACTCGGTCAGCCGGAACGACTCGGTGACGTCCGTGCCGTCGGCGGTGGGACTGAGCTCGTAGCGCCAGTGATTGACCGCACGATCACCGGCGAGCACGTCGAAGCCGAACACCCGATTCGGTTCGCACTCGGTGACCCGACACGTCGTCCAGTACACCGGACCGATCCCATTGCGCCGAACATGGCCGCGAAACCGAGCGCCCACCGCGGGACCGTCGGCGCCGTCGAGCCATTCGGCCTCAAAGGTCTCCGGTGAGAATTTTCCGATATTGCGGACGTCGGCCACCAGATCCCAGATCCGCTCGGCCGGAACCGGCATATGCACTGTCGCAGAACCCTGCATGACGGCAATCCAATCACGTTGGCGGCAGCAGGGTAACCCCCTGCTGGAAAAGTACTGGGCCCCACCCGCAATCGGGTAGGGCCCAGTTTGGAGAACGAAATCGGCCGATCAGGCGATCAGCTGCCCCCGGGTGTGGCACCGAGGTGGCTCTGCAGGTCCGGCTTCATGGCCTGCAGCTGCTGTCCCCAGTACTCCCAGCTGTGGGTGCCGTAGTCGGGGAAGTTGAAGATCGCGTTGTTGCCGCCGGCCGCGGTGTAGAGCTCCTGGAACTTCTTGTTCTGGCCGATCATGAAGTTGCCCTCAAGGAACGTTGCGGGGATGTTGTCGCCGCCCAGCTCGTTGGGGCGACCATTACCGCAGTAGACCCACAGGCGGGTGTTGTTGGCAACCAGCTTGTCGACGTTGACCGTCGGGTCGTTGCGCAGCCACGCCGGGTCACTGTCGGGACCCCACATGTCTTCCTTCTTGTAGCCGCCCGCGTCACCCATCGCCAGACCGATCCAGCTCTTGCCGTCGGACGGGTTGATGTAGCCGGACAGCGAGCCGGCGTAGGTGAACTGGTTGGGGTGGTAGATTGCCAGCGTCAGCGCCGAGGCGCCGGCCATCGACAGGCCGACCGCGGCGTTGCGGCTCTGGCTCACGCCGTACTCCGAGGCCAGGTAGGCCGGCAGCTCGCTGGTCAGGAAGGTCTCCCACTTGTAGGTGGAGCAGCCCGCCTTGCCGCAGGCCGGCTTGTACCAGTCGCTGTAGAAGCTGGACTGGCCACCGACCGGCATGATCACCGAAATGCCCGACTGGTAGTACCACTCGAAGGCCGGGGTGTTGATGTCCCAGCCGTTGTAGTCGTCCTGGGCCCGCATGCCGTCGAGCAGATACAGGCCCGGGGAACCCGAGCCACCGCTCTGGAACTGGACTTTGATGTCACGGCCCATACCCGCCGAAGGCACCTGCAGGTACTCGACCGGCAGACCCGGCCGGGAGAACGCCGATGCGGTCGCCTCGCCACCTGTCAGACCGATCAGGCCCGGCAGCGCTGCAGCAGCCACGGCGCCGACCAAAAGTCGGCGTGCCCAGCGCAATCCCTTGGTCACGTCTGTCATTCCTGCCCCTTGTCGTCGTGCTGTGGAACGTTCAATCTCTCGATCGCGACGCCACTTGCGCCACCACTTTCGGCATCGGCCCTAACACGCAGCAACGGCCGCGTTCAATAACTCCAGCGGCCGTCCGGATCCGACTCGTCCCATAGCATACCCGATTTTTGCCCGAGACCCGGTTAGGACATGCATGATGACGCGCGTAGGCTCGCGACCGGTAACCCGACAGAACCACACTGTCCTTGCGCGGTCCCCCTCCGCGGTTCCAGTGCTGTGCCGTCCCGTTCACGGGTGCGGCCAAGTACCGGGTCTGAGGTGGTGAAATCGCAGGCCAGGACGATTGGGGCACGCGATTTTGGACACCGTACTAGGCCTGGCGATCACGCCGTCGACCATCGGCTGGGTGATCGCCGATCTCGGGAGCCCTGGCTGCCCGACACGTGACGGTGAAGAGGTGCGTGTCGCCGACGCAGATGCCGGCTCCGATGCGGCCGCCTTGGCCGAGCAGGCCGGCGCGGTGGCTGCCCAGATCTGCGCCACGCTGGCCGCCCGCGGTGAGCGGCTGCATGGGCTGGCGGTGACCTGGAGCGATGACGCCGCAGTCGGCGTGGCCCTGTTGCTGGAGGCGCTGGCAGATGCAGGTGTCGAACACGTGGTCCCGGTGCGCTACGGCCAGGCCGCCGAAGCGCTGGCCTGCGGAATCGGTCCACGAGGAGCGCAGCCCGCTGTCTGCATCGTCGAGGCCGACGTGGCCACCCTGGTGTTGCCCGACCCCTCTGGAGGCGCCAGTCCGCTCGTCACCGCCTGTCCGATCAGCGGGATCGACGATGTGGCCGGCTGGCTTCGTGATGCCGTGCGGGCGGGAGACCGGCGACCGGACGCCCTGATGGTGGCCGGGTCGGTGCGGGGCATGGATCGCCTGGGACGCCGTCTGGAATCCACGCTGTCGATGCCGGTGTTTGTTCAGGGCGGCGCGTTACAGGCGCTGGCTCGGGGCGCGGCACTGACGCTGGCACCTCATGCCGAACTGACCGCAGCGTCCCTTGATGCTGCTGCGGGGGGTATGCCGGCGGGAGCTATCGGGCTGCTGCGTGCCCGGCCGCTGTCCTATGTCGCGGCGCTGCTGTTACTGGCGGGTGGAGTGGTGACCTTGGTGGCCTCGGTCGCCGCTGCACTGAGCCTCCAGCTGGGCCCGGGCAGGGAAGTCCCGGATCCGCCGCCCCAGCGCGCGACGGTGGCGCGCGTCGCCGTGCCCGCGGCGCCGTCAGCGGCCGCCCCGGCCCCGGCTCCGCCCCCTGTCCCAGCGGCACCCCCGACTGACCTGCCCGAAAATGCGCCCGCCGAGGTCGGGTCGCTGTGGGATGCGCCGGCGGATGACCCGGAACTGTCGCTTGCCGTGCCGGCGGAATTTCCTTCCCAGCTGGAACGCATCCGGGACCACATCTTCGGCCCGCCGGTCCGCTGAGTCAGGCACTGCCCGCCGTGTCGGCGGTTCCGGTGAAGGACACCGTGACCTCATCGGCGACCTGCATCGCTCCCATCAACATCGAATAGCGCCGCACGCCGAAATCACTGTGGCGCACCTGGGTGTCGGCGCTGACCTGCCACGAGCCGCCGTCCTCGGCGGCTGCGACCGTGATCACGTGCTGTTTGGTGCGTCCGTGGATCTCCAACTCGCCGGTCAGCCGATACCCGTCGTCGGTCGGCGCGATGTCGGTGGCGGTGAATCGGATCAGCGGATGCTTGGAGCTGTCGAGGCATTTGAGCGCGTTGGCCCGGATCAGCGTCTTCTCGGGGGCCGTCAACGGGGTCATGCCGCCTTCGCCCTGCAATACCCGCAGCGAGTCCACCTCGACGGTCAGCTCCACGGCCTTCGGTCGCGTGCCGTCCCAGGTGACTGCTGCCTCCCAGCGGTCCATCACGATCGTGAGCCGGTGGCCCATCTTCGATGCGCGGCCCGCCACGCCGGTCTTGACCAGCAGCTGGCCGTGCGAGGGGTCGAGCTTCGCCTGTGTTGCGCTCATCCGCGGCACTCTAGCGTTCCCGGCCAACGAGGGGGTTTCGATGGATTCGCGAGAGCACGCCGCGGCCACCCGTTAGGCTCTGACGCGTCGCCGATGGGTGGCCTGGAACGACAGACTGAGGGCGAAGAATGATTCGTGAACTAGCTGCAGCTGCTTTCATCGCGGGAGTCGCGGGTGCCGTTGCTGTCGGCGCCGCGCCGGACGCCGCGGCCTACCCAGGTGACGTGCCGGGCATGGTCGATGGCCAGCGGCAGGGCGATGCCTGCTTCAGCTGGGAGCGCTTCATCTACGGGCACGGCCCCAACGGCCAGGCGCTGGCCTGTCACTTCATCGCCAACCAGTTTCCGGCCAAGGACACCGGGTTCTGGCAGATCTCCTACCCGCTGTACGGCGTTCAGGAGATCGGCTCGCCGTGCCCCAACCCGCAGTCGGCCGCACAATCGACCGACGGACTGCCGCTGCTGTGCCTGGGAGCGCGCGGCTGGCAGCCCGGTATCTACACCGGTGGCATCGGCCCCTACTTCCCGCCGGGAATCGCCCAGGTCGGCTGACCGAACCGTGGTGAGGGCGTCCGGCCTCTCGGTGGATCAGCGGTTGCCCAGGCAGCTGCGCTAGCTTCGAGCGGATGGCGACGGCCACGGTGAGGAGCGGCGGGCTATGCGACTGGGCATGATCGGTCTGGGCCGGATGGGCGCCAATCTCGTTCGCAGGCTTGTCGACGGCGGCCATGAATGTGTGGTCTATGACCACAACACCGAGGCGGTCGCGGCGCTTGCCGCCGAGCCCAACACCACCGGGGTGGCCTCCCTGACCGAGCTCGCGGCCGAGCTGTCCGGCCCCCGTGTGGTGTGGGTGATGGTGCCCGCCGGTGATATCACCACCGGCGTCATTGAAGAGCTCGCCGGCGTGCTGGCGGCCGGAGACATCGTGATCGACGGCGGTAACTCCTATTACCGCGACGACATAAAGCACGCAAAAATATTGTCAGACAAGGGCATTCGCTTGCTTGACTGTGGCACAAGCGGCGGCGTGTGGGGGCGCGAGCGCGGGTACTGTCTCATGATCGGTGGGGATCGCCCTGCGTTCGATCAGGCCGAGCCGATCTTCGCCACGGTGGCTCCGGGCGTGGATGCGGCGCCGCGCACGCCAGGCCGCGCGGGTGAGATCTCCCAGGCCGAGAACGGTTACCTCTATTGCGGCCCGACGGGAGCCGGGCACTTCGTGAAGATGGTTCACAACGGCATCGAGTACGGGATGATGGCCTCGATCGCGGAGGGCCTGAACATCCTGCACCACGCCGACATCGGCACGCACAACCAGCAGGGCGACGCGGAAACCGCGCCCTTGGCCAACCCCGAGTTCTATCGGTATGACATCGACGTCGCTCAGGTCGCCGAGGTCTGGCGGCGGGGCAGTGTGATCGGCTCCTGGCTGCTGGACCTGACTGCCGGCGCCTTGCAGAAGTCGCCGGATCTGGAGGAATTCGCCGGCCGGGTGTCCGATTCCGGGGAAGGGCGCTGGACCGTGATCGCCGCGATCGACGAGGGCGTGCCGGCGCCGGTGCTCACCACGGCACTGTATTCGCGATTCGACTCGCGTCAGCTGTTCGCGTTCGGCGCGAAGGTGCTCTCGGCGATGCGTAAGCAGTTCGGCGGGCACGACGAGAAGCCCGGGTGAGCGCTCCAGTCGCACTGCGCTGCTGACGCCAACGGGCTCACCTTCGCGATTGATCGCGAGGGTGAGCCCGTTGCAGCTGCTCTGGTTACCGCTGGTCCCCAGCGGTGGTCGATCTAGACGCCCGAGGCCTCGTTGAGCGCTTCGAGGGTGCTGGTCGCCTCGAGGTACTCCTGAACCCACCGCTGCATGACGGTGGCGGTCTTCTCCACCTTGGTGAACTGCCCGACGACCTGGCCGACCGGGTTGAATGCGACGTCCACGGTCTCGTTCGGGTACTTGTTCGTGGCGCGCACGGCCATGCCGGAGACCATGTACTGCAGCGGCATACCCAGCGGCTTGGGGTTCTCCGGCGCTTCCCACGCCTCGGTCCACTCATTACGCAGCATCCGCGCCGGCTTGCCGGTGAAGGAGCGGCTGCGAACGGTGTCGCGGCTGCCGGCCTTGATGTAGGCGGCGTGCTGGGCTTCGGTGTTCGACGACTCCTCGACCATCAGCCACTGTGAACCGGTCCACGCACCCTGCGCGCCCAGTGCCAGCGCCGCCGCGATCTGCTGACCGCTGCCGATACCGCCCGCGGCCAGCACGGGAACCGGTGCCACCGCCTTGACGACCTCGGGCCACAGCACGATCGAGCCGACGTCGCCGCAGTGGCCGCCGGCCTCGCCGCCCTGGGCGATGATGATGTCGACACCGGCCGCGGCGTGCTTCTGGGCCTGACGGGCAGAGCCGCACAGCGCGGCAACCTTACGGCCGGATTCGTGGATGTGCTTGATCATGTCCGCCGGGGGAGTGCCCAGCGCGTTGGCGATCATCGTCACCTTCGGGTGCTGCAACGCCACCTCGACCTGGGGGGTGGCGGTCGCCTCGGTCCAGCCGAGGAGCTGCAGGCTGTCCTCGTCGGCGTTCTCGACGGGCACACCGTGGTCGGCCAGCAACTTCTTGCCGAAGTCGAGGTGCTGCTGAGGCACCAGCTTGCGCAGCGAGTCGGCCAGCTCTTCGGCGGACTGCCCGGAGTCCATGCCCTCGTACTTGTTGGGGATCACGATGTCGACGCCGTACGGGTGGTCCCCGATGTTCTCGTCGATCCACTTCAGCTCGATCTCGAGCTGCTCCGGCGTGAAGCCCACCGCGCCCAGCACCCCGAATCCACCGGCCTTACTCACCGCGACGACCACGTCGCGACAGTGGGTAAAAGCGAAGATCGGGAACTCGATGCCGAGTTCGTCGCAGAGGGGAGTGTGCATGACCTACTCCTTAAACGGGGCCGGTTGATTGAAGTGAAACGTGTTCTAATTAAGTACCAGATGCGGCGTCACGAGGCCAGTCAGGCCAAGGTGGGCTGGTAGAACCTAACACTACCGGCAATCGTGTCTAGGAGCATCGGGCGTCTCAGCGGGTGGAGACCGCGCGCAGCAGTGCGGCCCCGAAACCCGCGGCGCGGCGCAGCGATCGGCCGCCGGTTCTGCCGGGTGCGGCGATGCGCAGCACCGGCCACCCGTGGGTGGCGGCCAAGGCCGCCAACCGGGGACGCGGATTCACCGGTCGAGGCCGGCCCACCAGCGACATCAGCGCGGCATCCTCGTCGCCGTCGGCGTAGAAGAAGCTCTCGGTGAGGTCGACGTCGTTGTCGGCGCAGAACTGCTGCACCGTGGTCGCCTTCTGCGGTCCCCACACCACGGGCTTGACGATGTCGCCGGTCAGGAGCCCCGACGCGTCGACGTCGAACCGGTTGCACAGCACCTGCTCGATGCCCAGAAACCGGGCGACCGGAACGGCGTGGATGGTCAGCGCCGAGGAACTGAGCACCACGGTGTGCCCACGCCGCTGATGCGCGCGCACGATCTCGTGCATGTGCGGATAGATCCGCCCGGTGATGTGGTCAGCGAAAAGACGTGCGCCCACCTGGTCGAGTTCCCGGAGGGACTCGCCACGCAGATATCCGGCGGCTCGCACCAGGAGCCGTTCGAACTGCATGCGTCCCAGTCGGTACCGCACGGCCGCCTCGACGACACCGAGCACCTCGCCGGCTCTGGCCTGACGCCGGCGGATCCGGTCGCCGGCATGCGCGGTGGCCGTGAAGCCCGCCACCAGCGTGCCGTCCAGGTCGAAAAAGGCACCGACCCGGGCGCCCGGCTCGGCGTTGGCGACATCGGCGATCAGATCGCTCGGTACGGCGGCCATCGCCGTCGATGGTACGGCCGGCGCGCACGTGTCGCAGTTGACCACGCGCCGCGCGACACGGTGACGCGGTGGGCAGCTGATAGCGTGGTTGGACTATGAATGGAAAGGTCGGCGCATTGAGCACTGAGACCAGTGAGAACACCGCGACCGATGTGCGGGAAACCCTGTCGGAGACGGCAGAGCAGCACGGCTGGCGGCGTACCCAGCGCGAACGCGTCGATATCTACAGCCGCGGGATTTACCAGATCCACGCGATCTGGCGGGACAGCAGCACCCTCAATGGCGGAGCGCACTACGAGGACTCGATTCTGCTGACATACACCACCGAACTTCCGAAGACTCAGGGCTGGTTGTCGCGCTGAGACCGGCTCGGTAACTGCCGCGGCTCCGGTTCGCAACGGTTGCATAAACGCCCCTCGTGTCACACGGGCATCAGTTTTCACACGGATAACTTCAGTCCCGACCTTGTTATCGGGATTGGGGAGAAGCCATGTCACGAATCCGTACGTACCTGACCGTCGCAGCCGGTGCCGCCGCCGGACTGTTCCTGGGAGCGCTGGCGTCCAGCGCAACCGCCAACGCCGACACCGTGCCGATCAACCCGGGCCTGTCCGGAGTGGTCGAGCAGATGGTGGCCTCGACGGCGAACCTCCCGCAGCAGCTGCTGCAGACCACCACCTCGGCGCTCGGCGGCACCTCGTTCGCCCCGCCCGCGGCACCCGGACAGGCGCCGCTGGCCACCGCCACCTTCAACGTTCCGCCGTCACCGGCTGCGCTGCCTCAGCAGCAGGCCGCCGCAACCGGTCTGCCCGGACTGGGGAACCTTCCGGCGAGCCTGAGCTCGGTGCTGCCGTTCCCGATGCCGAACTTCGGTGGACCGGCACCGGTTCCCGCGGCCACGACGGCGTTTGCGCCGAGCTACCTGCCGTCGGTTCCGGTCGCACCGGTCTCGCCGATGGAGGTCATGCTGATTCCGGGCTTGCCCTGACGCTGACTGCGTAATCTCGGACCGGTGAGCGCACGCGCAGGAATCGTCGTCACCGGTACCGAGGTACTCACCGGACGTGTGGCCGACCGTAATGGACCGTGGTTGGCCGACCGGCTCCTGGAATTGGGAGTTGAGTTGGCGCACATCACGATCTGCGGTGACCGACCGGGAGATATCGAGAGCCAGCTGCGGTTCCTGGCCGCCGAGGGTGTGGATCTGATCATCACCAGCGGCGGCCTGGGGCCCACAGCCGACGATCTGACGGTCGACACCGTAGCCCGGTTCTGCGGCCGCGAGATCGTTCTCGACACCGAGCTGGAAGCCCGGATCGCCGACATCATCAAGCCGATGTTGTCGCGCTACGCCGGTCCCGACGCTCCGGATCTCGAGACGGTGTTGGCGGCCAATCGTAAGCAGGCGATGGTTCCGGCCGGCGCGACGATTCTGGACCCGGTGGGCACCGCACCCGGCGTGGTGGTCCCGGGCACACCCACCGTCGTCGTGCTGCCTGGACCACCGCGTGAGCTGCAACCGATGTGGCATAAGGCGATCAAGACCACCGCGGTGCAGGAGGCGTTGGCAGGCCGCACGCATTACCAACAGCAGATGGTCCGCATGTTCGGGCTGCCCGAATCGGGTCTGGCCGACACGTTGCGCCAGGCGCAGGCGGCGATCGATGACTTCCACCGGCTGGAGATCACCACCTGCCTGCGGCGCGGCGAGCTGGAGATCGTCACGCGGTACGAACCCGACGCCGCGGCCGCCTACGACCAGTTGCTGGCTGTGCTACGGGAGCGGCATGCACGGGCGATCTTCTCCGAGGACGGTTCCCGAATCGACGATCTGTTGGCTGACTTGCTGACCGGCCGGCAGATCGCGACCGCCGAATCGTGCACAGCGGGCCTGCTGGCGGGGCGTTTGGCCGACCCACCGGGCGCCTCGCGCTACCTTGCCGGCGGGGTGGTGTCCTACTCCAACGAGGCAAAGGTGGAGTTGCTCGGGGTCGATGCGGGCTTGATCGCCGAACACGGCGCGGTGTCCGAACCGGTCGCCGAAGCGATGGCGCGAGGGGCACTGAGCCGTTTCGGGGCCGACACCGCGGTCGCCATCACCGGTATTGCCGGACCCGGCGGTGGAACCCCGGAGAAGCCGGTGGGCACGGTGTGTTTCTGCGTGGCGCTGGCTGACGGGCCGATGGTCACCCGGACCACGCGCCTGCCGGGCGAGCGCGCGGATGTGCGGGAACGCTCGACGACGGTGGCGATGCATCTGCTGTATCGGGCGCTGTCAACCGGCTGATTCCTGCGGCTGCCGGTGGTATGAACATCACACCGAGGAGTTGCAGGTGTGAACACACAGTGGGCGTGGTTCAGCGGTTCGGGGTACTGGCTGGGCCGCCTGATGCTCGAGCGTGGCATCGCGGCCAGCTACCTCATCGCGTTCGTCGCCTCGGCGCGGCAGTTCCGCGCACTGATCGGCGAGCAGGGCATGTTGCCGGCGCCGTCGTATGTAAGGCGGCGCCCATTTCGCTTGACACCCAGCGTCTTTCATCTGCACTATTCGGATCGATTCTTCGCGTTCGTGTGCTGGCTGGGGGCAGGGCTGGCCGCGGCGCTGGTGGCGGGCGCCGGCGAGCTGGTGCCGCTGTGGGCGGTGATGGTGACCTGGCTGCTGTTGTGGGTGCTCTACCTGTCGATCGTCAATATCGGTCAGATCTGGTACGGGTTCGGCTGGGAATCGATCCTGCTGGAAGCCGGTCTGCTGGCCGTGTTCTTGGGCAATGGCCACGTTGCCCCGCCGGTGCTGGTCATGTGGCTGTCGCGCTGGCTGCTGTTCCGGATCGAGTTCGGTGCCGGGCTGATCAAGCTGCGCGGCGATTCCTGCTGGCGTGACCTGACTTGCCTGTATTACCACCACGAAACCCAGCCCATGCCGGGGCCGTTGAGCTGGTTCTTCCATCACCTGCCCCGGCCGCTGCACAGGGTAGAAGCGGCGGGAAACCACGTGGCTCAGCTGGTGGTGCCCTTCGGGTTGTTCGCGCCGCAGCCCGTCGCCGGGGTGGCCGCCGCGGTCATCATCGTCACCCAGTTGTGGCTGGTGGCCTCGGGCAACTTCGCCTGGCTGAACTGGATCACCATCGTGTTGGCGGCCGGTGCGTTGGATCAAACCTGGCTGACCGGAACGATTTCGGATCTGGTGCCTTCGGAGTTGCCGCCACCCCCGACATGGTTCACCGTCTTGGGGATCGCGTTCGCCGCAGTGGTCGTGATCCTGAGCTACTGGCCGGTGCGCAACTTGGCCTCGCGCAGTCAACGCATGAACATCAGTTTCAATCCGCTTCACCTGGTCAGCAGCTATGGGGCGTTCGGAACCGTGGGCCGTTCCCGGCGGGAACTGGTGATCGAGGGCACGGCGGATGCCGAGCTCACAGAGCGAACGTTGTGGCGGGAATACGAGTTCAAGGGCAAACCCGGTGCGGTAGGCCGGCGTCCGCGTCAGTGGGCGCCTTATCATTTGCGGCTGGACTGGATGATGTGGTTCGCCGCAGTGTCGCCCCGGTTCATGCTCCCGTGGCGTGACGCACTCGTGCAGAGATTGCTGTGCAATGACCGGGACACGCTACGTCTCTTGGGCCACAACCCGTTTCCCGACAGTCCACCGCAGTTCGTGCGGATACTGCTCTACGACTATCGGTTCACCACCTGGGCCGAGCGCCGGCGCGACCGCGCCTGGTGGCACCGCACGCTGATGGGGGTCTACCTGCCGCCGGTCGCGGCGAACGGGCCGTCTGTGCCGCCGAGACCTCGTTAGCGCCGGGCGGTTAACCAGCCTCGGGCCAACAGTCCAGGGGCGGGGGTTGTTCCTCGGGCCGCCCGTCGTCGCCGTCGGGTACTGCGGCGGGTCGGGTGTGGTAGTCGATGACGGCTTCGATGAAGTGAAACGGATTGGTTCGGGGTTGGCCGCGTTCAAGTTTCGGTGGGGGCGTCCATGCGACCCGGCCGTCGTCTCCGAGTGCGGTGGTCCAGCCTTGTTCGGTGGCCATCCGGTTATCGGGTGCACACGCCAACGCCAAGGAGTCAACGTCGGTCTGGCCGTTGCAGGCCCAGTCCTGTTCGAGATGATGTGCCTGGGACAAATACCCCGATACGGTGCAGCCAGGTCTGGTACAGCCGCGGTCCCTGGCGTGCAGCACGATTCGCTGATCTGCTGAGGCGAGCCGCTTGCTACGCCCGAGCCAGAGCGCTCGGCCCCGGCCGTCGAACACACTCAAGTAGTGATAGGCGTGCTCGGCCATCCGCAACAGATCGGTCATCGGCAACAGCGATCCTCCGGCGGTGTGGGCCTTACCGGTGGTGTCGGAGCCGGTTACCGGCGCGTGGCCGGCCGCAGCGTGCAGCTCGGCCAGGGTGGTCGAGACGATGACCGTCACCGGAAGCCCGTTGAGTTGGCCGAGATCCCCGCAGGCGAGCACTGCACGGCAAGCGGCCAGCAGGGCGTCGTGGGTGCGCTGATCGGGCCGGCGATCATCACGCTGAATCTGCTCCTGGGAGGGCGTGCCGCTGACACAGGGCTGCTCGTCTGCGGCATTGCACATGCCGGGGGCGGCGAGCTTGGCCAGGATCGGTTCCAGGGTGGCTCGCAGCTCCGGGGTGATGTGCCCCGACAGCGAACTCATCCCATCGATGCCTTGCCGGCCGAGTCGCAGCCCGCGCCGGGCCAGGCGTTCCCGGTCGGTGAAGTCCCCATCCGGATCCAGGACGGCCACCAGATGCTCGGCCAGGCGTTGGAAGGTCTCGGGCCCGAATTGGCTCGCCAGCACCGCGAGGTCACGGGCCGCCCGCTGGCGATAGGCGGCGCTGACCGCGGTCGGGATCTTCGCGAGGGCCTTGCGGGCGATCGCCACATGTTCCGGCCCGATCTGGCCCGCAGCCTGTGCGGCGGCCAGTTCCGGCAACACCGGCTCCAAGGGTTCTCCGGTGACCGCGGCGCGTGGACCCAGCTCAGCGGCCTCCGCTAACCGACGCCGCGCGCTCGCGGTGCTGATCCGCAGCCGCTCGGCCAACGCCTTGGTCAGCGAGCACGCTCCCAAAGCGCCGGGATCTCCCTCGGTGACCAGCCGGGCCAGGATCCGGTGATCGACCACCGGCGCCCGCCACGCCAGCGCCTCCCTGCGGGCCAGCACCGTCACCAACTCCTCGGCGCTCAGGGCATCCAGTGAGCATTTTTCGAGCTGGTCATAGGCGGTCTCGATCGCATCTAGGCACCCCAAAATGGTGTCCCGATCCGTGATCGCCTCCCTACCCATATATCGAACACTAGTGCGATCCACCGACAGAAAAGGCGGCTGGTCCGAACCTGTTAGCAGGGTCGGCAACTGTGGATAACTGGGGCCGCGGACGGCAGCGTGGCCGCTATCTCAGAGGCCGCGAGGTCATTGATGAACTCGAGCACGACGGACGGTCGGACCCGGGTGGCGGCGGTGGTGCGAAGTCGGCTCCGCCGAAGCGTTCGGCGAGCAGTGCCCGGACCCGCGGGTCATCGGGGTCCAGGTCAGACAGGGGTGTGTTGTCCACGTCGACAGGCGTGGGGTCGGGGGCATCGATGTCGATCCATTGCCGGTAGCCGCCCGGAGCATCAACCGGCCGGATGACGGCCTGACCAGCGACGGGACCGAGACCGGCGCGCGCCAGATGTCGTGCGATCACCGGTATGTTGACGAACCGCAGGTCATAAATGGTGCCCTCGGGCGATACTGAGCAATCCAGGGGATCGGCAATGGCCCACGGCTTTGTCGAGCGGGTGTGCATTTGGGCCCGGCTCGGGAATTTCGGGAAGGTTCAGCTGACCGTGGATGTTGATGTGCGGTTGCATCAAGCCCTCCTCATTGGTTGATAGGACGGAAGGAACGTGATGGCGCGCATCGCGCAAACTGTTGGTACCGGTATCGCAGCGCTGGGGTTATTGCTGGGAACAGCCGCTGCGGCACACGCCGACGAGCAGTCCTACATGGACTACCTGTTTGCCCACGGCTGGAACTACCGGTTTGGCATATCCGCACCGTCTCACGCGATCGGGCTCGGGCACATGATCTGCGACAACATCCACTGGAATGGTGGCCCGCTAAACGGCTTCAATGGGTTTACGCAGAGCATTGTCGACGGCACGATGATCGAAGGAGCCCAACACGAACTCTGCCCAGACACCCTGCCCCACTAGAACAGGTCGTTGCTGCCGAATAGGGTGCCGATGGCGTTCCACATTGTTTGGATGGTGCGCACCACTTGCCCTAGGGGATCTTCCATGTCACCACCGGTGCCGATGGTGATGTCGAATGTCTTGGGTGTCGATTCGGCGTAGTACATGCGAACTGCACTGACCGGGCGCCTAGGTCGAAACCGCAGCAAAATCGAGTACTCCCGCCGATTCCAGATACCGACTTGAAATGCCTGATACAGCCGGGCATTCCAATGCCCCTGCCGCATAGTCAAAGCCGGAGGCCAAAGTCGTTGCCGTTGCCCAGCGGCTACCGCGTGTCGACCCACACAGTGAATCCCGCCAGCACCACCGTGACAACGCCCAGCAGCACGATGTCGAGGGCGCCCAGTCGCGGCCCCTCGGCACCCTCGGCGGCCAGCCGGCGTTCCCGGGCTATCAGAAACAGCGGGAACGTCACACTGATCGCCACAAGGAAACCGCCCACGATGTAGGCCCACACGAAGCGCACGTTGTGCTTGCGGGCCTCGGTCACCATCAGGATCGCTGCGGCTAGGAACAGCAGCAGAATGTCGACGGTGATCGAGCGCGACGCCGGTGTCACCGCGGTGTCCGGCAGGAACTGCGACAGAAAGTCGGCCCCGTCGTAGGCCAGATTCTGGCTCCACGTGGCGACCAACGCAGCGACGGCGATCGCGGCGTACACACCACAACGGACTTTGGCTGCTGTGTTCATGCCGTCACGGTAGCGTCCAGGGCGATCGGCGCACTGCCGTTTCGGCTCACAACTCGAGCAGCACCGTCACCGGTCCGTCGTTGACCAGTTCCACCTGCATGTGGGCCCCGAACCGACCTGTTGCCACCGTCGCGCCCAAACGTCGCAGCGCCTCGGCGAATTCGTCGACCAGCGGTTCGGCCACCGGCCCCGGTGCGGCGGCATTCCACGACGGCCGCCGTCCCTTTGCGGTGTCGGCGTACAGCGTGAACTGGCTGACCACCAGAATCGGCGCGCCGACGTCTGCCGCCGAGAGTTGGTCATCGAGAATGCGCAGCTGCCAAAGCTTTTCGGCCATCCGTTGTGCCGTAGCGGAATCGTCGGTGTGGGTGACGCCGACCAGAGCCAGCAGGCCCTGGCCCTCCGGCTCGATCGCGCCGACGATCTGACCGTCGACGCTGACGTGGGCCGACGAGACGCGCTGAACCAGAACTCGCACGCCCCCGATGCTAGGTAGGCTCGCCGAGATACCGGTCGGGAGGGGTGAGCCACATGTCGGTCTTGGTCGCGTTCTCGGTGACGCCGCTGGGTGTGGGGGAGGGCGTCGGGGAGATCGTGGCCGAGGCGGTTCGCGTGGTTCGGGAGTCGGGCCTGCCCAACCGCACCGATGCGATGTTCACCGTGATCGAGGCCGAGACCTGGGCCGAGGCCATGGCCGTGGTGCAGCGGGCGGTGGAAGCGGTCGCGGCGCGGTCACCGCGGGTCAGCACGGTCATCAAAGCCGACTGGCGCGAGGGCGCCACCGACGCGATGACCGCCAAGGTCGAATCGGTGGAGCGGCACCTGGCCGCTCCGCAGCCGCCTAGTTGACCGGGACCTCAAGAATGGGCCGTCCCACGTCGGCGCCGGGACCGTTGAAGTGCCACCACTCCCCGGAGTAGGTGGCCAGCCCCGCGGCGTTCATCGCCTCGCGGAGCGCGGCACGTTCGGCCGCCGCGCGGGCGCTGATGCCTTCGGCGAATGCCGCTGCACTGGGCGTGAAGTCATCGAAACCGGTGCCCATCTCCGAGAGGCGCCCCTGCGCGTCGGCGGTGGTCACGTCGACCGATCGGCCGGTCTCATGACTGCGGGCCAAGGAGCCGGGCCGCGCTACCCACGTCGGATTCGGTACCACCTCGAACATCCGGACCTGCACGGCATGCGGCCGGTAGCAGTCCCAGAACACCAGGAGCCGGCCGCGGCTGCGTAGCGCGGCCGCCGCGCCGGCCAGCCCCGGGGCCAGCGACTCATGCACCAGACAGCGGGCATTGGCGGGGTAGAGCTGTTGGCCCACAAAGTTGTTCGCGGTGGCATAGCGCAAGTCGATGAACGCATCCGGCACCACGCTGCGCACATCGACGAATCCCGCCGCGCGAGCCGCCTCCGAAACGGCCGGTACCTCGAAGCCCGGTGCGGCAGCCGCAGCACCCGAAGCGCCCACGAGCAGCGCCGCCACCACCGTCACCACCGTCACCACTCGCAGACTCCGCATCTGCCCATTGTGGCGTGTCAGGCGGCGACCACGATCGTCAGCCGCCGGTCGTCGCGCTCGACCCGCATGCCGGACCGCCGCGCAATGGCGGCCACCGCCGCGGCGTCGGCGGGTTCGGCTCGGGTGCTGGCCAATACCCGAGCCAGCCGTCCCTTGTGCGCCTTGTTGAAGTGGCTCACCGACACTCGCCGGCCGTCGGGGTGCTCGGCGACCACGTCGACGCTGACAGCGCAGGGGATGGGAGCCAGGGCGGCATAGGACCCCGACCTCAGGTCCACCACCAGTTCGGCTTCGGCGATCTCGGCCAGCACCGGTTCCAGTACCGGCCGCCAGCGCCGCGCCAAGCCCGGTTGCCCGGGAAGTTTGGAGGACGCCGAGAGACGGTAGGCGGGCACCGGATCGGTGGCCCGCAGCAGCCCGAACAGGGCCGAACCCACCGCAAGGCGGGCGCCCGCGCGCGCCGCCGAAGCGCCACGCAGCGATTCGACGTCGAGTGCCTCATACAGCACGCCCGTGTAACGCTGGATCGCCGGCGCGGTGGGCGCGGTGCGCAGCTCCGCGTTGCGGTCGATCTCGCTGTCCTGAGCTGCCGACAGGCCCAGCGCGGCACGGCTGGCCTCTCGATCGGCGGCCAAGGAGACCAACTCGTCCACCAGCGCGGCACGCAGGCCGGTGAGCTGTGGAGATGTCAGCGCCTCCAGGCGCAGTGGCGGGCCGTCGCCGCCGGGGCGTTTGGTTTCCGACGGGGGCAGCAAAACGATCACAGCGCAGACGTTAACCGAGCCGTTCCGCACACCACTGCGGTGGCGAGCATCGCCGCACCGATGGTGTCGGTGAAGAAGTGGTAACCGCAGGCCACCAGTCCGAGCATGCCGAGCAGGCTCACCACCGCAGCGGCCGCCAGCGCCCAGAGCCGGGCTGCCACCACCACCATCATGCCCAGCACCGCGACCAGCAGCGCGGTGTGGCCGCTCGGGTATTCGAGGTACGGGCCGTTGCGCCGGTCGAAAAGGTGCTTGAGCGCCATCGTGATGATCGTGACCGCGAAGGGGCAGGCCAGCACCGCTGCCGCCAACAACCATCGACGCCGCGCCAACGCCGCCACCAGGCACGCCACCGTCACCCCCAACACCAGCCAGCCGCTGGTAAAAGCCAACAGCCACCGGGGCTGCTCGCCGACGAGGGTGAAGGTGGCGTTACTGAACCACGTGTCGATGGGTGTCGAGCCGCGGCCCACCGCCCAGCCCAGTGCCAATGTCGCCAGCACGCCGGCCGGCGGCCACCAGCGCAGCGCGGTGGCGAGGCTTCGATCTATCTCAGGCCGACTTCTTGATCAGCGGCAACAGCATCTGGCGGCGCTGGTCGTGTCCGTCGGCAAGAGCGTGCAGTGCCTGGTCCACCGAGAGCGAGGTGGGGAACATGGCGTCCTCGTCGAAGTCGCCGAGCAGCTCGTGGACGGATGTGCTTTCGATCAGCGTCCACTCCACCCCCGCGGCACGGCAGTCACCGTCGAGCACACACAGCAGCCACATCCCGGCGGCCGCGAACGTGGTGACCCCGCTCAGGTCGAGCACCAGCGGTTCCTTCGCCAGGACGAAGCGCCGGGCGTGCTCACTGATCTGGTCCACATTCGTGGCGTCGATCCGTCCCCGAACGGTGATCACCGTCGCGAGCTGACGGTACTGCGCCCTGACCTGCGCGCCGCCGAACTCCACGATGGGATTGATCCGAGCTGTGCCCCGAGTGGTGATGTCGATTGCCATGTCAGCCCCCGCCTTCCCTGTCGATCGTGGTCGGCAGATGAGCCGACCTCGATGTTTACCGACGTTATGCGGCGAAGTTAAGGCGTCTTGGGCGACCGATTAACGCTTTGGTGAGATATCGAAGGGCTCCGTCGCCCCGGTGAATGCACTGATCCGCCCCTCGCGGTCGCGGGCGTCGCCGTCATAGCGAAGCCGGTATCGGCCCGCTGCGGTGTCGTCGGGAACGGTCCAGCTGACCGCCACGGTGGACCCACGCCGGCCGGCGCGCCGCCACCGGAACATCGTGGACCAGTCGCTGTCGTCGGCCACGGTCTGCCAGCCCTCACCGGTCTCCCGCTCCACCCGCACGTAGGTGCCGCCGCGGTGCAGATCGTTGTTCGGGTAGGCGCCGACGAACTCCGCCGACACCGTGGATCCCGCGCGGTACTCGGGCAGCGGGGCCTGCAGGACGTCGCCGAACCGCCGGCCGGCGCTCAGCGCATCCGGCTTCGCCCGGCGCCGCGACCGCCGCCGGCGAGTCGGCTCGGCGGGACGCTGCCCCTCCGATACCGGACGTTGGTCCCGCATCGCGGTGGCCAACTCGGACACCACCTGTTGCAGGGCGGGCAGTTCCCAGCGGCCGAACAGGGTGCTGCCACCCTCATAGCGCTGCTCGTCGTACTCCTCCGGCGTGGTGACGTAGTGCAGATAGCCGTTGCTGTAGCCCGCAACCAGCACGTCACGCAGCTCCGCGCCCACGATGTCGGCCACCGTGCGACGCAATCGCAGTCCCGCCACGATCGTCACCTCGGCGGGAATGCCGATCAGATACAGCTGCCCGATACGCAGCAGCTGAACCGGGCCGCCCTCGGGCATGAGCATCGACAGTGCCTTGTTCAGCCGGGTACCCGGACCCACCGCACCCTTGGGGGCGTGCGCGTCACGCAGGCGTGGGGAGAGGCGGTAGACCGTGTTGGCGACCAGGCCGTCGAAGATGCGATTACGGCCTTGCTTGAGCAGGGGGTACAACGGCCCCGCCCCTTCGTCGGTGCCGGCCACGCAGGAAGCACCGGCGATCGCGGGGCCGGTGCGATGAGTCCGGCCATCACCGGTGAATTCCGGCCGGACCTCGAAATCGGTCAGGTCGACGTAGGTGGTGCGGGCGTCCAGGCCCCCGCTGACGTCGGTGCCGTGGCCCAGGGTCAGTTCGGTGGCGGCAGCGGCCTGACGGCCACCGATGATCCGGGTGTTCTCGAACTCGTCGTCGGTGGGTCCGCTGCCCGGCCGCTGGCCGGTATTGGGCGACATATCCCCGGAGTTGGTCTGCGCGAAGGCCGCGATGAACTCCTGTGGCGTGGAGGCCAGATAGTCGACACCGTGGTCGAGGCGCTCGAATTGATAGGCCGCGAAGCCCTTGTTGTCGCCGCTGATCAACGTGTTGCGGTTGGTCATGGAGGTGCCGTGCGTGGCGAACCAGTTCACCGCCCCGACCAGGTTGCCGTCGCGTTCGATACGCAGCAACGTGGTCTGCGGATCGATCTTGTCGGGGAAGTGTGCGCGGTCGGCCTCGGGGTTGCGGGCGAACGACGACGGCGAACGGTTGCAGCTGGCGTCATGCAGCCGGCCCACGGCCAGGCTCAAGCTGGCGGGCGCCAGGTCGGCATGCGCCGCCGCGACGGCTTCGCAGATCCCGTCGACGATGGCGTCGAAGGTCTGCTGCCGGAACCCGTTGGTGTTGGAGTTGTAAAGCCGGTGGTCGCAGTAGCCCCCGGGGCCGCTGTGGGTGTGTGTCGCCGTGAGCATCACGTTGCGGAACGTGTACAGGTCGCCGTAGGACGCGGCGAGGCGGCCGAGGACTTCGTGGTGCACGCTCTCCACCAGCAGTGGCACCTCGGCGACCACCAGCAACAGCCGGGAGGCGGCGGTGGCCGGTCCGTCATGGACGAAGACGAACGCCCGCGCCCGCAACCGATTGTGTACGCCATCGGTTTGCTGGGAGGCCACGCCGTAGCCCAGCATTCCGCATTCGGCCGGCTCACCGGTGATGTCGGCGATTCCGCGTCCCACCTGATACTCGTCTGGCATCGCTACAGTATTCACAACGGCCCCGCCCACATCGTCGCCGACGTGCCCGGCCGATTACTTCACCCCGGATGGTCCCGCTGTTAGTCTGCGATGGCTGTCGGCCACCGGGTTGCGGCTGGCCGACGCCAGGCCGTCTCGGCGGGCCCGCACCCGAGGCAGCCAGGACATGCGGAGCCCACCGGCGAAAGAGTGTTGTGCGCAGCGGAGAGATCAAGGCCCTGACCGGGCTTCGCATCATCGCCGCGGTCTGGGTGGTGCTGTTCCACTTCCGGCCCCTACTGCACCTGGCGTCGCCGACGCTCAGTGACGCCCTCGCCCCGGTGCTGGACCGAGGAGCCCAGGGTGTGGACCTGTTCTTCATTCTCAGCGGTTTCGTGCTGACCTGGAACTATCTGGAACGCATGGGCGAGGCGTTCTCCGCCCGGGCCACCGTGCACTTCCTGTGGCTCCGGCTTGCCCGGGTCTGGCCGATCTATCTGGTCACCATGCACCTGGCATTGCTGTGGGTGATCTTCACCCTGCATGTGGGGCACGTCCCGACCGAGGACCTGAGCAGTATCACCGCGATCAGTTATGTGCGGCAGGTCCTGCTGGTGCAGCTGTGGTTCGAGCCGTTCTTTGACGGGTCGAGCTGGGACGGGCCGGCCTGGTCTATCAGCGCCGAGTGGCTGGCCTATCTGCTGTTCGGCGTTCTGGTACTGGCGGTGTACCGGATGATGCGGGTGACCTCGGCGCGCGGGCTGGCCGCTCTGGCGATCATCGCCTCGCTGCCGCCGTTGCTGTTGCTGCTGGCGACCGGCCAGTTCTACACCCCGTGGAGTTGGCTGCCGCGCATCGTCATGCAGTTCACCGCCGGTGCGCTGGCCTGCGCGGCGGTGCGCAAGGTGAACCCGGGGGAATCGGCTCGCCGCGCCGCGGGCTACTGCTCTGCATTGCTCATCGCCGTGATGGTGGGTGTCCTGTACTACTTCGATGCTCACCCGATCTCGGGCCTGTACGACAGTGGTGGCCTGGTCGATGTGCTGTTCGTCCCGTTGGTGATGGCCTTGGCGATCGGCATCGGCAGCCTGCCCGCACTGCTGTCCACGCGGGTCATGGTCTA
This sequence comes from Mycolicibacter arupensis, assembly GCF_002086515.1. Classification (GTDB taxonomy): domain Bacteria; phylum Actinomycetota; class Actinomycetes; order Mycobacteriales; family Mycobacteriaceae; genus Mycobacterium; species Mycobacterium arupense. The sequence goes on from NZ_MVHH01000007.1 coordinate 85,132, forward strand.
CGGCGGGCAGATCTCGTTCTGCCTGTACATGGTCCACGAACTGGTGCACACGTCCTGGAATTGGGCCGCGCAGCAATTCGAGATCGTGCTCGCCGACGGGGCGACCGGAGCCAAATGGATGGTGTGCGGCGTGTTGGTCGCGGCGACGTTGCTGTCGGCCCTGCTGTTCCACAGCGTTGAAGAACCGGGTCGGCACTGGATGCGCAGGATGATCGGCGCCCGGCCCGAATCCGCAGACGTCACACCGGACGAAGACCCGTTAGCCGTTGAACCGGTGGAGAACTCGCCGGACACAGGTGAGGCCCGCCTCGACGAGCCGGCGGTCGCGGCTCCGGCTACTCTGCGCTGAAGCTGATTGGGGGAGGGTGTGTCGTGAGTCGGGTGATGACATTCGCCGTCGCGATGATGGCCGGGGTCGTCGCGGTGGTCGCCGGTACCGCCTATCTGTCACGCGAACACGAGCCGACACGTCATTACGAGACGGTGCCGCTGAGCTCCTCGCCGAATCGGATCGCGGTGATCGGCGACTCCTACACCTCCGGGTATGAGGACACCGGCCGTGGTGCGGCGAACTGGACCGAGCGGGCGTGGCAGAACCTGGCCGGCCGCGGGGTCTACGTCAGTGCCGACGTGGCGGCCGAAGGTGGCGCCGGTTACGGCGTGCGCGGCAACCATGGCGGCCTTTTCGGGGATCTGACCTATCGCGCGGTGCAACCCGACGACGCTCTGGTGGTGTTCTTCGGGTCACGTAACGATCAGGACGTCGAGCCGGGTCAGTTGGGCCGCCTGATCGCCGACACGCTGAGCCTGGCCCACCGGACCGCACCGGGGGCGCGGATGCTGGTCATCGGGCCTCCGTGGCCCACCGCCGAAGTGCCGGGCAACATCTGGCGGATCCGCGATCTGCTCAGTGCCGAGGCGCGGGCGGTGGGTGCGGAATTCGTCGATCCGCTGGCCGAGCAGTGGTTCGTCGGCCTGCCGCAGCTGATCGGTCCGGATGGCGTGCATCCCACCGACGCCGGTCACGCCTACATGGCCGACAAGATCGCGCCCCTGATCGCGGGACAGCTTCCGAAACGGACCTGAGCAAAGCCGGACGAAATCGGACTGACCCCAGCAGTATTGGCCCATGGACACGATGCGCGTACTGATCACCGGTGGCACCGGATTCGTCGGCGGCTGGACCGCCAAAGCGATCGCCGACGCCGGGCACCGGCCACGCTTCCTGGTGCGCAACCCGGCGGGCCTGCACAGCAGCGTGGAGCGACTGGGCGTCGACGTGTCCGACTATGTCGTCGGTGACATCACCGACGCGGACTCGGTGCGCGAGGCTCTGCGCGGCTGCGATGCGGTGGTGCACGCTGCCGCGGTGGTGGCCACCGATCCACGCCAGACGGCACAGATGCTGGCCACGAACTCGGCCGGCGCACACAACGTGCTCGGCGGAGCTGTTGAACTCGGGCTGGATCCGATCATTCACGTCTCCAGCTTCACCGCGCTGTTCGCCCCGGGGCTGACGACATTGCGGGCCGACCTGCCGGTGGCCGGAGGCGCTGACGGCTATGGCCGGTCGAAGGCCCGTGAGGATCTCTACGCGCGAGGCCTGCAAGACGCCGGTGCCCCCGTCAACATCACCTATCCGGGAATGGTGCTGGGACCTCCCGTTGGAGACCGGCTGGGGGAGGCCGGCGAGGGAGTGCGGGCGGCCTTGCAGATGCACGTCATCCCCGGACAGGACAGTGGCTGGCTGGTCATCGACGTCCGCGACCTTGCGGCCATGCATCTGGCTCTGCTGGAGCCGGGCCGCGGCCCCCGCCGCTACATGGCCGGCGGACAGCGGGTACCGCCGGCAGAGTTGGCCAGCCTGCTGCAGGAACTGTCGGGTTCTCCCATGGTTGCGCTGCCGGTGCCCGACATTGCCCTGCGCTGGGCGGGCCGCCTCTTGGATCAGGTCGAGCGGGCGCTGCCGATCTCGACTCCGTTCACCGAGGCGGGCATGCAGTACTACACCCAGATGCCCGAGTCCGACGACACACCCGCGGAGAAAGACCTCGGGATCGTGTTCCGCACCCCCCGGGAGACGCTGGCCGACACCATTGCGGGGATCCGGGGCTAGTCCCGCTTTCTCCGGGACCTACTCCGGCCAGGGATTGTCGAGGATGAGCTCGGCGAAGTTGGCGGGCACGAAGTCGGGGTCGAAGTGCGCGAGGATGTCGGCGTTCATCGTGCCGAACGTGCTCTGCGGCCGATGCTTCATCCCGTCATTGAAGGCCGACATGATCCGCCGTTTGAAGTCCGGACGTCGGTGCGCGCCGGTGACGGCCGCAACATCCTCGGCGGCAAGGTCATCGAGGCCTATTCCGACCACATCGGTCTCGACCCCGGCGGTGACCAAAGCGACTTCCGGATCGAGGAACTCGGGCACGCCCGGTGTGGTGTGCAGGGCGATGGCGAGCCAGACTTTGGTCGCCGCGGCCTCACCGACGCCGCGTTGCACCAGGAACTCCCGCGCAGCATTGGCGCCGTCCACCTCGAAGCGAAGTGCGGAGGACCGGTAGCCCTCGGTGAGGCCCAGATCGTGGAACATTGCCGCCGCATAGAGCAATTCCAGGTCGGGCCGCAGCCCACGGCGGCGCCCCTGCAGCGCGCCGAAGAGGAACACCCGGCGGGAGTGGTCGAAGAGCAGGTCGTCTTCGGCCTCGCGGATGAACTCGGTGATCTCTCGGGCCAGCGCGGAGTCCGGGATGGTGATGTCGGCGATCGTCTCGATCGACTGGGTCATGAGCACATCTCCTTGCGTGGTGGTGCTGCAATTCTGTGCGCGACCAGGCGGTCCGACCGTAGGCGTTCGCGCCGTCTATCCCACGGAAAGCGACATAATGGCTGCGTGACTGACGCCGGTGCCCGGGCACGGCTGGTGGTGATCGTCGTCTTTGACGACGTCACCTTGCTCGATGTCGCAGGTGCCGCCGAAGTGTTCATCGAGGCGAACCGCTTCGGCGCCGACTACGCCATCACGATCGCCTCGGTGGACGGTCGCGACGTGACCACCTCGATCGGTGCGCGCTTGGGTGTCACCGCGAGTCTGGCCGATATCGGTTCGGCTGACACGATCGTGGTCGCCGGCAGTGACAACCTGCCCCGTCGGCCAGTGGACCCGGCACTCGTCGAGGCGGTCAGGTCGGCGGCGAGCCGTACCCGGCGACTGGCGTCCATCTGCACGGGGTCATTCATCCTTGCGCAGGCCGGCGTTCTCGGCGGCCGGCGTGCCACCACCCACTGGCATGAGGCCCGCTTGTTCGCCCGGGCGTTTCCTGACGTCACCGTGGAACCGGACGCGATCTTCGTCCGCGATGGTGACGTTTACACCTCGGCAGGTGTCTCCGCCGGTATCGACCTTGCGCTGGCCCTGGTCGAGATGGACTATGGCGGCACCGTGGTGCGTGAGGTTGCCCGCTGGTTGGTGGTCTATCTGAAACGCGCAGGCGGACAGTCACAGTTCTCCACGCTGGTCGAGGCGGACCCGCCCCCGCAGTCTGCGCTGCGCAAGGTCACCGATGCGATCGCGGCCGACCCGGCCGACGACCACAGTGTGAACGCCCTCGCAAGACGAGCAGCCTTGAGCAGCCGGCAACTGACACGGCTGTTTCAGTCCGAGCTCGGGACCACCCCGGCCCGCTATGTCGAAATGGTGCGCATCGATGCCGCCCGTGCCGCGCTCGACGCCGGCCACAGCGTCACCGAGTCCGCGCACCGAGCAGGTTTCGGCAGCCCCGAAACACTGCGTCGGGTATTCACCGAACATCTAGGCGTGTCGCCGAAGGCCTACCGGGACCGGTTCCGCACCACCCTCCGAAACTGACGGCCGTCCGCGGCCGTCAGTCCCGCTTGTCGATCAGCTTGCCCAGCGCCACTCCATCGGAGGCCAGCAGTTCGTCGATACGCGGCTGATTGACATCCGCGACGATGATCTCGCCGACCTCCTGGTTGACGTTGGAGAAGATGCCGTTCTCCTTCATCTTCTCGGTCAGGTACAGGTTGTCCTGCGTGGGCGTCACGTAGTGCACCGCGGCGGCCTTGAACCGGTGGATCAACCACACATGGCACAGCGTGATCAGGCGCTTCTGCCGCAGCTTCTCGGCAAAGGTGTTCTGGTCGCGGACCGTCAAGATACTGCGGCCGTGCCGGTCCTTGATCGGGTCGACGATCACATTGGCGAGCTTCTCGTCGTTATTGCCGTAGATGCCCAGTTCCAGCACGTCGGATCCGGGCCGGGTGGGCCGTAGTTGCGCACGCAGCGTCTCGCCCAAGTCGTAGTGCGCGGCCCACAACGCCAGCCAATCCTCCAGCAGCTTCTTGGGCACTTCGGTCTGAACCAGATGCTGATGCTGGGTGGAGCCTGCACCCATGGCCTTGGTGGTGGCGGTGCGCCCGGACGACGCGGCCAGCGCGGCGTCGCTGCGCGGCCCGCCGACCAGCGTCTGCGGCGTGCGGTAGGGCGATTCGACCAAGCGCATCTTGCGCTGCAGGCGGGCCAGCGCCAGCATGCCGTCCTGCAGCAGGGTGGCGGCGAACTCCTCAGAGGCCACCCCGTCGACTTGGTGGCCGCCGTAGGTGATGAAGTTGAAGACGAAGCCCATCTTGCCGAGTTCGGCGGGGAAGGTCCGCATCTGCTCATCGGTCATGCCGGTGGTGTCCCAGTTGAACGAGGGGGACAGGTTGTAGGCCAGCATCTGGTCGGGGTACTGGGCGTGGATCGCCTCGGCGAACTCGCGTGCCTCAGCCAGGTCGGCGGTCTTGGTCTCCATCCACAAGATGTCGGCGAACGGTGCGGCCGCCAAGGACTTGGCGATCGCGTACGGAATGCCTCCGCGCACTTGGAAGTAGCCTTCGGGGGTCTTGGCCCGTTCGCAGTCCCAGCCGGGATCGGCGTTGAGCTCCGCGGCCTTGGCCCGGGCGGTGTAGAGCGGTGCCCGGGCGGCGAATTCGCGCCACTGCTCTGAGCTCATGTCCTTCGGCTCGCCCTCCCGTTCGGCGAACTCGAGCATCTTGGCGACGGCGTCGGCGAAGGTCATCAGCCTCGCGTCGTTCTGCCAGGTCTCGACGAACGTCGACTCGATCTCGTCGAAGATGCGATCCACGGACCGCCGACCGTCGGCGCTCCAGTCCTGCGCCGCCTTGGTGATCAACGCCGTGATGCCGTTGCGTTCCAGCCAGGCCTCGGCCTCGGCGTACTCGCCCTCGGGGAGGGCATAGAGCAGATGACCATTGATCTCGGTGATGCCCGAGCGGTGGAACAGGCGCGTCATCGCCAGGAAACACGCCTTGTAGGAGGGGATCTTCAGGTTGGTGGTGCCCAGGATGAACGGCTGGTCACGTTCGTCGCCGCGGCTCTCCACCAGGTTGGCGGCCTCGGCGTCGGTGCGCGCGACGATGATGCCGGGAACACCCATCAGGTCCAACTGGAATCGGGCGGTGTTGAGGCGCTTGATCTGTTCGTCGGAGGGCACCAGCACCTTGCCGCCCTGGTGACCACACTTTTTGGTGCCGGGGCGCTGGTCCTCGATGTGGTAACCGGGGACACCGGCCTCCACGAATCGGCGGATCAGATTGCGCACGTGCGGATCACCGCCGTGGCCGGTGTCGGCGTCGGCGATGATGAACGGCCGGTAGTCGACGGCGGGGGTGGCGGCGCGCTGCGCCTCGGTCATCTGCAGGCGCAGGTACTGCTGGTTGCGGTCGGCGGTCAGCAGGGCGCGCACCAGCCCGGCCGCCTCATCGGGCACCTGGCTCAGCGGGTAGCTTGCCAGGTCAGGGCCGGGGTCCTCGGTGATGGAGCCCTTCGCCGAGGTGGCCCAGCCGCCCAGATAGATGCCTTCGATGCCGACGCGCTTCATCACCACCGCCTGGCCCGGCGAGTACGGACCGAACGTGGTGATGCTCTTCTTTGCCGCGAACAGTTCACGCAGTCGCAGATAGAACGCACTCGCGGCCTCGCGCGCCACGATGTAGTCCGAAGCGATGGTGCCGCGCTGCTCCACGACCTGGCGCGCACTGTAGAGCCGGGTGATGCCTTCGAACCTGGGGCTGTCGAAGTAGCGCTGCGTGGCCGCGACGTCCGCGTCGATATCGCGTTCGACCGGTGTGCTCGCCGTCGGGTTCGTCTCGATGGTCGTCATGGAAATTCGCTCCCTTTCACCGGGTTCATGCGGTTCCGCGTGCTTCCTGCTCGTATTGTGCCGTCGCACACGAACCGATTGTTCGGTTTTGCCGCACATCTTGGAGCGCGCGGCAACTCAAGGCGTCGAACAGCCGCGAAGCTCTCGGATTCGCCGCCACAGATGGCTAAGCTCAGGCGTTATGACGTCCCGGTCCGACCGGAGGAAAGAGCACTGGGAGCCGCCGCAGCAGCCCGGGGTGGTCGGCCGCTGGGCGGCGGTTCGGATGAGTCGGCGATTCGCCGGGGTGGGCGTCCACATCCCGCCCGCGCGGCTGCGCCAGCTGGCGGTCGGGGCGCCCCCGGCGTCGACGGAGTCGGTCGACTACGCGTTTGCGGTAGCCGCCACGCAGATCCAGCAGCAGCAACGCCTGGCCAGGGCGCGGCGCAATCGGCGGCGTCTGATCAACGCGCTTGTGGTGGCGGGTCTGATGCTCGCGGCGCTCAACCTGCTGATCTGCATGGGGTATCTGTTCATCAGCCTGGCACTGCGCGACCCGGCGATGTGATGTTCGTGAGACCAACTCCCTTGCGGTAGAGCTCCTTTGACACGCCTGTAGGCGTCGCCAGAGCGCTTTGGGACTTAGACTGCGGGACATGACGCAGTCGCAGGGCACCGCCCCCGCCACCGGGCTGGTCCAGATCGAGGAGTGCCTGGACGAGAACGGCGAGATCGTTCTGCCACCCGATGACACGTTGATCTCGCTGATCGACCGCAATATCGCGGCCGTCGGTGACGCCGTGGCCTTTCGCTACCTCGACTATGCCGGCCCCGAAGAGGGCCAAGCGATCGAGCTGACTTGGGCGCAGCTCGGGCGGCGCCTGCGCGCGATCGGGGCCCGGCTGCAGGCCCTGGCGGTTCCCGGTGACCGGGTGGCGATCCTCGCGCCGCAGGGTCTGGACTACATCACCGGGTTCTACGCCGCCGTCAAATGTGCCACCGTCGCCGTACCGCTCTTTGCTCCCGAGCTACCCGGCCACGCCCAACGCCTCGACACCGCGCTGCGCGACTCGGCTCCCGCCGTGGTCTTGACGACCGTTGCGGCACGGCGCGTCGTCGACGAATTTCTGGACAAGGCGTCACTTGAGCGGAAGCCCCACGTGCTCGTCATCGACGAGATACCCGACTCGGCCGGCGAGGCCTTTGTCCCGGTCGCCATCGATGTCGATGACGTGTCACACCTGCAATACACCTCGGGAACCACGCGCCCACCCGTCGGTGTGCAGGTGACGCACCGGTCGGTCGCCACCAACCTGCTGCAGATGATCCTGTCGATCGACATGCTGGACCGAAACACCCACGGGCTCAGTTGGTTGCCGCTCTATCACGACATGGGCCTGTCGATGATCGGCTTTCCCGCCGTCTACGGCGGGCACTCCACTCTTATGTCGCCGACGGCGTTCATTCGCAGGCCGCAACGCTGGATCAACGCGCTCTCGGACGCCTCTCGACGCGGCCGGGTGGTGACCGCGGCACCGAATTTCGCCTACGAGCTGACCGCGGCGCGGGGCCTGCCGGCGCCGGACGCCGACATCGACCTTGCGAATGTCGTGATGATCATCGGGTCGGAGCCGGTGAGCATGGCGGCGATCACCGCCTTCAACCAGGCATTCTCGCCGTACGGCCTACCGCCCACCGCCATCAAGCCGTCCTACGGGATCGCCGAGGCCACCCTGTTCGTAGCCACCATCGCCCCCGACGCCACGGCGAGCGTGCGGTACCTGGATCGTGAACAGCTCGGCGCCGGCCGGGCGTGCCCGGTGCCCGCCGACGCCCCCGGTGCGGTGGCGCACGTCTCGTGCGGCCAGGTGGCTCGCAGCCTGTCGGCGGTGATCGTCGACGCCGAGGTGGGAGCGGAATTGCCCGACGGGGCCGTCGGCGAGATCTGGTTGCAGGGCGACAACGTCACGGCGGGCTACTGGGGTCAGCCCGAAGAGACCCTGCGTGCGTTCGACGCCCGCCTGCGCTCGCCGCTGCAGCGGGGCAGTCACGTCGGGTCTGCCCTCGCCGACGGTGCCTGGCTGCGCACGGGTGACCTGGGCTTCTACCTGGACGGTGAACTCTATGTGGCCGGCCGCATCGCTGACCTGATGGTCTTCGCCGGACGTGGCCACTACCCGCAAGATATCGAGGCCACGGTGGCGCACGCCTCGCCCCTGGTGCGCGACGGTTACGTGGCGGCGTTCGCGGTGTCAGCCGACGGCGTCGACCAGCTGGTGATCGTCGCCGAGCGTGCGACCGGCACCGGACGCACAGACCCGGCTCCGGCGATCGACGCCATCTGCGCGCGGGTGCAGCAGGTGCACGGGGTCACGGTCGCCGAGGTGCGATTTGTGCGCGCCGGGGCCATTCCGCGGACCACCAGCGGCAAACTCGCCCGCACGGCATGCCGGCAGCACTACCTGGCGGGTGCGCTCGGCGCGCACTGATCGGGCTGCGACTGTCGCAGTGCCACCGGCGCCGGCCGCACGCGCCGGATGTTTTGGGGCCACCAGAACCACCGGCCCAACAGCGCGGCGATCGACGGGGTCAGGAACGAGCGCACGATCAACGTGTCGAACAGCAGGCCGAGCCCGATGGTGCTGCCGGCCTGGCCGATCGAATACAGGTCGCTGGCCGCCATCGACATCATCGTGAAGGCGAACACCAGGCCCGCGGCGGTCACCACCGAGCCGGTGCCGCCGATCGAGCGGATGATCCCGGTCTTGAACCCGGCGCCGATCTCCTCTTGGAATCGCGAGACCAGCAGCAGGTTGTAGTCAGAACCGACCGCCAAGAGGATGATCACGCCGAACACCGGTGCGATCCAGTTCAATTGGAGCCCCAGGATGTGTTGCCAGACCAGCACGGTCAGCCCGAACGCCGCGCCCAGCGACAGCAGCACCGTGCCGACGATCACCGCGGAGGCGACCAGCGCCCGGGTGATCAGCAGCATCACGATGAAGATCAGTGTCACCGCGGCCACCCCGACGATCAGGATGTCGTAGGTGGATCCCACCTGAATGTCCTTGTAAACCGCGGCGGTTCCGGTGAGGTAGAACTTCGCGTCGGTCAACGGCGTCCCCTTGACCGCGTCATGGGCGGCGGCCAGCATCGGCTCGACGAACGCGATGCCCTCCGGCGTGGCCGGGTCGGCGTCGTAGGTGACGATGAAGCGCGCCGCCTTGCCGTCGGGGGACAAGAACAGCTTGAGTCCCTTCTGGAAGTCCGGATTGTCGAACGCCTCTGGAGGCAGATAGAAGTAGTCGTCGGACTTGGAGGCGTCGAAAGCCTGTCCCATCGCGCTGGCGGTGTCGGTCATCCTTGCCATCTGCGTCACCAGCCCGGAGAAGCTCGAATGCATCGAGAGCAGGCTGGACTGCATGGATTTCGCGACCGCGATCATCGGGTCGAACTGGTCGACCATCTGGGGGATCACGGTGTTCATCTCGGCCATGTCGGCCAGCAGGGGCCGCATACTCTCGCTGAACCTGTCCATGCCGTCGTAGGCATCGAAGACCGACCGGATCGCGTCGCACGCCGGGATGTTCAGACAGTGCTGCTCCCAGTAGAAGTAGTTGCGGATAGGCCGCACCACGTCATCGAAATCCGCTATGTGATCGCGGATCTCGTCGACGGTCGCGGTCACCGTGGCCATGTCGGCGCCCATCTTCTCGGTGGTGCCGTTCATCCGGGTGACAAGGTCGCGCAACCGCACCATGGAGTCCACCGTGGCGCCCAGATCGTCGCTCATCGTGACCATGTCGGCCAGGCGATCGGTCATGAACTGCAGGTTCTCCTGAATCGGGACGGCCTGCATGCTGATCTGGAAGGGAATCGAGGTGTGGTCGATCGGGCTCCCGAGGGGTCGCGTGATGCTCTGCACGCGCTCCACTCCACGAGTGCGGAACATGTTCTTGGCGACGCGGTCCAAGATGATCATGTCGGCCGGGTTGCGCAGGTCGTGATCCGTCTCGATCATCAGGACGTCGGGGTTCATCCGGGCGGCGCTGAAGTGGCGTTCGGCCGCGTCGTACCCCACGTTCGCCGGCAGGTCGGCCGGGATGTAGTGGCGGTCGTTGAAGCTGATCTTCATGCTGGGCACGGCCAGCATCCCGACCAGCGTCACCAGCAGCGCCGCCACGAAGACCGCACCGGGCCAGCGAACATTGGCGGTGCCGATGCGCCGCCAGCCGCGTCCTTCGGCGCGTTTCGGGTCCAGCAGGCCGTGCCGGGTCGCGATCGCGACGATGGCCGGGGCCACGGTGAGCGCACCGGCGATCACCACCAGCAGGCCCAACGCGGACGGAATGCCGAGCGCTTTGAAGTAGGACAACCGGGCGAAGTGCAGACACAGGGAGGCACCCGCGATGGTCAGCCCGGAACCCAAGATGACGTGCCAGGTTCCGCGGAACATGGAGTACCACGCGGTCTCGGGGTCCTCTCCGGCGTTGCGGGCTTCGTGGTAGCGGCCGATCAGAAAGATGGCGTAGTCGGTGCCGGCGGCGATCGCCAGAGACGACAGCATGGCGACCACGAACGTCGAAAAGCCCAGTAGGCCATAGTGGCCCAGCAGGGCGACCAGGCCGCGGGCGGTGCCCATCTCGAACCCCACCATCACCAGGGCGAGCGCGACGGTGGCGGCAGAGCGGTAGACGATCGCGAGCATGATGATGATGACCAGACCGGTCACACCCATCATCTTGAGCATGCTCTTGTCGGCGGCCTCGTTCATGTCGGTGGTCAGCGCTGCCTGACCGGTGACGTAGGCCTTGACCCCGGCCGGCGGGGGCACCGAGGCGACGATCTGGCGAACCGCGTCGACGGACTCGTTGCCCAAGGTGCTGCCCTGATCGCCGGCGGTGTTGATCTGCGCGTACGCGGCACGGCCATCGGTGCTCTGCACCCCGGCAGCGGTGATCGGGTCGCCCCACAGGTCCGCGATGTGCTGGACGTGTTCGTGATCGGCAGCCAGTTTGGCGATCACGGTGTCGTAGTAGCGGTGCGCTTCCGGGCCCAGCTCGTGCTGGCCTTCCAGCACCAGCATCACCATTGCGTCGGAGTCGAATTCGGAGAAGGTGGCGCCGATGTGCTTGGCCGCGATCATCGACGGGGCGTCCTGTGGAGACATCGTCACGGCGTTCTCGCGTGCCACCGATTCGATCGGCGGAACCAGCACGTTGAGTCCGACGGTCAGCAGCAGCCAGAAGATCACCAGCGGCCAGGCCAGCCGGCGAATCGCCCTCATGTACCCGGGGCGCAGGGTGCCCTGGCCGCTCATGCGCCCTTGACCAGACAGAAGACCTGGGCGTGGTGCCCGGTGGCGAACTGCTCATCCTTGATGGCGCCGTTGACGGTGATGCGGCAGCCGATCTGGTCGCCGTCGCCCTGCGCGACGACGTTGCCGATGACGGACGGGCTCGTGGTGCTCATCTCCAGGGTCCAGGGCAGGCCGGCGAAGCTCGCCTGCTCGGGCTGGGCCTCGCGGTTGAGATAGCTCACGGCTCCGCTGGCGGACGCCGGCCCGAAAACCTCGTAGCGGAGCTGCTTTTCGTTGATCGATTCGATCACGCGTGACCCGCTGCCGTCCCAGCGAAAGATCTCGTCGGCGCCGAAGGCTCCGCGCAGGTTGACCACCGCCAGCGTGCCCATGAGTGCCGCCACTGTCACCACGACAGGCACCCATGCTCGGTTCACCCACGCGCGCACGCCGATCACCTCCCGATATCGTCCCACTTGGATCACTTCGTGAATACTATACCCCGTAGGGTATCCAGATATTCCCGACTCGGCACGGCGGGTGGCGGGGATCGGGTCAGCCGATAGGGTGCCGCACCTGGGCGGCCACCGCTTCGCCGAGCCAGCGCCGGAGGTATCGGCGCAGCTCGTCGGGGGAGCGGGCGGGATCGTCGGGTGCCACGATGAACGACAGCATGACCCGCAGGGCGAACTCCACGAGTTCGCGCAGCGCCGCCTCGTCGTAGCCGTGCTCACGCCAGTCGACGTCGAAGCGTTCGATCATTCGCATTCCGAAGGCTTGGGCCTGTTCGGAGGCCATCTCGCGGTTATGCGTGGAGGATGTCGAGAGCATGACGCCCAGGTGCGGAGAGCGGGCAACCGCGTCCAGGGTGTAGACCGCCCCTTCGGCGAGCGCATCGGCGGGATCGTGGATGCCGCGCACATGCTCGGTCAGGCGGTCGAGGAAGTCGTCTACCGAGGCGATGGCCACGGCCCTCATCAGAGCGTCGGCGGTGGGGAAGTAGCGGTACACGGTCTGCCGGATCACTCCCAGGGAGCCGGCGACGTCGGCCAGCGACACGGCCGATCCCGTCTCCGCCACCAATTCGACGGCGACGTCGATGATCCGGCGGCTCGCCTCCTCGTCGGTGTGCGGCGGATTGCCGCCCCAGCCGCGCCGTCGGGCCATCAATGGCCTGCTTGACAACGGTGATGCATAGAACAATCATACGCGAAGGCGTCCAATTGTATGTTTGAAGTCGAGGTAGTGATGACTGACCTGATCGTGCGCAAACTGCGGTTCGCGTTCGCCGAGTACCCCGTGCCGTTCCTCTGGAACGAAGCCAATCCGGCGTTCTCGTCGATGGCCAATGCGGTCTCGCTGCTGGCGATCGGCTTCGAGAAGATGATCGGCGGCATGATCGCCGAGGCGATGCCATTGATCACCGACCCGGCGGTCGCCGAAGAGGCCGACGCCTTCGTGCGCCAGGAGGGCCAGCACTCGATGGCCCACAGGGGCCACGCGAAGGCGCTGATCCGGGCCTATCCGGGGCTCAAAGAGACCGTCGATGCATGCAATGCCATGTTCGACACGATGTCTGCCGAGAAATCACTGGATTACCGGTTGGCCTACACCGCCGATCTTGAGGCGACCTTCACCCCGGTCTTCAAGCTGATGCTCGACCACGACGACACCCTGTTCGCGCCCGGCGATGATCGGGTGGCCTCTCTTTTCCTGTGGCACTTCGTCGAGGAAGTCGAGCACCGCAGCTCCGCGCTGTTCATCTACGACCACGTCATCAACGACCCGTGGTACCGGATGCGGATGGCGCCGTCGATCTTCAAGCACGTGATGAGTGTGATGAAGGTGGCGTGCGAAGGGTTCAACCGGCACGTCCCGTTGGAAGACCGCAAGGTCGACGCGCTGTCGCTGTTCAGCACCTATCGGGCCAAGCAGGCGTGGCGGCGCCGCGTCCCGTTCGGCTGGCCCGCTGATCAGGGACCGGTGGCCGACGCGTTCAGTCATCTGCCAAAGCGTGAAATGCTCACCGCGGTAAGCGGTATCGTCCGCAGTCAGCTGCCCAACCACAAGCCGGCTCACGAGAAGATCCCGGCCCTGGCCAACCAGTGGTTCGCCCGCTATGACGACGGCTACGACGTCACCAAGTGGTACACCGCGGAAGAGAAGAGCGCCTGATGCCCGACCTGTGCACCCCGACGTTCGAGCGGCTGGCCGCGTCACTGGGATTCACCTGCGGAGACACCGGTGGCCTGCTGGAATTCCGCAGCCCGCTGCAGCTGGAGAACTGGACGCTTCCTGTCCTGGAGATCACCGTGGTGATCGGGGCGGTGTTGGCGCTGGTCTACGCGATCAGGCGCTACCGCCGCGGTGACGCCACCAATCTGGCGCTGTGGTTCGGCGCGATCGCCTACCTGCTGATCATCGAACCGCCCCTGTACTTCCCCGGAGCGTTCGGCATCGCCGACCACGTCGACACGATGTTCGCCCACAACCTGTTCAGCGTGGAGTTCCTGTGGGGCCGGCTGCCGCTGTACATCGTGGCCATCTACCCGATGATGGCCACGATCTCCTTTGAGATCGTTCGCATCCTGGGGGTCTTTCGCCGCTACGGCGCGATCGTGGGAGCCGTCTGCGTCGGCTTCGTCCACCACGCCTTCTATGAGATCTTCGACCACCTCGGCCCGCAGCTGCGCTGGTGGGAATGGTCGGTGGACAATCCGCTGAACCAGCCCATGTTCACCTCGGTGCCCGTGGGCAGCGTGGTGGTGTTCGCCGCGCTGTGGCCGGCCTCGCTGGCGCTGTGTGTGCAACTGTTCGTCGGCCGGCAGGTCGACGCGGGCCGACGTTTCGGCGGTCTGCAGCTGACCTGGCGCACCCTCGTCATCGGGATCCTGGCCGCGCTCGGAACATTCATCCTGCCGCTGCCGGCCACGCTCCTGGGCGCCGCCACCGATGGCAGGCTTCTGGGAATCGCCTACGCCGTAGAGCTTTTCGCCATCACCGCCGTGGCCATTCCGGTTCTGATCGCCCAGTGGCGGCGGTTGCGCCTGAATCTGTTCACCGCAGGCCGTTACGACAACCCCCTGATGGTTCGGTACGCCGCGGCCTACCTGTCGGTGATGACGGTGCTGTGGTTGATCGCGTTGCCGGCCTACCTCGATGCCCAGGATGGAGTGACCGCCGACGGTGACCCGGTCGGATCGCTGTGGTACGTGACGCTGTGCTTCACGGTCGCCTACTTCTGTGTGGCCGCGGCAGCCACCGTGCCGCCGATCCTGGCGCCACAGGCCGACGCCGCCGAACCGGCGCTCGCCGGGCGCTGAACTCTCGACGAACACGGCCCGGCGTCGACGCCGACGGAGGCGCTTGGCACACTGTTGCCATGGCGCAGATCACGTTACGTGGAAACCAGATCAACACCTCCGGTGAGTTGCCGGCCGTCGGCTCGGCGGCCCCGGCTTTCACCCTGACCGGAACCGACCTGAGCGTGGTCGACAGTGGCAGCTTTGCCGGTAAGCCGGTCCTGCTGAACATCTTCCCGTCGGTCGACACTCCGGTCTGTGCGACCAGCGTGCGCACCTTCAACGAGCGCGCTGCCGCCGCGGGTGCGGTGCTGTGCGTCTCCAACGACCTGCCGTTCGCCCTGAAGCGCTTCTGCGGCGCCGAGGGCATCGAGAACGTCACCAGCGCCTCGGCGTTCCGGGACAGCTTCGGCGGCGACTACGGGATCACCATGACCGATGGTCCGCTGGCCGGGTTGCTGGGACGGGCCGTCGTGGTGATCGGTGCCGACGGCAACGTCGCCTACACCGAGCTGGTGCCCGAGATCGGCCAGGAGCCGGACTACGACGCGGCCTTGGCGGCGCTGACCGGCGCCTGAGCTATCAGCGGGTGATTCGGGAGGTCAGCGGCCCCGCCAACGCGGTGGCCGCTGCTCCCGCCACGCCTGCAGCCCCTCGGTGACATCCTCGGTGGCCGCGGCCACCTTGCGCATGGTTTCACCGAACCGGACGGCGTCGATCCAGCTGATGTCGGCCCCGCGCCAGGCCACCTCTTTGGTGGCCCGCTGAGCCAGGGGAGCGGCTTTGGTGAGCCGGTGCGCCCAGGCCAGCGCTGTTTCCTGCAGTTCGTCGGGCTCCACCAGCTGCCACACCAGGCCGATCTCCTTGGCGCGCTGCGCGCTGATCGCTTCGCCGGTCAGCAGCAGTTCCATCGCGTTGGCCCAGCCCACCCGCTGGGGCAGCCGGATCGCGCCGACGATGGTGGGCACTCCCAGCGATACCTCCGGGAAGCGGAACACCGCATCGGTGCTGGCGATCACGAAGTCGCAGAACAACAATCCGGTCAGGCCGTAGCCCACACATGGGCCGTGTACGGCGGCGATGGTCGGCTTGAACAGCTCCATGCCCGACTCGAAGGAGTTGATGGTCGGCTTCTCCCAGAAGGTTCCCGGAAACGTGCCGACCGCGCCCGCGGAGTCCTTGAGATCGGCTCCGGCGCAGAACACATCCCCGGTGGCGGTGAGAATCCCGACCCAGGCGTCCTCCTCGGCGCGGAAGCGGTCCCAGGCGGCGTTGAGGTCGCCGCGCATCGCCCCGTTGATGGCGTTGCGGGCCTCGGGACGGTTCAGGGTGATGGTCGCGACGTGCTCGTGACACTCATAGGTGACCAGGGGCATGGCGCCACTCCTTCTCATCGCCGCGCTCCGCATCGTCATAGCGCGGGCTCATGGCTGCACCGTACCGTCGGAGTCGTGCGGTGGATCGTCGACGCGATGAACGTGATCGGTGTGCGCCCGGATGGCTGGTGGAAGGATCGCCACGCCGCGATGGTCCGGCTGACCCGATGTCTCGAAAACTGGGCGGCGACGCAGTCCGGCGAGGTCACCGTCGTGTTCGAGAAGTCGCCGTCGCCGCCCATTGCATCGGACGTCGTGACCATCGCGTGGGCTCCTCGCGGTGGTGCCAACTCCGCCGATGACGAGATCGTCCGGCTGGTGGGCGCACACGGCCGGCCGCCGGACATCACGGTGGTGACATCGGATGTAGCGCTGGCGCAGCGGGTCACCGCCGCCGGCGCGGCGACGTTCCCGGCGGCACGCTTTCGGCGCCTGCTGGAATCTTCGGGCGACCCCTAGGACCCCTAGGGCCCCTAGGGCCCCTAGGGTGTGGCCGCCGCCGCATTGGCCCCGGCGCGGCGTCCCGCGAACACGCAGTCGGCGATCGACAGTCCGCTGACGTAGGAGCTCGAGGCGACACCGATGGCGGTGCGTCCCGCGCTGTAGAGACCGGGAATCGGTTCGCCGTCGGCGTCGAGCACCGCGCCGGTGTCCTCGGCCACCCGAACACCCCCCAGAGTGAGCATCGGGGTGGGCCGTAAGACGTTGGGCCGCACCGAGATATCCATCAGGGTGAACGGTCCTTGATCGATCCGCCGGCAGAAGTCCGCGGGTTTACCCGCCGGATCCGGCGCACCCGAGTCGATCGCCTCGTTGTGCGCGGCGACGGTGGCCGCCAGGCCCTCGGGGTCGATGCCGGCGGCCCGGGCCGCCTCGGTCAGCGTGGCACGCCGCACGGCGCCGCCGAACATCAGCGCAGCGCCCTGTGCGCGCTGGAACCAGAGGGTCTGAGTCAGCAGCTGACCGCGAGCCTCGGACATCAACCGGGCGTCGGCCACAATCCAGCCCTGCCCACCGTGGTTCTTCACCATGGCATGACCGACGGCGGCACCGTAGCGCGACTCATCGATCACTCGCTGTCCCGCGGCATCGACGATGATCGCGGAGATGAACGCACTCGGCGGCGTGATGAACTTCCACACCGACACGTTGTCCATCCGGTCAGCCACCGCCCCGACACTCTGCGCCAGCGCGATGCCGCTGCCGTCGTCGCCGCTCGTGCCCAGCGGCAGCCCACCGTTGAACTCCGGGGCGTAGCGCTGGCGCCATTGCGTGTTGGCGATGAAGCCGCCCGCGCAGATGATCACGCCGCGTCGCGCGACGATGTCGATGACCCGGCCGTGACGGCGCTGAAGTCTTGCCAGGCGCCGGTCCATCGCGGCGCGCAGCGGCGGGTAGTAGACACCCGGTTTCGACGAGAGGGCCGACAGTAGGGCGTAACGACGCTGGACGCGGGCCGGTGCCTGGCCCATGGTGGTGGCCCGCACGCCGATCACCCGCCCGGACGGGTCCTGCAGCAACTCGGTAACGGTGGTGTGCGGACGGAAGTCCACACCGAGCCTGCGGGCCGACTCGGCCAGTGGCGCGTAGATCTTCTTGCCGGATGTGCCCTTGCCGTACGCGCGATGGCCACGCTGCACCGGCGGGGTGTGCGCGCGGAATGCCCCGGCGTTCTCACTTCCCGAGTGATACAGGTAGTAGCGGTTGTTGGGAAACGACGTCTTGTAGGGGCACAGGCCCGAGTTGAACGGCACCCCGCGGGCGGCGAGCCAGTCGATCATCTCGGGGCTGCCGTCGACGAAGCGTTGCAGTGTGTCGGGCGCGACGGCGTCGCCGACCTCCAGGCGCAGGTAGTCCAGCATCTGCTCGGGGGTGTCGTGGACGCCGGCATCCTTCTGGACCGATGTGCCGCCGCCGGCGTAGATGATGCCCCCGGAGATCGCCGTGGCGCCGCCACCATTGGCGCGATCGACGGCGATGACCTCCGCGCCCAGTTCGCGTGCGGTGATGGCTGCGCAGGTACCGGCCGCGCCGTACCCGACCACGACGACGTCGGTCGTCACGCTGGTGGTGGTCATGGACACTCCTTAGGCGAGGCGAATTGAACGGCCATCAATCTAACAGCCACTAGTCTTCCCATTACAGAAGTGACCAGGGCAGATTGACCGCATAAGGCCGCAAAGCGGAACACGTTCTAGCCCATCTGGACGCACCGGTTGCCGGCCCTGCGCCATTCGGGGCGGAACAGGGGCGAAGATGAACGGCATGGCTGTTCGACTGTGGGGCGTGCTGGCCTCCCTCGTTGTGGTGTTCGCCTGCACGCTGGCGCTGATGCCGGCGCCACCGGCGGGCGCGGCGCCCGGCATGGATCCAGCGGCACTTGCTGCCGATCTGGTGGCTGCCGACCAGGCGTTACGGAACACCTCGTCGCCCGAGCAGGTGCTGGCCGCCGCGGCGCGCCGCCAGCAGGTCGCCTACCGGACGCTGGGCGCCCACCCCGAGTGGGACGCCATCGTGCGCCCGCGGATCCCAGCGGCGCTGCTCGCGGTCTATGACCGCAACATCGACGCGCGCCGCGCACTGATGGCACTCACCGATCCGAAAGACACCCTGCCGCCCTGGCGGGTGGTGCCCCCGGTTCCAGGCAACGAGTTGATGGCCAGTTACCTCGCGGCCGAGGCCGCCTCCGGAGTTCCCTGGAACTATCTGGCGGCGATCAACTTCGTGGAGACCGGCTTCGGCCGCATCAACGGGGTCAGCGATGACGCCGCCCAAGGCCCTATGCAGTTCCTGCCGTCGACATTCGCGGCCTACGGCAACGGAGGCGACATCCACTCGCCGCGCGATGCGATCATGGCGGCCGGGCGGCTCTTGGCCGCCAACGGGTTTGCGACCAATCGCGACAAGGCGATCTGGGGTTACAACCATTCGGACTACTACGTGCGGGCGGTCAACGACTACGCCGCGGTCATGGGCGGCGACCCGGCGGGGTTCCCGAGCTACTACCGCTGGGACACCTACTACCGCACCACCGCCGGTGACCTGCTGCTGCCGATCGGGTATGTGTCGTCGTCCCGGATTCCGGTGGCGGAGTATCTGGCCGCGCACCCGCAATGACACCTAGCCCCGTTGGGCCCGCCATTTCTCCAGCGCCCGTCGATCCCGTTTGGTGGGCCGGCCGGCGCCGCGATCCCGGGTCGCGATCGGGGCGGCCGCCTGCGGTGGGGCCGGCGGGGTTCGGTCCAGATAGCAGGTGATGGCGTCGGCAGCACCCACCCGCTTCTGAATGACTCGCAGCACCTCGACCACTCGGGTGCGATCGCCGACCAGGGCACTGACCAGGTCACCGGGTGCGACGGTGGTCGCCGGCTTGGCCGGACGATTGTTGACCCGCACATGGCCGCCGCGACACGCGGCTGCGGCATCCGGCCGGGTCTTGGTGATCCGCACCGCCCACAGCCACCGATCCACCCGGGTCGATTCCACGACGGCCCCAGATCAGCGCGAGGCGTTGAGGATCTTGATCGCGAAGACGAGCGTGTCGCCCGGCAGAATGCCGGCGGCCGGCTGGCCTTGGGGATAGCCGTCTGCGGGGATCATCGCCACCGCCACCGTGGAGCCGATCTTCTGGCCCGCGATGGCCTTCTGGAATCCCGGAACCACCCGGTCCAGCCCGAAGTCGACGGGCTGGCCGCGCTCGTAGCTGCTGTCGAACACCGAGCCGTCGCGCCCGTTGACACCCATGTAGCAGACCGAGACCGTTGCGTGGTCTCCGACGACGCGGCCGTCTCCGGCGTGCAGGGTGTGCACTTCGGTCTTGGTCACCGTGAACGGCTCGGTGACGACGACGCTCGGTGCGGCGGAGCTGGTGGAGCCGGTCACCGCGACACTGCCGGTGGCACCCTTGAGCGTCCATTCGGCCGAAACACCGTCCGCCGGTGGTGCGGTGGGGCAGGCGGTGACCGAATCGCCGGCCGGTGGCAGGAACAGGTCGGTGACCGACGACGTCTTCGATGACGCGGTGCTGTCCGAACCGCCACAGCCGGCCAGGGGCGCGGCCAACGCGGCGACACCTGCGGTGAGAGCGACGAACCGAGGAATACGCGAATTCACCAGGGTCACGCTACAGCCCGCCGCCGCGCGGTGGCTCCGGCGGCGCTAGCCGGCGACCTTGACCACGAGCTTGCCGACGTTCTTGCCGTCAAACAGCATGTTGATGGCGGTCGGGAGCTGCTCGAAGCCCTCCACGACCGTCTCCAGCGGGGTGAGCTTGCCGGCGGAGATCAGCTCGGAGATCTCCCTATTGGCTTCGGCGGCCTGAAGGAAGTGGTCGAGCACGATGAAGCCCTTCAGGGTGGCGCGCTGAATCAGCAGGTTTCCGAACGCGCGCGGGCCCGGCGGCGGGTTGGTCTCGTTGTAGCCCGAGATCAGGCCGCACAGCGCAATACGTGCACCGACGTTCACGCGCGCAAAGATCGCATCCATGATGTCGCCGCCGACGTTCTCGAAGTCCACGTCGATGCCGTTGGGGGTGGCAGCGGCCAGTTGGCGGGCCCAGTCTTCGGCGCGGTAGTCCACCGCGGCGTCGAATCCGAGCCGATCGGTCAACAGCGCGCACTTCTGTGGACCGCCCGCGATCCCGACGACCCGTGCGCCGCTGGCCTTGGCGAGCTGGCCGGCGACCGAGCCGACCGCGCCGGCGGCGGCCGAGACGACCACCGTCTCGCCCGGCTGGGGCTTGCCGATGTCGCGGATCCCGACCCAGGCGGTGAGCCCGGTCATGCCCAGGGCGCCCAGATAGGCACTCGGTGAGACGCCGTCGGCGACATCGACCGGGAACAGCGGCATCGAGTCGGAGACGACGACATACTCCTGCCAGCCGGTCAGGCCCTGCACGGTCTGGCCGACCGGATAGTTCGGGTTATTCGACTCGACGACCACGCCGAGGCCCGCCGCTCGCATCACCTCGCCGATGCCCACGGGCGGCAGGTAGGACGGGGTCTCGTTGATCCACATCCGGTTGGTCGGGTCCAGCGAGATCCAGTCCACGCGCACCAAGGCTTCGCCGTCGCCGATCTGCGGGACCGCCTGCTCGCTGAGCTCGAAGGTGTCCGGGCCAATGCGGCCGGCGGGACGTTCGCGGAGCAGGAAGCTACGGTTGCGATCGGTCATGTGCGCACGGTACCGGATGAGGCTGGCACCGGGGATCAGCCTGAGGCGCCCAGGATCTTGATCGCGAAGATCAGGGTGTCGCCCTGCCGAATTCCCGCACTGGGCTGGCCGTCGGGATAGCCGTCCGCGGACGTCATCGCCACGGCGACGGTGGATCCGACGGTCTGGCCGGCGATCGCCTTCTGGAATCCCGGTATGACCCCGTCAAGCGGGAAGTCCACCGGGGCGCCGGTGCGATAGCTGCTGTCGAACACCGACCCGTCACGTCCGTTGACACCCAGGTAGCAGACGGAGACCTTGGCCGTCGCCGGAACCACGGGGCCGCTGCCGGCCTGCAGGGTGTGCACCTGAGTCGACGTCAACGTGAACGGGGCCGAGACCTCCACCCGGGGCGCGGCCGTCTCGGTGGATCCGGTGACCGCCACGCTGCCGGTCTCTCCGGTCAGCGTCCACTCCGGCGTGCCGCCGACCGCGGCGGCGGTGGGGCAGGAGTCGGCGGCTGCGGCCGGTCCTGCTCCGGCAAGGGGCAGGGCGAGGGCCGCGGCACTGGCCGCAAGGACGACGAAAGAACTCAACCGGGTGGGCTTCACGCCCGTCACGTTACAGGTCACCGGCCGCGGTGTTGCCGCCCACGACAAGGCCTGGATAGCCCGGTCAGCGGCGCGCGAACCGCGTAGGCTCGCCCGGTGCAGGTTGACGTGATGACCATTCCGCAGCAGCTGGGAAGGGTCGGGGAACTGGCTCGCAGCACTGCGGCGGCGGGCTTTTCCG
The DNA here is from genome assembly GCF_002086515.1 of Mycolicibacter arupensis. GTDB lineage: Bacteria > Actinomycetota > Actinomycetes > Mycobacteriales > Mycobacteriaceae > Mycobacterium > Mycobacterium arupense. The sequence goes on from NZ_MVHH01000007.1 coordinate 107,210, forward strand.
GACTGCTCTTCACCGAGGCCGGGCGCACCGCGTATCTCAACGCCGCCATTGCATCTCAGGCGGCGCCCGGTCTGGACCTGTCGACCGGGGTCGCGGTTGCCTTTCCGCGGAGCCCGTTCGTCACCGCGGCCACGGCATGGGAACTGCAAGAGGCCACCGGTGGCAGATTCCGGCTCGGACTCGGCACCCAGGTTCGCACTCATGTGGTGCGCCGCTACGGGGCCGAATTCGATCACCCCGGCCCACGGTTGCGCGACTACGTGCTTGCGGTGAAGACCTGCTTCACCGCTTTCCGGACCGGAAAGCTGGACTACCACGGGGACTTCTACACGCTGGATTTCATCACCCCGCAGTGGAGCGCCGGACCGATCGACGCCCCTGATCCCAAAGTCGATGTCGCGGCGGTGAATCCGTGGATGCTGCGGATGGCCGGAGAAGTGGCCGACGGCGTGCATGTGCATCCGCTCGGTGAGCCCGGCTACCTCTCCCGCCACGTGGTTCCGAAGGTGGCCGAAGGAGCCGAGAAGGCCGGGCGTGCAGCCTCGGAGATCGCCGTGATCGTGCCCGCGATGACGATCGTCGGGGACAGCGACGCGGAGCGACACAAGGAGCGGGAGTTCGTCCGGGCCAGCTTGAGCTTCTACGGCAGTACGCCGAACTACGCCTTCATCTGGGACGAGGCGGGTTTCGAGGGCACCACCGCCCGCATCCGGGAGCGGCAGAAGGCCGGCGATATGGCCGGGATGGCCGCGCAGATCACCGATGAGCATCTCGCCCACTTCGCCACCGAATCGACGTGGGACGAGTTGGCGGACAAGCTGATGGACAAGTACCAGGGAGTGGCGACGCGCCTGGTTCTCTACAACGCGCTGGGCGACCCCGAGCGATTCGTGAAATACGGCGAGGTCGCCCGGAGGATTTCGGGCCGGCAGCACGTCGTCGCGGCGCAGTGAGGTCGGTGCCGTGCTGATCGGGGTGGCTGCAGCGCTGTTGGCCTGCTTCGGCTATGGGGTGGCCTCGGTCCTGCAGGCCTACGGCGCGCGCAGTTCTGCCGCCGCCGACCAGGTCGGCCCGCAGCCGGCCAACGCTGACGGCCGACCGACCCTGCGCTCGACCGCGAACGCAATGCTGACCACGGCGTTCATCGCCGGAATGGTTCTGGATGTCATCGGCTTCGCCGGAAGCGTCGTCTCCGCCCGGCTCATCCCGCTGTTTCTGTCGCAGACCATCATCAGCGCCAACCTGGTCGTCACCGCCGTGCTGGGCATCTGGGTGCTCGGCATTCGGCTGCACCGCCGCGACTGGGCGGCCATCGCCACGGTGGTCGTGTCCCTGTGTGTGCTGGGGCTGACCGCCGGGCGCGCCGGACCGGGAGACGCGGCCCGCGGGCTGCACCTGGCACTGCTGGTGGCCGCGATGGCGGCCTTCGCGATCGGGATCGTGCTCATTCGCCTACTGGGGGCGCGGGCTGCTGTCGCGGCCGGCTTGGTCTCCGGGGTTCTCTACGGTCTCCTGGCGATCGCGGTCCGGGTGGTCGGCGGGGTCGACCCGCTTCGGGTCGAGATTCTCCTGCGGGATCCGGCATCCTGGGCGATCGTGCTGACCGGGTTCGGTGGCTTCTACTTATTCACGGTCGCGCTGCAGCTGGGTTCGGTCAACGGCGCCGTTGCCGCACTTGTTGTGGGGGAGACGGTGCTGCCCGGGATCGTGGGCGTGGCACTGCTGGGAGACAGCACCGCTCCCGGGCTGGGCTGGCTGGTGGCCCTGGGATTCTGCACGGCGGTGGGCGGTGCGGTGGCCGTCGCGGTATTCGGCGCTGCCGGTCACGCGGCCACTACCGACCCGGCCTCACCTCATCCGGCCCTGAATCACTAGGACGAGGCGGTCTGCCAGGGCTGCTCGTTGCGGCGCTGCCGCTGTCGCTCGTTCGCCTTGTCCTTGGCCCAGAAGTCCTCGAAGCTCTCGCCGGGGTGGACGTTGGGCATGCGGTTCATCAGGTTGGTCAACATGCGCGGTGGTCGCTCCGGTTCCCACTGCGGGATGACGGTGCTCAGTGCGGCCATGGTCTTGAGCACGACGAACACCGTGAACAGTGCGCTGGGCGCATCGGTGGCGGCGATACCGACGAATCCGAGCAGCAACGTCATGTGCACGACCATGACTCGGCCCAGCCCGACGTTTGCGGTGACTTCGATTTCCCGGAAGGACCATTGCCGCAGGGTGCTCAGATCAGTGAGGAACTCGAGCGTCAGGAAGGCGAACACCCCCAGGCAGCCCCAGCCGACACTGCGCCAGTTGAGGTCGATCAGCGCGAGTTCGGGCGCACGGTTGTAGGTGAGCAGCGCCAGAATGGCGGCAAGAAAGACGCCGTGGGCCGCGCAGAACACCAGGCTGATGAGGGCGAAACCGCTCAAGAACGTCGCATTGCGGGCGTCGCCGGCCCCGGACCCCTGGTAGCGGAAATGGCCGTACTTGGGGTTCAGGCGTTGGTGGATGGCGATGCGGGCGATCACGTAGAGGCACATCGCCACGTTCTCGAACCAATACACCACCACAGTCGTTGCGCCGGACCAATGCTGACCGAACCAGCCGAAGGCCGGCACAGCGATCACCCCCAGGGCGGCGAACACGTGCACGGGCGACAGTCGCCGTCGTCGCGCGTCCGGCTCCGCGTCGGGCTGGTGGCTCATTGCATGATCATGTCCTGTCGGGGTCCTTCGACGGGAGAGGTTCACCAACCTCCGGCCCGCGAGCGTGCCTCGTCCAGCACGGTCTCGATCTGCTCCCACGTGCTGCGAATGATCTCGGCGACCGGCAAGAGGTCCACGATCCGGGAGGACACCTGGCCGGTGTTGGCGACGCTGGCCTCCATGTCGCCGCCGAAGTAGAGCTCGGTGATCTTTCCCAGCAGCCGCGAGTCCGGTTCGTGTGCCGCGACGCGGGCGGCCAACCCGGTCCGCAGAACCCGCATGGTGGGGTTGCCCGGAACATCGAGCAGCACCGTGCCGGAGTCGCCGGCGGCCACGATCGCGTCCTTGAAATTGGCGTGGACCGCGGATTCACGACTGGCCAACATGCGGGTGCCCATCTGCACACCCTCGGCACCCAGGACCAGGGATGCCGCGGCCGAACGCGCGTCGCAGATGCCGCCCGCCGCGATGATCGGCAGGTCGACGTTCTCGGCGACCAGGGGCAATAACACCATGGTGGAGGCCCCGAGCAGGGACTTGAAGCCGCCACCTTCCACACCCTCGACCACCAGCGCGTCGACGCCGGCGTCGGCGGCCTTGTGAGCACCCTTGAGTGAGCCGACGACATGCACCACCGTCATACCGGCGTCGTGCAGCGCGGCGGTGAACAGCGCCGGATCCCCCGCGGAGGTGAAGACGTGGCGCACACCGGCTTCGGCGAGCGTGTCGACGATCGAAGGGTCCTTCTTCCACCCCTGGATCATCAGGTTCGCCGCGACCGGCTTGTCGGTCAGTTGGCGCACCCGCCGCAGATCGGCCCGCCCCTCCGGAGTGAGCGTTTCGATCACGCCGAGTCCGCCTGCCTCCGAGACCGCAGCGGCGAGCTCGGCGCGAGCGATGTAGGTCATGGGGGCCTGGATAACGGGATAGGCGACCCCGAGCAGGGCTTGAATGCGGTTGGCCACGGCCTATTGAAGCACTCAGGCGGGCCGGGTCACGGGGCGCTCACGGGGTGCACTGCCCTCCAGCAGGACGCGGGCGACCAGCTCAGGATCGTCGGCCATCGGTACGTGGCCGCACCCGTGCAGCCGCAGGTGGCGGGCCTGGGGGAGTCGACGCTTGGCGATCCGTGCTTGGTAGGGCAACAGGATGCGGTCGCGGGCAGCCCAGGCGACGGTCACCGGGATGTCGGCCGGGATCTCACGGTCGAACACCTCAGCGGCCGGAAAGATCTTCTTCATGGCCGGAATGGCCCGGCGCATCCCGTTGAGGTCGCCCACGAACTCCTCGGCGGGGATCCGCTCGGGGTGCGCTGACACGACCCCGCCCATCAGCCGTCGCCCCCGGGGTGAGCGGGCCAGCTTCGGCACGGCGGGTGCCATGAGGCGGGCACCGGTGGTCAGCAAGCCGAAGATCATGCGGATGTAGGCGAAGTCGATCGCGTTGTGCCAGTAGGCGGCGGGCGAGAGCACCGTGGCGCTGGAGACCAAGCTGTCGGCGGCGGCCTCCATCGCGATGCGACCGCCCAGCGAGTTGCCGGCAATGTGCGGCCGATCCAGTCCCAACTGGTCCAAGAGCCCGACCAGCTCGTCGCGCAGGGTTCCCTGTACGTCGCCGTCACGGACCACGAAGTCGTGGGACTCGCCGTGCCCGGGCAGGTCGAACAGGACCACCGTGCGATGGTCGGTCAGGTGGTCCAGCACCGGGTACCACGCCTGCCTACGGTGGGTGATGCCGTGGACCAGCACCAAGGGTTCACCGGTTCCATGGACCTCGTACTTCAGCATGTCGGTGCTCCTTGTCACGAAAGGCGGCTACGCCTTGGGGCAACGGTAGCGCTGGTGGGCCCGTGGTGGGGACCTCGGGGTGAACCGGCCACTGCCCCCTCGACACGTCACATGACGGTTTCAGTTGGACAAAAGTCCTGCAGGCGGGCCCGCAGCGTGAGCCGATTGAGATCGCGGGGTTTTAGGGTTGGCAGCTATGGCCACCTTCTACCGTCGCGTGAAACGCTGGTGCACAGCGCTTCACGTCGCCGTGGCGGCGGCGATGGTCCTCATCCTCGGATTCGCCACCACCGCGGTGGTCCACGCTGCCGCGGCCACCGCGACGTTGTCGGTGACCTCGACATGGCAGACCGGCTTCATCGCCCGCTTCACCATCACCAACTGGAGCGCGGTGCCGATGACCGATTGGCGGCTCGAATTCGACCTTCCGGCAAATGAATCCATCTCGCACGCGTGGAGCAGCAGCGTCGGCCGATCGGGCACGCACTACGTTCTCGCCCCGGTGAATTGGAACCGCATCATCGCGCCGGGTGGCACGGCCACGGGTGGCTTTCGGGGAGTGCTGTCCGGGACGTATTCACCGCCGGTGAACTGCATGCTCAACAGGCAGTTTCTCTGCATCTGAGGGCGCCGGCCGCTCCGATCAGTTTTGCTCGGCCGCGTAACGCAGCAAGACCGTGCCGCCGGGGAAGGTGCGGTTCTCCACCAGTCGCAGTGAGATCCACGACGGAAGCGTCGGCCAGAACGGGGTGCCACCTCCCACCACGGTGGGCGCGATCACGAGCCGGTATTCGTCCACCAGGCCGGCCCGCACGATCGGTGCAGCCAAGGTCGCTCCGGCCACCTCCAGATTCCCTTCGGTTTCGGCCTTCAGTCGTCTCACCACCTCGACGGGGTCGCCGCGCTCCAGTCGGGAGTTCCAGCCGACCGACTCCAGGGTCTGTGAGAACACCACCTTGGGCATGGCCCGCCAGATGCGGGCGAAGTCCACGATCATGGGTGCAGCGTCCGGGTCCTCGTCGGCAGTCGGCCAATATGCCGACATCAGTTCGTAGAGCCGCCGCCCGTAGAACGACAGCGCGGTCTGCCGCTCGAAATCGTTCCAGTACTGGTGCAGTTCGTCGCTCGGTTCGCTCCAGTCGATGCTGCCTTGTGCGTCGGCGATGTAGCCGTCGGTCGATACGGTAAAGCCATAGATGAGCTTGCCCATACCGCCCAGTCTGCCCTGGCTGGACTGAGGGCCTCAGCTGCGTGCGGCGGCCACCAGGACTTCCAGTGCGGCGACGCGCTCTTCGACGGAGCCCGACACCTTCGCAAGCAGGGTGCCGACGCCGGCATCGCGATACGCGCGGACCCGCTGGGCGATCCGCTCGCGATCGCCGATGATGTTGGTGAGCCCGCCCAGCTCCAGTGGGACCGCGGCGCGGGCGGCCTCCTTATCGCCGCGCTGCCATAGGCGAGCCACCTCGTCGATCTGTTCGCTGAAACCGAGGCGGCCGAAGGCCTGGTTATAGAAGTTCTCCTTGCCGGCGCCCATCGCGCCGATGGTGAAGGCGTAGCCGGCGGCGTGCTCGCGAATGAGCCCGTCGGTGCGGGCCTGATCCTCGGTGACTTCCAGTGCGACCGGTGCCACCAGGTCCAGCGCCATCAGGTCGCGGCCTGCGCGTGCGGCGCCCTCGGCCAGTGGCTGGATGAAGACGTCGGACAGCTCGGGGATGAAGGCATTGCCGAGCCAGCCATCGGCAAGTTCGCCGGTCAGGCGCAGGTTGGCCGGACCCATGGCGGCGACGTAGATGGGCAGCTCTGCCGGGAGCAGCGCCGGAACCAGCGCGGCGCCGCGACTGTCCGGCAGCGGCAGGCGGTATTGCGTGCCCGAATACTGCAGTCGCTCACCGCGGGCAACCATCCGCACGATGTCGATGGTCTCCCGCGTTCGCTGCACCGGGTGCTCGAACTTCACGCCGTGCCAGCCCTCCATGACGCGGGGGCCCGAGACACCGATCCCCAAGGTGAAGCGGCCGCCCGACAGCTGCTGCAGACTCAGGGCCGATCCGGCCAGCATGGCCGGTGTGCGCGAGCCCAGCTGCACGACGAACGTTCCCAACCCGATAGAGGTGGTGCGGGCCGCCAGATAGGACAGGCCGGTCAGGGCGTCGTAGCCCCAGATCTCCGGCGCCCACAGGGAGTCAACGCCGAGGTGTTCTGCGGCCTGTGCGAACTCGACGGCGTCGGGCTCCTGCGGCTGGACAGCGACTCCGACTCGCATTCTTGCCCCTTCCTATGGCGGTGGCCCTACAGTATGTTCTGAAACATAGTTTTGGGAAGGGAACGCCGATGCGCTACCGGGATACGCCGATCGTTCAGGAGTCCGTGGTGATCGCCGCCGACCCGCAGCGAGTCTGGGAGCTCGTCACCGATGTGACTCTGCCGGCGCGATTCTCGCCCGAGCTGGCCGCCGTGGAGTGGATCGAGGGTGACGCGGTCGCGTTGGGGAACCGATTCCGTGGCCGCAATACGCACGCTGCACTAGGCGAGTGGAGCACCGAGTCGGTGATCGTGGAGGTCGAGGAGGGCCGCCGCTGGGTCTGGGATGTGGCCGGCGCCGAGGGCCAGCCGACCGCTTCTTGGGGCTTTGAGGTCGAGCCCGTCCGCGACGGCACCCTGGTGCGGCAGTGGGGCCGGATGGGGCCGGGCCGTTCGGGTTTGAGCTTCGCCATCGACCGGATGCCGGAGAAGGAAGGCCGGATCATCGACAATCGGCTGGCCGAATGGCGCGAGGGCCTCAAGGCGAACCTGCGTGGGATCGCCGAATTGTGCGGCAGCGATACCGAATCGGGCGCCGCGGGTTAGGACCTTTTCGGATGCCGCCGCGGGGAGAGACACGGCGTCGCATGTTGGATGCGGCGATCGTGGTGATGCGCGAGCGCGGCGCTGCGGGGCTTTCCATCGACGAAGTGCTGGCCCGCAGCGGGTGCCCGCGCGGTTCGGTCTATCACCACTTTCCGGGCGGACGGGCCGAGCTGCAGCGGCGAACGCTCGAATATGCGGGGGAGTCCTACGCCGGAATGATCCAGCGCGCTGCCGCTAAGGGCGGATCTGGGGCCGTGATCGCGCGCGCGATCACGTTCTGGACCACGGTGCTGACCGAGAGCGATTTCCGGGCCGGTTGTCCGGTGGCGGCTGCGGCCGTGAATCCCGCTGTGGGAGAAGAGGAATTGGCCAGCCGTGCCGCCGAGATCTATCTGGTGTGGCGCGACGCCGTCGCCGCCGCCTACGTGGCCGAGGGCGCCACTGCTGAGCGAGCCGAAGTGCTGGCCAACACGGCCTTGTCCACTCTGCACGGCGCGATCACCCTGTGCCGGATCACGCGCAGCCTGGCGCCGCTGGAATCCGTGGCGGAATCGCTTCCATCGCTCGCGAACTGATGGCAGTGTTATGAGGTACCGGAACCCGATCCGTTGCGCAGGGGGGAGCAGCAACCATGAAGATGCGGGCGGCGCTCATGTACGGATATCACCAGCCGTTTCGTCTGGAGGAAGTCCCGGTACCGGACCCGGGGCCTGACGAGGCTCTTGTGAAGGTCGCCGCATGCGGAATGTGCCGCAGCGACTATCAGCTGATCGACGAGTACTTTGCCGCTGCCGCGCCGATGGAGTTCCCGGCCATACCCGGTCACGAGGTCGCCGGCCACGTCGCTGGGCTGGGCTCTGCCGTACCCAACTCGGCAGGTCTGTCCGAGGGCGATCTGGTTGTGGTCAATCCAGGGTGGGGGGATGGAACCTGTCGGCACTGTCGTAACGGTAATGAGCAGTTGTGCAACGGAACCGGTGGATGGATCGGCTTCGGGCCGCCGGGCGGCTTCGCCGAATATGTTGCGGTGCCCTACCGTCGCCTCCTTGCGGTGCCGGCGGCCGAAGGCCAGAAACCAGAGAATCGCGCTCCGCTGACCGATGCCGGGCTCACACCATTTCGGGGAATGAAGAAGCTGCGGGATGCCGACAAGCTCGGGCCCGGCCGGACCGTGGTCGTCGCCGGAATCGGTGGGCTCGGCGGCTACGGGGTGCAATATGCCAAGTTGCTTGGCGGAGGTGCCACGGTGGTGGCCTTCTCCCGCACCGACGACAAGCTTGCGGTAGCTAGGGCAAACGGTGCGGATCACACCATCAACACCCGGGACATGGGAAGCGCCGAAGTTCAGGATCAGCTCGAAAGCCTCACGGGCCGCCGCACGGTGGATGCGGTCCTCGACTGCGTCGGCTCGCCGGAATCCATCGCACTGAACTTCGCCATCCTCGAACCAGAGGGAGCGATCGCATCGGTGGGCCTCATGGGCACCAAGGTGGAAGTCCCGCTGGACGCCATTGTCGGTACGGAGCTGACCTACTTCGGGTCGTTCTGGGGGAACTACAACGACTTGACCGAAGTCCTGGCGCTCGCCGCTGCGGGCCAGATCAAGCACACCATCACCACCGTCGCGCTCGACGACATCAATGACAGGCTTGAGGCGCTGGGGCGTGGCGACGTGGTCGGACGCCAAGTCGTTGTCTTCGAGTGACGCGCTGGATGGCATCACGACGCCGACGTACAAGCCTGGCGTCGGCTAGTTGGTGGTCGGCGGTGCTTGCGGCTGGAACGGCTCGTACCACCACCAGTTCGCACGTTCGCCGGTAGGCCCGGGGCAGGGCGGGACCGCTGGTGGTGGAGTGCTCGGGGGCCGGGCTAACGATCCCGGAGAGAGTTGCCGGCCGTCGCGATCTGTTACCACCAGGTTGTCGGCGGGGCCGGTGATGGTGATAACGCCTCGGTGGTGCAAACGGTGGTGATACGGGCAGAGCAGTACCAGATTGGCCAGCTCGGTGGCGCCGCCGTCTTCCCAATGCCTGATGTGGTGGGCGTGCAGACCGCGGGTGGAAGCGCAGCCGGGAACGGCGCAGGTGGGGTGTCGGTGTTCGAGGGCGCGTCGGAGCCGGCGGCTGATTGTGCGGGTTGAGCGACCGGAGCCGATCACTTCGCCCTCGCGCTCAAACCACACTTCGCAGGTGGCGTCGCACAGCAGATACCGCCGCTCGGAATCCGAAAGCAGGGGACCCAGGTGCAGGGCGGCAACCTGCTGCTTGACGTCCACGTGCATCACCACCGTGGTGCGTTGCCCGTGGGGGCGACGCTGCGCCTCGACATCCCACCCGGTCTCGACCAGCCGCATGAATGCATCGACATTCGTTGGGATCGGGGGCTGTTGATCGGCCCCCGTGCCGCCGGCCTCGCGGTCACGCTTCCACTCGGTCAGCAGTGCGTCATGATGCGAGTGCAGCGCGGCCTCGAACTTCGCCGACTCTGTGTGCGGCAAGGCGATTCGCCAGAAGTCGAACTCGGCGTCGGACGTCTTAGTGATCGACGCCCGCGGTTCGGGCAGGGGATCCGGATCCGGACGCGGCTCCAACTTGACCGCGGTGCGCAGTTGCGTGACGGTAGCGACGCCGGCCAGCTGCGCGTAGTGCTCATCAGATCCCGGGCCCGCCCGGTGTGCGATCACGCCAATCTGGTCCAGTGACAATCGGCCCTCCCGCATACCTTCGGCGCAGCGCGGAAACTCCGTAAGCCGATGCGCCACAGCGGCGATCGTGGCGGCGTTGTTCGGTGCCGAGCCGGTCTTCCAGGCCAGCAGCGCCGCAACGGAGCGTGCCCCGGTAATGCCCCACAACTCGTCACGTTCGATCTCCGCGGCGATCTCGACGATCCGCCCATCGATCGCGTTGCGCTGACCGGTCAGCTCGGCCAGCTCGTCGAAGAGCACCTCAAGCCGCACTGCGGCGTGCGGTTCCGCGGTGGCCGTCGGTGCAGTGGGGGACATGACATCAGCATTGCAGGGGGGTACGACAAGTTTGGGCACGAAGCGCGCGCGGGGCGCTCACCCGTTGTCTCGCCACCTCAATACCTGCTTCAGCGAGGTGAGGTCGTAGCCGTCATCGGACGTGAGCTCGGTCTGAAACAGCGTGACGCCCGCCTCGCGGAAGGCGTCGGCACTGGGGGCGTCCACCCAGAGCGTTGAGCGTTCGATATCCGAGCCGCGGCGGCCGAACGAGGCTGCAAGTTCGTCGACGAGGTCGCTGGACCCGCGGTACGCCTCGACGTCCTGGAAGGCGTGCCAGATGTCGGCGTGGCGGGCAATGGCAGGAAGTGCGCGCTTAGGGCCAGTGCCGCCGATGAGGATCGGCAGTTTGCGCACGGGTGGGGGAACCAGTGCGGCGAGGCGCTTCTCGATACGGATCAGACTCTCGTCGAACAGATCGAATCGCGAGCCTGCGGTGCCGAATTCGTAACCGTAGGTGGTGTAGTCCTTTTCGTACCATCCAGCGCCCAGACCGAGAATCAGCCGTCCGCCGCTGATGTGGTCGACGGTGCGAGCCATGTCGGCCAGCAAGTCTGCGTTGCGGTAGCCGACGCCGGTGACGAGCAGGCCGATCTCGGCGTGTGAGGTGATCTCACCCCACGACGCGAGTGCGGTCCAGCCCTCGAAGTTGGCGACGTCAGGTTGGTCTTCTGCGAGCACGGGCTTGCCATCCACGATGGCCTCCATCGCCGGGCGATGGAAGTGGTCGTAGCCGAAGATGACGTCGACACCAAGGTCGTCGGCGGCCAGTACGGCGTCGCGCCACGTGCGATAGTCGGGCGTGCCACCGGGCTGAATCTGAACGGCGACGCGTAGGGGACGGGCCATAGCTGCTCCTGAGCCGTTGAAGGGGCGACTCTTGAGCCAAGTGCTGCGGGCGCGGGTTTATTCCGGGTCGGCAAGGGGGAGAGGCTCTGAGTGCTTCTTCACATCAACGTCTCGGGCGTGAAGGTGACGTCGACTCCTCCCACGGTCATCGTCACCTCGCCTTCCATCACCATCACCTGGGCCGAGATCCGGCGATCGACAGTCTGGGCCAGCTGCTGCACCGGTGCGTGCGGTATCTGCACCACCGACAGGTTCGGCAGGCCTGCCACTTTGGGGCCGACGGTGCGCCACCAAGTGGCCGCGCCGGCGGCGAAGGGGAACAGCAGAACCTGGTCGGACTGCCCGGCCGCCTTGCCCAGGGCTCGCTCGTCGGGCTGGCCGACGGTGATCCACTCCAGGGTCCGGCCGGTGTAGTCAGCCAGGCGCAGGTCCGGCACGCCAGGGGTGGACAGGCCCGCCCCGAACGCCAACTCACCGTCGACGTCGGCGAGTCGGTGTGCGCGCAGCCCAAAGGCCAGCAGCCGCACCACCATCCGCTCATCGTTCTCGCTGGGGTGACGGGCCACGGTCAGCGCATGATCGGCGTAGTAACCATGATCGACATCGGAGACGCCGAGTTCTACTTTGAATACGGTTGCAGAAAGGGCCACGTCATAGTGTCCACCCAGGCGCTGTCGCCAGGGCAGTCGGGCCGCTGTGAGCGCTCAGGTCAGCGGCGTGAATGCCTCGGCCAACGCCCGGTAGGTGTCGAGACGCCCCGGACCACGCGGCATCCCGAAGTCGGGGACGATCACCTCGTCAACGCCCTCGTCGCGCCAGGTTGCCGCGGCTTCGGCGATGCGCTCCGGCGGCCCATAGACCACCGGTTGCGGTGAAAATTCGGCGGCGGACTTCGCCTGGGCCTCGGATTCGGGTGAGTCAGTGACGATCACCAGGGCCTGAGTGGAGCGCCACACCGTGGCTGGGTCGCGGTCCACCTTCTCGCACGCCGCGTCCAGCGCCGACGATCGCTCGCCGAACCCGCCCGGCGCCGACCACTGGTTCCATTCGTGGGCGTGCCGCGCCACCAGCCGCAACATCCGCGGACCCGTCCCGCCGACCAACAACGGCAGCGGCGACTGCACCGGCTTCGGCTCGCACAACGCGTCGGTCAGTTGGTAATAGTGCCCTTCGAACGTCGTCGTCTCGTTCGTCAGCAGCCCCGTGATGACGGCGAGCCCCTCGGCGAAGCGGTCCACCCGCTCCTTGGGCTCACCCAGGGCCAACCCGTACTGCTCGTGTTCGGTGTCTTGCCAGCCGGCGCCGAGCCCCAGGGTGAAACGGCCCTTGCTGATCTGATCGACCGTCACCGCGAGGTTGGCGAGCACTGCCGGGTGCCGGAACGTCATCGACAGCACCAGGTTGGCCAGCCGGATGTGCGATGTGCCGGTGGCCAGTGCTGCCATGACGGCGGTGGCCTCCAGCCAGTCGCTCGTCCGGCCGGGCTTGTCGCCGGGGGACATGAAGTGATCGGCAACGTAGAGGGTGTGCCAGAACCCGTCGTCGGCGAACTGTGCCAGTTCGAGGACCTCGTCCCACGGTTGAGTCGTTGACGGCCACACGGAGAATCGCACACGGCTAGTCTAGGGATCGCCGGGGCAGGGGGCGAGCCCTCATCAATTGCTGAAGGCCGCTCCCACGAAGGACGAAATTCGCCGGCGGGCGTTCTTCGACTCGGACGTGGGTAAAAGGACGAAACCGTGGAATCCGCCCGTCACCTCGACGAGTGTCACGTCTACAGCGGCGGAGCGCATCAGTGCCGAGACAGTGCGGGAGTCATCGAGTAGACAGTCGTGGGTGCCGACGACGATCAACGTGGGGGGAAAGTCGGTAAATGAACCGTAGAGCGGCGATAGCAGAGGCGTCTTCAGGTCAAGGTCACCGGCATAGGCCAGCGCACTACGCGAAAGACCCTGGCGGGACAGCACATCTCGGTGTTCGTTCGAAATGAAGCTGTCGGAGCTGTTGGTCAGGTCAGCCCACGGGAACAGCGTCACCAGAGCCCGCGGAGCAGCTCCGCCGTGGTCGAGGATTCGTCGTACCAGCGACAGGGCCAGTCCACCTCCGGCGGATTCCCCGACGATGACAGTAGGGCGGTCGCGAGCCACCTCCGAATAGACCGCCCACACGTCATCGAGGGCTGCGGGGAAGGGATGCTCCGGCGCAAGTCGGTAATCGACACTCACCAGTTCGGCACCGTGGGATTGGGCCAGCCGACTGTGGGCACGGGCCGCCAGGGAACTACCGGCAACGAATGCACCGCCGTGTACGTGGAAGATCAGCCCAGCGCCCGCCCGGGCTGGGCGGAACCAGCGAACGGGCACCCCGGCCACCGAGTCGGTGGACTCCTGGACTCCGCGCACCGTCCGCTGGAGCGACTCCATCGACTGGGTGATCGTGCGTGTTCTGCGCACGTCGTGAGTGCCGCCTGTGCGCGATGCCGCCAACACTATGAGCTTCTGCAGAGCCCTCAGGCTTCGGCTCGGACGGCGAGAATTGGCTCCAGGCATAGGCTTTCCTTTTCATCGACACAGACGGGCCCATCACGCCGCTCGTATCAACAGCGTCAGCCCCACGGCAAGCAGGATCACCGCAAGGATGCCGGCATGGTGTCGCTCCAGTACGAGCTTGAACCGTCCTAGGGGCTCGTTCATGCGTTCGCGCCAGATGGCGTAGCTCAACACAGGCAGCATCACTGTCACGCTGGCCAGCAGCGCGAAACCAGTGACATCACCCCACTGCTCCAGGCTGGTCTGCGTGGTGGCACCGATGCTGAAACCTGCTGCAGCGCAAACAGAGAGCACCTTGGGATTCGCGGCAGCCAGTACCGGTGCGGCTGCCAGTGCCCGCAGCGCCGTGACGGAGTCCAGCGCCCGCAGCCATGTCGGTGAACGTTCACCGCGTCCGCGGCGCATCCAGACGACGACGCCGGCGAAGATCAGGAGCACTGCCAGCAGCATCGTTGCGGGCCGGATCCATTCTGGCGGCGGACCACCGATATCAGGGAATTGCCCGGCGATTCCGGCGAAAAGCAGAGTCGTGGCCGCCACGGAGAGAATCCAGCCGATGGCGAACGCCCATCCGGCCGCCAGTGGGCGGGGCGTGTGCAGCATCAGGATCGCTGGAATCACCGAGGCCGGCGACACCGCGATGACCAGCGCCAAGGACGCCAGCTCCACCTGCATCGCGCACCCAGGCTCTCTCGTAGGCGACTAAAGTAATGAGGCCTCATTATATACTGCTGGTAGGAAATTGCGTACCATCAGGCAATGCCCTCGGCGTCGGACCCCGTTCGGGAACAAGCGCGCAAACGCGGCCGCAACAGTAGCGGGGAAGCGACGCGTCTCAAGCTCATCACCGTGGCGGAGTCGATGTTCGCCGACCGGGGGATCGCAGCCGTGAGCCTCAATGAAATCAGGCTCGCCGCAGGGCAAAGCAACGCTGCGGTGGTCAACTACCACTTCGGCTCCAAAGAGGACCTGATCAAGGCCATTCTCGAAGATCGTCTCGAACGAATCGATGAAGACCGGGGACGGATCCTTGACGAGGCGGTGTCGGGGGATCACCCGATAGAGCTCAGAGTCCTGCTTGCGGCCTTGATTCTCCCTCAGGTGAGCAGCGCTGAGCGGGGGGAGCGGCATGTCGAGCTGGTAGCTCAGCTGCTCTTCCACGGATATGGAGAACCAGGTGGGCACGCCTGGATCTTGGCTGATCCTTCGTTGACCAAGCACGGGCAGACTCTCAATAAGTTGATCTGGGAGCATCTTTCGCATCTCCCTGAATCTGTCGCCACGGCAAGGCTTCGCTTCGTCTACATCAGTTCCCTGAATGCGGTGGCTGACCACCAGAGACAACGGGCGACCACAACCGACGCGCCGCCCACGGCGCTGTTCGTCTCCGACCTTATCGATTCGTTGGCTGCGATCATTCGTGCGCCGGCCTCATCGGAGACTCTGGAGGCGTCGCGCCCGTGACGAGTCAATCAGTCCGACTTGAGTGCGGCCTTGAGCAGTTCCTGACTAGGTAGCGATTCCAGGTCGGATTCCACTGTTACCGAATGCAATCTGCCGTTCCATGGAAATGGTGATCGATAGTCGTCGCACACCGGTAGGCCGCGGTCTCGCCCCAGGAGCAAGGATGTCCCGCCGTGCTGCCAGACATGGGGCAGCGTCACCGGAGCCACCGCAGAGCCGACAACGGTGTTGTCGATCACCGCTTCCACTCGGGTGGCGCCGTCGAGACGGTGTAACCGACATCCCGCGCTGCGACGTCCTTGTGCCAGCGGCCGATCGGCTTGGACCCGGATGTTGCCGCCCGGGGCTGCGATGGCAATGTGCAGCTGGGAATCGATCACGTATGCCGCCAGTCCGCCGGTCCAGTTGCCGATCGCGAACAGCACGCCATTGGCTTCCTCGCCGGGAACATCGACGTCAGCGCACAACCTGCTGTACAGCAGGGGCAGTGCTTCATCGGCGACCGGCCCTCCGCAGGGTCGTACCACCACGCGCTGCCCGGGCGGGAATTCGGGCCACACCATCTCGGCTGCCCGCGCCACCAACGAGTCGGTCAGTGGAAGCACGTCATAGCGGGCGGCCTCGGCTTCCCACAGGGCGGTCAAGCGCGACGCCACGTCCGGGTGGTTCTCCGACAGGTCGTGGGCTTCGGAGAAGTCGTCGGCCCGAAACAACGACCATCGATCAGCCGCGAAGTCTCGGCTTCCTTCCAGCAGAACCTCCTCGTCCATCACGCCTTGGGCCACGTGATCGGTGGTGGCCTTCCAGCCGTCGGCAATGATGGAGCGGGAACCGACGACTTCGAAGTACTGGGTGGATCGCGGTGCGGGGGCGGCGGCGTCCGTGAATGTCGACAACAGACTTGCCCCGTGGACCACATTTGCGGTGGAGTCGGGGGAGCCGCCCGGAAGTCGAATCCCGCACGCCTCCAACACTGTTGGCATGATATCGATCGCGTGTGCGAACTGTGAGCGGACAGCGCCGCCGTCCTGGACGCCACGCGGCCAGTGAACGACCAGCGGTACCCGTGTACCGCCCAGCCACGCGTACCGTTTCCACAGGCGGAAAGGTGTATTGCCGGCCCAGGCCCAGCCCCACGCGTAGTGCGGATATCCCGCCGTACCACCCCAATCCGGTAGCTGATCGAGGTTGTCTGTCGCAGACTCGGGCACCCGATGGGTGAACCGGTGTTCGTTGCTGGTTCCCGACACACCCCCTTCTGCGCTGGCCCCATTGTCAGACATGACGAGAACGATGGTGTTGTCCAGGACATCGAGATCTTCGAGCGTGCGGATCAATCGATCGATCTGGCTGTCGGTATGACTGAGAAAGCCCGCGTACACCTCGTGCATCCGCGCGTACACGGCGCGTTCTTCGTCGGTGAGGGTGCTCCAGGGCGGAACCCATGCGGGCCGTTCGGTGAGGGTGGTGCCCGCGGGTACCACACCCTCGGCGATCTGCCGCGCAAAGACGGCGTCACGCCAAGCGTCCCAGCCGATGTCGAACTGGCCCGCGTAGGCGTCAGCCCAGGCTTTGTGGACATGGTGCGGTGAGTGCATGGCCCCCGTTGCAAAGTAGAGGAAGAACGGTTTGCCCGGTGCTGCTTGCTGCTGGCCGACGACCATCTTGATGGCCTCATCCGTCAGATCCTCGGTCAAGTGGTAGCCCGCTGGGCGCGTATCTGGTCCGTCGACGTACGTGTTGTCGCGTACCAGCTGCGGGTCCCAGTGATTGGCGTCGCCGAGCAGAAAGCCGTAGTAGCGCTCGAATCCGAGCCCCAACGGCCAGCGAGTGAATGGACCGGCGCTCGTCCGTTCACCGCGAGGCGCCAGATGCCACTTGCCGACGGCCATGGTGCTCCAGCCGGCATCTCGCAGTATGCGCGGCAGCGTCGGCGCAGAGGCCGGGATCTTCCCGGTATAGCCCGGGTGGGCAGTCGGGATATCGGCAAGGAAGCCCATTCCCACCGAATGGTGGTTCCTGCCGGTGAGCAACGAGGCGCGTGTCGGTGAACACAGTCCCGTTACGTGAAAGCGGCTGTACTTGAGCCCATTGCGGGCGAGGCGATCAATGGCCGGGGTCTGAATGTCCGATCCGTAACAGCCGAACTGGGCGTAGCCGAGGTCGTCCAGCACGATCATGACCACGTTAGGTGCTCCCGCACGCGCGGCCGCATCGAATGCACCCATGCCCAACTCCTCAGCTCACCTAGCTAGATTAATGAGGCCTCATTAGTATCACAACGGCGGCCGAGGTTCAGGTCGAGTGGAGCGCAAGTCAGGGGAGAGCTGCGGCGCCGACGTTTGCGGCATTCACGCGATGCTGCTGAAAATCGCCGCAACCAGCCCGCCCAGGATCAACACGCCAACCATGACCGCGGCGTAGATCGTCTGGCGGCGTCGCTGCCGTCGTGCGCTGTCGATCACCACAGCGATGCTGACGAGGATCAACGGTCGTGTCCTGAAACCGGTGTAAATGGGGCCGGGCGTAGGTTCTGCTTCGAGAC
>NZ_MVHH01000070.1 GCF_002086515.1 Mycolicibacter arupensis
GTCGTTCTCCCGGCGCTCAACGTCGTTCTCCCGGCGCTCAACGTCGTTCTCCCGGGCGTGCGATCGCGCGGCTTGCACCCCGCCGAAGTGACTGCTGATCGACGTGCGGATCGCCTCGGGATCGCGTTCCGGTGTGTCCGGGTCGGGCCGAGACGATTCGCCATTGGATGTTACCGACCGTTCCTGGCCACCCGATTCGTCTGCCGCATCCGGGCGCTCGGCCGATGCCGAGCCCGGTATCAGCCGGGCGCCCGGCTCACGGACGGGCAGGCCGTGTTCGGTGTGAGCGACAACAGGTACGTTCGCCGCTTCGGCGGCAACCGACCAACCGCGGTCCCAGACCGACTGCCAGTCCAAGTCCGCGCGCAGGCCGGCCTCGTTGGGGTCGTTGGCCAGCGACTCCGAGAGCATGCGCTGGTAGATGGAGTCGGCGTCAACCTCGGCCGCGGTGGGCGCCACCCGGGTACGTGCCGCGAAATACCCCGAGGTGTCCGCGGGAGAGACCCTCTCAGCGGCAGGTTCGGCGGCCCGCTGCGGTTGCGGGGCCGATGGCACCGCCGGCGCTGCGCCCTGCTCCTCGGACTCCCACCAGGGTTGCGGCAGCTCACGGCGCCCGTGTTCGGCATCGAGCGGCGGCTGCGCCGGTTGTTCCGGCTGCGCGACGGGCACGCCGGTAATGCCGCTGGAGCCTGGCGTGCGTCGCGGCAGCAGTGAGACGACGGGACCGGACTCGGTAGCCTCGGACGGCTCATCATGCTGCGGGTCGGCCGCGGGTTCGTACGCTTCGGGCCGCGACGGCGCGGCATGGGCCACGTAGGGCGCAGCCGACGGCGTGAAAGCCGGCGCCGACGCAAGCTCCTCGGCGGGCCGGACGGTCAGCAGGTGCGGGGGCAGATACACCTCCGCGGTGATCCCGCGAGATCCCTGCGACGCCGGGTACAGCCGGACCTCGATCTGATGGCGCGCGGCCAGCCGGGAGATCACGAACAGGCCCATGTGACGGGCGTTCTCGGGGCTGAACTCCCCGCCGGCCGCCAGGCGCATGTTGGCCATCCGCAGGTCGGCGTCCGTCATGCCCAACCCGACATCGACGACTTCGACCACCACTCCGCCGTCGCTCTCGAATCCGGCCACCACCCGCACCGGCTCCGTCGGCGCCGAGTACCGCAGTGCGTTGTCGATCAACTCCGCGAGCAGGTGCACACAGTCCGAGGCGGCAGTGCCGATCACGGTGGTGTCGGGTACCAGCACGGTCTGCACCCGGTCGTATCCCTCGACCTCCGAGGCGGCCGCGCTGATCAAGGTCGCCAACGGAACCGGCCGGCCCCGCTCCTGAGGGGCGCGGGCGCCGGCAAGCACCAGCAGGTTCGCGCCGTTGCGCCGCATCCGGGCGGCCAGGTGGTCCAGGCGGAACAGACTTTCCAGCCGGTCCGGGTCGTCCTCGTTGCGCTCCAGCCGGTCGATCAGGGCCAGCTGCTGGTCGACCAGGGACCGGTTGCGCCGCGACATCGTCTCGAACATCTCGTTGACCAGACGTCGCAACCGGGCCTCATCACCGGCGAGCAGCAGCGCCTGGGCGTGCAGCTCATCGACGGCGTGGGCGACCTGCCCCACCTCCTCGGTGGTGTAGACCGGCAGCGGGTCGGGGTCACGCTCGGAGCCGGGCATCCCGGCACGCAGCCGGGCGATCTCCTGTTCGAGGTCCGTGTGGGCCACCTGCAGCGCGCTGTCCCGCAGGGTCCGCAGCGGCCGCACCAGGGAACGCGCCACCAACCACACGGCCAGCAGGGTCGCGGTGATCGCCGCCAGTACCAGCACGATGTCGCGCAGAGCCGCAGTGCGCCGGTCCGCGGCCCGGTCCTCCACCTCCTGGGTGACCGCCCCGGTGTTCTCGCTGATCAGGCGGGCGGCAATCTGGTCGGTGGTACGGATCGAGTCGCGCAGCACCGGGTTGTTCGGCAGCACCTGTTCCGGATCGGCCAGGATCGACATCCGGATCACCAGTTGCTGTTGCAGTGACTTGGCGTCCGGGGAGTCCACGCCGAGCACCTCGGTCATCCCGAACAAGGTCGACGGCTCGGTGCCGGCCAACGTCATCATCGAACTGCGCAGTTCCGGGTCGGGAAGTTCGCCGCCCCGGTTGACCAGAAGTTCCTGCATCATCATCTGGCCCCGCGCGCCGACCGCACGGCTCAGGGCCTGGGTCTGCGATCGGATCCGCTCGTTGTCCACCCGCACCGACCCGGTGATGGTGTCCTCGGCGGTCAGCAGGAGGGGCGCGTAACCGGTCACCTCATCACGCAGGCCGACTCCGGTGGTCGACACCAGGCTCAGCAGGTCCTGGCCGCGATCGATCAGCGTCTGGACCCCGGACTGCACGTCGGCGGCGACGTCGGTGTGCGACAGCCGTGACTGGAGTTCGGACTTGCGGTTCTCGAAGTTCTTGCGGGCGCCCTCGGCGTCGCCGTCGGAGGAGGCGGCCACCAGCGCATCACCCAGCGCCGACATGTAGTTGGTGATCGCCGGGATCATCTCGGCGCGGTCGGCCACCAATCGGAGCCGGTTGGCCTCGGTGAGCGCGTCCGCCACCCGCAGCCCGCCGAACAGGCCCGCCAGTGTCAGTGGCAGCAACGCGATCGCCAGCACCTTCCAGCGCACCGGCCAGTTGCCCACCGACCATCGCGACGGTCGCTTGACCGCCGCGGCCTCAGGCTGAGCGTCCACGGCTGGCGCGGCGGGCTCGTTACTGGCTTGGTCCACCCCTTCCGGGTGGTCAAAGAGTGTCACCGGTCGGCGGCCGATTCGCCGACCGCTCGGCTGAGATTCACCGTCTGCGCCTCATTCATCGGACTGTCTCCCGACATCCACCCACAGGGGGATGCGGTGTGATTCACGGCATAGCAATTCGACGAGTATGACAGTCAGGCGACAGCCATGACCAGGATTTTTACTGAACAGAACACTTTCCGAGACCTTCGCGTGTCATGGCGAACTCCGGTCGAGCAAACGGGCCACGCCCTGGCCCAGATCACCTCCTGCGGCCACGAGATGAGGAAAGATAGGCGATTGTGAAAGCTGTCATCGGAACGGTCGCGGTTGCCTCGGCTTTGGCCTTGTCAGGGTGTACACACACGTACGAGATCCCCTTGCCTGAGATTCCACATTCCGCTGCGTCTGAGCCTGCCGGTGCACCCTCATCTACTGGCTCAAAGATGTTGCCCAATTTGGACGTTCCAGACGGGTTCAGCTGGTACGGGACCGAAGACGGCGGCAAAGTCGAAATCTGGACGTACTCCAGCAAGAGCAACGGCGAACGGAAGCGAAGCATGTTCACGTCGCGCGTCAATGAGCAGCTCATGCGTGGCGGGTGGGAAAAATGCCCCGGATCCACCAGCATCTTGACTGACTGGATTCGTGACGGTGTCGGGATGAGACTGCACTTCGTCGGTGGCTCGGGCTACACGACCTACGCGCGGCTGACCACGCTGCCCTACGAGATGGCAAACGGCTGCCCAAGCTGATGCCATCCACACCGCGAGAGGGCGTCGCGCCGAACCTGTGACGACACGCCGACTCGTCCGGGCCCACTGCCGGCCGACTTCGCACCGCCATTTCACGGTGGCCGATTCCTCGGTTGAGCTGGACAAACGTAACTCAGATTCGCACGTACGAGGGGAAACACGGTTGTGATCCGGGTGTTGTTCTATTCGCCGCGCATCCCGCCCAACACCGGAAACGCGATCCGGATGGTGGCCGCGACGGGGGCGGAACTGCATCTGGTGGAGCCGCTGGGCTTCGACCTGTCCGAGCCGAAGCTACGACGCGCCGGTCTGGACTACCACGACCTGGCGTGCGTGACGGTGCATCCGTCACTGCCGGCGGCGTGGGAGGCATTGGGGCAGGCTCGAGTCTTCGCGTTCACCGCCGGTGCCACCACGCCCTACACCGACGTGCGCTACCGCCCCGGCGACGTGCTGATGTTCGGTCCCGAACCCACCGGCCTGGACGAAGCGACCCTGGCCGATCCGCACATCACCGCGCGGCTGCGTATCCCGATGCTGGCCGGGCGGCGTTCGCTGAACCTGTCGAACGCCGCCGCGGTCGCGGCCTATGAGGCGTGGCGCCAACACGGATTCGCCGGCGGGGTGTGAGCTGTCACCCGGCGCCGAACGTCGGGTTATGGCACCCGATTCCTTCGAAAACGTGACATAACCCGACACTCACCGCTGGTGGCGATCACCACGTGTCGAAGTGGACCACCTGCTCAGCCGGTAACCGCTTGGCCGGCTTGAAGTCGGTGCCCTTGGTGTAGGCGATGGGGAACAGTCCGCCCTGGCTGTATTCCTCGTACGGAATCCCGAGCACCTCGGCGGCCTGACGCTCACCGTCCCCGAGCAGGTGCAGGGTGGTCCAGCACGAACCCAGGCCGCGGTTGCGCAGCGCCAGGCAGTAGCTCCAGGCGGCCGGGAACAACGACGCCCAGTAGGACGCACTCGACGGCCGCTGCTCGGGCCGGCCCGCCAGGCACGGGATCATCAGCACCGGCACGTCCTGCATGTACTCGGCCAGATATTTGGCCGAGCCGCTGACGAATTCCATCCGTTCGCTGCGCACGTCACCCTCGCCGTAGTCGGGCTTCATCTGACTCAGGTAGGGGGTGGCGTTGACCCGGTAGATGTCAGCGATCGCCTGCTTCTTGACCGGGTCGGTGACGAACATCCACTGCCAGCCCTGGGCGTTGGAACCGGTCGGGGCCTGCAGGGCGATCTCGAGGCACTCCATCAGCACCTCGCGGGGAACCGGCTTGTCGAGGTCGAGGCGCTTGCGGACCGATCGCGTGGTGGTCAGGACTTCGTCGGCGGACAAGTTGAGGTTCATGGATGGAGGTTACCGTCGGACCGCCGGGCACTACCGAAAATCGCGGGAGCGCGAACTCACCGCCAGCTCAAGGACGCCCAGCCGATCCGCGAGCACGGTGACCGCTCCGCTGGCGTTCTGCACCCGGCCGCGGATCAGCAGCGCCGTCGCGGTCTGCGCCAGCCGGCGATGCCGCGCCCACACCCCCGGCGTGCACAGCACATTGACCATCCCGGTCTCGTCTTCAAGGTTGACGAACGTCACCCCGCGGGCAGTGGAAGGCCGCTGCCGGTGAGTGACCGCCCCGGCCACCAGCACCCGGGTGCCATCGGGAACGCTCAGCAGCTGATCGGCCGGGATCACCCCGAGCGCATCAAGATCGGCGCGCAGGTACTGGGTCGGGAAACTATCGCAGGAGACCCCGGTGGCCCAGACATCGGCGGCGGACAACTCGATCTCGCTCATTCCGGGCAGGGCCGGAGTGTGCGTCGCCACCCCCACCCCGGGCAACCGGTCCGGCCGCTGCCCCGCCGCGGCCCCGGCCATCCACAGCGCCTGCCGACGCGACATACCGAAGCAGTCGAACGCACCCGCGGTTGCCAGCGCTTCGGCCTGTGCGGCCGAAAGCTGCACCCGGGCCGTCAGATCCACCATCGAGGCGAACGGCCCGCGCTCTTCCCGGTCGGCCACCAGCCGCTCGGCGAGGTCGGTGCCGATCCCCCGGACCGCACCCAGCCCCAGCCTGACCTGCGTTCCGGCTTCGGCCAGCGTGGCGTGCGCCAGGCTGGCGTTGACGTCCGGCCGGTGCACGAGGACCCCGTGCCGGCGGGCATCGGCCACCAGCGACTGCGGAGAATAGAAGCCCATCGGCTGCGCCCGCAGCAGCGCGGCGCAGAACGCTGCTGGGTAGTGCAGTTTGAACCAGGCGGAATAGAAGACCAGCGAGGCGAAGCTCATCGCGTGACTCTCCGGAAATCCGTAGTTGGCGAAGGCTTCCAGCTTCTCGTAGATCCGATCGGCCACTGCCCCGGTGATGCCGTGACACTCGGCCATGCCGATGTAGAACCGGTCACGCAGCCGGCGCATGCGCTCCGGTGACCGCTTAGAACCCATCGCCCGGCGCAACTGATCGGCTTCGCCCGCGGTGAAGCCAGCGCAGTCCACCGCCAGCGTCATCAGCTGCTCCTGAAACAGCGGAATTCCCAGGGTCTTTTCCAGTGCCCGCTCCATACACGGATGCTCATAGGTCACCGGGTCGATGCCATTGCGGCGGCGGATATAGGGATGCACCGATCCGCCCTGAATCGGCCCGGGCCGGATCAGCGCCACCTCTACCACCAGGTCGTAGAAGACCCGGGGGCGAAGCCGCGGCAGGGTGGCCATCTGCGCCCGCGACTCCACCTGGAACACCCCGACCGTGTCGGCGCGCGCCAGCATCTCATAAACCGCGGACTCGGACAGGTCGATGGCGGCCAAGTCAACCGTGACCGAACAATGCTGCGCCACCAGGTCGATCGCGTAATGCAACGCCGAAAGCATTCCCAGACCGAGCAGATCGAACTTCACCAAACCGATTGCCGCGCAATCATCTTTATCCCACTGCAGCACACTGCGTCCGGGCATCCGGGCCCATTCCACCGGGCACACATCGGCGATCGGGCGATCACAGATCACCATGCCGCCGGAGTGGATGCCCAGATGCCTCGGCAGATCAGCGACCTGAGCGGCCAGCTCGATCACCTGCTCAGGGATGCCCTGAACATCGGAGCTCTCCGATGTGGCCGGACCCCACCTGCTCAGCTGCTTGCTCCAGGCGTCCTGCTGACCCGGCGAATAGCCCAGTGCGCGAGCCATATCCCGCACCGCGCTGCGACCCCGGTAGGTGATGACGTTGGCCACCTGGGCGGCATGGTCACGACCGTATCTGTCGTAGACGTACTGGATCACCTTCTCCCGCTCATCGGACTCGATGTCGATGTCGATGTCGGGTGGGCCGTCACGGGCCGGCGACAGAAAGCGCTCGAACAGCAGTCCGTTGGCCACCGGGTCCACCGCGGTGATACCGAGGGCATAACAGACCGCTGAGTTAGCCGCCGACCCCCTGCCCTGGCACAGGATGTCGCTGCGCCGGCAGAACTGAGTGATGTCGTGTACCACCAGGAAATATCCGGGAAACCCCAGTTGGGCAATGACTTCCAGCTCGCGGTCGATCTGCGCATAGGCGGCAGGCGCGCGTTCGGGTGGGCCGTAGCGCCCGACGGCGCCGGCCAGGGTCAGCCGGCGCAGCCAGCTGTCCTCGGTGTGCCCTTCGGGAACCGCGAACGGCGGCAGCCGCGGTGCGATCAGGGTCAGCGAGAAGGCGCACCGTTCGCCGAGTTCGGCCGCCGCCGGCACCGCCGCCGGGTACGTCGCGAACAATCGGGCCATCTCCGCCCCGGACCTCAGATGGGCGCCGCCCAAGGGGGCCAGCCGGCCGGCGGCGGTATCCAGCGACTGGCGCGCCCGGATCGCGCCCAACGCCATCGCCAGCCGCCCCCGGTCCGGCCTGGCGAAATGGGCGCCGGTGGTGGCCACCAGACCCACCCCGAATCGGGGCGCCAGGCCGGCCAGTGCGGCGTTGCGCTCGTCGTCGCAGGGATCCCCGTTTCGGGTCAGCTCCACGCTGACCCGGGCGGCCCCAAAGCGGTCCACCAGGTCTGCCAGCGCAGCTTCAGCCGCGGACGTGCCCCCGGCGGCCAGCGCATGGCGGACGTGGCCTTTACGGCAGCCGGTCAGGATGTGCCAGTGCCCGCCGGCCGCCTCGGTCAGCGCATCCAGGTCGAAAAGTGGCCGCCCCTTCTCGCCGGCCAGGTGCGCGGCGGCGATCTGCCGCGACAACCGCCGATAGCCCTCTGGGCCGCGGGCCAGCACCAGCAGATGCGGCCCGGGAGGGTCCGGGTCGTCGGTGCGCGCCACCTTCCCCAGTGACAGCTCGGCGCCGAACACGGTGCCTATCTCCAGGCCCGAGGAACTCAATTCCCGGGCCGCCTCGGCGAACCGCACCACCCCATACAGACCGTTGTGATCGGTCAGCGCGATCGCCCGCAGGCCCAAGCGCGCAGCCTCGGCGACCAGCTCCTGCGGGCTGCTGGCGCCGTCTAAGAAGCTGTACGCCGAATGGGCATGCAACTCGGCATAGGGCACCGTGCGGCCGGTGGGACGGCGCAGCTCAGGCGGTGGGGCCGACGGGGCACGGTCCGCCGACACACCGGCCGAATCGCCGGTGTGACGAGGCTTACCATCGAGCACCCGCTCCATTTCCGCCCAGCTCGGCGGCCCACTGCCCCAACCCATACCCCGCAATATATCGAACATATGTGCGAAAATGTTCGCGCTGGGTGTGAAAAAGAACTTTGATGCACTAATCTGTGTCAGATTCCGGCACGATCCGAAAGGGCCACTGCTTTCATGTTCGGCGTTGTCAGACGTGCATGGTTACCCCTGCTGATCGTCGCAGTCCTCGCGGTGGGAGGGTTCACGGTGCAGCGGGTTCGCGGCTACTTCGGAGCCGACGACAGCGGCAACGGAACTGTCCCGTTCGAGGACACCAAACCGTTCCACCCCAAAATCGTGCTCTACGAAATCTTCAGCCCGGACGGGACCTACGCCGACGTCAATTATCTGGATCTGGACGCCCTGCCGCAGCGGATCGACGGCGTCAGCCTGCCGTGGTCACTG
The DNA here is from genome assembly GCF_002086515.1 of Mycolicibacter arupensis. GTDB lineage: Bacteria > Actinomycetota > Actinomycetes > Mycobacteriales > Mycobacteriaceae > Mycobacterium > Mycobacterium arupense. The sequence continues at coordinate 8,575 of NZ_MVHH01000070.1, forward strand.
ACCCTGTCCACCACCAATCCCGCGGTGAGCCCCAACATCGTCGCCCAAGGTGACGGCACCACCATCGGCTGCCGGGTCACCATCGACGGAGTGGTCAAAGAAGAACGCATCTCCACCAGTCCCGTCAGCGCCCAGACCTTCTGCATTGTGAAATCCGCATGAGCAAACACAGCGACAGCACCACACCTGACGCCCCGACCGACGCCCTGCCGGTGTCGCCACAGCCCAAGCGCGGCGGTATCCCCGCATGGATCCGCCGGCTCGCCGTGCCCATCATCTTGGCGTGGGTGGCGCTCACCGTTCTGGTGAACGTGATCGTGCCGCAGCTCGACGAGGTCGGGAAGATGCGCGCGGTGTCGATGGCCCCTCGCGACGCTCCGTCGATGATCGCGATGATGCGGATCGGCAAGGTGTTCGACGAGTTCAAGTCGGACAGCTCGGGCATGGTCGTGATCGAAGGCGACCAGCCCCTGGGCGACGACGCGCACAAGTACTACGACCAGTTGGTCGCCAAGATGGAGGCCGACCCCGCTCATATCGAGCACGTCCAGGACTTCTGGAGCGACCCGCTGACCGCAGCCGGATCGCAGAGTCCGGACGGCAAGGCCGCCTATGTCCAGGTGTATCTGGCCGGCAACATGGGCGAGACCCTGGCCAACGAGTCGGTCGAGGCCGTCCAGAAGATCATCGCCGACACTCCGGCCCCCGAAGGCGTGCACGCCTACGTCACCGGCGGGGCCGCCCTCAACGCCGATCAGCACATCGCCGGCGACAAAAGCCTGAAACTCATCACCGCGCTGACGTTCGTGGTCATCATCACGATGCTGCTGAGTATCTACCGGTCGGTCGGCACCGTGCTGTTGGTGCTGGGCATGGTGGTCTTCTCGCTGAGTTCTGCCCGCGGCGTGGTGGCGGTATTGGCCTACTACAACATCATCGGCCTCTCGACGTTCGCGGTGAACCTGCTGGTGACACTGGCCATCGCCGCCTCGACGGACTATGCGATCTTCCTGCTCGGCCGCTATCAGGAGGCGCGAGCACTCGGCGAGGACAAGGAATCGGCCTTCCACACCATGTATCACGGCACTGCGCACGTGATCCTGGGTTCGGGGCTGACCATCGCCGGGGCGACCTTCTGCCTGCACTTCACCCGACTGCCCTATTTCCAGTCGCTGGGTGTCCCGCTGGCGATCGGCATGTTGGTCATCGTGCTGGCCGCTCTCACCTTCGGCTCCGCGGTGGTGACGGTGGCCAGCCGCTTCGGCATGCTCGAGCCCAAGCGGGCGATGCGGATCCGCAGCTGGCGACGCATCGGCACGCTGATCGTGCGCTGGCCGGGGCCGGTCCTGGTGGCCACCACGGCGGTCTGCCTGGTCGGCCTGCTCACCCTGCCGGGGTATAAGAGCGCCTACAACGACCGGGAATACCTGCCGGATTATGTGCCGGCCAACATCGGCTACGCCGCCGCCGACCGGCACTTCTCCCAGGCCCGGATGAGCCCGGAACTGCTGATGATCGAAACCGACCACGACCTGCGTAATCCGGCCGACTTCCTGGTGATCAACCGGATCGCCAAGCGGGTGTTCGAGGTTCCCGGTATCGGGCGGGTGCAGACCATCACCCGGCCGCTGGGCACGCCGATCGAGCACACCACGATCCCGTTCGCGATCAGCATGCAGGGCAGCACCCAGCAGCTGAACATGAAATACCAGCTCGACAGCATGAAGAACATGCTCAAGATGGGCGACGACATGCAGGTCTCGATCGACAGCATGAAGCAGATGCTCGAGGTCACCCGCGCGATGTCGGAGACCACGCACAGCATGGACCTCAAGATGCACCACATGCTCGACGACATCCAGAAGATACGCGACTCGATCGCCGACTTCGACGACATGTGGCGCCCGATGCGCAGCTACTTCTACTGGGAGCCGCACTGCTTCGACATCCCGATCTGCTGGTCGATCCGGTCGATCTTCGACGTCATGGACGGCCTCGACCAGATGACCGAGGATTTCGAGAAGGTGCTGCCCGACATCGACAACCTCGACCGGCTGATGCCCCGGATGCTCGAGATCATGCCGCCGATGATCGAGACGATGACCAACATGCGCACCACCCAGCTGAAGATGCAGTCCACCATGGAGGGCCTGCAGCTTCAGATGCAGGAGATGATGGACGGCCAGAACGCCATGGGCAAGGCGTTCGACGAGTCCAAGAACGACGACTCGTTCTACCTGCCGCCGGAGGCGTTCGACAACCCCGATTTCAAGCGCGGCATGAAGATGTTCCTGTCCCCCGACGGGCATTCGGTGCGGTTCATCATCTCCCACGAGGGCGATCCGATGTCCGAAGAGGGCATCTCGCACGTCGCGCCGATCAAGCATGCGGTGCACGAGGCACTCAAGGGCACGCCCCTGGAGGGCTCGAAGGTCTACCTCGGCGGCACCGCAGCCATGTTCAAAGACATGAAGGACGGGTCGAGCTACGACCTGATCATCGCCGGCATCGCCTCGCTGTGCCTGATCTTCATCATCATGCTGCTGATCACCCGGGCCGTGGTGGCCTCGGCGGTGATCGTCGGCACGGTGTTGCTGTCGCTGGGCACATCGTTCGGGCTATCGGTGCTGATCTGGCAGCACCTCCTCGGACTTGACCTGCACTGGATGGTGCTGGCGATGTCGGTGATCATCCTGCTGGCGGTGGGTTCGGACTACAACCTGCTGCTGGTCTCCCGGATGAAAGAAGAGCTGCCCGGCGGACTCAAGACGGGCATCATCCGCGCGATGGGCGGCAGCGGCTCGGTGGTCACCTCGGCGGGCCTGGTGTTCGCCTTCACGATGATGTCGATGATCGTCTCCGACTTGAAGGTGATCGGCCAGGTGGGCTCCACCATCGGACTCGGCCTGATGATCGACACCCTGGTGATCCGGTCGTTCATGACGCCGTCGATCGCCGCACTGTTGGGCCGCTGGTTCTGGTGGCCACAACGGGTGTTGTCGAGGCCGTCACCGGCTGCGCAGCGGCCTGCGCTGCCGGCGACCAGTGAGTCGGTGCCCGTCGGCTGATGCCGATCAGGTCGGCCGAACGACGAGCACCGGCGTGTGGGCCGACTGCACCACTTCCTGGCTGACCGAGCCCAGCAGCATGCCGGTGAAACCGCCGCGGCCGTGGCTGCCCAGCACCACCAGCTGAGCTGCCCGCGACTGGTCGATGAGTTGATCGGCCGGCCGGTCATCGACGACCACGCGGCGGACGGTGACATCCGGGTAGCGCTCGTGCCAGCCGGCCAATCGCTCGGCCAGTGCCAGTTCGCCGTCGGAGGCCATGACGGCCGGGTCCAGGCCGGGAAAGTCCATCAGGCCGGTGTCGTGCCAGGCGTACACCGCGATCAGTTCCACCCCGCGCAGCGAAGCCTCCTCGAAGGCCAGTGCCGTTGCGGCCTCCGACACCGGAGAGCCGTCGATGCCGACAACCACCGGTGCGGTATCAGGGTATGTATAGCCTTCCGGATGAGCCTGATGTACGACCGCGACCGGGCAGTGCGCATGCCGGATCAGGGACGAACTGACCGATCCGAGCAGGCGCCGACGCAGCGGCCCATGCCCACGAGACCCGACCACCAGACGGCTGGCCTCGCGGCTGATGTCCACCAGCGTCGGAACCGTCGAACCCACGACGATCTCCGCGGTGACCCGCGGCGCCCCGGCCGCCTCGGCGACCTCGGCGGCATGGTGCAGGTGGTGTTCGCCCTGTTCGCGCTGCCACTCGGTGTAGCCGGGCGGCATCGGTGTCTCGGGGAAGGTCATCACCACCGGCGAAGCCAGCACGTGGACCAGGGTGAGCGGCAGGTTATGCAGCGCGGCGTCGCGCGCCGCCCAGTCGACGGCTGCAACTGATGACGGTGATCCGTCGACACCGACGAGGATTCCGGTAAGGGGCGACATCGGGGACTCTCCTTGTGTTTCAGGGGACCTCTACACCCCTACCACGCTAAACCGAATGGGGCTGTGGCACCGTGGTGGCATGGTTGGCATGTCGGTCACGATCGACCCGCGCCGGCATGACGCGGTGCTGTTGCACCTCGACGGCGGTACCGACACCGCGGACCTGACCGAGCGCCTGCATCACGCCGGAGTGCGGGTGGCTGCGGTGGCACCCGAGAGTTCCGCTGCCGACTTGGTGCACGCCGCCGCCGGGCTGACCGTGCGCCCCGGCCGGTGTGCGGTGCTCACCGATGCCGCATCGGGTGTGACCGATGCGCGCAGCGCCGGATTCGCCTTGGTGATCGGCCTGGGCCGCGACGGCGGCGACGCGCTGGTGGACACCTTGTCGGCGGTGCAGGTGCGCACCGGCGATCGGCCCATGTCGGCCCTGCCGGACGCGATGGCCGCTGCGGAGTTGCGCGCGCCGGACCGCCCCGCGGTGTTCTTCGACTTCGACGGGACTCTATCGGATATCGTCGATGATCCCGACGCGGCCCGACCGGTGTCCGGCGCGGTGGATGCGTTGCGCGCGTTGGCCATCCGGTGCCCGGTCGCGGTGTTGTCCGGCCGCGACCTGGCCGACGTGCGGGCACGCGTCGGCCTGGACGGGATCTGGTACGCCGGCAGTCACGGTTTCGAACTGACCGATCCAGACGGCGTCCACCACCAGAACGACACCGCCGCCGACGCGGTGCCGGTGCTGGCCGACGCCGCAGCTGCGCTCCGCCGGAAGCTCAGCTCGATCCCGGGAATCATGGTGGAACACAAACGATTCGCCGTGGCAGTGCACTACCGCAACGCAGCCCGGGATCGGGTCGGTGAGACGATGGCGGCGGTGCGTCAGGCGGGCCGCAGCAGCGGGCTGCGGGTCACCACTGGACGTGAGGTGATCGAGTTGCGTCCCGAGATCGACTGGGACAAAGGCCGCACGCTGCACTGGCTTCTGGATCGGATGCCCGGGGTGCGAACGCCACTGTTCCTCGGCGACGACATCACCGATGAGGACGCGTTCGACGCGGTCGCCGAACTATCGGGTGCCGGAATAGTGGTGCGGCACAACGATGACGGCGACCGCGCGACCGCCGCCCGGTATGCCCTGGAGAGCCCGGCGCAGGTGGCCGAGTTCACGGCCCGGTTGGCCACGCACCTGAGCAGCTGAGTACCTCCCCTGATCAGCGCGGCGGTCCGGGAGGTGCCGGAGCCCCCGCGGCAGGCGGGGGCCCCCACGCCGGGGGCGGCGGAGCTCCCCAGGCCGGTGGCGGCGGGGGGCCCCACG
>NZ_MVHH01000071.1 GCF_002086515.1 Mycolicibacter arupensis
GGGCCCCGGCGACCCCCGCCCGCGAGCGAGCGTGTCTGTACCGAGACACGCCGTGTCAGGCGTCATTCTGTGCACGGTCACGGAGCTCGTCGGCTGATCTTGCGATGACGGCAGCCAGCTCCCGTTCCAGCTCGCCCTGCTCTCCGGGAACTCCGGTGCCGCGCAGCGAGTAGCCCACGGTCTCGGGGAGGAACCGCAGCGCGATCAGTCCGAGAACCGCGGCCGCCACCAGGTAGGCAGCCGGAAAGAGCTGCCAACCGGTGTGCCCGATGACCGAGTCGGCCACCACCGGCGCGGTGCCGCCGAACAGGGCGACGGCCGCGTTGTCGGCCACCGCGAACCCGGCGTAGCGCACCTGGGTGGGGAACATCGCCGGGAACGTCGCGGCCACGGTCGCCAACGGCGCGGCGAACAACACGCTGAGCACGGTGAATCCCACCAGGGCGTAGCCGAATCCCTGGCCCATAAGCCAGTACATCGGCAGCGCCAACACGACGAAGCCCACCAACGAGCCGTGCCACAACGGCTTTCGGCCGATCCGATCCGACCAGGCACCCGCGAAGGGAATGCAGGCCATCATGGCCAACTCCCCCACCAGAACCACCGCGGTCCTGCTGCGCTCATCGAGGCCCGCGGAGGCGTGCAGATACGTCGGCTGATAGGTCACCAGGGTGTAGTCGATGATGTTCAGCGCGACCAGCAGCGCGAAGGTCACCAGGATCGGTCGGGTGTAGTTGGTCAGCAGGTCGACCAGTCGGTCCCAGGCCGATCCCTGGATCTCGTCGCAGGCGGCGCACTCGGCGAACACCGGTGTCTCGGGCATCCTGCTGCGCAATACCAGTCCCAGCACCCCCAATGGCAGGGCTAGAAGGAACGGAACACGCCAGCCCCAAGCCGCCATCTGCTCGTGGGTGAGCATCGCCTCCAGCGACAGCACGACGGCACTGCCCAGAACAAAGCCACCGACGGCGCCGAACTCCAAGAAGCTGCCGTAGAACCCCCGCTTGTCGTCGGGTGCGCTTTCGGCCATAAAGGTTGCTGCGCCGCCGTATTCACCGCCAGTGGAGAAGCCCTGCACCACGCGCAGCGCAATCAGCAGGGCCGGCGCCCACCAACCCGCTGTGGCATAGCCGGGCAGGACGCCGATCAGGGTAGTGGCGACGGCGATCAGCGCAACTGTGGCCACCAGGACCGACTTCCGGCCGAACCGGTCACCGATCGGGCCCCAGACCATGCCGCCCAACGGGCGGAGCACGAACGACACCGCGAATCCGAGCATGGTTCCGAGGTTGCCCAGCGTGTCGGGGAAGAAGGTCTCGGTCAGATAGGTGGCCACCACGGCATAGACACCGTAGTCATACCACTCGGTGGCGTTGCCGATAGCCGATGCCGCAATCGCCTTGCGCAGCAGCCTTTTCTGTCCGTCGGGAGCACTGTTGGGATTCCGCGCGGCCGGCGCCGACGGCCTCGCCGGCAGCAGTAGACTCATCGCGCCTCGCCGCTAGGACACATGCCTGCCCCCTCGTCATACCCCTGACGATTCGCGCGGCGACCCGGCAACCGCAATCACGTTACGACCGGGCACAATTGGAACCTCAGAGGCCAGCCCGTCCTGGGATTGCCTGGGGTAAACGATAATTGGTTTGCGCCCGAAGTTGCCGGTGTTGCTCAAGCGTTACGCAACGCTTACCCGGCCGAGACTAGGATGCGTCCGCCCAGTAAGCGGGATCCAGGTACTGGCCGACCAGCGATTGCCACATCATGTTGGTCATACCGTTGAGCATGTCGTCCACCGACGGGTTGTCGCCCTCGGCGACGCCCGCGGCCGCCATGGCCGCAAGCAAGCCGTCCAGCGCGGGATTGTCGACCATCTCGACCTCCACGTACGTCTGCGGGTCGAACAGATCGGTGACGAAGGCGCCGATGCCGCTCATCGCCGCCGAGAACAGCGCGTTGCTGACCTGGTTCCAGTCGAGGTCCGGCATCAGATTGCTCATCATCGTCGGCTGATCGGCCGGGCCCTGGTTCCAGCCGTTCTCGATATTGCCGTAGCCCAAGTTCACCAGGATGCGCATGACCGGCTCCAGCAGGTCGTAGATGGGCTTTCCGGTTATCGGGACGAACAGCAGCGGGTACAGCAGCGGAAGGTACTCGCTGGGGATCATGTAGGAACTGATCATGCTGTCCGGGCTGGACTCGAGCAGGACGGCGTCCGCGATCTGCTCGGGAGTCAAGCCCAGGTAGGCAATGTGCTGGATGGCCATGCCCATGACGGCGTTCAGACTGGAGAACGGGTTGAGGAAATACTGCGGGAAATCCGCGTAGCCGTCGTACTCCAAGGTGTAGATGCTGGTGGGGTAGAGATCATTCGGCGTCGGGTTGCCGAGCGTGACATTGCTTTCCGCCAGGCTTTCGACGATCTCCGGGTAGTCCGCGAATCCGACCAGCAGACCGCCGAGGGGGTTCGCCGAATCGCCGATCAGTACGAAGTGCACGGCCGAACTCGGCACGCCGGCCTCGTAGAGCTGCTGCATCGCCAGTGTCGTGAGGGCGGCGCTCTGCGAGTACCCGAAGACCGTCACCGGGTTGCCTTCACCTGCGGCGCCTTCGTCGAGCAGGGCCAACACCCTGTCAGACAGGATCTGCGCACCCTTAGCCATGGACTCGTCCAGCAAGTAGGCCTCTTGCGGAGTGGTCAGCACCTCGAGCTCGCCGTCGAATCCGTGCGGCTGCAGGAAGAGGTCATTGACGGTTTCGGCGTACTGCTCACTCGGGGTGGGCAGCATGCTGGGACCCATGATGAGCGCGATCCCGGAGCTCGCCAGCGAGCCTGCCCCCGCGGCGGACAGCAACACCTGCGCATGCTCCGGAGCTGAGTTCAGCGACGCTGCCTGCGGCGCACCGCTGATGCCGACGGCCACCACGGCGGCGGCGAGAACGGCACGCAAGCCGGTGTCGTAGCGGCTGGGCCGTGCCGCAACTGCATCAAACATCCAGGTTTCCTCGCCAAACTCTCGCGGCCGCACACAACTGCAGCACCGTTAATTTTGGATGATTTCAATCACACCCTGTTATGTCAAATTCAGGTTCACTAATCCGGAAACGCGCCCTCACCTGGGCAAAATGGAGCGCACCCCTAGAGTTAGGATCACCTATTGTTCGGCGAACCTGAGTCAGGACTTAGCGCAGCTCAGCGGCCTGATCGCCGCTAACGCGCTGGGCGCGCACCGCTAGATCGGCAGCAGGCCGTGCTTGCGCTGCACCTTCGGGAAGTTCTGCTTGTCCCGCAGCAGGCGCAGCGACTTGCGCAACAAGAGCCGGGTCTCGTGCGGCTGGATCACGGCGTCGATGTACCCGCGCTCGGCGGCAGTCCACGGAATCGCCATGTTCTCGTTGTAGCCGTCGATGAAGTCCTTCTTGATCTTCTGCACCTCGGGCGCGGTCGGATCCGGGAAGCGCTTCACCAGCAGTTGCGCCGCGCCGTCGGCGCCGATCACCGCGATACGCGCCGTGGGCCAGGCGAAGTTCAGGTCCGCGGACAGCTGCTTGGAGCCCATGACCGCGTAACCGCCGCCGTAGGCCTTACGGATGATCACCGTCACCTTGGGCACGTCGGCCTCGACGATGGCGTTGAAGAACCGGCCACCGCGCTTAATGATCCCGTTCTTCTCCTCCGAGACTCCGGGCATGGCACCCGGGGTATCGACCACGAAGACCAGCGGCAGGTTGTAGGAGTCGCAGAACCTGATGAAGCTGGCCGCCTTGTCAGAGGCCTCGGTGTCCACCGCCCCGGACATATACATCGGCTGGTTGGCGATCACCCCGATCGGATGCCCGTCGACCCGGGCGAACGCGGTGATCATCGCCTGCCCGCGCTGATCGGCGATCTCGAAGACGTCGCCGTCGTCGAAGATCCGCAGCAGGATCTCGTGCATGTCGTAGGCGACGTTGTCCGCATCCGGAACGATCGCGTCCAACTCCAGGTCATGCGGGGTGATCTCCGGCTCGAGGCCGGGGTTGACGATCGGCGCGTCGTCGAAGTGATTGGACGGCAGGAAGGACAGGTAGTCCCGCACGTACTGGAAGGCCGCCGCCTCGTCGTCGACCACTTTGTGAATGTTGCCGCGCTGCGCCTGCACATCCGCGCCGCCGAGCTCGTCGAAGCTCACGTCCTCGCCGGTGACGTCCTTGATCACGTCAGGCCCGGTGATGAACATGTAGCCCTGATCACGCACCGCCACTAACAGGTCGGTCTGGATGGGCGAATACACCGCTCCGCCAGCACATTTGCCCAGAATGATCGAGATCTCCGGAACCAGGCCGCGCAACATCTCGTGACGCCGGCCCAACTCGGCATACCAGGCCAGCGACGTCACCGCGTCCTGGATCCGGGCGCCGGCGGAATCGTTGATGCCGATGATCGGGCAACCGACCATGGCCACCCACTCCATGAGCTTGGCCACCTTGCGGCCGAACATCTCACCGACCGAGCCCTGGAACACGGTCTGGTCATGGCTGAACACCCCGACCGGTCGGCCGTTGATCCGACCGTGGCCGGTCACCACGCCATCGCCGTACAGCGCGTTGGGGTCACCGGGGGTCTTGCACAGCGCGCCGATCTCCAAGAAGCTCCCCGGGTCCAGCAGCCCATGGATGCGATCGCGGGCGCTGGGAATGCCCTTCTTGGCGCGCTTGGCGACGGCCGCCTCACCGGCGGGTTCCTTGGCCAGCTCCAGCTTTTCGCGCAGTTCGGCCAGCAGTTCGGCGGTGGTCTTGTTACTCACTGCTCTCCCTGGATCCGATTGATCGCCTCACTCATGTGGGCGCCCACCTTGGCAATGTACGGCTCGTCGATCACCTGCACGTGCTCGCCCCCGATGGGCACGATCTCCAGGTCGGAGATGTATTCGCCCCAGCCGCCATCGGGCTTGCGGGTCGCGTAGGCGGGCTCGAACACGATGGCGTCATCGTGGTAGCGGTCGGCCATGTAGAGCGTGACGTGTCCGTCGTAGGGCTGGATCTCGATGGTGTCCAGGGCCCGGTTGTCCAGGTACGACGTGCGCTGGTGCTCGATGATCCCGCCGGGGATCTGCACGCCGCTCTGGGCGACCACGTCCAGCACGAACCGGACCTGGCCCTCGTCGTCGAGCTTCTCCAGTTCCTCGTAAGGGATCTCGGGGACCTCGACATTGAAAGTGCGCTCGGCAAACCGTGCGTAACGGTCCCAGCGGGCCCGCATGCCTTCCTTGCTCTGGTCGATGGGCTCACCGGGCAGCACCAGGTCGAGCAGGCCGACGTAACGCACATCGGCGCCCGCCTGCTTCAGCCCGATCGCGCATGCGTAGGCCAATGCCCCGCCCAGTGACCACCCCGCCAGAAGGAACGGCCCGTCGTGCAGCTCCAGCAACTTGGGGACGTACTCGGCGGCACGTTCCTCGATGGAGCCCTCCACCCGCTCGATGCCGTACACCGGCAGATCGGCGGGCAAGCGCTTCATCAGCGGCTCGTAGACCACGGTCGAACCACCCGCCGGGTGGAACACGAACAGTGGCAACTTGTCCGACCCTTCGGGCTTGGCACGCAGGGTGCGGACGAATCCATCCACCACGCCGTCCTCGAGCTGATCGCGAACGATGGTCGCCAGGGCCTCGATGGTGGCCGCCGACTTCACGTCGTCGATCGTGATGATGCCCTCGGCGCGCTCCGACAGTCGCTCGGCCACCTTGGTCGCGGTGTCGTCGTCCAGAGTGGGCAGCTCGTTGAAGATGCCGCCCGGCGACTTGCCGGTGACGATCGCCCAGGTGGCGAACGTGACCCGCTCGGCGGCGTCACGCGGCGGCACGTCGGCGCCCAGCGCCTCGGTCACCGCTTCCTGGGTGAGCACCTTGGCTGCCGCAGCCGCAGCGGTCTTGGTGCTGACCCCGCTCGAATTGGCACCCGGGCCGGACGGGTCGGTGGGCGGCGGCGGAACCGCGGGACCCGCAGGGTTGGTCGGCGGCGGCGGGATCGGGATGTCCGAAGGCGGCGGTGCCGCAGCAGCGGACTCAGCCGCTGGAGCGGGCGCGGCTTGCGCCGACTCCGCCGCCTTGGCCGCCGCGATGATCGCGGCCTGCTCCGCGGCGATCTCGTCCGCGGTCTGGGTCTTCTGGTGCTCGTGCAGCGCCTCGATCTCGTCGCGGTGCTCCACCGCGTAGCGGATCATCTCCGCGACGTTGTAGAGGTTCGCGTCGCGGACCGCGGTCAGCTGGATCGGCGGCATATCGAAGTCGTATTCGACGCGGTTCTTGATCCGCACCGCCATCAGTGAATCGAGGCCCAGCTCGATCAGCGGCACCTCCCACGGCAGGTCCTCGGGCTCGTATCCCATGGCACTGCCCACGATGGTGCCCAACCGGTCCGCGATGGTCTCACCGGATTCCGGCGACCACTTGGCGAAATTCGCCGCCAGGCCCGCGCCTGCGGTCAGATTGTCGTGCAGGATCGCCGCATCATCGACTGGTTCTTCAACCGGGGCAACGGTAGCCGTGACGGACTCGCTCACCGTGGTTCCCGCACCGACGGCGATCGGTAGCGAAACCCCTTCGGCTCCAGTGCGACTCACCAACGCGTCGTACACCAGAGTGAACGACTCACCGATCCGGGAATGCACCTGTACGGCCGCGCCACCCGGGTGCCGGGTCAGCGTCGTGACCAGTCGGGAACCCTCTCCCGGAACCGCCCGCTGTTCGGCGGCCACCAAGGCCGCATCCGGAAGGACGGTCGCGGCAGCGGCCTTGACCAGGGCGGCCAAGTCCGTTTCGCCGCGACCGGCGTACTCGAAGACGTGCCGGCCGTCCGGGGTCGCGATGTGCGATCCGGGCATCACACCGGTGGCGTCGGCGGAGAACCGGGCGTCGAGCCAGTGCGGCTTGCGCCGGAAGCGCGTGGGCGGAATATTGGCGAACTCCGCCGGGCTGATCGGACCCTGCACCTCACGCGGGAACAGCGTGCGGAAATCGAGGTCGTGGCCATAGACGTAGAGCTGGGCCATGGCCATGGTCATGGCGTCGACGTCGTCGGTCTTGCGGGCCAACGTGGCGATCAGCTGGGCATCGTGAAGACCCGCGCTGGCCGTCGTCAGCCCCACCTGCATGAGCGCGACCGGGTTCGGCGCCAGCTCAAGGAAGGTGGTGTAGCCGTTGTCGACGGCGTTGCGGACTCCGTGGGTGAAGTAGACGCTGTGGCGCATCCCCTTCTTCCAATAGTCCACATCGTGGATCGGCTCGCCGCCGGGCTTGACGTAGCTGCCCTCGTGCACGGTCGAGAAGATGCCGATGTTCGGGGTGTGCGGCTCGATGCCCTGCAGCTCCGCGGTGAATTCACCGAGCAGCGGGTCCATCTGCGAAGTGTGGCCTGCGCCCTTGGTCTGCAGCTTGCGGGCGAACCGGCCCTCGGATTCGGCCCGCGCGACGATCTCGTCGATCTGCTCGGGCGGGCCGCCGATCACGGTCTGGGTGGGGGCGGCAAAGACGCACACCTCCAGGCCGGGGAAATCGGCGAACACCGTGGTGAGTTCTTCGGCGGAGTACTCGACGAGCGCCATGAAGCGGATGTACTCGCCGAACAGCATGGCTTCGCCCTCGCCCATCAGGTGTGCGCGCGAGCAGATCACCCGGGTGGCATCGGCCAGCGACAGGCCACCGGAGAAGTAGGCCGATGCCGGCTCTCCCAGCGACTGGCCGATGACGGCGGCGGGGCGAGCTCCGTGGTGCTTGAGTACCTCACCCAGGGCGATCTGGATGGCGAAGATGGCGATGTTGGAGGTCTCGATGCCGTACTCGTGTGAGTCGTCGAGGATCAGCTCCAGCACCGAGTAGCCGCGCTCGTCCTGGACATGGGCGTCGACCTTCTCGATCCATTCGGCGAAGATCGGGTCGCGCAGGTAGAGGTTCTTACCCATCTTGCGGTGCTGGGCACCGAAGCCGGCCATCACCCATACCGGGCCGTTGGTGACCGGGCCGTCGACGGAGTAGACGCCTGGTTTCTGCTTGCCCTCGGCGACCGCGCGCAGGCCGGCGACGGCCTCGTCGTGGTTGTGAGCCAGCACCACGGCACGCGAGCGGCCGTGGTTGCGCCGGGACAGCGAGCGGCCGATCGACGTCAGCGGGGTGGCCCGGCCCTCTTCGCTGTCGATCCAGTCGGCCAGCTCGGCCGCGGCGGCCTTCTTGCGGGAGGTCAGAAATGCCGAGACCGCCAGGGGGATGAGCGGTTGCACGCTCTCTTGCTCGGCCAGCTCCGCCAATGCCTCGTCGCGCAGCCGCAACGCCTCATCGGTCAGGCCGGGCAGTTCGTAGGCGGGCTCGTCGCCGTAGCCGGACGGGCTCTCCGGTGCGATGAACTCGCCGTACTCATCGAAGCGGGGGGCTTCGTGCTCGATCTCAAGTTCGGCGGCCTCCTGGGCGACGGGCGCGTCGGGCTCCGGCTCCTTGACGATCACGTCGCGCGGCAACACCTCGCGAACCACCACGTGGGCATTGGCCCCACCGAAGCCGAAGCCGGAGACCCCGGCGACCGCATACCCGCTGTAGCGCGGCCAGTCGGTGGCGGTGTCGGCCACCTGCAGGTGAGTTCCGGCGAAGTCGATGTAGGGGTTGGGCCCGGTGTAGTTGATCGACGGCGGGATCTTGTCGTGCTGCATGGCAAGCACGACTTTGGCCAGGCTCGCCGCGCCGGCTGCCGACTCCAGGTGTCCCACATTGGATTTCACCGCGCCCAGCAGCGCGGGCTTGTCAGCGGCGCGGCCACGGCCGACCACTCGGCCCAACGCCTCGGCCTCGATCGGGTCACCCAGGATGGTGCCCGTGCCGTGCGCCTCGATGTAGTCGACGGTCCGCGGGTCGATACCGGCGTTCTTGTACGCCTTGCGCAGCACTGCGGCCTGGGCGTCGGGGTTGGGCGCCAACAGGCCGTTGGACCGGCCGTCATGGTTGACCGCCGAACCGGCGATCACCGCGAGGATCTGGTCGCCGTCGCGGCGAGCGTCGTCCACCCGCTTGAGCACCAGCACCCCGCCGCCCTCGGCGCGGGAGTAGCCGTCGGCGTCGGCCGAGAACGACTTGATCCGGCCATCGGGTGAGAGCACCCCGCCCACCTCGTCGAAGCCGACCGTCACCAGCGGGGTGACCAAGGCGTTGACACCGCCGACCACCGCCACGTCGGCCTCGCCGCTGCGCAGCGCCTGCACACCGGCGTGCGCGGCGACCAGCGATGACGAACATGCGGTGTCGATGGTGACCGAAGGCCCGCGGAAGTCGTAGAAGTAGCTCACCCGGTTGGCGATGATCGAGCTGGAGTTGCCGGTGATGGCGTACGGGTGGGTGATGCTGGGATCCGAGAGCGCCAGGTTCTGGTAGTCGCCGTTCGTCGAGCCCATGTAGACCGCGACCGCTTCACCGCGCAGGCTCGAGGCCGGGATCCGGGCGTGCTCCAAGGCCTCCCAGGTCAGCTCCAGCGCCATCCGCTGCTGCGGGTCGACGTTGTCTGCCTCCATCTTCGACAGCGCGAAGAACTCCGCGTCGAAACCCTTGATGTCAGACAGGTAGCCACCGCGGGTGCGCGCCTTCTTGACCCGCTCGGCGACCCGAGGCTCCTCCATGAACTCCGACCAGCGCCCCTCGGGCAGGTCAGTGATCGCGTTGAACCCCGCCAGCAACTTTTCCCAGGTGTCCTCGGGGGTGTTCATGTCGCCCGGGAATCGGGTGGCCAGGCCCACCACCGCGATATCGGCGACATCGGCCTCGCGTGTCCAGTCCTCGCCGGCCGCGTCGTCCTCCAGTACCGGCTCGCCCTCGACGATCACGGTGGCCAGCGCCTCGATCGTCGGGTGCCGGAACGCCACCGTCGCCGACAACGTGACCCCGGTGAAGTCCTCGATGTCCGACGCCATCGCCACCGCGTCCCGCGACGACAGCCCCAGTTCGATCAACGGAGCTGTCTCGTTGATCTTCTCCGGCGACTGCGAGGTGGCTTTGGCCACCCAGTTCCGCAGCCAGGCCCGCATGTCGGCGACGGTCAGGTCGGTGCGGCTGGTGCCGCGCAGGATTGCGTCGTCGCCGTCGCCGGTCATCTGCGGAGCCTCGCTCATCTGGGTTTAGACCTCGTCGGGGTAAGCGTTCGGACCTGTGGTGCCACTGCGCAGGCTGCCGTCCAGGTAGGCGGCGCGGCAGGCGCGGCGACCGATCTTGCCGCTGGACGTCCGGGGCACCGTGCCCGCCGAGACCAGCAACACGTCACGCACGGTCACACCGTGGCGCACCGCGATCGCCGCCCGAATGTCGTCAGCGATGGGCTGGTACTCCAGCTTGTGGGCGCCCGGGGCGCGTTCGGCGACGATCACCAACTGCTCGGAGCTGTCCTCGGGGTCGAACTTCAGCCCGGAGTGCGGGTTGTCGAAGGCCGACTGCGGCAGCTGGTTGGCCGGCACCGAGAACGCGGCGACGTAGCCGGCCCGCAGCGCCCGGCTGGCCTCCTGCGCGGAGTACTCCAGATCCTGCGGGTAGTGGTTGCGGCCGTCCACGATCACCAGGTCCTTCACCCGGCCGGTGATGTAGAGGTCGTCCTGGTAGTAGGCGCCGTAGTCACCGGTGCGCACCCAGAAGCCGTTCTCGTCGGAGCCCTCGGCCCGAGACGGGCTGGTGCGCGACTTGAGCACGTTCTGGAACGTGTCGGCGGTCTCTTCCTCACGGTTCCAGTAGCCGACGCCCATGTTGTTGCCCTGCAACCAGATCTCGCCGATCTGACCGTCGGGCAACTCGGCGCCGGTCTCGTAGTCGACGATGATCGTCCACTGGTCGACGCTGATCCGTCCGGCCGAGGCCTGCGCGACGGCGTTCGGTGCGTCCTCGGGCACCTCGACCAGGCGGTTGGAGTTGTTGAGCGCTTCGCGGTCGACGTAGATGATCTTCGGCTTCTCGCCGATGGGGGTCGTGGACACGAACAGGGTGGCCTCGGCCAGGCCGTAGGACGGCTTGATGGCCTCCTCGCGGAACCCGTACGGCGCGAAGGCCTCGTTGAACTTGCGCAGCGATGCCGCAGAGACCGGCTCACTGCCGTTGAGGATCGCCTTGACGTTGCTCAGGTCCAGCGGCGGCTCGCCCTCCTTGGGCAGACCGCGCGCCGCAGCGTGCTCGAAGGCGAAGTTGGGGGCCGCCGAGTAGACCTCGCCGGTCTCCCCTTCCTTGCGGGCCAGCTCACGGATCCACCGGCCTGGCCGGCGCACAAAGGCTGCCGGGCTCATGAACGTGAACTGTTGACCCATCACCGACGACAGCAGGATGGTGACCAGGCCCATGTCGTGGAAGAACGGCAGCCAGCTGACCCCCCGGTCGCCCTCGCGGCCCTTGAGCGAGTCCAGCAGCTGCACGACGTTGGTGGGCAGGTTCAGGTGGGTGATCTTGACGCCGGTCGGGGTCCGAGTGGAGCCGGAGGTGTACTGCAGGTAAGCCACGTCGCTCCGGTCGGTGTCGGGCATCACCCAGGTCGATCCCACCTCCGGCGGCAACGCGTCGACAGCGATGACCCGCGGCCTGGCGTTGGCCGGGCGGCTGCGGAAGAACTTGTTGACGCCTTCAGCGGAGTCGCTGGTGGTCAGTACCGCCGACGGGGTGCAGTCGTCGAGCACCGCGTGCAGCCGACCGACGTGGCCCGGCTCGCCCGGGTCGAACAGCGGCACGGCGATGCGGCCGGCGTACATGATGCCGAAGAAGGACACCAGGTAGTCCAGGTTCTGGCCACAGAGAATCGCCACCCGGTCACCGGGCTTGGTGACTTGCTGCAGCCGGGCACCGATCGCCCGGTTCCGCGCCCCGAAATCGGACCAGGAGATGTCGCGCTCGATACCGTCACGCTCGGTGGAGAAGTCCAGGAACCGGTAGGCGACTTTCTCGCCGCGCAGCGCAGCCCAACGCTCGACGGTCCGCACCAGGTTGGCATTGTCCGGGAACCGGATCTTGCCGTCCTTGACGAACGGGTTGTGGTACGCGGCCTGTGTTGCCGGGGCCATGCAAAATCTCCTGTCGCGAACAACGTTCAGTCAACTGCCGGGCGCTGTCGGCCACGCCGCAGCGTTACATCGCGCGGGCCCGGGACCTGACAGATGGTAGTGGGTTGCCGGCACCCGGCGACGCGCTGCTGCCCGGAGGCCACAGACCGCCGCTCTTAAATTGCTCTTAATGTTACTGATCGGTTGGGTCCATGCCAAATCAAACGGTACCGCGTGTCACGCCGGCCTCCGGGTCACGAGCCGGTTCCAGCTTCGCCTCTCCTTCGTCGAGCCTCACCGAACCGCTCGTCGAACCTCAGCCGTGTGGCGGACGGGGCGCGTTGTCGATGAGTTCACGCGCCCAGTTCAGCGTCCACTGGGTTGCGGACAAGCCGTCCTGGCTCCAGACGTCGGTGGTGCCGTACAGCGCGTGCACCGGCTGAGCAGCACCGCCGGCCAGCGTTGACAGCGTCGCCGGCAGCTTGCCGACGCTGAACGCCTCCTGCGGGGCCGCGCAGACCAGGTCACCGACCGCGCAGATCTCATTGGTGCGCTTATCGAGGTCGCCGAAACCGCCCTCGCGCGCGCCGGTCATGGTCAATCCCATCCCGGACAGGATCGGCAGCTCGTGCAGGGTCACCTCGGCGCCCTGACCGGGCGGAGACGGCGGGACGTCTACACCCACGCCGGTCTGACGGCGGCCGTCGGCGATCAGCGTGACGCCCAGCACCAGATCTTCGTCGACCGGTCCCTCCCAGTTGCCGATCTTGCTGGCCACGTCGCCGGCGATCACCGCGCCCTGCGAGAAGCCGACCAGCACATAGCTGGTCAGCGGGCACCGCTCATTCATCTCGGTCAGCGCCTTGATGGTGGCGCGGGTTCCTTCGGCGCGGCTGTCGTTGTAGCTCATCTGCTTGTCGGACGACAGCGGGTTATGGAACTGCGCGGTGTAGGGAACCGTGTAGGTCTGCACCCGGGCGGCGTCGAACTGCTGGGCAATCGGACGGGTGACGGTGAGCAGCAGCGCGATCGGAAACTGGTTGGGGTCGAGCGGGTTGTCCGTCGGCGAGGTCTCCCAGGTGCCGGGCACCGACACCAGCTGCACGTCCGGGCAGCTGGCGTCCTGGTAGGCCGGGCGCGGCTTCTTGGTCCGCGTCGGCACCGAGCCGGTGGAGGGAATACCCGCCCCAGGCTGCTCGGCAATCGGTGTCGCCGGGCGCCGGATCCAGATCACCACCGCCACGATCACCAGTGCCACCACCAGAGCCATCGCCCCGGCGGCGATCCAGGCGAGGACACGCCTCCGGTTGGCTTGCGACTTGCGGGGCGACTTCCGGGGGGATTTCGCTGTCTTCTTCTTGGCCATGTCGCCTTTCACGGTACAGATCGGCGACGGCACGCATCGACTCTGCGTCCAGGGCGGCGCTTACTCGAACTTTTCCGCGGTGGACGTTGCTCCTATGTCAAGCAGCGATTGGTAGGTCGGGGTTTTGGCGGACTT
>NZ_MVHH01000072.1 GCF_002086515.1 Mycolicibacter arupensis
AAGTCACGGAAACTCAACCACACCTAAAACCACAGTGACACAAGTGAATACAGTGGCATCAGAACCAGTCTGGTTGCATCTCCAGGGTCGTGCGGTCCAGGCTTTCCAGCAGATCGAGCTGCGGTCCGGTCTTGGGCAGCTCGTAGAAGAAGAAGTAGCGTGCCGCCTGGCGTTTGCCGTCGAAGAAGTCCCCAGTGCGCCCCTGGGCTGCCAACAACTGCTCCAGCCAGATCCAGGCGATCACCACATGGCCGAAGGCTTCCAGGTAGATCGCGCTGTTGGCCAACGCGGCATCGAGGTCACCGGCCTCGAACATGCCTGCCGTGACCGATACAAGCCGCTGGACCACTGCGTTGAGTCGCGCGGCCATATCAGCCAGTTCGCCGCCGGCCTGGTGCGCGGCCGCGATGCTCTCACTCATGGCGCCGTGTAGCGCGGCCAGGCTGGCTCCATCGCGTTGCACCACCTTGCGGCCCAACAGGTCCAGGCTCTGGATGCCGTGAGTGCCCTCATGGATCGGGTTGAGCCGGTTATCGCGGTAGTGCTGCTCCACGTCGTACTCGCGGGTGTATCCATAGCCGCCGTGCACCTGGATTGCCAGATCGTTGGCGGCCAGGCACCACTGCGACGGCCAGCTCTTGGCGATCGGGGTGAGGATGTCCAGCAATGCGGTGGCATGTCCGAGTTCTTGGTCGGATTCGGCGGTGTGCGCGATATCGACGAGACGTGCGCAGTACAGCGCCAGTGCGAGCGCCCCCTCGACATAGGACTTCTGCGCCAACAACATCCGCTTGACGTCCGCGTGCTCGATGATCGCAACCTGCGGAGCCGCAGGATCTTTGGTCGCCAGGGGTCGGCCCTGCGGCCGGCTGCGCGCGTACTCCAGCGACTTCAGGTAACCGGTGTATCCCAGTGCGATCGCACCCATACCCACGCCCAGCCGGGCCTCGTTCATCATGTGGAACATGTAGGTCAGGCCGCGATGCTCGGTACCGACCAGGTAGCCGACCGCGCCGGGTTCGCCGCCGGGCCGGTGGCCGCCCTCCCCGAAGTTGAGCACGGTGTTGGTGATGCCGCGATAGCCCATCTTGTGGTTGAGCCCGGCCAGGACGACGTCATTGCGCTCACCCAGCGTCCCGCCCGTATCGACCAGATACTTCGGCACGATGAACAGCGAGATCCCCTTGGTGCCGGCCGGGCCGCCGGGGATCTTGGCCAGCACCAGATGCACGATGTTGTCGGTCAGTTCATGATCACCACCGGAGATCCACATCTTGGACCCGAACAGCCGAAAGGTGCCGTCGGCGCGCGGCTCCGCTCGAGTGGTGATGTCGGCCAGCGACGAGCCGGCCTGGGTCTCGGACAGGCACATCGTCCCGGTGAAGCGGCCCGCGATCATGGGTTTGACGAAGGCGGTGATCTGTTCTTCGGTGCCGAACTTTGCGAGCAGATTGAGGTTCGCCATTGTCAACATCGGGTAGCCCGCGGTGCTGACGTTGCCGGCCATCAGCCAGATGAATCCGGCTTGGGTCACGGTCGACGGTAACTGCGCACCGCCGAGGCTGTAGTCCATGGCCATGCCCATCAGTTCTGCCTCGGCGCAGGCCTTCAGTGCTTCCTTGACCTCGGCGATGACGGTGACTTTCGTTCCGTCGAAGGTCGGCTCGTGGGCGTCGCTCTTCTTGTTGTGCGGGGCGAAATAGCGCGTCGCCAGCTGCTCGCACAGATCCAGCGTGTCGGAGAAGGTCTCCCGGGAATGTTCGGCGAATCGCTCCCGAGCGGTCAGCTCCTCGACGCGCAGCCAGTCGAACAGCAGGAAGTCGAGGTCTTGCCGGGACAGCAGGGTCGACTTCATCTTCGGACCTTTCACTGGAGCCCAAGTAGTGCGTTCTCAACGACCTCGGGCAGTGCCGGGTGGATCCAGTATTGACCGCGGGCCATCTCCTGCGCGGTGAGACCGAAACTCATCGCCTGGATCAGCGGTTGAATGATCGACGACGCCTGGTAGCCCATGATGTGCGCGCCGAGCAGCCGTCCGGTGCCGCGTTCGGCGATCAGCTTGGCAAATCCGGTGGTGTCCTCCATGGCCCAGCCGTAGGCGACGTCGCCGTAATCCTGGATCTTCACCGAGATATCGAGACCCTGTGCCAATGCCTGTGTTTCGGTCAATCCGACCGCTGCGATCTGCGGATCGGTGAAGACGGCGGCCGGCACATAGCGGTGGTCGGTGATGCGCATCGAGTCCACGTCGTCCCAGTCGCACAGCAGGTTGTGTTGGACCACCCGGGCTTCGTGATTGGCGACGTGCTTGAGCTCGTACGGTGAGGACACGTCGCCGAGCGCGAAAACTCCCCGCGCGCAGGTGCGTTGGTATTTGTCGACGCTCACCCGCCCGCCTGCCACGGCAATTCCGGCCTGCTCGGCGTCCAGCAGGTCGCCGTTGGGCACCCGTCCGGTGGCTACCAACATCGCGTCGGCCCGCAGGACCGAGCCGTCGTCAAGCTCGATGACCACCCCGGTGCCGTCGTTGCGGGCGTGGGTCACGTTGCGGTGCGAGTGCACCGTCCATTTCGTGGCGGCGATCCGGGTGAACCGCTCGGCCACCGTTTCGTCGCAGTGCCGCAGCAGGGTCGAGCCGCGGATCACCACGGTGACTCGGACGCCCAGGGCCGAGAACACGTGGGCGAACTCGGCGGCGATGAAGCCGCCGCCGACGATCACCAGATGTTCGGGCAGCTCGGCGATCCGCATGATGTCGTCGCTGGTGTAATAGCGCGCCCCGCTGCCGGCGATGGCGGGCGGAATCGCCGATCGGGAGCCGGCGGCGATCACCACCTGCTCGGCGCTGAAGCGCTCACCGCCGGCAGTCACCAGTACATAGCGGCCGTCGGAGCCGACCGGGCCGAACCGGGTGTGCTCGTTGTAGACGTCAACGCCGGGCAGGCTCCGGCGGTACTGTTCACCTCCCGCGGCGATCGGGTCGATCCGCCCGAACACCCGCGACACGATGTCGTCCCAGCGCACGCCGTCGATGTGAGCG
This sequence comes from Mycolicibacter arupensis, assembly GCF_002086515.1. Classification (GTDB taxonomy): domain Bacteria; phylum Actinomycetota; class Actinomycetes; order Mycobacteriales; family Mycobacteriaceae; genus Mycobacterium; species Mycobacterium arupense. The sequence continues at coordinate 3,041 of NZ_MVHH01000072.1, forward strand.
TCGACCCCGTAGCGTGCCGCTTCGGTCACCGTCTTGGCCACCTCGGCGGCGTAGACGAACATCTTGGTCGGGATGCAGCCCACATTGAGGCAGGTGCCGCCGAAGGTGCCCTGCTCGCAGATCGCCACCCGCTTGCCCGCGTAACGCTCGTCGAGAATGCTGTTGCCCGAACCGGTTCCGATGATCGCCAGGTCGTAGCTCTCCATTGCGTCAGCCTAAGGGGTGCAGAAGCTAATCTGATGGCGTGTCCCCATCGGTCCGTACCGAGATGACCGACGTAGCACTTATCGGCGCGGGCATCATGAGCGCCACCCTGGGAGCGATCCTGCGCCGGCTGGAGCCGGATGCCTCAATCACGATCGTCGAACGCTTGGACGCGGCCGCGGGGGAGAGCAGCGACCCCTGGAACAACGCCGGTACCGGCCACGCCGGACTGTGCGAGTTGTTCTACACACCGGAGCGCCCCGATGGTTCGATCGACATCACCAAAGCGGTGCGCGTCAATGAGCAGTTCCAGGTGACCCGCCAGTTCTGGGCGCATGCCGTCGAGAGCGGCCTGGTGGATCACCCACGCAGCTTTCTGCATCCGATCCCGCACGTGAGCTTTGTGCAGGGCGCCGGCGCTGTGGATTACCTGCGGCGGCGCCATCGCGCCCTGGCAGGCAACCCCCTGTTCGCCGGAACCGAGTTGATCACCGATTTCGGTGACTTTGCCGCTCGTCTGCCGGCGATGTCTGCGGGTCGCGACCCCGAGGTTCCGGTGGGCCTGGACTGGGCACCGCATGGCACCGACGTCGACTTCGGGGCGCTGACGCAGCAGCTGATCGGCTATTGCGTGCGCGGCGGCGCCGCGGTGCGCTTCGGTCATGAGGTGCGTTCCCTCGAGCGGGAGTCCGATGGCCGCTGGCGGGTGGGACTGGTCAACCTCCGCACCGGCGAGACCCGAAGAATCCTCGCGAAATTCGTCTTCATCGGGGCGGGCGGAGCGTCTCTGGGGTTGCTGCAGCGCTCCGGGATCCCCGAAGTGCGCGGGATCGGAGGCTTCCCCATCGGCGGGGTGTTCCTGCGCTGCGGGGCCGCTGAACTCACCTCCGCCCACCGGGCCAAGGTGTATGGCCTACCGGCCCAGGGCGCCCCGTCGACCACGGCGCCCCATTTGGACGCTCGCCAGGTCAAGGGTGCGTCTTGGCTGTTGTTCGGACCCTTCGCCTCCTGGTCGCCGAAGTTCCTCAAACACGGCCGCGCCACGGATCTGCCGAGATCGGTCCGCCTCGACAACATGAGCTCCACGCTGGGGGCGGGGCTCCGGGAACGCCAACTCGTCGGTTACCTGCTCTCTCAACTGCGACGAACCCACGCCACTCGTATTCAGGCGTTGCGGGAGTTCCTGCCCGAGGCCGAGGATTCGGACTGGCAGCAGATCCGGGCCGGTCAGCGGGTTCAGGTGATTCGCGGCGGGCAGCTCGATTTCGGCACCACCATCGTGCACAGCGCCGACGGCAGCATCGCCGGACTGCTGGGCGCCTCGCCTGGTGCGTCGACCGCGGTGCCGGCGATGCTGGACGTGCTGGAGCGCTGTTTCACCGGGAGGTTCGGCACGTGGCAGTCGACGCTCACACAGATGGTGCCTTCGTGGGGCGTCCGCCTGAGCGACGAGCCGGAGTTGTTCACGCAGGTGTGGGAGTGGGGCAGCCGACAGCTTCAGCTCGACTGACGGGCCACTAGAGTTGTCGGGTGACCGAGAACCCCTACCTGGTCGGCGTACGGCTGGCCGGCCGCAAGGTTGTTGTCGTGGGCGCGGGAAGCGTCGCACAGCGCCGCCTGCCGCTGCTGGTGGACAGCGGCGCCGAGGTACTGGTGATAGCCCCCAGCGCCACACCCGCGGTCGAGGCATTGGGTGAGCGCAAGCCCGGCATCACCCTGCTCACTAGGCCCTACCAAGATGGGGACCTGGCCGACGCCTGGTACGCGATCGCAGCCACCGACGACCCCGCGGTCAACGCCGCGATCGTGGCCGAGGCCGATCGGCGCCGCATCTTCTGTGTCCGCGCCGACCTGGCCGTCGAGGGGTCCGCGGTCACGCCGGCCAGCTTCAGCTACTCCGGCCTGTCGGTGGGTGTCCTGGCCGGCGGCGAGCACAACCGGTCGGCCGCGATCCGATCGGCTATCCGGGAGGCGCTGCAGTCCGGCGTCATCGCCTCGGACATCGCCGTGACCCCCGACGTGGTGCGCGGCGGGGTGGCGCTGGTGGGCGGCGGACCCGGTGATCCGGAATTGATCACGGTGCGCGGGCGTCGCATGCTCTTGCACGCGGACGTCGTGGTTGCCGACCGGCTGGCCCCGCCCGAGTTGCTCGCCGAGCTGTCGCCGAATGTCGAAGTCATCGACGCCGCCAAGATTCCCTATGGGCGGGCCATGGCGCAGGACGCGATCAACGCGTTGATGATCGACCGGGCCACGGCCGGCAAGTTCGTGGTGCGTCTCAAGGGCGGCGACCCGTTCGTTTTCGCACGGGGATACGAAGAGGTACAGGCCTGCGCCGAAGCCGGGATTCCGGTGACGGTGGTACCGGGTGTGACCAGTGCCATAGCGGTGCCCGCATTGGCCGGTGTGCCAGTCACCCACCGGGCGGTAAATCATGAGTTCGTGGTGGTCAGCGGCCATCTTGCGCCCAACGATCCCGAATCGTTAGTGAATTGGGATGCCCTGGCTGCCATGGGCGGCACCATCGTGCTGCTGATGGCCGTCGAACGTATCGAACAGTTCAGTGCGGTCCTGCAAAAGGGTGGCCGACCTGCGGATACGCCGGTTCTGGTGGTGCAGCACGGCACCACGCCGGCCCAACACACCCTGCGAGCGACTTTGGCTGACGCGCCGGAGAAAATTCGCGCGGAGGGCATCCGACCACCTGCGATAGTGATAATCGGGGCCGTCGCCGGCTTTGGGGTTTAAACAGCTCTTAATATTACTGTAGGGTAGCCGGTTATGACTGCACTCGATGATGCAGGGCGGGGGGCCACGCAGTGGTCGCAAGACGTCGCCGGGTCGGTTCCACCGAGCCGCGCCGGCTCCGAACTCGTGAGTCGGACCAGTAAGTACATGTCGTCCTGGCTGCCGTCTCGTCGCTTCATCTACGCCGTGATCGCCATTGGTGGGATGCAGTTGCTTGCCACCATGGACAGCACGGTCGCCATCGTCGCGCTGCCCAAGATCCAGGACGATCTGGGCCTCTCCGATGCCGGCCGGGGCTGGGTCATCAGCGCCTACGTGCTGACGTTCGGTGGCCTGATGCTGCTGGGCGGCCGACTCGGGGACACCATCGGCCGCAAACGGACCTTCATCAGCGGTGTCGCGCTGTTCACCATCGCCTCGGTGCTGTGTGCGGTGGCCTGGGACGCGCCCACCCTGGTGATCGCGCGGCTGTTGCAGGGTGTCGGCTCGGCCATCGCCTCACCGACCGCACTCGCACTGATCGCCACGACTTTCCCCAAGGGGCCGGCCCGCAACGCCGCCACTGCCGTGTTCGGTGCGATGACCGCGGTCGGTTCGGTGATGGGCCTGGTGGTCGGCGGTGCGCTGACCGAGGTGTCGTGGCGGTTGGCATTCGCAGTCAATGTGCCGATCGGCCTGCTGATGATCTACCTGGCGCGTACCGCGCTGACCGAGACCCACCGGGAGCGGATGAAGCTGGATGCCGCGGGGGCGCTGCTGGCGACCCTGGGCTGCACCGCCGCGGTGTTCGCGTTCACGATCGGCCCGGAGAAGGGTTGGGTCTCGACCATCACCATCGGCTCCGGCGTGGTCGCCGTGGCCGCCCTGCTGGCGTTCGCGCTCGTCGAGCGCACGGCTGCCAATCCGGTGGTCCCGTTCAGCCTGTTCCGCGACCGCAACCGGCTGGCGACCTTCGCCGCCATCTTCCTGGCCGGTGGTGTCTTGTTCAGCCTCACCGTGACCATCGGGCTGTACGTGCAGGATCTGATGGGCTACTCGGCCCTGCGCGCCGGCGTGGGATTCATTCCGTTCGTGATCGGCTTGGGTGTCGGTCTGGGGGTCTCCTCCCAGCTGGTGCGCCTCATCCCGCCGCGGGTGCTGGTGATCGCCGGCGGTGTCGTGCTGCTGGGAGCGATGATCTACGGCTCGACAGTCGACCGGTACACCCCGTACTTCCCGAACTTCGTGACCTTGATCGTGCTCGGGGGCCTTGGGATCGGCGTGATCGTGGTGCCGTTGACCCTGTCGGCGATCGCCGGTGTGGGCTTCGACCAGATCGGCCCGACCTCGGCGATCGCCCTGATGCTGCAGAGCCTCGGCGGCCCGATCGTGCTGGCCATCATCCAGGCGGTCATCACGTCGCGGACCCTTTTCCTTGGCGGCACCAACATGCCCGTGAAGACCATGAACCCCGCGCAGGTGGCCGCACTGGATTCCGGCTATACCTACGGGCTGCTCTGGGTGGCTGGGGTAGCCGTACTGGTGGGTGCCATCTCGCTGCTGATCGGCTACACCGCCAAGCAGGTTGCGCACGCCCAGGACGTGCAGGACGCGTTCGGCGCCGGGAACCTCTGAGTTCGTTCGAACTCCGGGGAGCCTTAGGCGCACCGGGCAATTCCGCTTCCGCCCTCTGCTGCAGATAGGCTGGCGCGCTGTGATCACCCGGATGTCCGAACTGTTCCTGCGTACCCTGCGCGACGACCCCGCCGATGCTGAAGTCCCCAGCCACAAGCTGCTGATCCGGGCCGGCTACATCCGGCCGATCGCACCCGGGCTGTACAGCTGGCTGCCGCTCGGGCTGCGGGTGCTGCGCAACATCGAACAGGTGGTGCGTGAGGAGATGAACGCCATCGGCGGTCAGGAGATCCTGTTTCCCGCGCTGCTGCCACGCGCACCGTATGAGACCACCAACCGCTGGACCGAATACGGCGAAGGGCTGTTCCGCCTCAAAGACCGCCGCGACAACGACTACCTGCTGGGCCCCACCCACGAGGAATTGTTCACGCTGACGGTCAAGGGGGAGTACAGCTCCTACAAGGACTTCCCGGTGGTGCTCTATCAGATCCAGAACAAGTACCGCGATGAGGCACGGCCCCGGGCGGGGATCCTGCGGGGCCGCGAGTTCGTGATGAAGGACTCCTATTCCTTCGACGTCGACGACGCCGGTCTGTCCGCCGCCTACGACGCACACCGGACGGCCTATCAGAAGATCTTCGACCGCCTTGGCGTGCGTTACGTGATCGTCTCGGCGGTGTCGGGAGCCATGGGGGGATCGGCCTCCGAGGAGTTCCTTGCCGAGAGCGCCGTCGGTGAAGACACCTTCGTGCGCTGTCTGGAGTCCGGCTACGCGGCCAACGTCGAAGCCGTGGTCACTGCCCGCCCCGAGCCGCAGCCCATCGACGGCCTGGCCGAACCGCAGATCCACGAGACCGGTGATACTCCGACGATCGCCACCCTGGTGGACTGGGCCAACGGCGCACTGGGCCGCCCCGTCACCGCCGCTGACACCCTCAAGAACGTCCTGCTCAAGGTCCGCCAGCCCGACGGGGACTGGGAACTGCTGGGCATCGGAGTGCCGGGCGACCGCGAGATCGATGACAAGCGGCTGGGCGCGGCACTGGAGCCCGCCGAGTACGCCCTGCTCGGTGACAGCGACTTTGCCACGCATCCATTCCTGGTGAAGGGTTATATCGGACCTAAAGCCTTGCAGGACAACGGTGTCCGCTACCTCGTTGATCCTCGTGTGGTCGACGGCACCAGCTGGATCACCGGTGCCGATGCGCCCGGTAAGCACGTCGTCGGGTTGGTCGCCGGGCGCGACTTCACCGCCGACGGGGTGATTGAGGCCGCCGAGGTCCGTGACGGGGATCCGTCTCCGGATGGCGCCGGCCCGCTGGTCAGCGCGCGGGGCATCGAAATCGCCCACATCTTCCAGCTGGGCCGCAAATACACCGATGCGTTCAGCGCGGACGTGCTCGGCGAGGACGGCCGTCCGGTGCGGCTCACGATGGGCTCCTACGGTGTCGGGGTGTCCCGGCTGGTGGCTGTCATCGCCGAGCAGCAACACGATGAATTGGGGCTGCGCTGGCCGGCGCAGGTGTCCCCGTTCGATGTGCATGTGGTGGTTGCCAACAAGGACGAGGCGGCGCGCGCCGGGGCGACCGAACTGGCCGGTGAGCTGGACCGGCTCGGTCTGGAGGTGCTCTTCGATGACCGGAAGGCCTCGCCGGGGGTCAAGTTCAAGGATTCCGAGCTGATCGGGGTGCCGTGGATCGTCGTTCTCGGTCGCGGCTGGGCCGACGGCGTCGTCGAGCTGCGGGACCGCTTCTCGGGACAGACCCGCGAGCTGACCGTGGGCGCGGAGCTGGCCGGACAGATCCTGGCGGCGCTGGGCCGCTAAGGCACCTCGGGTTATTCCGCTCCACCGGGGAAAGCCTGGGTGATCGGCCAGTTCCCCAATGCGCGGTTCCAGTGCGCCGCAAGCACAGCGCTCTGGCCCAGCGCGGTGGCGGCGAATTCCCGATCGTCCGCGTCGCGTGCCTGCTCCACCACCGCGCGCCAGGCCGCCGCTGTGTCGTTCTCCATGCGGACAGCGAGGCGCAGCGCATCGTTGGAGGTGGTCACCGACATGGGCAGCTGATAGCCCGCTGCCGCGGGCGGGACCGCGACGGCGCGGCCGGTAAGCATCGCGATGGTGCGGTCGCGGCGTTCACGGTGCTGGCGAATGGTGGTGACGACCAGGGCGTTGTACTCCGGCAACGAGTACGCCGACACCAGCCCGTAGCCATAGACGACCCCATACTCGGTGGTCAGTGCATCAGTGAGGGCCGCGTCGGGGCCGGTGGCCGGCCGGGGCTCGGGGGACGTCATGACGATGCCGCCAAGGCCACGGCGTAGGAGGCGGTGCAGGACGCCGCAATCGATGCAAGCAGCCCGGCCCGGTAGCCCGATGAGGCGACCGCCAGCTTTCCGGCGCTGTCGGCGGCGGCCCGCAATGCGTTGATCACCTGCGTGACCGTGGGTGCAGGCGTGTCCGGCGCGGCGACAGGCGTGGACGTCTCGGTGTCTTCGGCGGGCGGTCTTCCAGCGGCTCGGGCGATCTCGGCTGCCAACGCGCGGGCGTGGTCGCTCCGCTCCTGTGCCACCTGTTCCAGGGCCGCGGCCAGGTCCTTGGCGTCCGGGTCGCTCAGCTCGGCGCATGCTGCCGTAGCCAACTCACTGTCGCCCAGCGCCAGCTGTCGTTGCGCCTCCAGGTCGTCTATGGCGGGCGTTGTGGGAGCCGAGCTGCAGGCCGGCGCGGCAAGGGCGAGCAGGGCCAGCATCCCGGCTCCGGTCAGCACGCGCCGTCGGTCGATGGCGGACAGGGGGCCGGGCACCCTGACATCCTGCCATTGCGGCCCTGCCGCGGGGACGTGGCGTGGCCGCGGAGGGGGCGCGGTACGCTGACGGGCGCTTTCGCCGGTTTGCTGTGGCTGTGTTTTCCACGGCGTATCGTTGGTGACTGGTTCCCGGCCGCGCCTGGCGCGTGGGAACGCGCCGAGAACGACAACTCAAGATGAGGAGCTCGCCGTGGCCACCGGGCTACCTTCCCAGACACAGGTGATCGAGCTGCTCGACGCTGAGTTCACCCGCGCCGGATACGAGATCGAAGACGTCGTCGTCGACGAACACGAGCCGTTGCCGCGCATCACCGTTATCGCCGATGGCGACACCCCACTCGATTTGGACACCGCTGCGGCCTTGTCGCGTTCGGCGTCGGAATTGCTCGACGCGCTGGACTTCGACGGCCAGTACGTGCTGGAGGTCAGCTCGCCCGGGGTCGGCAGGCCGCTGACCACCGCGAAGCATTTCCGACGCGCGCATGGCCGGAAGGTGGATCTGACACTGTCCGACGGGTCGGGCGTGACCGGTCGGGTGGGAATCGTCGAGGACGATGTGCTGACACTGGTGGTGCGCGCCGGGCGAGATTGGAACCGGCGTCGACTACCGCTGAGTGACATCAGCCGAGCGGTGGTTCAAGTGGAGTTCGCGCCGCCGAACGAACGAGAGTTGGAGTTGGCGGGCGTACCGGCCCGCGATGCGGGAACGGAGGCGGGCGAATGAACCGCGCCGACGACCGTGCGGAGCGTAGCGACAAGGAGGACTGGCGCCAATGAACATCGATATGGCTGCGCTGCACGCGATCGAGGCTGACAAGGGCATCTCGGTCGACGTGGTGGTGGACACGATCAAATCGGCGTTGCTCACCGCATACCGCCACACCGAGGGCCATGCCTCCAATGCCGTGATCGACGTCGACCGCAAGACCGGTGTGGTGCGGGTGCTGGCCCGCGAAACCGACGCCGACGGCAACGTCATCAGCGAATATGACGACACCCCAGAGGGTTTCGGGCGTATCGCCGCGACCACGGCCCGCCAGGTGATCCTGCAGCGGCTGCGCGACGCGGAGAACGAAAAGGCCTACGGAGAGTTCTCCGCGCGGGAGGGCGACATCGTCGCCGGAGTCGTCCAGCGCGACGCCCGAGAGAACGCTCGTGGGGTCATCGTGGTGCGTCTGGGCACCGAGGCCAAGGGCTTCGATGGTGTCATCCGGCCCGCGGAGCAGGCCCCCGGTGAGGCCTACGAGCACGGCGATCGGCTGCGGTGCTACGTGATCGGCGTGACGCGTGGCCCGCGCGAGCCGCGCATCGAGCTGTCCCGTACGCACCCGAACCTGGTGCGCAAACTGTTCGCCCTGGAGGTCCCCGAGATCGCCGACGGCTCGGTGGAGATCGTCGCTGTTGCCCGCGAGGCCGGGCATCGTTCCAAGATCGCGGTGGCCTCGCAGGTCCCCGGCCTGAACGCCAAGGGTGCCTGCATCGGTCCGATGGGCCAGCGGGTGCGCAACGTGATGAGCGAACTGGCCGGCGAGAAGATCGACATCATTGATTTTGACGAGGACCCGGCACGGTTTGTCGGCAATGCGTTGTCACCCGCCAAGGTGATGTCGGTGACGGTGATCGATCAGGCGGCGCGTGCTGCCCGGGTGGTGGTTCCTGACTTCCAGCTCTCCCTGGCCATCGGCAAGGAAGGCCAGAACGCCCGCCTGGCGGCCCGGCTGACGGGCTGGCGAATCGACATCCGCAGTGACACCTCCGAGCCCGCTGCCGAGCATGAGGCGGGCCGGGGCGTGGCGCACGAGCATTGATCAAGGCTCCGCCGTCGATCATCCGGTAACGCGCTGTTCGGATTCGGGTGGTTCGGGGCATGGCTGTTGTATGGGTAGACTGAGCCGTGATCCAGCGCGAGACTTCGACAGCCGGCTCGCGGACGCACCGCTCCCCACAGGGACCGGTGCGCACGTGTGTCGGATGCCGGAAACGTGCGTTGACCGTCGAATTGCTTCGGGTGGTCGTGGGGTCAACCGAGAGTGGCCATGCAGCCGTGATCGTTGACCAAGCGGGCAACCGACCGGGGCGGGGTGCATGGCTGCATCCCGCGCTGGCGTGCCTGCACGCGGCGATCCGGCGACGGGCATTCGTACGCGCGCTACGGGTCAGCAGTTCCCCGGATGTATCCGGGGTGGAGGAGTACTTCGAAGGACTCGAAGGTCGATCCGCCGCCCCGGTCAACAGAACAGGTAGCGAAGAACATGAGCACACCGTGAAGTCCCGATGACCATGCGTCATAGCTAAACCCGAGGCGCGGCCCACCACCGCTGTCGCCTCATAGACAGGAGATGTAGTGGCAAAGGCCCGCGTACACGAGTTGGCCAAGGAACTCGGTGTCACAAGTAAGGAAGTTCTCGCCCGCCTGAGCGAACAGGGCGAATTCGTCAAGTCGGCATCCTCAACCGTGGAAGCCCCCGTAGCGCGTCGGCTGCGCGAGTCCTTCGGCGGCGGCAAGCCCGCGCCCCAGGCCGCGGCCCCAGCGCCCGCCAAGGCTGCCCCGACCCCGGCCCCAGCTCCGGCTCCAGGCCCGACTCCGGGACCGGCGAAGCCGGCACCGGCACCGGCACCAGCCGCCGCAGAG
>NZ_MVHH01000073.1 GCF_002086515.1 Mycolicibacter arupensis
AACCCGCCCTCGCCGCCGCCCTCGAAGGACAGACGCGGCTGGCCCAGATCGTGCGAACCGTCTTGGACGGTTACGCCGAACGGCCAGCGCTCGGCCAGCGTGCCGTCGACTACGTCACCGATCCGGCCACCGGCCGCACTGTCGCTTCGCTGCTTCCGCGCTACGAAACCCTCACCTACGGCGAGCTCGGTTCCCGCGTTCGGGCCGCTGCGGCGGCCCTGACAGCCGGGGCGGTGCGCCCGGGCGATCGGGTCGCGGTGCTGGGTTTCACCAGCGTCGACTACACCGTCATCGACGTGGCACTGGGTCAGATCGGCGCGGTGTCTGTGCCGCTGCAGACCTCGGCTGCGCTGTCCACACTGGCGCCGATCGTGGCCGAGACCGAGCCCCGGGTCATCGCTGCCAGCGTGGACTCCCTGACCGATGCCGTCGAGTTGGTGCTGACGGGTCCGGCCCCCACCCGTTTGGTGGTCTTCGACTACCACCAGCAGGTCGACGACCACCGCGAGGCGCTGGAGCAGGCGCGGGCGCGCCTGGCCGGTCTCGAGGTGGTCGTGGAGTCCTTGACTGACTTGCTGACCCGCGGCCGGGCGCTGTCCCTGCCGGTGCAGACCCCGGCCGACAGCGCGGAAGGCGCCGAGGGGCTGGCGTTGCTGGTCTACACCTCCGGCAGCACCGGCGCCCCCAAGGGTGCGATGTACCCGGAGAGCAACGTGGCCCGGATGTGGGTGCGCTCATCGAAGAACTGGTTCGGGCCGACCGCGGCCTCGATCACCTTGAACTTCATGCCGATGAGCCACATCATGGGCCGCGGCATCCTCTACGGCACCCTCGGCAACGGCGGCACCGCCTATTTCAGCGCGCGCAGTGACCTGTCCACCTTCCTCGACGACCTGGTGCTCGTTCGGCCGACCGAGCTCAACTTCGTGCCGCGGATCTGGGAGATGCTCTACCAGCATTTCCGCAGCGAGGTCGACGGCGTGGGGGCAGACCCCGCGGCCCAAGCTCAGGTGATGGCGCAGATGCGCCACGAGCTGCTCGGTGGTCGGTGCATCTTCGCGATGACGGGCTCGGCGCCGATCTCCGATGAGCTGCGGTCCTGGGTCGATCAGCTCACCGAGCTGCACGTCCTCAACGGCTACGGATCCACCGAGGCGGGCATGGTGCTCTTCGACGGGGAGGTGCAGCGGCCGCCGGTGATCGACTACAAGTTGGTCGATGTGCCCGATCTGGGCTACTTCGGCACCGACACCCCCCATCCACGTGGCGAGCTGCTGGTCAAGACCGAAAGCCTCTTCCCCGGCTATTACCGGCGGCCCGAAGTGACTGCCGAGGTGTTCGACGCCGACGGTTTCTACCGGACCGGTGATGTGGTGGCCGAGGTCGCGCCCGACCAGCTGGTCTACGTCGACCGGCGCAATAACGTGCTCAAACTCGCGCAGGGTGAGTTCGTCACCCTGGCGAAGCTCGAAGCGGTGTTCGGCAACAGCCCGCTGGTGCGCCAGATCTACGTCTACGGCAATAGCGCCCAGCCTTATCTGCTGGCCGTGGTGGTCCCGACCCCCGAGGCTCAGGCGGGCTTCGAGACCGAGGCCGCCCTTAAGTCGGGCATCGCTGAGTCGCTGCAGCAGGTGGCCTCCGGCGCCGACCTGCAGTCCTATGAGGTTCCCCGGGACTTCATCGTCGAGACCGAGCCGTTCACGCTGGAGAACGGACTGCTGACCGGGATCCGCAAGCTGGCCTGGCCCAAGTTGAAGGCGCACTATGGCGACCGCCTCGAGCGCCGCTACGCCGAGCTGGCCGAAGGGCAGGCCAGTGAGTTGAGTCGCCTGCGTCAGCATGGCGCCCAGCGGCCGGCCCTGGAGACGGTCAGCCGCGCCGCCGCGGCGTTGCTGGGGGCCTCGGCGGGTGATGTGGCCCCGGACGCCCACTTCACCGACTTGGGCGGTGACTCGTTGTCGGCGCTCACCTTCGGAAACCTGTTGCGGGACATCTTCGAGGTGGATGTGCCGGTGGGTGTGATCGTCAGCCCCGCCAACGATCTGGCTGCGATCGCCGACTACATCACCGCCGAGCGCAGCGGCGCGCCAGACGGGGTCAAGCGGCCGACGTTTGCCTCGGTGCACGGCCGCGATGCGGTTGAGGTGGCCGCCGCCGACCTGACGCTGGACAAGTTCCTCGATGCGGCCACCCTGGCTGCGGCGCCGACGCTGCCCGGCCCTTCCGCGCAGGTGCGCACGGTGCTGCTGACCGGTGCCACCGGATTCCTCGGTCGTTATCTGGCCCTGGAGTGGCTGGAACGTCTTGCGGCCGTGGACGGCACCCTGATCTGCCTGGTGCGCGCGCGCTCAGATTCCGATGCCCGTCGCCGTCTTGACAGCGTCTTCGACAGCGGCGACGAGCGGCTGCTGGCCCGCTACACCGAGCTGGCGTCCCGCCATCTGGAGGTGATCGCCGGAGACAAGGGCGAGGCGAATCTTGGTCTGGACCAAAGTGTTTGGCAGCGTCTGGCCGACACCGTCGACGTCATCGTGGACCCGGCGGCGTTGGTCAACCACGTGCTGCCCTACAGCGAGCTGTTCGGTCCGAACGCAGTCGGAACCGCCGAGCTGATCCGGGTGGCGCTCACCGGCAAGATCAAGCCGTTCACCTACTTCTCCACCATCGGTGTCGGTGACCAGATTCCGTTGGGCAAGTTCACCGAAGACGCCGACGTGCGGGTGATGAGTCCGGTTCGGGCGATCAACGATGGCTACGCCAACGGCTACGGCACCAGCAAGTGGGCCGGAGAGGTTCTGCTGCGCGAGGCCAACGACTTGTGCGGCCTGCCGGTGGCAGTGTTCCGCTGCGACATGATCCTGGCCGACACCAGCTACGCCGGTCAGCTGAACCTGCCGGACATGTTCACCCGGATGATGTTCAGTCTGGTCGCCGCGGGGGTGGCGCCCGGCTCGTTCTACGAACTGGGTGCCGACGGTCAGCGGCAGCGGGCCCATTACGACGGGCTGCCGGTGGAGTTCATCGCCGAGGCGTCCACCACGCTGGGCGCATCCGCGACGGGCGGCTACACCACTTATCACGTGATGAACCCCTACGACGACGGACTGGGCATGGATGAGTTCGTCGACTGGCTGATCGAGGCCGGCTACCCGGTCCGCCGGATAGCCGACTACGCCGACTGGTTGCAGCGCTTCGAGACGACGTTGCGGGCGCTTCCGGAGCGGCAGCGGCAGGCCTCCCTGCTGCCCCTGCTGCACAACTATCAGAAGCCGCAGACGCCGATCTGCGGGTCGTTCGCCCCGACGGACAGGTTCCGGGCCGCAGTGCAGGCCGCCGGGATCGGTCCTGACCCTGCGCATCCGGATATTCCGCATGTCACACCGGCGGTGGTCGTCAAATACGTCACCGATCTGGAGCTGCTCGGCTTGCTGTCGGTGAAGTAATGAATTGTGTTTCCCGCGAAAGGGTTTCGGGAGGTGTCGGGTCGCCGCTTGTTCGGCGTCCGGCGCCGCCGAAGTCCGTTTGCGTTTGACGGTCCTGTATTTCGATGGGACCATGGTTGGTAATTCCCACGACATGCCCGTGTGTCTCGGCCGGAAGGAGGTGAGGGCGAAGTGAGTTCCAGTGACGGTCCACATCCGTATCCGTGTTCGACCATCCGTTCTTTCCTCACCGGCTCCGGCGCCTCCGCTGCGGCCTGAACCGCGAGTTCGGCACACCCGTGACGGGTTGTGTCGGCCGGTGAGTTTCCCGGCAGGAGAAAATCATGGCTTTCATCACCATCAGTGTTCTGGCTCTCGACAGCTCGACGCAGCGTCAGGCGGGCAACCGCATGGTTCGCCGCCTGCGTGACCACATTGCCGCTCGCCGTGAGGTCCGTCGCGAGCAGCGTGCCCAGCGCTACGTGGCGCACATGCCGACCGCGGTGCTCGGCGCTTGCTGACGTGCTGGGCCTAGGCGACTCGATACCCGAGTCGCCTAGGCCTGCACGATAATCGGGTCGCCCAGGTGGACCGAGTTGAAATACCACGCAGCGTCTTCAGGACTGAGGTTGATGCATCCGTGGCTGACATTCGAATAGCCCTGCGAGCCCACCGACCATGGCGCTGAGTGCACGTACACGCCGCTCCAGGTGACACGAACTGCATACTCCCCGTTGAGCAGATAGCCCTCCGGGTCATTGAGCGGAATGCCGATGGTGCGCGAGTCGAACTTGATGGTGCGCTCTTTCGACAACGCGGTGAAGGAGCCGATCGGGGTGGGGCGCTTGGGCTTACCCATCGATGCCGCCATGATCCGCTGGATCTCCCCGTTCACGCTGACGGTGAAGGTATGGTCGGAGATGTCCGCGAGCCCCACCACCGCGTCGCCGGTCTCGAAACCCGTTGACATACCGTGCGCATCCACGCTGATCTTGCTATGCGGCGACCAGTAGCCGTCGGGTATCCACTGCACGACATCGTTGCCCGACCACTCGAAGTGTCCGGCGGTGTTGCCCGTGGAACTGATATGGATTCCCCGTTCGGCGGCCGCCCGGTCACTGACCGGCCCGGCGAAGGTCACAATCACCGGGTACGCCACGCCGACGACGGAGCCGGCGGCCGGCTCGATGGCGGCGATCGCCGGCCCCAACTCCGGCGGCACCTGGGCGGCCTCGCTGATGCCGGCCGATGCCCCCAGAGAGCCGACAGTCACGGCCACCGACCCGGCGATGGCCACAATTCCCCGCCTCACATTGCGCATGGCGTCCATTGTGCCAAGAGCGACCCCGTCGGCGCAGGTTTAGTGATCCTCGGACGGTGCGAGCAGACTTCCCCAGGCTGCCTTGGTCCCGGTCGAACCGATGTTGTGGATCGCCAACATCGACCCGCCCGCCAGCGTGATGACGCCCACGACAATTCCCAGCCGAACCAGCGTCCCCACCGCTCGGCCACGGGTGAGGGCTAGGTGCAGCCCGGCCAGCAGCGCCGCGGCGACGGCCTGGCCCAACGCCATGTAGAGGCCGTACTCCCCGGCGGCCATATGGGCGTCGAGCTCGGGTGAGCCGGCGAACTTGCCGGTGTCGGCCAACCATTCGCCCGCGGTGATCGTCAGCGGCGTGACCACCAGCGTGACGGCGGAGAAGGTCACCACCAGCCAGATCAACCGGCGGCGCGCGGCGGGCCACAGCGCGCACACGATCAGCAGGACCGCGGTCAGGGGCACCAGCGACACCACGACGTGCAGCAGGACGACGTGTGCGGGTAGCCCGTCGATTGTCGACATGGTCGTCCTCTCGTTGTGGGCGCCTGCGGAGTTCAGCCTCCCCGTAACGGGGGCCGCGCACAAGAGCTGCGGCGGGGCGTCGAGCCGATTGCGTCCGGCGTTTGCCAGCCGTACCGGCGGTTCCGGTACGCTGGTGTTTCTTGTTTCGCGAGTCCAGCATCTGCGACATCCCGGGACGGCAGGTGTGGCCTAGATTATGACCCGACTGCAGGAGGTATGACGTATGAGCGGAGCGCATCGCCCCGGCCTTCGGCGGCTGCTCAGCGTGACGGCGGTGGCCGTAGCCACCGCCGGGCTGGTTGCAGCTCCGGTTCAGGCGTCCCCCACGCTGCCTGCTGCTCCGCTCGACCCCGCTGCCATGGTCGCTCAGGTCGGTCCCGCGGTGGTCAACATCGACGCCAAGTTGGATTATCAGAGCGCGGTCGGAGCCGGAACCGGCATCGTCTTGGATCCCAGCGGTGTGGTGCTGACCAACAATCACGTCGTCGCCGGCGCCACCGCACTCACGGCAGTCTCCGTCGCCAAGGGCCAGACCTACGAAGTCGACGTGCTCGGTTTCGACCGCAGCCACGACGTCGCGGTACTGCAGTTGCGCGGCGCCGACGGCCTGCCCGCGGCGATCATCGGCAACTCCTCGCGTGTGGCCGTCGGTGACCCGGTGGTGTCGATGGGCAACGCCGGAGGCCACGGCGGCCCGCCCAGCGTGGCGCCCGGACGCGTGATCGGTCTGAACCAGACGGTCTCGGCCGCCGACGAACTGACCGGCACCACCGAGACGCTGACCAACATGATCAAGGCCGACACCGCGATCCGCCCCGGCGACTCGGGTGGCCCGATGGTCAACGCCGCCGGACAGGTCATCGGTATGAACACCGCGGCATCGGACAGCTACAAGTTCGCCCAGCCCGGCGGCGAAGGCTATGCGATCCCGATTGACCAGGCGATGGCCATCGCCAATCAGATCCGGTCGGGAATCTCCTCGAACACCGTGCATATCGGCCCGACCGCCTTCATGGGAGTCGGTGTGGTGGACAGCAACGGTGGCGCGCGTGTCGCCCAAGTGCTCGACGGCACGCCGGCCGCGGCCACCGGTATCGCCCGCGACGACTTCATCACCTCGGTCAACGGCCTCCCGGTCAACAGTGCGACCGATCTGACCAGCGTCCTTGACCAGCGTCATCCGGGCGACACCGTCACCCTGACCTGGCGCAACCCTGCCACCGGCGAACACCAGGCCGACGTGACCCTCGTTCCCGGTCCGGTCGGCTGACGGATACGTGCCTAAATTACGAGAGCACTACAACAGTGAGTCGCGGCTGTCCTGGGTACTCGCCGGGCTGGCCGGTGTCCTGGCCGCCACGGCCTACGCCCACTCCGAGGGCTACTTCGTCACCTTCATGACCGGCAACGCCGGGCGTGCGGCGCTGGGGTTGTTCACCGACAGCATGTGGATGTCGATCTCGGCCGCCGCGCTGCTGGTGTCCTTCATCTCCGGTGTGGTGATCGCCTCGCTGTGCCACCGGCATCTGTGGCGCAGTCGGCCCCATGGAGCGTTGCGGCTGACGGGTGCGTCGTTGTTGACTGCGACGGTGGTCGACTGGGTCGAGGGCGGTCCGGCCTTGCCGGTTCCCCTGCTGCCGATCCTGCTGGTCGCGTTCGGTGTCGGCGCGCTGAACACCACGTTCGTGCGCGACGGCGAAGTATCGATCCCCCTGAGCTACGTGACCGGCACGGTGGTGAAACTGGGCCAGGGCATCGAGCGCCACATCAGCGGCGGAACCATCCACGACTGGTTCTTCAACTTCATGCTGCTGACCGGGTACATCTCGGGCGCCACGATCGGTGGCGTGATCAGCATCTTCGTCGGTGGTACCTGGATGCTGGCCACCGCCACGGTCATCTGCCTGTTGGCCACCTGGTACAGCCACCGCTACGTCGACGGCCGCGGGCTCTGGCGCTGACCCGGTAGCGTGCTGCCCGGCGGCTGGCCGTGCTGGTCGAAGTACTCGACGATGCAGAACTCATTGCCCTCGGGGTCGTGCATGACCAGTACGGACCCCTCGTCGTAGTCGTGACGGATGCCGGACCATCGCCCGCCCAGGGCTTCTACTTGCCGGCGCCCAGCATCGATAGCGTCGACCTGAAGGTCAAGGTGGATCCGGGTCTTGACGGTCTTGGGCTCGGGTACCCGCTGGAAGGTCAAGCGCGGCCGGGCGTCGCGGCGAGAGCCGACGGTGGCCCATTCGCCGTCGCCGCTGTGTTCGTCGGTCACGGCCACGTTGAGCATCGCGCTCCAGAACGAAGCCAGCCGTGCGGGATCAGCGCAGTCGATCGTGATGCCAACCAACCGATTCGTCATGGTGACAGCATCGACGACGCGGGGTTGGCCCACAAACACGTCGGCAGCAGTGCGGTATCGCACTGCTGCCGACGGGTTGGGGGTCTCGATCAGGTCGGGTCGATGCCCACACCCAGCGTGCGCAGGATGTCCGGCTTCATCGCGACCAGCTGCTCGTTCCAGTACGGCCAGTCATGCGTCCCGTTGGCCGGGAAGTTGAACACGCCGTTGGTGCCGCCAGCTGCGGCGTAGTTCTGCTGGAACTGCTGATTGGTGCGCAGCGTCAGGCTCTCCAGGAACTTGGCGGGCAGGTTGTTGCCGCCGAGGTCACTCGGTGTGCCGTTGCCGCAGTACACCCAGATCCGAGTGCGGTTGGCGACCAGCCGCGGGATCTGCAGCATTGCGTCATTGCGCTTCCACGCCGGGTCCGACGACGGGCCCCACATGCTGTTGGCGTTGTAACCGCCGGCATCGTTCATCGCCAGCCCGATCAAGGTGGGCCACCAGCCCTCGGACGGGTTCAGGAAGCCCGAAAGCGCTGCCGCGTAGGGGAACTGCTGCGGGTAGTAGGACGCCAGGATCAGCGAGGAACCGCCTGCCATGGACAGTCCGACCACGGCATTGCCGTAGGGCGAAACACCCTTGTTGGCCTGCAGCCAGGTGGGCATCTCCCGGGTCAGGAAGGTCTCCCACTTGTAGGTGTAGTTCTGGCCGTTGCCCTGCGACGGCTGGTACCAGTCCGAGTAGAAGCTGGACTGCCCGCCGACGGGCATGATCACCGACAGTCCGGACTGGTAGTACTCCTCGAACGCCGGGGTGTTGATGTCCCAACCGCTGTAGTCGTCCTGGGCGCGCAGACCGTCGAGCAGGTACACCGCGTGGGTGCCACCCGGCTGGAACTGCACTTTGATGTCACGGCCCATCGCGGCCGAGGGGATCTGCAGGTACTCCACCGGCAGGCCCGGGCGGGAGAACGCCGACGCGCTGCCCGAACCACCGACAACCCCGACGAGGCCGCTCAGTAGCGCGGCCCCCACCGCCGCGACCATAAGCCGGCGCGGTAGCCGACTCGCCGCGTAACGCAACTTCGAAACGCTCTTCATAGCTCTTTTCCCATCCGAGTGTCGTGCGGTCTTGCCTTCTGCCCAGGAGTCAAACACGCAGCGCCACCGTGTCCTGTTCGCCGCCACGGGATTTCATATCGCGGTTCGGCAACGATTGAGATTCGGGCCGGACTCGCCGTTGGCCGTGCTGGCCGAAGGCGGGGCATATAGTCGACGTAGTCATCGACAAAGGGGCAGTTCATGCAGGCCAGTGCTCGGGTCTTGGGGACCGGTGGCGCTCCGCTGGCAGGAGTTCGCGTCGTCGAGATAGCCAGCTTCGTCGCCGTGCCACTCGCCGGTATGACGCTGGCGCAACTGGGCTGCGACGTGGTGCGCGTCGACCCGATCGGCGGTGCCGCCGACTATCGGCGCTGGCCGGTCACCGACGACGGCACGTCCATCTACTGGACGGGTCTGAACAAGGGTAAGCGCTCCGTGGTGGCCGATCTGCGGTCTCCCGAGGGCCAACAGGTGATCCAGCGGCTGATCGCCGACAGTGGCGTCGTGATCACGAATATGATTGGCAGGCAGTGGCTTTCCTATGAAGCGTTAGCTCCGGAGCGTCCCGACCTGATCCATCTCGAGGTAGTCGGCCGTTCGGATGGATCCACCGCGGTCGACTACACGGTCAACGCGGGCGTCGGCTTTCCCCTGGTGACCGGGCCCGCCGACTGCGCCGCGCCGATCAACCACGTGCTCCCGGCGTGGGACATCGCCTGCGGGCTGCATGCCGCGGTTGCGGTATCGGCCGCGCTGCATCGGCGGGCACAGACCGGGGAGGGCTGTCGGATCCGGCTGGCGCTGCAGGATGTCGCGCTGGGGACCGCCAGTGCGTTGGGCTTCCTCACCGAGGCCATGGTCAACGGCGTCCGCCGCGAACGTATCGGCAACGCGGTATATGGCCAGTACGGGCAGAGCTTCACCAGCTGCGATGGCGCGTCGTTCATGGTGGTGACCCTGACCAACCGGCATTTTCGTGACCTGGCCGAGTTAACGGAATCGACGAAAGTCCTTGCCGCGCTGGCACAAGCGCGTGGCATCGATTTCGACGACGAAGGGCAGCGCTACTGCCATCGTGACCTGCTGACCGGACTGTTCAGCGGCTGGTTCACCGCCCAATCGGCGGGGCAGATCGAGGCCGCTCTGGCGGCGACCTCGCTGCTGTGGGACCGCTACCGCAGCTTTGCCGAAGTCGCCGCGGACGAAGGCCTGCGCGACAACCCCATGTTCACCGAACTGGATCAGCCTCGGGTGGGGCAGTACTTGGCTGCCGGGCTCCCGTCGTCTATCGACGGTATCCACCCACCGGCGGCCGTGGCACCAGCGCTGGGCGCCGACACCGTGCAGGTGCTGGCCGACCGCCTCGGACTGAGCGCCGAAGACATCAACCGGCTGCGCCATCAGGGCGCGGTCGCCACGGAATAACACGGGAGCGAGGGCAGATGCGTACTTTCGGATCAATCGAAGAACTTGCCGCATGCGCGGGTCAGGTGATCGGCCACAGCGACTGGGTGACCATCACTCAAGACGCGGTCAACCTGTTCGCGGACGCGACCGGCGACCATCAATGGATCCACGTCGACCCCGAGCGGGCGGCCAACGGGCCGTTTGGGACCACGATCGCCCACGGATATATGACGCTGGCCATGTTGCCGCAGCTGATGGCGCAGATCAGCCGGGTAGAAGGGGTCAAGCTGGCGATCAACTACGGCCTGAACAAGGTGCGCTTCCCCGCGCCGGTCCCGGTGGGCTCCAGGATCCGTGCCGAGACGTCAGTAGTGGAGGTAGCCGATGTCGGTGGTGGCGCGCACCAGGTGACCTACTCGACCACGGTGTCCATCGACGCCCATGCCAAGCCGGCCTGCGTCGCCGAGAGCGTCGTGCGCTACGTGCTCTGAGACCGGCCGGGCTTCGCGTCCCGTCCCCGGGGCCGGGACGCGAAGTAGTGGGCGACGATCGCCGCGATCTGCAGAAACCGCCGGCGGGCCCCCGGCGTCATCTCACTCATCACGTCGATCACCCCGCCTGGCCGCAGGTGCGGATCGAACGGCACCTCGACCACTGCCTGGCCATGCCGGAGGAACTGTGCGGTCAGAGCCGAGCGGGTGCGCTTGTCGGCGTGGCCGTCGGAGTCGTTGAGCACCACCACGGTGCGCTGCAGCAGCCCGCCCTGGCCCCGATCCGCCAGCCACTCCATAGTTTTAGCTGCCGCGCCGGCACCATCCGCCCACGGCGACGAGACCACGATCAGAGCGTCCAGGTCTCGCAGAGCCTCTTGGGTCACCGGCGAGTCCATGGTCGAGCCACAGTCGATGATCGAAATGGTGAAATGCCGGTCCAAGCGCAGCGCTGCCTCCCGGTACAACGCCGCGTCGAGGATTCGGCGCTTGCCCGCCGCGGGCTCACCCACCAACACATAGAGCCCCGCCGCGTTGGCACCCACCCGGCTGCTGATGTCAGTGAACGACTGCATGCTCTGGTCGGCGGCCAGATCCCAGTAGGAGCTGGTGGCGTGGGGATCGATCCGACTGCCGAGCCGGCCGAACGCAGTGTCTGCGTCGACCGCCACTACGTGGTCGGCGCGGCGCAGGGCCGCGAACACCGATCCGACGCTGGCCGCCACCGTCGTCTTGCCGACGCCGCCCTTACCGAGAACGCCCACCTTGTAGCTGCCGTTGGGCAGTGACCGGATAGCCGCCAGATACGTCGCTTCTTCCCTCTCCGCAGGCGACGGACCCAGGTTGACCAGCCCGAGCGTCGCTGAAAGCACGACTCGTCGCCAGCCGCGGGTGGGCTGTGGCCGCGTCATCGGGCCCGGCTGCAGGTAGGGCGCCGGTTGAGGTGGCGGCGGAGGCTGCTGTGGCGGCGGGGCCCACGGCCGCGGCTGCTGCTGCGGCGGGGGCACCCGCTCCCGCAGAAAGTCGTCGTCTGCGTTCATCGGCTCCTCGAGGCATACGGCAGCGGCACGGCCGGGTGGCCCAACAACTGTGCAGCTTAGCCGCGCAGGTGCCCATCACCGATGAGCCCAGCCCTAACGACCGGGTCGAGCGTGCGCTCGGGGTCAGCAGTCGTAGTAGAGGGCGAATTCGTAGGGGTGGGGGCGCAGGTTGATGGGGGTGATTTCGTTGTCGCGTTTGTAGTTGATCCAGGTGTCGATGACGTCGGGGG
>NZ_MVHH01000074.1 GCF_002086515.1 Mycolicibacter arupensis
CCCCCGTCCCGGCCCACGTCCCGGAGATGCCCCCACCCAGTACGCCGCCTACAAGCCCTTCGAGCCCTTCGATGAGCCGGCCGCCCCGGCGGCCTCCGACTTCGCGGCCACGCCCGATATCCCCTGGTTCCGCCGACGGTCGGTGCTGATCGCCTGGTTCGGGCTGATCGCGGTCATGCTCGCACTGGTGATCTGGGGGATCATCCAGCTGACCAGCCGCGGACCCGGTGGCGGGAGCACCGCCCCGGCGACCAGCTCGTCCAGCTCGTCCAGCACCACCACCAGCACCACCGCCGGCAGTTCGACCAGCGTCACGTCCAGCACACCCAGCACCACGGCGCCCCCTGCCGCGCCGCCCCGCCAGGCCCCACCCCAGCAGCCACCGGCCCAGCAGGCACCAGCGCCCAGCGAGCCACCGCATCGCCACCGCCCGCACCTGCCGTCGTTGCCCTCGGTGGTGACCATCCCGCCCGTGCCCAAGGTTCCCCAGTTGCCGACGGTCATCACGATTCCCCCGTACCGGTAATTCACCGGGCCGGTACTCTCGCCGCATGCAAGCACCGCGGCAACCCGCCTGGCTCGGTATCGATGTGGTGGCCGTCCTGATCTTCTGCGCCCTCGGCCGGCGAAGCCACGATGAAGGCCTGACCATCAGCGGCCTGGCAACGACAGCGTGGCCGTTTCTGAGCGGCACGGCAGTGGGCTGGCTGCTGTCTCGCGGCTGGCGCGCCCCGACGGCCGTGATACCCACCGGCGTGACCGTGTGGATATCGACAGTGCTGGTCGGCATGCTCCTGCGGGAAGCGACATCGGCGGGCGTGGCGCGCAGCTTCGTCCTGGTCGCAGCCACGGTGACCGCCGTGTTTCTGCTCGGCTGGCGGGCAGTATTCTCCCTGGTCGCACGCCGACGCTCGGCCAACTGACGGATTTCGGCCAGTTTCGTCGCGGGGTTTCGTCAGGCGCGTTCCCTATCCTCGGTGTGCGTGAACCGATCGCCGCAGGACCCCAATAGCGAGCCCACGCAGCGGGCCGATCTCGGCTATGGCGGCGACTATGGCGAGCCGGACTACTACAGCGAGCACCGCGAGCCCATCGGACACCAGCCCCTGTGGTCGGATCCGCCTGCACCGACTCCCTGGTACCTGCGGCCAGTGGCTCTGGTCGGGCTGGGCGTGTTGACCGCGATCCTGATCGCCCTGCTGGTGTGGGGCATGGTCGGACTGGTTCACAAGGAACCGGCCACCACCGCACCGACGACCACATCGGCGCCATCCACGACCGCACCTGCCGAGGAACCCGCTGCCCCGGCACCGGCTGTTCCCAGCACCGCGGCCGGCGAGAACCCCCCACCGGCGACCGAGACCGAACCGCCGGCGGCCACCACCCCCGAACCGACCCCCACCACGACCAGCGCGCCACCAACCACCTCGAGCACCCCAGAAACTCCCACCACGACGGCGCCGTCGACTACCCCGACAACGACGATCGCCCCCACCGAGCCCAGCACCCCAACGACGACACGGCGGCCGCCCGAGATCGTGATCCCGCTGCCCGGCTTCTGATTCACCGCCGTCTCCCAGCCGGCTCCACGGCCCTCCTCACGGTCGCCGGGCGATTCAGTTAGGCCAACCTTCGTCGCGCCGAACGGCCTCGGGGTGGCACTATGAGCGAGCACCTTGTAGGGCTTGAACAGGTGCTGCGCACGATTGGCGATAAGTTACCCGCCGGTAACCAAGGTTAAGTTACTGGCCGGTAACTTGCGATGGGAGAGGTTC
The DNA here is from genome assembly GCF_002086515.1 of Mycolicibacter arupensis. Classification (GTDB taxonomy): domain Bacteria; phylum Actinomycetota; class Actinomycetes; order Mycobacteriales; family Mycobacteriaceae; genus Mycobacterium; species Mycobacterium arupense. Next base: position 1,776 of record NZ_MVHH01000074.1, read on the forward strand.
TCCGTGACCGAAAATGTCCACATGCTGATCCGGCTGGTGCTCGGCATGTCCCTGACAGGGCTTGTCGTCCTCCTCGCCGCCCGCCGGGTGTTCTGGCTCTTCCGGCTGGTCAAGTCAGGTCAGAAGGTCGGCGCTGAGCGGACCAACGACATCAAGACCCGGATCGAAACGCAGATCCGCGAGGTCGCCGGCCAGGCCAAACTGCTGAAGTGGAACATCCCGGGGATCGCCCACTTCTTCACCATGTGGGCGTTCTTCGTCCTGATCACGGTCTACATCGAGGCCTACGGCCAGATGTTCAACGCGCACTTCACCATCCCGCTCGTCGGCCGCTGGGACGCCCTGGGCTTCCTGCAGGACTTCTTCATCACCACGGTCACCCTGTCGATATTCGTGTTCATGATCATCCGCGTCCTGCGCAACCCCACCGAACACGGCCGGTCGTCGCGGTTCTACGGCTCGCACAACGGCGGCGCGTGGCTGATCCTCGTGATGATCCTCAACGTGGTCTGGACCTTCCTGTTGCTGCGCGGGGCGGCCGTCAACACCGGCACCCTGCCCTACGGCAAGGGCGCCTACCTGTCCCATCTCATGGGCAAGCTCCTGGCGCCGCTGGGCTTGGAGGTCAACGAGATCATCGAGACCTCCGCCCTTCTGCTGCACGTGGCGGTGGCCCTGGGCTTCCTGCTGATCGTGCTGAACTCCAAGCACCTGCACATCTTCTTGGCCCCGATCAACGTCACGTTCAAGCGGCTGCCGAACGCCCTGGGCCCGTTGCTGCCGATCGAGTACCAGGGCGAACCGCTGGACTTCGACAACCCGCCCGAGGACGAGGTGTTCGGTCGCGGCAAGATCGACGACTTCACCTGGAAGGGCATGCTCGACTTCGCCACCTGTACCGAGTGTGGCCGCTGCCAGTCGCAGTGCCCCGCCTGGAACACCGGCAAGCCGCTGAGCCCCAAGTTGGTCATCATGGACCTGCGTGACCACTGGATGGCCAAGGCCCCCTACCTGCTCGGCGACAAGCCGATGCCGACCGGCGAGGTCGACCTGGCCGATGCCGCGCCTGCCCCCGGCCACCACGTCCCGGAGAAGGGCTTTGAGCGCATCGGCGGCTCCGGCCCGGCTCAGGCCGTCCGGCCATTGGTGGGCACCGCCGAACAGGGCGGCGTGATCGACCCCGACGTGCTGTGGTCGTGCACCAACTGCGGCGCCTGCGTGGAGCAGTGCCCGGTGGACATCGAGCACATCGACCACATCGTGGACATGCGCCGCTACCAGGTGCTGGTGGAGTCGGAGTTCCCGTCCGAGTTGAGCGTGCTGTTCAAGAACCTGGAGAACAAGGGCAACCCGTGGGGGCAGAACTCCAAGGAGCGCACCGCTTGGATCGACGAGCTCAACTTCGACGTCCCGGTCTACGGCCAAGACGTCGACAGCTTCGACGGCTTCGAGTACCTGTTCTGGGTGGGCTGCGCGGGCGCCTATGAGGACCGCGCCAAGAAGACCACTAAGGCCACCGCCGAGCTGCTTGCCGCTGCGGGCGTGAAGTTCCTGGTGCTGGGCACCGGCGAGACCTGTACCGGTGACCCGGCCCGGCGTGCCGGCAACGAGTTCCTGTTCCAGCAGTTGGCGTCCCAGAACGTCGAGATGCTCAACGAGGTGTTCGGCGGCCTCGACAAGCCGAACCGCAAGATCATCGCCAGCTGCCCGCACTGCTTCAACACGATCTCGCGCGAGTACCCGCAATTGGGCAGCGAGTACACGGTGCTGCACCACACCCAGGTGCTCAACCGGTTGGTCCGGGACAAGAGGCTGATTCCGGTCACTCCGGTGTCGCGCGAGGTCACCTACCACGACCCGTGCTTCCTGGGCCGCCACAACAAGGTCTACGAGCCGCCGCGTGAGCTGGTCGAGGCCTCCGGTGCCAACCTGGTCGAGATGCCGCGCAACGCCGACCGTTCGTTCTGCTGCGGCGCCGGCGGCGCCCGGATGTGGATGGAAGAGCACATCGGCAAGCGGGTGAACCACGACCGCGTTGACGAGGCGCTGGCCACCGGCGCCAGCACCGTCGCCACTGGCTGCCCGTTCTGCCGGGTGATGGTCAGCGACGGTATCGATGACCGCATCGAAGCCTCCGGTCGTGAGGGCGTGGACGTGCGCGACATCGCCCAGCTGCTGCTGGAGTCGCTCGACATGGACGCGGTGACGCTGCCCGCGAAGGGCACCGCCGCCGAGGCAGCCGCCAAGGCCGGACCGAAGAAGGCCGAGGAGAAGGCAGCCGAGCCGGCTGCAGCGGCAGTGGCGACGGCGGACAAGCCGGCCGCCGAGGTCAAGGCCGCGGCTCCGGTCACGGGCCTGGGGATGGCCGGCGGCGCCAAGCGCCCCGGCGCCAAGAAGGCAGCCCCGGCAGCCGAAGCCAGCGCTGCCGCACCCGAGGCACCCGCTGCTCCGGTGAAGGGACTGGGGATGGCCGGTGGCGCCAAGCGCCCGGGCGCCAAGAAGGCGGCCCCGGCCGCTGCCGAGGCTGCCCCCGCTGCCGAGGCCAGCGCTGCCGCACCCGCGGAACCTGCCGCACCTGCTGCGCCCGTGAAGGGCCTCGGGATGGCCAGTGGCGCCAAGCGCCCGGGCGCTAAGAAGGCGGCCCCGGCCGCTGCACCGGCCGCCGAGGCCAGCGTTGCCGCGCCCGAGGCGCCGGCAGAGGCCGCGGCGCCCGCGGCACCTGCAGCACCGACTGTGCCGGTGAAGGGCCTGGGTATGGCGGCCGGCGCCCGCAAGCCCGGCGCCAAGAAGTCCGCTCCCGCGGCTCCGGCTGCCGAGCCGGCCCCCGCCGCCGAACCGGCTGCCGAGCCGGAGGCTCCCGAGGCCGCTCCGGCGGCGGAAGCGCCCAAGGAGCAGCCGCCGGTCAAGGGGCTGGGAATCCAGCGCGGCGCGCGGCCGCCGGGCAAACGCTGAGATAACAGGTTGGGGCCGTGTGGGTGCACATACGGCCCCAACTTTTTTCTCGGGCAAATTTTGATTGGACAACTATGGGACCATTGTCGACGTGACCGCTCATCCGTTGCCGCATCAGATGCCCTGGCCTGCCACCGGCAGTCAGCCACGGCAGCGTACGTTCGCGCAGTCCACCAAACTGCAAGACGTCCTCTACGAGATCCGCGGTCCGATCCACGCCCAGGCCGCCCGGATGGAGGCCGAAGGGCACCGGATCCTCAAGCTCAACATCGGCAATCCCGCGCCGTTCGGGTTCGAGGCGCCCGACGTGATCATGCGCGACATGATCCAGGCGCTGCCCTACGCGCAGGGTTACTCGGACTCCCAGGGCATCCTGCCGGCGCGGCGCGCAGTGGTCACCCGCTACGAACTCATCGAGAGCTTCCCCCGCTTCGACGTCGATGACGTCTACCTGGGCAACGGGGTGTCGGAGCTGATCTCCATGGTGCTGCAGGCGCTGCTGGACAACGGCGACCAGGTGCTGATCCCGGCGCCGGACTATCCGCTGTGGACGGCGTCGACGTCGCTGGCGGGCGGCACGCCGGTGCACTACCTATGCGATGAGACTCAGGGCTGGCAGCCCGACATCGCCGACATGGAATCCAAGATCACCGAGCGCACCAAGGCGCTGGTGGTGATCAACCCGAACAATCCGACCGGCGCGGTCTACAGCCGCGAGATTCTCAACCAGATCGTCGAATTGGCGCGCAAGCACCAGCTGCTGCTGCTGGCCGACGAGATCTACGACAAGATCCTCTACGACGACGCCCAGCACACCAGCTTGGCCACGCTGGCGCCGGACCTGCTGTGCCTGACCTTCAACGGCCTGTCGAAGGCCTACCGGGTCGCGGGCTATCGCTCGGGCTGGCTGGCGATCACCGGCCCCAAGGAGCACGCGACCAGTTTCCTGGAGGGCATCAACCTGCTGGCAAGCATGCGGCTGTGCCCGAATGTTCCCGCACAGCACGCCATCCAGGTGGCGTTGGGCGGTCACCAGAGCATCGACGATCTGGTGCTGCCGGGTGGGCGACTGCTCGAGCAGCGTGATGTCGCCTGGACCAAGCTCAACGAGATTCCGGGCGTGTCCTGCGTCAAGCCCCGCGGGGCGCTCTACGCGTTCCCACGGCTGGACCCCGAGGTCTACCCGATCGACAACGACGAGCAGCTGGTGCTGGACCTGTTGCTGCAGGAGAAGATCCTGGTCACCCAGGGCACCGGGTTCAACTGGCCGGCGCCCGACCACCTGCGGATCGTGACGCTGCCCTGGGCTCGCGACCTGTCCAATGCGATCGAGCGGTTGGGCAACTTCCTGGTCAGCTACCGGCCCTAGTTCCTCCGACGCGTGGGTCGAGCGGAAGCCCCGACCGGAACCGCATGCGCGATGACGCCGATGCCCCACCCGAGGATCGGCCAGACCGGCCAGAAGTACCCCGCACCGGCGAACACCGCGGTCAGCAACCAGATGGCGATCATCACCGCCGACACCGCCAGGTAGACGCCCAGGTGTATCCGCACACCGCGCCGGGCGCCCGCACCGCGCTGCGCCCGGCGACGCGCGCCACGCCTTTCGATGCGTGTGACCGGCAGATCGGCCACCAGCTCGGCGAGCGCACCGACGGTCTGGGCCTCAAACGCCCGCGCCAGTCGCGTCTCGTATTCCGCCATGTCGAGGTATCCCTGCGTCAATGCCGCACCGATCTGATCGGCAGCGCGTGACCGCTCCACATCACCTACGCGCACAGCGGAATCCAGCGACTTGGCTAGCAGCGAACTCATCGCGACCTCCTACTGGCCGGTCGGCACCCAGTTGCCGTGGAATCCGGCGGGCACCCGGTGCGGTAGGTGGATGGCCGCGACATCGTCGAGCGTGGCGGCGTCCAGGATCGCCAGTTCGCTGGTGTCGGTGGCGCTGTCGTAGACGAAGCCCATCAACACCCCGTCATCTTCGGCGGCGTCCGCGGTTGCGGGCTGGAAGACGAATTCGCCCAACTGCTTTCCCTCGCCGAATGACCGTGTGGCCGTCGAACCGCCGATCAGGTCATGCTTGAGCAGCGTCGCATCGGGAACCACACCGTTGCCGATGCTGACGGCGTAGCCGAAGCGGTGACGCCTGCCGACCAGCCGCTCGTCCACACGCGGAAACTCCTGACCCCGGTCATCGACGCGCGACTCGCGAACCTTGCCGTCGGCCAGGTCGACGGTCCAGCGCTCCAGCGTGGGCAGCCCTTCGGCCGGGCCACGCATCTCGGTGTCGAACATCTTCGGATGCCGGACCACATCGAGCACCACGGTGTCACCCTCGTCGTAGGCATTCATCGGGTGGAACACGTAGCAGGGCTCCACTTCGAACCACCGCACGTCGGCATTGTTCCCGTCACGGGGCATAACCCCCACTCGCGCCGGGTATTTCGGGTTCCACCGATACGGCATGGTGCGCACACTGCTCTTGGACCTCGGCATGCGGGCGGTGATCGGGTCCGGGATACGCACCCGTCCGATCACCGCCGACATGATCAGCCGCACCGGCAGCCGTAGGCCGCGCGGCGCCGCGCCCTCGGCGACCCGGCGCGTGTCGAACGTGACCGGCAGGTCGTAGAAGACGACGTGCTTCTCGGTCAGGGAGAAGTCGTGCATCATCGGCGATCCGGTGACCTCGATGTCGACGGTGCGCCGCGCGCGCCCGTCCGTGCCGATCACCGAGTACTGGACACTGTTGCCGCGGTTGAACGCGTAGGAGACGGCGTGCAGTTCACCGGTCGCCGGGTCGCGCTTGGGGTGTGCGGTGTAGCCGCCCGGCAGGGTGCCGTCGAAGTCGCAGGTACCTACGGTGTCCAGCTCATCGGTCAGCTCGTAGCAGGAGATGCCCCCTTCGATCAGCGCCAACGTCCGCCCCGCGTGCCCGATCACGTTGGTGTTGGCCCCGATTCCCGACGGCCCGCCGTGCCGACCGGGTGGTGGCTTCTCGCCGAGAGCGGCCGCGGTCTGGGGGCCGCGCACGTAGCGGTTGCGGTACCACTGCGCCTTGCCGTCACGCAGGCGCACGCCGTGCACCATGCCGTCGCCGATGAACCAGTGATAGAAGGCGGGATCGATCTCGCCGACCGGGTTGGGCCCGTTGCGCAGGTAGCGGCCGTCCAGGTAGTCCGGGATGGCCCCGGTCACCTCCAGCTCGGTGAGGGTGTGCTCCTGCGCTATCGGCGCGAATCCGCCCTGTAGGTAGGGGTTGGTCATCGGACACCTCCGGTCCATAACGATGTTATCTACCATGTATAACATCGTTATGGCAGGATGGCAAGGGTGCATCCGAGTCCGCGTGAGCGCCTGATCGAGGCCGGCACCCGGCTGTTGGACAGTGAGGGCCCCGAGGCACTGCAGGCGCGCAAGGTCGCCGCCGAGATCGGGGCGTCCACCATGGCCGTCTATACCCACTTCGGCGGCATGAACGGACTCCTGGAAGCCATCGTGTCGGCGGCATTCGAGCGCTTCGGCGTCGCGCTGGCCTCAGCTCCCAAGACCGACGATCCGATGACCGACTTCTTCTCCATGGGCTACGCCTACCGGGAATTCGCGTTGGCCAGCCCGCAGCGCTATCGACTCATGTTCGGACTGGCCGCACCGCAGAAGCTCCATGTTCCCGAGCTGCCTTTAGCCACAGCCGCTTTCGACCAGCTCGTTGCGGCCGTGGAGCGCATCGTTGCCAGCGGACGAATCCGCCGGGATGACGCCGGCGAGCTGGCCGGGCGAATCTGGAGCATGATCCACGGCGTGGTGCTTTTGGAGCTGGTCGGCACCTTCGAACAGGACGGTCGCGCGTTGACCCGAATCCTGGGCCCGATGACCATCGACATGTTCGTGGGGATGGGCGACAGCCGCGACGCTGCGGAGCAGTCGCTACGACGTTCGAACGAGATGATCAAGCAAAGACTCGCCGGGGCGAACCCCTCGCGGGCGGGAACTCACCGCGGATCCAGCAACCCCATCAAGTAGTCACCGTAGCCCGACTTGTGCAGCGCCGCCGCCCGGATCGCCAGGGCGTCGTCGTCGATGAAGCCCATCCGCCAGGCCACTTCCTCGGGAACGCCGATCTTGAGACCCTGGCGACGCTCGACAGTGCGGACATAGTCGCCGGCGTCCAGTAGCGAGTCGAAGGTCCCGGTGTCCAACCACGCCGTGCCCCGAGCCAGGGTCTCGACCGTGAGCCGGCCCTGATCGAGGTAGGTCTGGTTGATGTCGGTGATCTCGTACTCGCCCCGCGCCGAAGGTTGTAAGCCCCGAGCGATCTCGACGACGTCGTTGTCATAGAAGTACAGCCCGGGTATCGCGTAGTGGGAGGGGGGCTCGGCAGGTTTCTCCACCACCGATACCGCAGAGCCGTCGGCATCGAAGTCGATCACCCCGTAGGCCGAAGGATCTGCCATCCAATACGCGAAAATCACTGCACCGGAGAGGCATTGGTGGCGACGAAGACTGGTGCCCAGGCCGGGGCCGTAAAAGATGTTGTCTCCCAGCACCAAGGCAACGGAGTCGATGCCGATGTGGTCGGCCCCGATCACGAAAGCCCGCGCCAGGCCGTCGGGCTGCTCCTGGATGGCGTAGCTGATGTCGACACCGAAGGCACTGCCATCGCCCAGCAGCCGCTGAAAAGCCGGTGCATCGTGACCGGTGGTGATCACCTGAATGTCCCGGATACCGGCCAACATCAACGTGCACAGCGGGTAATACACCAGCGGTTTGTCGTACACCGGCAGCAGCTGCTTGCTGACGCCCATGGTGATCGGATGCAGGCGGGTGCCGGAGCCACCGGCCAGGATGATCCCGCGCATGCCGCTCAGCCTAACGGGTCAGTCGACCCGGTCGGCCTCGGTGAGCTCGGTGGCGGCCAATGCGCCGTCGAGGTCCGCGTGGCGGAACACCGCGGTGACGCGGTCGTGCACCACCCGGAAGGCGATCCCTTCGCCCTGGGGAGTCAGCTCGGCCACCACCACGCCGTCGTGCACATACATCCGGCCAATTCCGGCGGTGACTTCCACCGACTCGGCCCACCGGCGCAACGCCTGATGGCCCTGCCCGGCACCGTCGGCGTCGGCTACCTCGATGTCGTCGCTGGACAGTTGTTCCAGGGTGTCCAGATCACCGGCGGCCAGGGCGTCATGCCAGGCGAGGACCGTTGCGATCTCCGATGTGCTCATGGTCGCCCAAACTACCGCGACTTCAGAAGGCGGTGTGCTCGACCCACGTGCGCCACACCTCGGCATCACCGAAGACCGCGATGTCGGTATCGGCCAGCCCAACCCGGCGCGTCGCCACCAGAAACAGGTCACGCGCGCCACCGCGTAGTGCCACCGTTGCTTTGCCGTGCTCGTGCGACCAGCACACCGTGTCGGTACCCGCGGGCCGGCTGATGGTCCACTCACCGGTCGGTCCGAGGCCGTCATCGGTGGCGTGCAGGTGCACACTCTGGCCTTCGGCCAACGGCACGGCATCAGCATTGCGCGCCACGACCGCCGGCATCAGGTCCAGCAGCTCACTGATTCCGTCAGCGGCCAACTCCGGCTCGAGCGTGAACTCGCCGCCGTGCGCCAGGGCGGCGTCGGCGCGGTGCACCGTTGCCTCGTGCAGCCGCCGGCGCACCCACCACGACGCCGGTCGGGGGCCGAGAAACGTCCACACCGGGGTGTTCGGCCCGGTCTCGGCGACGGCGTCGAGCACCCGCTGCGCGCCGTCGTTGAGCCAGTCGATCGCCGCGGCGGTCTCGGCGGGCGGTTTGCCGTCCAGAACGGCCCGCGGATCCAGCGGGCCGTCCATCTGATCGGCGACAATCTGTGCAGACCAACGATTTCCGCGCCCGAAGTGCCGGAACAGTTGGTTGAGGTTCCATTCCGGGCAGGTCGGGATGGCCAGGTCGGGATCGCCCGCCCGGAACAACTCCCCGAAGGCATGCGTCTGGTCAAGCAGAGCTGCGGCGTAGTCCACGCCGTCAGGCTAGTGGATCGACCGGTGACTCAGAAGGGCCAGCCACCCCCGCCACCACCGCCTTTGCCACCGCCACCACCGAGGCCGGGAATCCAGGAACCCCCACCGGTGCCGCCGCGTCCGCCGGAGTTGCCGCTGCCACCGAGGCCCGGAAACCACGGGTTTCCGCCGCCGTTGGAGCCGACGCCGGGCAACCACGGCGACGGGTTTCCGCCCTTCTTGCCGCCACCATCGTTGTCGGGCAACCAGGAGGGATTGCCGCCCTTGTTCCCACCGCCGTTGTTGCCCGGCAACCAGGAGGGGTTGCCACCGTTGCTGCCTCCACCGCCGTTGTTGCCCGGCAACCATGAGGGGTTGCCGCCGTTGGTGGGCGGCTTCTGGGCAGGTGGCCGCAGGAACGGCGGCAGCTCGGGTTGCTGGATCAGCGGCGGCTGCGCCGGGGCCGCGGGTACCGGGGCGGCCGGGCCCCGGCGCAGCCG
>NZ_MVHH01000075.1 GCF_002086515.1 Mycolicibacter arupensis
TCCCTGTCACACAGGCTCACCGATACCGTGCGGGACAACCTCCCTGGACATCACATCTAACGGGCGCCCGCACTAGGATCGCGGCCGTGGGCCTGGACGACCGTGACGCGCTTTGCGTCCTGCGCGACGCGTTTGCCGAGCCGCCCGACGGCTCCGGCGTGGTCGCCCAGTTCTTCACCCGATGGTTTGGCACCGACCCCTCGGTGCGCGACCTGTTCCCCGCCGACCTGACCACCCAGCGCTCGACCTTCGCCCACGCCATGAGTTGGGTCTTCGGCGAGTTCATCGCCCAGCGCGCGCAGGCACCCGTGTCGTTCCTGGCCCAGCTGGGCCGCGATCACCGCAAGTACGGTGTGACGCAACGCCATTACGGGGTGGTGCGGCAGGTGCTCTACGCCGCCCTGCGCGACGCCTTGGCCGATCAATGGACCGCCGCCGTCGATGACGCGGCCCGCGAAGCACTGAACCTGATCGTCGGGGTGATGGGCGGGGCCGCCGACGCCGAAGAGGGTCCGGCGTGGTGGGACGGCACCGTGGTCGAATACCTTCGGGTCTCGCGCGACCTGGCCGTGGTGCGGCTGCAGTTGGATCAGCCACTGCCCTATCACTGCGGCCAGTACGTCAAAGTCGAGGTGCCCCAGTGCCCGCGATCATGGCGCTACCTGAGCCCGAGCATTCCGCCGGACCAGACCGGAGCCATCGAGTTCCACATCCGCGTGGTGCCCGGAGGCCTGGTCAGCACAGCTATCGTCGGCGAAACCCGACCGGGTGACCGGTGGCGGCTGTCGAGTCCGCACGGCGGACTGCACGTCGATCGGGACGCCGGCGACGTCCTGATGGTGGCCGGCAGTACGGGGTTGGCGCCACTGCGGTCGATCATCATGGATCTGACCCGGTGGGCGGTCAATCCACGTGTGCACCTGTTCTTCGGCGGCAGGTACCCCTGTGAGCTCTACGACCTGCCTGTGCTGTGGCAGATCGCGGCGCACAATCCGTGGCTGTCGGTGACTCCGGTCTCGGAGTATTCGGGAGATCCGGAATGGGCCGGCGACTATCCGGATGTGACGCCACCGCGGGGGCTGCACGTTCGGCAGACCGGACGACTGGCAGAGGTGGTCACGCGCTACGGAGGCTGGGGCGACAGACAGATCCTGATCTGCGGAGGGCCGGAGATGACGCGTGCCACGGCGGCCGCTCTGATCGCTAAAGGCGCTCCCCCTCAACGCATTCAACACGACCCGCTGTCGGAGTGAGGATGATCGATCTCGAGCCCTGCGTCCTGTCGGATCCGTCGTCGCCGCTCACTGCGACGTTCGTGCCGCAGGCCGGCATGATCGGGACGTCGTTGTGCGACGACGGCGCGGAGCTGCTCGGCCAGCGTCGCGGGCTGACCGCCTACGTCGACGCACACACGACCATGGGCATCCCGCTGCTGTATCCGTGGGCTAATCGACTCAGCGGCAACGACTACCGGTTCGGTGACGTGTCGGTGTCCCTCACTCCGGGGGTAGGCGGGGTGCACACCGACACGTTCGGTGCACCTATCCACGGCACCCTCGCCGGCGACACCGGTTGGCGGGTCAGTGCGCGTTCGTCATCGATGCTGACCGCCGAACTGGACTTCGGATCCAGGCCGGACCTGTTGGCGACGTTCCCCTTCCCGCACCGCCTGCAGCTGGAGATGACGCTTGCCGAGCGCACCTTGACGGTGTGCACAACGGTGACGGCCACCAGTGCCGCGGCGGTGCCGCTGTGCTTCGGTTTTCACCCCTACCTCACGCTGCCCGACACGCCTCGACAGCACTGGCGCATCGAGACCCCTCCCATGCGGGCCCGGATCGTCGACGCGCACGGCTTACCCACCGGCGCGCTGGCGCCTCACCCGGCCAGGTCAGAGGTGTTGGGCGAGACGGTTTTCGACCACGGGTTCGACCAAGTGGCCGATGGTGCGGTGTTCGCGGTGTCCGGTGGCAGCCGGCGCATCGAGGTCCGCTTCGATCACGGATATCCGGCGGCCCAGATCTACGCGCCGGCCTCCGAAGACGTGGTCTGCTTCGAGCCCATGGCCGCGCCCACCGACGCACTGCGCCGCGGCGACTTCAGCGTGGCCCGTTTGGGACAGCCCGGCGTAGCTCAGTTCTCCATCGGAGTCCGTTGACTCTGCGTGTACCAGGCAAAAGTGCGAGAAAGGTGCCTGGTGGACGCAGAGTCAACGAGACAAACGGCTAGCGGCGAGGCTGCCAGACCACCACGGCAGTGCTCTTGGGCACCACCGCGATCTCGCGACGCTGGTTGGCTCGCAGGCTGTCCAGCTCGGCCGCCATCTCCTTGACCCGCGACTGCAGCGCCTCGACCTGGTTGGTGAGCTCGATGATCCGCTTGATTCCGGCCAGGTTGACGCCTTCGTCATGCGACAAGCGCTGCACCTCACGCAGCATGTCGACATCACGCTCGGAGTAGCGCCGCCCGCCGCCGGAGCTGCGGCGCGGGCTGACCAGACCGATCCGGTCGTAGGTTCGCAGTGTCTGGGCGTGCATGCCGGCCAGCTCGGCGGCCACCGAGATCAGGAACGTGCGCGAATTCTCCGACGTACTCATGACCGGTTACCCGCCCAGCCGGACCGCGGGTCGAATCCGCTGGCCCGCTCCGCTTCCGCGTAGGCCTCGAGCGCTTGCTGCGCCGCGCCCTCCAGGTTCGGCGGCACCGCGACCTTGACCGTGACCAGCAGGTCGCCGTGACCGCCACCGCGCTTGGGCACACCGCGGCCCCGCACCCGCAGGATCCGGCCATCGGCGGTTCCCTTAGGCACCCGCACACCGACCTTGCCATCCAGCGTCGGCACCGAAAGCGTGGTGCCCAAAGCGAGTTCGGAGAAGCTCACCGGGATGGTGACCGTCAGGTCGTCCCCGTCTCGACCGAATACCTTGTCTGGGCGCACGCGCACCGTCACGTATAGATCACCCGAGGGTGCGCCGCGTAAGCCGGCCTCACCCTGTCCTGCCAGCCGAATCCGTTGACCGTCTTCGACTCCCGGCGGAATCCGCACGTTGATGGTCCGGGTCCGGGCGGCCCGCCCGGTGCCCTTGCACTCCGTGCACGGGTGCTCGATGATCGACCCACTGCCACGGCAATCGGTACACGGCTCAGAGAACCCGAAGGCACCCTGGTTGCTGCTGATCACCCCGGATCCGTTGCAGGACACGCACACTCGCGGACTGGTGCCGGGCCGCGCTCCACTGCCGTGGCAGTTGGTGCACGGTGCGGCGCTGGTCAGCCGCAGCGGCATCTCCACACCCTTGGTGGCCTCCAGGAAGCTCAGCTCCGAGTCGGTCTCCAGGTCGTTGCCGCGGCGTGGCCGGCTGGGCCGCTGTTGCGCGCCCCGCCCGAACAGGCCGCCGAAGAGATCACCGATGTTGGCCCCGCCGGTCTGGCCGGCCGCACCGAACAGGTCGTTGAGGTTGAACTCGTTGCCGTCACCACCGGTGGAGAACCGATCGAAGTTCTCGCCGCCGCCGCTGAAGCGCCGCCCGAAGCCACCGCCGGCGAACAGCCGCCGGGTCTCGTCGTACTCCTTGCGCTTGGCCTCGTCGGACAACACGCTGTAGGCCTCAGAGACCGCCTTGAAGCGTTCCGCGGCAGCCGGGTTGTTCGGATTGCGGTCCGGATGCAGTTCGGAGGCCAACTTGCGGTAGGCGCTCTTGATCTCTTTCTCGCTGGCGTCGGAGGAGACGCCCAACTCCTTGTAGAAGTCCTTTTCGACCCATTCACGCTGAGCCATGACGCGTCACCTCCTTACCTGTCATTTGTCTTCAGCGGTGTCGCCGTCAACGACCGTGCCGGAGCCGGGCACCGTGTCGACCACGCCGACCATGGCGTGCCGCAGCACCTGCTCACCGAGCTTGTAACCCTGCCGCAGCACGACGCCGATCACCGAGTGGCTGCCCTCGCCCTCATGCTGGACCGCCTCGTGCAGGGCAGGGTCGAACTCGTCGCCCTCGGCGCCGAACGCGGACAGTCCCATCCCGGTGAGCACACCGGACAGCTTGTCCGCCATCGCTTTCAGTGGACCCGACTCCAGGTCACCGTGAGTGCGGGCGCGATCCAGATCGTCGAGGATCCCGAGCAGCTCGGTCACCACGGCAGCCTTGGCGCGGTCGGCGATGTTCTGCTGATCACGCAGCGCCCGCTTGCGGTAGTTGGCGAAGTCCGCCTGGACGCGCTGCAAGTCGGCGGTGAGTTCGGCCAGCGGATCGACCTGCGAGTCGTCCGCCGCCGGCTCCTCCGGTGCCGGCCCACTGGGGGCCGGCCCGGAGGAACTCTCCCGCACTTCACCGGTTTCGGGGTCGATGCGCCGCTTGTCGGTGACGGTGACGTTCTCCGGAGACTGTTCGCGTGAGTTGTCTTCGCTCACTTGGTGTCTCCGTCGTCGACCACCTCTGCGTCCACGACGTCGTCGTCCCGGGAAGAACCAGACGCGGCGTCATTGGCAGCCTGCTCGGCCTGAGTGGCCTCGTAGATCGCCTGACCCAGCGCCTGCGACTCGACGCCCAGCTTCTCCATCGCCGCCTTGATGGCGCCGATGTCGGTGCCGTCCAACGCCTTCTTCGCGTCACCGATAGCGGAGTCGACCTTAGCCAGGGTGTCCTCGGGAACCTTCGAGCCACCTTCGGCTTCACGCTGCTCCTTGACGAACTTCTCCGTCTGGTAGACCAGCGATTCGGCCTGGTTGCGCACGTCGGCCTCTTCGCGACGCTTGCGGTCCTCCTCGGCGTGCGCCTCGGCGTCCTTGATCATCCGGTCGATCTCGTCCTGGGACAGGCCGGAGCCTTCCTGGATCTTGATCGTGTTCTCCTTGCCGGTGCCCTTGTCCTTGGCGGTGACGTGCACGATGCCGTTGGCGTCGATGTCGAAGGTGACCTCGATCTGCGGGACACCACGCGGGGCCGGGGGGATTCCGGTGAGCTCGAACGAGCCGAGCAGCTTGTTGTGCGAGGCGATCTCGCGCTCACCCTGGAAGACCTGGATCTGCACCGACGGCTGGTTGTCGTCGGCAGTGGTGAAGGTCTCGCTGCGCTTGGTCGGGATGGTGGTGTTGCGCTCGATCAGCTTGGTCATCACGCCGCCCTTGGTCTCGATACCGAGCGACAGCGGGGTGACGTCAAGCAGCAGAACGTCTTTCACCTCACCCTTGAGCACACCGGCCTGCAGCGCGGCACCCACGGCGACAACCTCATCGGGGTTGACACCCTTGTTGGGCTCCTGACCACCGGTCAGCTCCTTGACCAGGTCGGTCACTGCGGGCATCCGGGTGGAACCACCCACCAGCACCACGTGGTCGATCTCCGACACCGAGATGCCGGCGTCCTTGATCACCGACTGGAACGGCTTGCGGGTGCGGTCCAGCAGATCTTGGGTGATCTTCTGGAATTCCGACCGGGTGAGCTGCTCGTCGAGGAACAGCGGGTTCTTGTCGGCGTCGACGGTGATGTACGGCAGGTTGATCGAGGTGCTCTGCGAGCTGGACAGCTCGATCTTGGCCTTCTCGGCGGCCTCACGCAGCCGCTGCATCGCCATCTTGTCCTTGGTCAGGTCGATGCCTGAGGTGCCCTTGAACTTGTCGACCAGCCAGTCCACGACGCGGTCATCCCAGTCGTCACCACCGAGGTGGTTGTCACCGGAGGTGGCCCGCACCTCGACCACGCCTTCGCCGATCTCCAGCAGCGAGACGTCAAAGGTGCCGCCACCGAGGTCGAACACCAAGATGGTCTGCTCTTTGTGACCCTTGTCCAGGCCGTAAGCCAAGGCGGCCGCAGTCGGCTCGTTGACGATGCGCAGCACGTTCAGCCCGGCGATCTGGCCGGCTTCCTTGGTGGCCTGACGCTGGGCGTCGTTGAAGTAGGCCGGCACGGTGATCACCGCGTCGGTGATGTCCTCACCGAGGTAGGCCTCCGCGTCGCGCTTGAGCTTCATCAGGACGCGGGCGCTGATCTCCTGCGAGGTGTAGTCCTTGCCGTCGATCTCGACTTTCCAGTCGGTGCCGATGTGGCGCTTGACCGAGCGGATGGTGCGGTCGACGTTGGTGACCGCCTGGTTCTTGGCGGGCTGGCCGACCAGAACCTCGCCATTGCGAGCGAACGCCACGACCGACGGGGTGGTGCGCGAGCCCTCCGAGTTGGCGACGACGACGGGGTCGCCGCCCTCCAGCACTGCGACGCACGAGTTGGTGGTCCCGAGGTCGATTCCGACCGCACGAGCCATTGTGATTCCTCCCTGATAGACGATATCCCTAGTCTGAGCGGACTGCGCTCAAGGATGCTCCTTGAGCGGCCGTCCTGTCAACCCAGACTTGAGTGCTTGTGACTCAACTTGTCGATGTGGTCAACGGGCTGGGTTCCGGGTTTGTTCCCGACCCTCGGAAAGTGCGGTTACACCATCAACCCTCGTCGGGCAGCACGAACGCCGTACGGGCGGCGACCGACGCCAGATGCCTCATCAGGATGAAATCCGGGACCATCGCGGTGGCCCGGGTGAGCGCGGTGCTGAGCAGATCCGGCCGCACATTCACCGCCCTACCGAGCATGGCCGACTCCCGCACCACCGACGTCACGCGACGGCGGCGAAAGGACGCGAACCGCGCGAAGGCCGCCGCCAGGTCCGGGGCCTGGTCGACGAACGCGGCCAGGATCGCCGCGTCCTCCAAGCCCTGACAGCCGCCCTGGCCCAGGTGCGGGCGCATCGGGTGGGCCGCGTCGCCCACCAACACGATCGGACCACGCGCCCAGTGCCGGGCCGGCGTGCGGTCGTAGAGATCGTCGCGCAGCACGTCGTCCGCGGCGGTCGCGGCGAGAATGCTGGGCAGCGGCTCCGCCCACCGGGCGAACTTCGCCCGCAGGTAGGCCAACTCCTGCTCGGGAGCTCGCCGCGCCGCCGGCGCCCGCTCGGTGGCAAACCAATACGTCAGGTCCGGCCCCATCGGCACATGACCGGTCTCCACCCCGGGGCCCAGTGTCTTGCCGGCCAGGTCTGGATCGAGCGCATAGGCGGCGACGCCGCGCCACGCGGTGTATCCGACATAGCGCCGCTTCAGCGGGCCATTGAGATAGCGGGCCACCACCGAATGCGTGCCATCGGCACCCACGACTGCGTCGACCGTGCGGGCCGAGCCGTCCGAGAGGTGCAGCCGCACGCCGTCACCGGCGGTCGCCAGTTCCGTGGCGGCCAGACCGTACTGGAGGGCGCCGGCCGGCAGCGCGCCGGCGAGCACATCACGCAGCGCCGAGCGTTGCACGACCACCAGCGGCTCGCCGAGCGCCCGCACTATTCGTTCGGTCTGCGGACGGCGCAGCCAGGTCCCGTCATGCCAGCGCGCCGCCCCGGCGGTGATCCGGCCACCGGCCGCGCGCACCGCATCTCCCAGACCGAGTTGGTCCAGGGCCGCCAGGGCGTTGGGCCAGATGCTGATCCCCGCACCGGAGGAGGTGTCGGTCCGCTGCTCGAGGACGGTAACGGCGTGACCACGTCGATGCAGGCCAACCGCCGAGGCCAACCCCGCGATACCGGCGCCCACGACGGCGATCCGCTTGTTCATCGGCCCGAACCGTCGGCGTCGCGGGTAGCCAGCCAGGCGACTCTTCGCCTGGTTGACGCGCGCGAGAGCCAGGCGTCCTGGATGACTTCGGTCAGTTCACTCGCGCTGATCGTGTGCAAGTCTGCCTCCCGAACCAGAACGGACAGGTGACCGTTGAAATGGTCAGTGGTGAAGAACGGTGTGGTGGGGTCTTGGATGAGGGCCTGCTTGTCGGAGTCCGACTCCACCCAGATCACGATGACATCGGGGTAGGCCTGGCCGGTGACCGGGTCCGTCGCATCGGGCCGTGGGGTGCGAAAGAACACAAACGATTACCGCCCACCTGGTAGATCGGATTGCCTTTCGGCCCTTCGATTCTGGTTACGTGGGGCATAGCCGCGGCGACTTCGTGCACGTCTGCGGTTCGCGCGGGTCGATCGGCCATGGCCTCAACCCTAATCAGCCCTTACGTACCGTCACCGGTCCGCGGCCAGCGCGGCGCTGAGCGTCCGCTGACTCGGCGCCCGGGCGTAAACGGGCTTGGGCGCACCGCAAGATCGAGGTCGTTCGTGGTGATCCACGGCGGCCGCCACGCCGGAGGCACCTCGGCCATCAGAGCTGGCCTACTCGGGCAGCCTCTGACACCATGGCACGAACCTCACGACGACAGGCACGGTAAATAGCGCGATGGCACACGCCCCCGACTCCCACCTGGCTGCCCAGGCGACACTGGCCCGCGAGGACGAGGGCTACCGCAAAGACCTGGCGCCCCGACAGCTGCAGATGATCGCCCTGGGCGGCGCTATCGGCACCGGACTGTTCCTGGGCGCCGGCGGGCGGCTCGCCTCGGCCGGGCCGGGCCTGTTCATCGCCTACGCGGTCTGTGGCGCCTTCGTCTTTCTCATCCTGCGCGCGCTCGGCGAGCTGGTGCTGCACCGGCCGACGACTGGATCATTCGTCTCATACGCGCGCGAATTCTTCGGCGAGAAGACCGCATTCGTCACCGGGTGGTTGTACGTCCTGAACTGGTCCATGACCGGCATCGTGGACACCACCGCGATCGCCGCCTACTTCCACTATTGGCACCTGTTCGCGGTGATCCCGCAGTGGACGCTGGCCTTGATCGCGCTGCTGGCGGTCTTGTCGATGAACCTGATCTCGGTGAAACTCTTCGGCGAGCTGGAGTTCTGGGCCGCGCTGGTCAAGGTGATCGCGCTGCTGACGTTCCTGGTCGTGGGCACCATCTTCTTGGGCGGCCGGTACCAGGTCGACGGCCAGGAGACCGGCCTGCAGCTGATCGCCAACAACGGCGGCTTCCTGCCTGCCGGCGTGATTCCCCTGGTGCTGGTCACCTCGGGGGTGGTGTTCTCCTACGCCGGGGTCGAACTGGTCGGCACCGCCGCCGGCGAAACACCCGATCCCGAGAAGGTCATGCCGCGAGCGATCAACTCGGTGGTGGCCCGGATCGCGATCTTCTACGTGGGATCGGTGGTGCTCCTGGCGCTGCTGCTGCCCTACACGGCGTTCAAAGAGCACCAGAGTCCGTTCGTCACGTTCTTCTCCAAGGTGGGCTTCACCGGCGCCGGCAGCATCATGAATCTGGTGGTGCTGACCGCGGCGTTCTCCAGCCTCAATGCCGGGCTGTACTCCACCGGCCGGATCTTGCGCTCGATGGCCGTCAACGGCAGCGGTCCCGCGTTCACCGGCAAGATTTCGAAGAACGGCGTGCCCTACGGCGGCATCCTGCTGACCAGCAGCGTGGGTCTGCTGGGTGTCCTGCTCAACGCGCTTCGCCCGGGCCAGGCGTTCGAGATCGTGCTCAACATCGCCTCGGTCGGGGTGATGACGTCGTGGGCGACGATCGTGGTCTGCCAGCTGCGCATGCTGCGCCTCGCCAAGGCCGGCGTGCTGCAACGGCCGTCGTTCCGGATGCCGCTGGCCCCCTACAGCGGGTACGCGACGTTGGCATTCCTGGCCTGCGTCTTGGTGCTGATGCTGTTCGATCACCGCAGCGGCCCCTTCGTCTGGGGGGTTGTGCTCATCGGCACACCGGCCCTGGTCGGCGGCTGGTACCTGGTGCGCGATCGGGTGCGCGCCACGGCCGTGCAGCACCCCCCCGAACACTCACCGGCTGTGGCCGCACAACCGGACCCGGACGAGTAGAAGGCTCGAGCGCCCATGGCCCGCAACCGATACGCAGCCAGACCCCCGCTGTATGGAATGGTGCTGTTCTTCTGCGCCATCGCTATCGTCGCCGTGACCGCCTATCAGCACGCCGGCTGGTGGTCGCTGGTGGGCTACGGGCTCGCCGCGGTGACGGCGGTGCTCGGCATGGCCCTGGCGTTCCGCGACTTTTCCTGATCCAGGAACGTCACCGGGTCGCACCCCCAGTACCGCGCGTCACTACAGCCACGGATGTCACGGCTTGCGTACGCTGGCCGCAAGAGACATCGGCGGGGGAATGCGTGCGGATACCAGACCAGACGAAGCTCAGGACGGCCGGAAAGCTGACGCTGGCGGCCGCGCTGCTGCTGGCCGGTTGCAGTAGCACCGTCGACGGTCGCCCGACAGCCGTGCCGGGCGGGGACGGATCACCGGAACCGTCGTTTCGGCCGCCCCGGACCAGCACCGCGCCGCCGCCGAGCCCCCCGTCCCCGACCACCTCGGTCAGCCCGAGCCGGCCGGCCGGGCCCATTGCACTTCCTCCCGACGACAACGGCTACGTATTCATCGAGACGAAATCGGGCCGCACCCGCTGCCAGATCTCCTCACCCCAGGTCGACTGCGAGGCCCAGTTCACCAACAGCCCGCTCAAGGACGGACATCACGCCAACGGCGTCAGCGTCAGCGCCGACGGAACGGTGCAATGGGTGCTGGGCAATCTGGGCGACATCCCGGTGGTCACCATCGACTATCTGACGTATGAGGCCCAGGGCTGGACCATCAAGGCCGATATCGAGGGCACCCGATTCACCAATGACCGCACCGGCCACGGCATGGTCGTCAGCATCGACAAGGTCGACAGCTTCTGATTTTCGGCTCAGGGCGCCGTCAGCGCTTTCCGTTACGATCGATGAAATGGCGCGCTTCGGATCTTCAGGTGGTTCCGACCGACCCAGCGAGGACCAGACTCGGTTCACGCCCTACGGCCAGGGCGGTCCGCAGCCGCCCGGCCCGCATCCGGCTCCGTTCGGTCCGCCCAACCCGAACCACTATCCCCCCGGTCC
>NZ_MVHH01000076.1 GCF_002086515.1 Mycolicibacter arupensis
CCCCCTGGCCGCTCCGCCGGCACCGGCATTGCCCGGCACCCCTCCCGGTGGGCCGCAGGCCCTCCCCCCGGCCTGAGCCGGTCTCGCCGTGGGCGAAACGGCCCGGACACTGCCTTAGACTCGGTCACGATGTCCGAGAACCCCGATGACACCGCCGCCCTGCACGACGCGATCTATGCCGCGTTGGGCACCGTGCTGGACCCCGATATTCGGCGCCCCATAACCGATCTGGGCATGGTCAAAAGCATCGAGATCGCGGCCGATCACAGCGTGCACGTCACGATCTACCTAACCATCGCGGGCTGCCCGATGAAGACCGAGATCACCAACATGGTGACCACGGCGATCAACGACGTTCCCGGCACCGGACCCGTCACCGTCAGCTTGGATGTTTTCAGCGACGAGCAGCGGGCGGAGCTGCGCAAACAGCTGCGCGGCGATACCGCCGAACCCGTCATCCCGTTCGCCCAACCCGGCTCCCTGACCAAGGTGTACGCGATCGCCTCGGGCAAGGGAGGCGTCGGCAAATCCAGCGTGACGGTCAATCTCGCGGTCGCGCTGGCCGAACGCGGCATGTCGGTCGGGGTGCTCGACGCCGATATCTACGGTCACTCGGTGCCACGCATGATGGGTGTCTCGGCCCTGCCCTCGCAGCTCGACTCGATGATCCTGCCACCGATCGGTTACGGCGTGAAGGTGATCTCGATCGCGATGTTCACCCAGGGCAACACCCCGGTGGTGTGGCGCGGCCCGATGCTGCACCGGGCTTTGCAGCAGTTCCTCGCCGACGTCTATTGGGGCGACCTGGACGTGTTGCTGCTGGACCTGCCCCCGGGCACCGGCGACATCGCGATCTCGGTGGCCCAGCTGGTTCCCTCGGCGGAGATCCTGGTGGTGACCACCCCACAGCAGGCGGCCGCCGAGGTCGCCGAGCGGGCCGGCGCGATCGCCCTACAGACCCGCCAGCAGGTGGTCGGGGTGGTGGAGAACATGGCCGGGCTGGCCATGCCGGACGGGACCACCATGCACCTGTTCGGTGAGGGCGGCGGCGAGCGGGTCGCCGAGCGGCTGACCAGGGCGATGGGCCGAGACGTGCCACTGCTGGGCCAGGTGCCGATCGACAGCGAGATGGTGACCGGTGGCGACTCCGGTTCGCCCGTGGTGCTCTCGCCCGATTCGCCGGCGGGCGCGGAACTGCGCCGAGTGGCCGATCAACTGGCCACCCGCCGGCGCGGGCTGGTGGGAATGTCGCTGGGGTTGGACACCGGAGGCAGTCGGCGCTGAAGCCGACCGGCGCGGCGGCCCTAAGTGGCCTCGGTGTCGAAGGGAGCCGGTGCGCCCGGATCGGGCAGCACGGCCGGAATCGGCGGCATGGAACGCGGCTCAGCGGCCAGTGCACCCACCGCGGTGAACAGCGAGTCGTCCCCGTCGAGCAGATGCCGGGTCAGGGCCGCGCGCGGTGTCATCCCACGCAACTTCTGCAGTTCGCTCAGCGGCGCGCGTAGGTCCTCGAACTCCGGCCCGATCTCGTCCCGCAGCTGATCGGTGGCGTTGGTGACATAGTCGCGGGCCTGGCGCAGGGCGCCGGCGGTCCAGCGGATGGCCCCAGGGAGCCGCTCAGGGCCCAGGATCACCAGCCCGAGCACCACCAGGACCAGCATCTCGCCCCAGCCGACATTGGCGAACACGGCGGCGAACGCCTAACCGTCGGGGGTGGGGGTCACCATCAGCGTCACATGGCGCCCGTCCCGGACCACCTCGACCGGGGCTTCCTTACCGATGGTCAGATTACGGACGGCCACCACGAATTCGTTGGCGTCGGCGACGGTACGGTCACCGATCTTGACCACCACGTCGTTCTCCAGCATGCCGCCCTTCTCCGCGGCGCCGCCCACCTTGACGTTGGCGATCTGCGCACCCGACGCGATGGCGTTGCTGACCGAGCGGGCGCTCACGCCCAGCGTGGGGTGGACGATCTTGCCGTCTTTGATCAGCGCCTCGGCCACGATCTTCATCTCATTGACCGGGATCGCGAATCCCAGGCCGCTGGCACTGTCGGACAACGACTTTCCAGCGGTGTTGATGCCGACCAGTTGGGCATCCATGTCGATCAGCGCACCACCGGAGTTGCCGTGGTTGATCGATGCGTCGGTCTGCACCGCGTCGATCACGGTGTCGGTGTCGGAGTCGTCACCGGACAGCGGCACCGGCCGGTGCAGGGCGCTGATGATGCCGTGGGTGACGGTGCTGCGCAGCCCCAGCGGTGCGCCGGCCGCGATCACCTCGTCGCCGACCCGGACCTTGTCGGAGTCGCCGAGGCGGGCCACCGACAGGTTGTCGACGTTGTCGACCTTGAGCACGGCCAGGTCGGTCTTGGGGTCGCGGCCGACCAGGTTCGCCAGGACCTCTTTGCCGTCGTTGAACACCACCGTGGTCTTGAACTTGCTGGGGTTGTTGGCGGCCTCGGAGATGACGTGATTGTTGGTGACGATGTAGCCCTTGCCGTCGATGACGACGCCGGAGCCCTGCATGCCCTGGTCGTCGCTGACCGACTCAATGGTCACCACGGAGTTGGCGATGGCCTCGGCCACCTTCGCGAAACGCCCCGCCGGCTCCTCGGCGTTGCCCTTCGTGGACAGTGTCACCTTCGAGGTGGTGAACGCCTCGACGACCTGCGCGGTGGTGCGCCCGACCCAACCGCCGACCATGCCGATAGCCAGCGCGATCGCGGCCAACGTGCCCAGCGTGCGGTAGGAGACCCGGTCGCCGAACAGCACGTCGCGCACACCGAGACGGCCACCGGCGTCGACCGACGCGCGCGGTCGGGGCGGCACCACAGCGGGCTGGCCCAGTGCGGCGCCGGCGGCGGGGTCCCGCCACGGGTCACCGGTGTCCTCCAGACCGCTCGGCTTGCCGTTGCGATTCAGCGCCCCGGCATCGGCGGGATGGCGCTGCAGCGAGGGTCCGGCACCGTGGCGGCCGAAGGCCTCCTTGAGCACGGGGTCCGGCGGCAGGTCACGCGGGACGTAGTCGCCCTGCTCGCGGTACTTCTTGGGCCGCACATCGGCGGGCGTGAAAGATCCGGGCACCCCGTCGGGCCGGCCGAAGGCCTTCTTGGACGCAGTGTCCACGGGGGGCCGGTAGACGGGTCGCGGCGCCAAGCGGTTACCGCCGGCGTTCTCGTTGTTGGCGCTCACCTATTCCTCTTCCGGGTCCACCCCTGAGTCAGTTTCAGGCTCAGCGAGCACAGCATCACCCTGGCGCTGGCGCCGCTCCGGATCCACCTTACCGGCGTTTACGGCGATCTTGAGGTTTGCCGTCGTCGAAGCTGGCGGGCAGCGGCCTGGTCTGCTCCTCGGACGAACAATCGGCCGGGGAATCGGGAATCTGGGCCAACAGGCCCAGCAGCGCTGAGGGGATCCGGATCGGATGCGAATCACGAAGGGCCGAGCGCGCCCGGCCCTGGTACTCGACCTCTGCCGCGCAGTCGGGGCACAGCGACAGGTGGTGGGCCGCGCGCAGGTGGGCGTTCATCCGCAGCTCGCCGTCGACGTAGGCGGTGATGGCTTCGCTACAGAGGTGCTCGGTGGACCCGAACTGCCGCGGGGCACCGACCGGCGCGTCGCTTTGCGAGGCGAATTGGGCGGGCAGCCAGGAGAACGCGCGTCGGAAGACACCTCCGCGGTCCGTCACACCGGACTCCTCTCCGATCGCTCAGCCTCATCAGCACCCAGGCGGGCTCATTAAAGACCCACTAAGAATGTAGCGCGATACCGCCCGCGAACGCGGAAACGCGACGCTGAAGGCGGGGATCAGCTCGCCGCGGAGCCGCGAATCGCCGAGCCCTCACGCTGACCGGACCGGTCGGCGAGGTAGTCCCGCAGCGCCTGACGGCCGCGGTGGATGCGGCTTCGCACCGTGCCGAGCTTCACCCCGAGGGTCGCCCCGACCTCTTCGTAGGACAGACCTTCGATGTCACACAGGACCACGGCGGCCCGGAACTCCGGCGCCAGCGAATCCAGCGCGGCCTGCAGGTCGGGGTCCAGCCGGGCATCGTGGTAGATCTGCTCGGGGTCGGGTTCGTCGGCCGGCACCCGGTCGTAGTCCTCGGGCAGCGCCTCCATGCGGACGCGGCCGCGCCGACGCACCATGTCCAGGAACAGGTTGGTGGTGATGCGGTGCAACCAGCCTTCGAAGGTCCCGGGCTGGTAGTTGTGCACCGACCGGAACACCCGGATGAAGGTCTCCTGGGTGAGGTCCTCGGCGTCGTGCTGGTTGCCCGAGAGCCGGTAGGCCAGCCGGTAGACCCGGTCGGCGTGCTGACGCACCAGCTCGTCCCAGGACGGCATGGCCGCCACGTCTCCGGTGGCGTCGAACACCGCGGTTCCCTGCGGCGACTCCGACGGGTCCACCCATTCGGTGCCGGAGTACCGGTCTGAGTGGGTGGTCGGGTGCGACATGGTGACCGGGGGCAACAAAGTGGTTATGGCGACGTCCTCCACCTCGGGGCCGCCGTCAGGCGACGGCAGCGCACTATCGCGATCAACAGGCGACGGGCCCCTCGTATTCCGAGCGTCTCGAGGCCGGTTGTTACCTCGTTCCATGCCGATACCGTTGCGTATCGCTGTATGGCCGCTCTGTGCTCTCACTGAACGCCGACTGTGAACCTGTGTTCGAATGCGCTGCGCACTGCGGTTATGCGCCCAGGTAACGGTTCGGACACGGGCCGTGTCCCGGGCGTGTCGGGCGGGCGCGCCGGTTCACCCCCCACGACGCCGGTGTCCTACGCTGCGGACATGGCCAGCACCGACGACACTCCCGGCGACCCGCCGCGCAGTCGCGCCGACGCTCTCCTGGCGCACGCCGAGGACTCGATGACCGAGGACGCGGTGTTGGCGGCCGCTCGTGACCGGGCCGGGGAGATCGGCGTCGGCTCGATCAGCGCCGCGGTGGGTGCGTTGTTGAGCCTGCTGACCAAGCTCAGCGGCGGCAAGGCGGTGGTCGAGGTCGGCACCGGGGCCGGGGTGAGCGGACTCTGGCTGCTCTCGGGGATGGGCGAGGACGGTGTTCTGACCACGATCGACATCGAGCCCGAGCACCAACGCACCGCCAAGCAGGCCTTCGGCGATGCCGGTATCGGGCCGGGCCGAACCCGGTTCATCAGCGGCCGCGCTCAGGAGGTGCTGACCCGGCTTGCCGATGCGTCCTATGACCTGGTGTTTGTGGACGCCGACCCGATCGACCAGCCCGAATACGTGGTGGAGGCGGTGCGGCTGCTGCGTTCCGGCGGGGTGGTGGTGCTGCACCGGGCCGCCCTGGGCGGGCGGGCCGGAGATCCGGCAGCCAATGACGCCGAGGTCGTTGCGGTGCGCGAAGCTGCCCGGCTGATCGCCGTGGACGAGCGACTGACCCCGGCACTGATTCCGCTGGGCGACGGCCTGCTGGCCGCCGTGCGCGACTAGTCCCGCAATTCCCCTCGAGCGCGCTCCGCGTGAGCGTGCTCCCGTTCCCCACGAGCGTGCGCGTTGGTACGCGACACGCCGGGATCTGCCGCACAGACACGCACGCTCGCGGGAGGTGAGGGGAAGGCCTTGACACTCGGCTGAACGCGCGTTTAGCCTACTGAACATGCGTTCAGCCGATCTGACGGCCACCGCGAAGATCCGCGATGCGGCCATCGAACAGTTCGGGCGGCACGGGTTCGGGGTCAGCATCCGGGCGATCGCCGAAGCCGCCGGGGTGAGCGCCGCCCTGGTCATCCACCACTTCGGCTCCAAAGACGGACTGCGCAAGGCCTGCGACGAGTTCGTCGCCGAGGAGATACGCAGCGGCAAATCCGAGACCATCCAGTCCTCCGACCCCGCAACCTGGTTCGCCGCCATGGCCGAAATCGAGTCCTACGCGCCGCTGATGTCCTACCTGGTCCGCAGCATGCAGTCCGGCGGCGAACTGGCGAATTCGCTGTGGCGCAAGATGATCGACAACACCGAGAGCTACCTCGAGGAGGGCGTGCGCGCCGGCACCATCAAGCCGAGCCGCGACCCCAAGGCCCGAGCCCGCTACCTGGCCATCACCGGCGGGGGCGCATTCCTGCTGTACCTGCAGCTGCATGACGACCCGTCCGACCTGCGTACCGCATTGCGCGACTACGCCCGCGACATGGTCCTTCCCGCACTCGAGATCTACACCAACGGCCTGTTGACCGACAGCACCATGTATGAGGCGTTCCTGGAGTCCGACCAAGGGGGAATCGATGCGACCTGACAACCATTCGCCGGCAATCGAAATCCGTGGCCTCCACAAGAGCTTCGGCAACGTCAAGGCACTCGACGGTCTCGACCTGAGGGTGCACGCCGGCGAGGTCCACGGCTTCCTCGGCCCCAACGGCGCCGGCAAGTCCACCACGATCCGCATCCTGTTGGGCCTGGTGAAGGCCGACAGCGGTACCGTTCGGCTGCTCGGCGGCGACCCCTGGGCAGACGCAGTCAGCCTGCACCGCGAAATCGCCTACGTACCAGGCGATGTGACATTGTGGCCGTCGTTGACCGGCGGCGAGATCATCGACCTGCTGGCCCGGATGCGCGGCGGCATCGACGAGAGGCGACGCGACGAGTTGATCGAGCGTTTCGATCTGGACCCGAGCAAGAAGGCGCGCACCTACTCCAAAGGCAACCGCCAGAAGGTGTCCCTGATCTCCGCCTTCTCCTCGCATGCCCGGCTGCTCGTGCTCGACGAGCCCAGCACAGGACTTGATCCCCTGATGGAGAACGTCTTCCAGCAGTGCGTCGCTGAGTCAAGCCGGCGCGGTGCCACGGTCCTGCTGTCCAGCCACATCCTGGCCGAGACCGAGGCGCTGTGCCACCGGGTGACGATCATCCGTGCCGGGCGAGTGGTCGAGAGCGGTTCACTGGATTCGCTGCGGCATTTGCGCCGCACCTCGATTCAGGCCGATCTGATGCGCGACCCCGGTGATCTGACCCGCATCCCCGGCGTCGCAGATGTGCGTTACACCGGCACCGTGCTGCAGGCGCAGGTCGACAGTGCCGGCCTGGCCGAGCTCATCGCGGTGCTGGGCGCGGCCGGGGTACGCAGCCTCACCAGCCGACCTCCGACGCTCGAAGAGCTCTTCCTGCGTCACTACGACACGGCGCGGTCATGACTACCGTTGCTGCGCAACCGGTATCACCGCGCAGCCACCGGCCCCGGCGGGCGACGGCAGATTTCACCGGCACGCTGGGGATGCTTCGGTTGTGCCTGCGCCGCGACCGCATCGTGGCGCCACTGTGGGTGCTGTTGCTGTCGGTGCCGCTGGCCACGGTCTACATCGCCAGCATCGAAGCCATCTACCCCACCGCGGCCGACCGCGCCGGGCTGGCCGCCACCATCATGGCCAGCCCCGCGCAGCGCGCGATGTACGGGCCCGTCTACAACGACTCGCTCGGTGCGGTGGGCATCTGGAAGGCCGGGATCTACCACCTGCTGATCGCGGTCGCGGTGATCCTGACCGTCATCCGGCACACCCGCGGCGACGAGGAGAACGGCCGCACCGAGCTGATCGACTCCACCGCGGTGGGCCGCCACGCCGGGCTGACCGCCGCACTGCTGCTCGCCGCGGGCGCGTCGGTGACCACCGGGGTGATCGGCGCGGCCGGGCTCCTGACCACCACCGTCCCAGCCGCCGGCTCGTGGGCTTTCGGCGCGGCACTGGCCTGCTCCGGGCTGGTGTTCACCGCGGTCGCCGCGGTGACCGCCCAACTGTCCCCCAGCGCCCGGTTCGCCCGCGGCGCCGCGTTCG
The DNA here is from genome assembly GCF_002086515.1 of Mycolicibacter arupensis. Taxonomy (GTDB): domain Bacteria; phylum Actinomycetota; class Actinomycetes; order Mycobacteriales; family Mycobacteriaceae; genus Mycobacterium; species Mycobacterium arupense. Next base: position 7,796 of record NZ_MVHH01000076.1, read on the forward strand.
GCGTCCTGGCCGCCGCGTTCACCCTGCGCGCCGTGGGCGACGCGGGATCGCGCGCATGCTCGTGGCTCTCGCCGCTCGGCTGGGCGCTGCAGGTGCGGCCGTACGCCGGCGAGCGGTGGTGGGTGCTGCTGCTGCCGCTGGCGACAACGGCCGCACTGACCTGGTTGGCCTACCGGCTCGCCGCCCGTCGCGATGTCGGCGCCGGCCTCTTGCCCGAGCGTCCGGGTCCGCGCCGGGCGGCGCCGACGCTGGGCGGGGCGTTCGGGCTGGTGTGGCGGCTCGACCGCGCCGCCCTGGTCCTGTGGACCACGGCCCTGGTGCTCTACGCGCTGCTGGTCGGCAGCGTGGTGCACGGAATCGCCGACGAGGTGGGCAGCGACAGTGCCCGCGACATCGTCGTCCGGTTGGGCGGAACGGCGGCGCTGGAGCAGGCGTTCCTCGCGGTCGCGTTCACGATGTTGGGCATGGTCGCCGGGGCATTCGCGGTGTCCCTGGTACTGCGACTGCACCAGGAGGAAACCGCGGCCCGGGCCGAGACCCTGCTCGCCGGGGCCTTGTCGCGAGACCGTTGGATGGCAAGCCATCTGACGGCCGCATTGGCAGGTCCGGCGATCGCGATGCTGGCCGCCGGGCTGGTGGCCGGAATCGTCTACGGGACAGCGGCCGGCGACATCGGGGGGCAGCTGCCCACCGTGTTGGCCAGCGCGGCGGTGCAGCTGCCGGCGGTCTGGCTGCCCGCCGCCGTGGCGGTGGCGCTGTTCGGGATCGCCGCCCGCTTCGCGCCCGCAGCCTGGGCGGTGCTGATCGGCTTCGTCGCGCTGTATCTGCTCGGCACCCTGTCCGGTCTGCCGCAGTGGGTGCTCGACCTGGAACCGTTTGCGCACGTCCCGCTGGTCACCGGCGGTGGCGTGAACCCGCTTCCCCTCATACTGCTGCTGGCTGTCGACGCCGGGCTGATCGCCGTGGGCTTCGGGGCCCTGCGGCGCAGAGATCTGACGTCGTAGGGGCCGGACCGAACAACTCGGCACTCCCGACTCGCTCAAATACCGCAGACCCCGTATTTGACTTATAGTTCCCTGAGCTCTAGCTGGGACTCAGGGAGGTTGGTGGCCATGCGCACACGCGTACCACGCAGTAGCGGTTACCGGGCACTCTCCCCCACCCGCGTGGCCGCCTGCGCGGCGGGTGCCGTGCTGGTGGGAGTGGCGCCGATGCTGGCCAGCGCTCCCGCCCAGGCGGACTGGGACTGGACCTGGATGCTCGACGCCGCGGAGCCGGCAGCGGTGGCCGGAAGTGCGGCGGGCGGGCTCGACCTCGGCAGCCTGATGGCCCTGGTGCAGTCCTTCACCGACCAGCTCGACCCGGCGACCAGCAAACTGTTCTCCGACACCATCGACGCCGTGCTGGCCTGGCCCGGACCGAACCAGTCCTTCGACTCTGCCGAATGGGTGAACGAGTACATCTACGCGCCGCTGCATGAGGGCCTGCAGCAATGGATTTCCAGCCCGTTCGGCGAGTACAGCCTCGCCCTGATCAATGCGCCGTTCGCCACCCTGTTCGGCCGGGATCTGATCGGCGATGGAATCGACGCCTTCGACGGCGTCAACACCAGCGTCTTCGGCCAGTTGGGCTGGTTCGGCGATGCCGGTGACGGCGGGTTCCTCTTCGGTGACGGCGGCGCGGGCATCGCGGGCGTCGACGGGGTCGGCGGGACCGGCGGCGACGCGGGCTTCTTCGGCAATGGTGGAGCAGGTGGGCTCGGTGGACTGGAATCCGCCGGGGGCGACGGTGGCGCCGGCGGCTGGTTCATGGGTCTAGGTGGCGAGGGCGGTACCGGCGGCGTCGGTGCTGTCGGCGGTACCGGCGGTGTGGGCCTCGGCATGCTGCTGGGCACCGGAGGAACCGGCGGCACGGGCGGTGACGGCGACATCGGTGGTGCTGGCGGCATCGGCGGCGCAGGTGCCTGGTGGCTGGGCCGGGGCGGTGACGGCGGCCTGGGCGGCGAGGGCAGCGACGGCACCGGTGGCGCCGGGGGTGACGGCGGCGCGGGCGGCCTGGTGTTCGGTCGCGGCGGCGACGGCGGTCTCGGCGGCGAAGGCGGCGCGGGCGGCTTTGGCGGTGCCGGTGGCTTCCTGGGCTCGGCGGGCATCAGCGCGGCGCCGTACGTGCGGAACACCGAGTGGGTGACCTATGACGGCGGGACCAGCTTGCGGGTGTACCCGACCGAGACCGGCCGTACCGAGGCGGGCGAGCCCGGCACGCTGCGCCAGGGCGAGCAGGCGTGGTCGGAGGTCGTCAAGCGCAACCCCGAGGCCAACACGGCCGGTATGCGCGCCCAGTTCCTGTGCCACTGGCAGTTCGCCGAGTTCATCCAGCCCGGCAAGACCAGTTGGAACCTGGAGCCGTGGCGTCCGGACGTGGACAGCGTGAACCTGTTGGCCAACGGCTGCAACCCCGGCGGAGCCGAAGAGCCGTTCTAGCCCCCGCCTAACTGTGATGTCCAGGGAGGTTGGTCAGTCGGGTGACCGGTGGTTGGCCTCCGATGG
>NZ_MVHH01000077.1 GCF_002086515.1 Mycolicibacter arupensis
TGATGGAGGCCGATTTTCTGTTCCACGTTCAGGTGCTTGTGTCGAACCTGCCCCAGATGGCCCCGCAACTGTTGTCGGTGGGCCTAGGTCTCGCTATCGCCAACCTCGGATGGGCGGCCGGTCTCGCCGGGCTGGCCGGCCTGGCTCAGCCCGAAACCCGGGAGCCTTCAGTCGCTGACTGACTTATATATGGTGGCCGCGCTCGCGCTCGGCGACGGTTGGCACCCGCCCGAAACGATGCAGCAATACACTCGCCGGGCACCAGCCCGCCGTCGCGTTAAGTATTAAATTTGCGCCAACAAATCCAGTGAGGATCCGCCAGCGACTCGACTGCAGACGGCCTAGGGCAAGAGTTGTCAGCACCACGACGCCGGCTATTAGACCCGTCACTCGCTCGAGCGGCCATCCTTGTGGCTTGGGCATCCCGAACGCCCCCCGTTCCAAGGGGGCCGCGTGGCGTTGCTCGTCTTGTATGGTCGATTCCTGCAGGTTGGCTGCTTGCATGTCAACTCCTCTGATCGGTGATGGGGCCCGGGTAAAGCAGTGGATCTCGCCGCCTGCTTGAGACTGATGGATCGCCGCGGGGTCAAGATGGAGCATTTGCAGCGAAGCGGACAGCCAGCCTTGAGAATACCCGCTGGGGCATATGGTCGGCTGATGCCTTTCGCGTCGGCGTAACAGCGAGGCGGCTGCGGCGGCGAGCGCGTCACCTCAACCGGGTCCCGGGACGCGAGCAGCGGGACCAGTAATCCCGGGTAAAGGCCGGTCTCGTCGGGAACCGCCAGTCGGTCGATGGCCACGTGCGTCTGAGTAGCGATCCTCATACCAACTACGGGATCCATACCTGCTTCTCCTCTCTACGGTTGAAGCAAACGGAAGATACCCCGCGGGGTACCACTTTAATACCCTATGGGGTATCGTCGCAACGTGTGTCACTGCGGATCTCGTGATGGTGAGCACACGCAGTGGTGCAGGCCGAGCAAAGCAGCGGTCAGCACTGCGGTGTTGCTCTGATCACTCGTGCCTGGATCGCTCAACGACGAGAGGTGACACGGGCTGACAAAGCAGTCCGCCCCTGCCCATCGGGCGGGCGGTCCAGCGGTTAGGGATACGTGATTTAGAGATGCGGAGGATGGAGGAACTCATGGCGGTCGGTAAGAAGCTCGTTGTTCTCGGTGCTGGCGTCGGAGGACTGAGTGTCGTCAAGGAATTGACCGAAGTCGGCGTAGATCTCAACGGGCTTGATGTCACCGTGGTCGACGAAGATTTCTCACACTTCCTGGGCTTCACGCTGCCATGGGTGATGCGTGGGTGGCGCAGTCAAGACAGTGTGCCCATCCGTCCCACCGGTGAAGCGCTGTCTGGGGTGGAGACCGTCGTTGGGCGGGGCAGCGGCATCGATCCGCATGCACGCACTGTCACTCTGGTGGACTCCAGCACAATCGATTTCGATGCGTTGATCATCGCCACCGGGGCACGCAACGTCATCGATAACACGCCCGGACTCCAAGCTGCCGTGGATCGCGGAACCGCAGTGCACTACTACAGTGCGGCCGCTGCTGCCGATGCCCACCGCGCGTTGCGGAGCTTCAGCGGCGGGAAACTGGTGTTTCTGGTGGCTTCCGAGATCTACCGATGCCCGGTTGCCCCGTACGAAGGAACCCTGCTTGCCGCAGACCTGCTCAAGGAAACCGGAACCAGGGCCGCTACCCAGATCTCGATCTATAGCCCGGAAGAACAGCCCATGCCCTCCGCCGGACCCTATGCCGGACAGGAACTTGTCGGGTTCCTCAGCGAAGAGGGTATCCAGTTCTTCGGCGGGCATGCCGTTACCCGAGTCGACGCAGAGTCGTCATCAATCGAATTCGCTAACGGCACGGTTGTTGACTTCGACCTGCTGGTGTTTATTCCCGCACACGAACCGGCGTTGACGCTGGATGGCTCAGGCTGGATCAGTGTCGATCCGGCAACCATGCAAACCCAGCACCCCGGCATCTTCGCAATCGGCGACACCGCTGCCGTAACCGCGCCATCGGGGAAGAACTTGCCCAAAGCAGCGGCCTTCGCCCGAAACGGCGGCAAGGCCGCCGCCCGTAACGCACTGCGCCATCTCGGCATCCTTGACGCCTGGGACATATTGTCCGGGGAGGGTTTCTGCTACATCGACACCGGTGGGCATACCTCCTCCCAGGGCAAGGGTGACTTCTTTGCGATACCGCACCCCCAGATCCACCTGTCCCAGCCATCCGCCCAGCTCTATGACGATAAGCAGAAGGAGGAAAACGACTGGCGCGTACGCTGGGAACGCCCGCGCACCGTATGAGTTACACGCGCGTACTCGCATTTGGCGCCAGGCCGACATCGCTCGCATTATCGGGTGTGTTACTCGGCGCATTTCGATCATCCAGCCGTGAGACGAGGCACGATTGACTGATTCATCGACGCCCACATTCCCGCTGGCCGATTTCCTGGGAATGGTGACACAGACAACCAAACCCGGCTTGGGGTGCGCCCGGCTCGACGTGCAGCCTAAGCACCTCAACCCACATGGGGCACTCCATGGTGCGGTCCTGTTCGCGATGGTCGACACCGCGATGGGTGCAGCGACCACTACGCCAGCACGCGTCGGGTGTTCTGGGTGGTCGACAACGGCTCCTCTCACCGGGGACAGGCCAGCATCAACCGGCTCAGGGATCGCTGGCCGAATCTGCGTCTGATCAACCTGCCCGTGCACGCGTCTTGGCTCAATCAAGTGGAGATCTATTTCTCCGTAGTGCAACGCAAAGTCTTCTCATCCAAAGACTTCCACACCCTCGACGACGCCGAAGCCCGACTGCTCGACTTCCAGCACTGCTACGAGCAGATCGCGACACTGTTCGAATGGAAGTTCACAAAAGACGATCTGCACGCCCTACTCGAGCGCATCGCCGCCCACGAAGACGCCGCCCTCACCCCCGGCCGCATAACGGGCGCTACGAATACGCCTTGCCGCGCTCGGTTTGCTCAACCCGGTCATCGAGCGGCGATGGGGCTCTCCTCGGTCAGTGTGGTCACCAACTCGCTGCGGCTGCGCCGCTTCGGCCACGACGCCCGCCAGGCGCCCGCGACTGCCCCAATCCCCCGTCGGCTGATGGGCAAACTCCCGCCACACGATGCTTTCCACGCGTAGTGAACATGCAGATAGCAGGGCGGTGAACCCGTGAAGGATGTTGGTATGCCCCGACGCCGGCGCTCGTTCACCCCGGAGCGCTTGTCAAGGCCGCGCACCTGGTGATCGATGCACACCGGCGGGTTGCTGAGGTAGCCCGCGAACTAGACATGGACACGAGCCTGCTGCAGACATGGGTGCGTGACGAGCGGTGGCGGATATTCATCACCCGTGGCGCTACCGCCCAGCGAACGGATCCGATCCCGATGGCCGACAGCAGCTTTCGGCGCAGCAGCGTGCGGAGTTACCGCGGCTACGGGCGACGGTCGCCAAGCAGGCAATAGAAATCGTATCTTTGGAAGAGGTCTCGACGTACTTTGCGGCCGCCGCATCGAAGATGAATCGGCCCTGGCCCCGCGGCGTCCGAAGTCCAGTGTAAATCGGTGGGCTGCGGTTCAGGCATAGCCGAAAACTTTGCGCGACGGCAGTCTTCACCGGAGATGCTTTCGCTCTCGATGAAGTTCGGGTGGGGTGCCGGATGCGGTGGTGATGTTCGACCGGGAACCGCAGATGGGCGCTGAGGCCCTCCCCGCGATCGGTCAACCGGATCTTCATCGCTGCCGGGTAGGCGGCCTACCAGCACGTGCCTCCCGGCTTCATCCGGCCGACGGCGAGTGTGGTATCACGGTGGGAGCCTCCAGACGCAACTCGGGCCGGGAGGCAGCACCGTCTGCGGCGCGCCGGGCCATACCCGCTAGTGGCGCCGCGCCGAGCAGGCTAGGCCCACCGGCCGTGCCGGCCGCTGCCGCGGTGAGGCTGGAGCCGGGCAAGGCCGTGGTGGGGCCGATCGCGGCGGTCGGGGCGGCCCAGGTCGGTGGCACCGACAGGGCGCCGACCGTGGCCGCCCGGCCTAAACCAGCTGACGCCGCAGCACTTCCCGCGCCACCGGTCCCCGCCCAGCCTGCTGGCGCCAGCGCGCCGTGGCCAAGCCCGCCCGCCAGACCCGACGCGAGCCCGCCCGTCACACCGGTGCTCGAGGCGGTGGTGCCGGCGGCGCTGAGGGCCGGCATCAAGGACTTGAGCTGGTTGAGGTTCGACAGCAGCGCACTCGATATCCACCCGACCGAACTTGTCATCGATAGCGCCGGACTCAACGAGCTCAGCGACGAGTTCACCGACGAGAGTGCCGATGTGGACGACAGCGGGGAGGCGAGCCCCTGCAATGCGGTGGGCACCGCCGACATGGCCTGTGACAGCGTTGCTTGGGTGTTCGTCGCGACGGACGTGGCGGTGGCTTGGGCGGCCGCGGCGGTTTGCCCTGCCAGCCCGCCGGTGTTGGTGGTGGGCTGCGGCGCGGTGAACGGCGTCAACTGTGAGGCTACCGCCGAGGAGCCGGCGTAGCCGTACATCGCGATGGAGTCCTGGGCCCACATTTGGGCGTAGAGGGCCTCGGTGGCCGCGATCGCCGGGGTGTTCTGCCCGAAAACGTTGGTCGCGATCAACGACATCAGCTGGCTGCGGTTGGCCGCGATCAACGGTGGCGGAACCGTCATCGCCCGTGCTGTCTCATAGGCGGTTGCCGCGGCACGGGCCTGGGCGGCGGCCTGCTCGGCCTGGACGGCCGCGGTGTTCAGCCACGCCACATAGCCGGCGGCCCCGGCCGCCATCGACGCCGAGGCCGGACCCAGCCACGGCCCACCGGTGAGGTTGGAGACCACCGAGGAATAGGAGGCGGCCGTCGAATACAAATCGGCGGCCAACCCTTCCCAGGCCGCAGAAGCGGCCAGCATCGTCCCCGAGCCGGGACCGGAATACATTCTCGCGGAGTTGATCTCCGGTGGGAGCGCCCCGAAATCCATTTCTGTTACCTCGAATTGTTTAGTTGGTCGCGGCCGCAATGGCAGGTTTGGTGACCGCATACGACCCGGCGCTGGTCCCCAAAGTGGCAACCAGCTGTTGATCAATGGCCGCGGCCTGGACGCTGACCGTTTGGTACAGCTGGGCGTGCGCGGCGAACTGTGCGGCTGCCCGTGCCGAGATTTCATCGGCGGCAGCGGGAACGACCCCGCTGGTTGGGGTTACCGCGGTGGCATTTTTTGCAGCGGCGATCGGCGAGCCGATGCCCGCCAGCTTCCCGGCGGCTGCTGCCAGGGTGTCCGGTTGGGCGGTCACGAATACCATGAATTGTCCTTGTTGGAGAGGTTTCGACGGTGTGGGGTGAGGGGGATGACCGGCTCGATACCAGCGCCGGTGATGCTGTCGCGCTGAGGGATTCGACGCTCCACCGCCCGACCATCTGCAGGGCGGGACAGACGTTGTTGTTCAGCGGTAGCTGCCGAGGCCGCGTTCTCGAGCGGCAATGCTCACCGGTCGGTGATCGCCGGCTGTCGTGTCAACGCACAACAGCCTGATGCTGACCGATCAGCGACGAGCCAGGCAGAACCGCGTCAAACGATCCCGCCCGGTCAGGGGTTCGGCGATCCCACGCGGCGGGCCGCGCCCGGCCGACGCCACCGGTTGCGCATGCCACCCGGGGACGGCGACCGGTGCGATGACCGCGCCCAGTCCCGCCAACACGGTGGATGACGATGGTGGTAGCACCGCGATCATGACCACCTTGTGGCATGAGGCCGCGGAGCGGTTATCGAGGTGTGGCTGGTCGACGGTGCCCGCAATCGGGCTAGCTTGTGCCGTCGGTACCGGTTGCAGTGGACGAGGTGGCGCCGATCCGGATCGCAGCAGCCCGCAATGGGCCCCACCAAACACCCACAAGATGAGCACCGTGGTGATGGCCGCCATCGCGATCACCGACCGTGACCGTGGCACACGCCCAGCGTGGCGGCGCCGCACCACGCTGCGGTGCGGCGGGCCGGTTCGATTCGGGTAGTTCATGATTTAGCGCCTGACCAGCTGGCCGTGTTCGTCGGCCGCGGCGGTGACGGGTTCAAGATGGTGACCGCGGTCGAGGCGATAGAGCGCCACAGCGGCGATGGCACCGATGAGGACCAGTCCGGCCCACAGGAGTGCGCTGGCGCCGAGTTGTCGTGCCACACCCATGAGCGAGCCGGTGGCCAGGTTGCCGACCAGGATCCCGATCCCGACGATGGTGTTGTAGAACCCGTAATGGGTGGCCACCAGCCGGCCGCCGGCCAGTGTAACGACGGTCTCCATCTCGAACGGGAACACCGCAGCCGACCCGACGGCCAGCATCCCCGCCGACACCAGCAGTGCGGTGATCGCCGCAATGCTCCCGAAGCGGGCAGCGTCGGGGATGAGGACCAGCGGCACAAATGAGGCCGCCACGATCGCCATCCCGATCGTCAGGCTGCGCCCGGGGCCCCAGCGGGCGGTGAACCAGGCGGTGATGCGCAGCTGTCCGGCGACCGCGACGATCCCCGACACCACGAACAACGCGGCCACGACGACCGACTGGGACTGCGGTGCCAAAAACGACGCCTGCAGCGGCAGCGCCAGATAAATCTGGAACGTCAGCACGTAGCAGCCGATCATCGCCGCGGCGAACAGCAGGAAGGACCGGTTGCCGGCGACGATGCGCCAGTCATCGAGAACCGACGTCTTCTCCGCTGCGGGATCGGCGGCGTGCTGGGGCAGCGCGAACAGCTGCGCGACGGTCAAGACGGCGAACACGACCGCGGCGCCGGCGGCGGTGATCCGGAAGTCGAACGCCATCAACGCCAGCCCGACCAGCGGGCCCAGCAGGATTCCGGCCTGATAAAAGATGTTGAACACCGCGAACGCGTCGACGCGCCGATCGCCGGCGTCGGCGGCCAGATAGGCGCGCACCGCCGGGTTGAACAACGCCCCGGCGAAACCCGTTGCCGCCGAAGCGATCAGCACCGCGGGCAGCGACTGGGCGATGACCAACAGGGCGAACCCGCCGGTGCGCAGCAGGCATCCGGCCACGATCAGCGGTTTGTAGCCCAGCCGGTCGGCGAGCGTGCCGCCCACGATGAACATGCCCTGCTGGGAGAAGTTGCGCACCCCCAGCACCAGCCCGACGGCCCAGGCTGCCATCCCCAGCGGGCCGGCCAGGTAGCCGGCCAGATACGGCATCAGCATGTAGAAGCCGATGTTGATGCCGAACTGGTTGACCATCAGCACCCGGGCGGGCATATCGAAGCTGCGGAACTGCGAAATAAACGTCATCGGAGCATCACTCCAGCCGGATCGAGCACGGTGGCACACCGTGTCCAGGACTGCACGACCCGCTCACTGGGGTCGGTGATGACGGCCGGCTCCTCGGGGGGTAGGTGACCGAGCAGGCCGTGTTCGCGGCAGTAGTCGTCGTTGTAGATGGTGTCGAAGTAGCGTTGCGGGCCGTCGGGAAAGACCGCCGCGATCGTGGTGTCGGCTGCCATGGTGCGCGCCGCCCACCCGGCCACCAGAGCGACCGCACCCACACTCCAGCCGCCGCTGGCGTGATGGGTGGCCGCCAGGGAGCGGGCCGCCCACACCGCCTCGGCCGGGGCCACCCAGTGCACCTCGTCGAACAGTGAGTAGTCGACATTGCGTGGATAGATACTTGAGCCCAGCCCGCGCATCAACCGCGTGCTGGCGGGTTGACCGAAGATGGTCGAGCCGATGGTGTCCACCCCGATGACCTTCAGGTTCGGGTTGAACTCACGCAACACCCGGGCCACCCCCGCGGAGTGCCCGCCGGTGCCCACCGAGCACACCAGCACCTCGATGTGCCCGAGTTGGTCGATGAGCTCCAGAGCCAGCGACCGGTAGGCGTCGATGTTGTCGGGGTTGCTGTACTGATCCGGGCACCACGCGTCGGGATCGGCGGCCAACAGTTGGGCGACCCGGTCTTTGCGGGCCTGCTGCCATCCGCCGACCGGGTGCGGATCGGAAACCACATCCACATCGGCGCCATAGGCGGTCAGCATGTTCTGCACGATCGGCTCCAGGCCCGGGTCGGTGACCACGGTCACCGGATGCCCATAGGTCATGCCGGCCAGCGCCAGCCCCAACCCCAGGGATCCACTGGTGGATTCGACAATGCGGGCCCCGGGCCGCAGCAGGCCGCGGGCGCGGGCGCGTTCAACCATGTGCAGGGCGGGGCGGTCTTTCATGCTGCCGCCCGGATTGAACCCTTCGAGTTTGGCCCAAAACCCGCGACCGGCCGTGGTCAGCGGCGCCGAGATCCGCAGCACCGGAGTATTACCGACCAAACCGTTGGGCCGGCGATACGGCGTGAGGGCGGGTTGGCAGCTCGCGGCGGTCTGGGGGGCGCTGGCCAGGATGGATTGCCGTGAGCTGCGCAGGTCGACGGCGCCGACGGGTAGTTCGGACAGTTCGCAGGGCTTCAAAGACAGAAGGTTGTTCATGGGATCGTCGCTTTCAGCGTGAGGCCGCCACGGGAGAGCGCGGCCAGTGACATGGGCAGCAGACACCGGCCGTCGTGACAGGGCACAACAGCCTGGCGCTGACCATTCAGCGACGAGAAAGGCAGAACCGGATCAAGCGCTCTTGACCCGTGCGGGCACCGGCCAGCCCACCCGGCGGGCCCCGGCCGGCCGGCACCACAAGAGAGGCCAGTGAAGTCGCGGCGACGACTAAGGCCGCCACCAGGCCCAGTGCTACCAAGGCGGTGAACGACGACTTCGTGAGCATCGTGGTCGGGAACGCCTCGTGGTGCACGCCCAACGAACCGTTGGCAGCGTGCGGGTGATCGAGCGTGATCGCGTGCTCACCGCCCAGCGAGGACACCACGGAATGCGCTGGGTCAGCGGCGGGCGACACCGGCGACAGTACGTCGGAGTGGGCGGCGATCGCCAACATCCCCACCGCCGCCAGCACGGCGGCCAGGAATCGCAGCCGTGGCCGGCTGCGTCGGACCTTCGCCCGCATCCCCAAGTACCCCATACCCCTAGAGGGTACGCATGGCATGGGTCGGTGTCTACCGCGGGTATGGGCACATTTCGATAACGCTCCTGAGGTCCAAGTCAGACCGCCTCGTGGCGCCGCCGGGTGCGGACGGACCGCTCTGATTTTCTTGTTGAAAACAGTTTTCATCAGCCGTTGATTCGGGGTACAGTCGCCCGCACCTTGTCGAAAACGATTGTCATTAACGCCGCGATGGTGGTGGTGGGACGCCTTTTTCCCGCTGCCTGACCGGGCGTGGTGACGCGAGTCGGACGGAGAGTTCTGGTGATGACGCGACGTGTGGCGATCGATGGTGTGCCCGGCGACGATCAGGCATCGGTGATCGGTGTTGGGCGATGAGCGCACCGCTGTGGATGGCCTCGCCGCCGGAGGCGCATTCGGCCTTGTTGAGCAGCGGACCGGGGCCGGGTGCGTTGCTGGCCGCCGCGGGTGCGTGGACATCGCAGAGTACCGAATATACTTCGGCGGCAGACGAACTCATCGCAATATTGGGGGCGGTGCAGGCCGGGGCATGGGAGGGCCCGAGCGCGGAGTCGTATGTGGCCGCGCATGTGCCGTACCTGGCGTGGTTGATGCAGGCCAGCGCTCACAGCGCCGCAGCGGCCGCCCAGCATGGAACCGCGGCCGCGGCCTACACCAGCGCGTTGGCCGCGATGCCGACGATGGCTGAGTTGGCCGCCAACCACGCCAGCCACGGGGCGTTGGTGGCGACGAACTTCTTCGGGATCAACACCATCCCGATCGCGCTGAATGAGGCCGATTACGTGCGGATGTGGATCCAGGCGGCCACCACAATGGGCGCCTATGAGGCAGTCGCCGGCACGGCGGTGGCGTCCACGCCGCAAACCGCGCCGGCGCCGCAGATCCAGAAATCCGACAGCACCACCAGCGACGGCGGCGGCTGCGGCACCAAAATAGATCCGTGGACCGGGGAAACCGAGAACGTCTATTGCCCGTCCGACCCGCGCTTCTGGCGGGGCTGGGCATCCGAACTCAGTGAGCAAATCTCCGACGTGCTGGCAAACCCGTCGCAGCAATCCACCCTTTTTCCCCTGATGGAGGCCGATTTTCTGTTCCACGTTCAGGTGCTTGTGTCGAACCTGCCCCAGATGGCCCCGCAACTGTTGTCGGTGGGCCTAGG
>NZ_MVHH01000078.1 GCF_002086515.1 Mycolicibacter arupensis
CTTCCCCCAGGACATTCCTGGGATTGAGCGTGTCCAACACACGGGGTCAAGTCCCGTCGACACGGTTTGCGCGTAGCTGATGATCGCCGGGGCGATGATCGCCCTTCCAGCGTCGTTGAGAAGCGCGACGACGCCCCGTTTGTCCTGCGGATCGGGCTCGCGGCGCACCAGTCCCCGCTCCCCGAGACGGTCGATTCGCGTTGTCATCTGACGGCGAGAAGCGCCCAACAGGTCGGCCAGATCACCCATTCGGGCCGACCCGTCCGTGGACTTGGCCAGGATGTCGAGTACCCGCAAGTCGATCACCGACAGTTGATGATCCACGGTCAGCGCCCGGTTGAGCGCCGCGTCGAATCGCAGCACGGCTTCCAAATAGTGTTGCCATGCTCGACGTTCGGCGAGATCCAAGCCGGGTAAATCACTCCCCGTCCGGCGGCGATCATGGCGCTGCACAGCGTCATGTTAAGCGACGTACTTGGGGCTTCTGATCGTTTTCGGCCGCCTCAGGCCGGTAGTAGCGTGTCGGACATGCGCGCCATCATCGCCGAATCCCCCGACGTCCTCGCCTGGCGAGAGGTCCCCGATCTGCAACCGGCCCCGGGCGAGGTGCTCATTCGGGTGGCCGCGGCCGGGGTGAACCGCGCCGATCTGCTGCAGGCGGCGGGCAAGTACCCTCCCCCACCCGGGGCCAGCGACATCCTCGGCCTGGAGGTGTCCGGCGTCATCACCGCGGTGGGAGACGAGGAGACCAGCTGGTCGGTCGGACAACAGGTTTGTGCCTTGCTGGCCGGGGGCGGCTACGCCGAATATGTGGCGGTTCCGGCTGCTCAAGTGCTGCCGATACCGGACCGGGTGGATCTGGTGGATGCGGCCGGCCTGCCGGAGGTGGCCTGCACCGTCTGGTCGAACCTGGTCTTGACCGCTGGGTTGTCCGAGGGCCAGTTGCTGCTGGTACACGGTGGAGCCAGCGGCGTGGGCAGCCACGCCATTCAGGTGGCACGTCAGCTCGGGGCGTGGGTGGCCGTCACCGCCGGATCCGGGGCCAAGTTGGCGTTCTGTCGTGAACTGGGCGCCGAGATCACCGTCAACTATCACGACGAGGACTTCGTGGCGCGGGTGCGTGAGGCCGGCGGTGCCGACGTGATCCTGGACATCATGGGGGCGGCCTACCTGGACCGCAATGTCGATGCGCTGGCCAACGACGGCCAGCTGGTGGTTATCGGGATGCAGGGCGGGGTCAAAGGCGAGCTGAATCTGGGCAAGCTGATCTCCAAGCGCGCCCGGGTGATCGGCACCGCGTTGCGCGGCCGGCCGGTGGAAGGGCCGCACAGCAAGGGCACGGTGGTTGCCGCGGTGACCAGCGAGCTCTGGCCGATGCTCGGCGACGGCCGGATCAAGCCGGTGATCGGTGCGCGACTGCCCATCACGCAGGCCGCCGAGGCACACCGGATGCTGTCATCGGGTGAGGTGACGGGGAAGGTTGTGCTGACCGTCTAGGCGCCGAACGTGCGTGGCATCACAGCCATAGTGCCGAACACGAAGGCCTATCCGCCTTTTCGGGCGTCAGGGCGCATATTCGTCGCTGATCTTCGCCAGGCAACGTAGCATCATTGGCGAGCCAATTGTCGACGGCGCTGCCGTCAACGGATCTCCAGGAGGAGTTTTTCATGGTTGCCGGAACCGGTCGTGCCCCAACGGATTCGGGAGCGCTATGAGTGCGCAGATGCCGCGGCAACGTAGTGGTCTCAGCGACTACGTCCTCTCGATACCGCCGCCTCCGCTGCCGATACTGGACGAGCCCTACAGCACTCGCTTCGCTGATCCGGACAGAGACGCCGAGATGATCTCGGAGTGGATGAATCGACCGCATTTGGCCCAGACCTGGGGCTACGACTACCCGCCCGACCAGTGGCGCCGCCATCTGGAGGTCCAATTCGAAGGCAACTACGCACGGCCATACATCTGGCTTCTACACGGCGAGCCCATCGGCTACATGGAGTTGTACCGCGCTGCACAGGATGACATCGCGACCGTTTACGACGCCCATCCCCACGACGTGGGCTTGCACGGCGCGATGGCCTCCGTCGGCGCACTCAGGAAAGGACACGCCACCAACATCCTAGGCCCGTTGGCTCGGAGCGTATTCGAGGCCGATCCAGAGTGCCGACGGATCATGGCGGATCCCCAGGCCGACGGCTCCAATGGACGGCTGTTCTGGGAGCACATAGGCATGCCGTTCCTCGGCGAGCACTACATGGTGAAGTGGGATCAGAGAATCGCATTGTTCTGCTGGCCCCGGACACCGGAGGATATCCCAGGCCATCGCGCTACGCCCTAAACACCAACGGCCAGGGCGGTGACGGATCGTCATCCGTCACCGCCCTTTTCGATGCTGCCCAGTCGCCCTGCAACCAATGACAATCCCCGGACCCGACACCGAAGTGTCGGACCGGGGATTCATCCGTTTACGCCCTGCCCGGCGTCTGGCTAGGGCGCGCCCGTGCCACCGGCGCCGCCGGCGCCGCCCACACCGGCCGGGCCCTTGCCAGCACCGGCGGTCGTGCCAGCGACACCATTGGATCCCGCATTACCGGCGACACCGTCACCATTGGTTCCGCCGGCACCACCTTGGCCACCATCACCGCCCCCGCCCGCCCAGTTGGACTTGCTGGGTCGGGAGGCACCGTTGACGCCGTTGCCGCCCTTGCCGCCCATGCCACCGGCGCCGCCCTGAGCCTGGGTGCCGTCGGCGTTGGCGCCGCCTTGGCCGCCGGTGCCACCGGTACCACCGGCACCGCCACTGCCACCGGTACCGCCACCGCCGGTGCCCTGACCGACGATGCCGTTGTAGCCGGCACCACCGGCACCGCCGGTGCCACCGGTACCCGCCTTCCCGCCGGTGCCGCCCTGACCGCCGAGACCGCCGGCGCCGTGTTCACCGGCATTTCCAACGCCCAGCGCAACACCACCGGCGCCACCTTGACCGGCCGCGCCGCCGACGCCGCCGTCACCACCCTGTCCGCCGGTACCACCGGTACCACCGGTACGGCCGGGTAGGCCGAGTCCGCCAGCACCGCCGGCACCACCGGTTCCGCCGTTACCACCGGTACCGCCGGTACCGCCGATCCCGCCGATTCCGCCGATTCCGCCCTTGCCGCCGTCCCCGGTCAAGGTGCCGCCAGCACCACCGACACCGCCGACACCACCCGCGCCGCCGGCAAATCCGGTGGCACCCTTGGCGCCGTCGCCACCCGGGCCACCGGGCATGGCGTTGCCGTTCGGGTCCTTGGGCATGATGCCGGTGCCACCGTTCGCGCCCACCGAGGTGTTGGCGCCGGCATTGCCGCCCTTACCTGCGTTGCCACCGGTGCCGCCGGTGCCGTGCTGGGCAGCCGAGCCGCCGTTGCCGCCGTTACCACCGGCAGCGCCCGCGCCGTTGGCGGCGTTGGTACCCGAGGTGCCATTTGAACCGGTTCCGCCGTTGCCACCGGTGCCACCGTTGCCGTATTCACCGGTTGCGCTACCGCCGGTACCGCCGTGACCACCGGCCTGCGCCAGGCCGCTGCCCAGCACCGTGCCGTTGCCACCGTTGCCGCCGGTGCCACCGACCGCGACCGCGCCGCCAGCGCCGTCCACACCACCGGCAGCCTGGGAGACTCCGTCGCCGCCAAGGCCACCGGCCCCGGCTGCGCCGCCCGCACCCGCGGTGCTGCTGCTGTTGCCGCCCTTGCCGCCAGTACCGGCCACCAGGTTCGAGCCACCGCCCGCACCATTACCGCCGGTGCCTCCAACGCCGGCGTTACCGCCCGCACCACCGTCACCGCCGATGCCACCGACACCGTCGGCGCCGCTGTTGCCCACGGTGGCGGCACCACCGGCACCACCGGAGCCACCGGCACCACCTTGGCCACCGGCACCGGCAGCGCCTGTCGCGTCGCCACCGGTACCGCCGTTGCCACCGGTGCCCGCCGTGGCGTTGGTACCCGCAGCGCCGTTAGCCGCGTGACCACCCGCACCACCGTGGCCGCCCACGCCACCGTTGCCACCGGAACCACCGTCACCGGAGACCGAGCCACCAGCGCCACCCTGGCCGCCGTTGCCGCCCGCCGTACCGGTCGCCCCGTCAGTTCCGTCGACACCGATCGTGGTGCCCGCGACGCCGTTGGCACCGGCACCGCCGTCGCCGCCCGCGCCGCCGTGTCCGATGGTGCCGCCGGCACCACCGTTACCACCGTGGCCGCCCAGCTGGCCCGACGCGGCGTTGCCGCCGGCGCCACCGTTGCCACCGTTGCCACCGAGGAGGGCACCGTCCTGGCCATTGTCGGCCGCGGTTCCGTCGCCACCGAGACCACCGGCACCACCGACGCCCGCGGTACCGGCCACACCACCGGCGCCACCGTGGCCGCCGGATCCGGCGATGGCGTTCACGCCGCCACCGGCACCGCTGCCGCCGTTACCACCGTTGGCGCCGTTGCCGGTGTTACCACCGGCACCACCCGCGCCACCGGCACCGGCCGCACCGGTGTCACCGAGCGTGGCGGTACCGCCGACACCGCCGGCACCACCGTTACCGCCCGCGCCACCGTTGCCGTTGGTGCTGGTGGCGTCTGCGCCATCGCCACCGTTGCCACCGGTGCCCGCGCCGGCGTTGGCGCCATCGGCTGCATTCGCGCCGGCACCGCCGTGGCCACCAGCTCCACCGACGCCGCCCAGGCCACCCACGCCACCGTTGCCCGAGGTGGTGCCGCCGGCACCCCCGCCACCGCCGGCACCGCCGTTGCCGCCTGCGGTTCCGGAGGTGCCATCGCCGCTGCCGTCGGTGATGCCGTTGACGCCGGCCGTGCCTGCTCCACCGTTACCGCCGGCACCACCAGTGCCGATCGCTCCGGCCGCGCCGCCCGTACCGCCAGCGCCACCATCTTGGGCGACATCACCCGGCAGGAGCACACCGTTACCGCCGTTGCCGCCGGCACCACCGTCGCCACCGGAACCGTTGGTTCCCGCCTGGCCACTGGCTGCCTGCGTGCTGCCCTGGCCGATACCGCCAGCGCCACCGGCACCGCCGAGGTTGCGGTCACCACCGATGCCGCCGTCGCCACCGTTGCCGGCCGCCAGGCCGCTACCGCCGTTACCACCGGCGCCACCAGTGCCACCGTTACCGGCGTTCCCGGCGTTACCGCCGGCTCCACCGACGCCGCCAGCACCGTTGGCCGCGTTGCCACCGATGCCACCAGCACCACCGGCGGCGGCGTTACCGCCTTGGCCACCGGTGCCGCCCGAGTTGCCGGCTCCCGCGGCCACACCGTTACCACCGTTGCCACCACTGCCACCGGTACCGCCTGCGCCACCGGCACCGGCCGCGCCCATGGTGGTACCGCCGGCTCCACCATCGCCGCCAGCACCACCGATACCGCCGTTGCCACCGAGGGTGCCGTTGCCGTCGAGGTCAATCCCGCCGGCCACGCCGCTACCGCCGTGGCCGCCGGCGCCGCCGGCACCACCGGTGCCGATCGAGCCGGCCGCGCCGCCGTTGCCACCGTAGCCACCGGCCTGGCCAGTTACTCCGTCGGCAAGCAGGGCGCCGATGCCACCGGCACCACCATTGCCACCGTTTCCGCCGCCACCAACGGCACCCAGTGCGCCGTCGCTGCGATAGGTGACACCGTCGCCGTTCAGGCCGCCCTTGCCCGCGGCACCGCCGACACCGCGGTCGCCACCGGCACCGCCATTGCCGCCATGACCAGCTGCCTCATTCGCGCCACCGCCAGCGCCGGCACCGCCCTGGCCACCATTGCCCGCCTGACCGGAAGCGCCTCCGTTGCCGCCGATGCCACCGCTGCCGTTGAGCCCTGCGGAGCCATTGGTCGCGCCGCCGCCCTTGCCGCCGGCACCACCGGATCCGCCGACGCCGCCGTTACCGCCGTTTCCGCCGTCGGTGCCGTCACCGCCGTTGCCGCCACTGCCCGCAGCGGCGTCAGCTCCAGCAAGACCCTGCACGCCCGCACCGCCGGTGCCACCGTTTCCGCCGGCACCGCCCACGCCGCCAATGCCGCCGTTACCGGAGATGGAACCACCCTGACCACCGCTGCCCGCGTTGCCGCCGGCCGCACCGTTTCCGCCGGTGCCACCATTGGCCAGTGCTGTCGAGCCAGTCGCGCCGTTGGCACCGGCACCACCGTTGCCGCCGGCGCCGCCGTTACCCACCGGCCCGGCATTGCCGCCGTCACCGCCAGCGCCGCCGAGCTGCGCGGTGCCGTCCCCGAGGAGTACCCCGGTTCCGCCCTTACCTCCAGCACCGCCGTTGCCGCCGATGGCCGCGGTACCCGCGTTGCCGCTGGCTGCCTGAATGCTGTTATCGGCATTCCAGCCGCCCGCGCCCGACGTTCCGGCGCTGCCACGGACGCCGCCGTCACCACCGTGGCCACCCGAGCCCGCCACGGCACCGATTCCGCCACCGGCACCGTCGGCGCCGCGACCACCGTTACCGGCGTTACCGGCGTTACCGGCGTTACCACCGGCGCCACCGGAACCGTCAACGCCGCTGACGCCGTTGTTAGCTGCTCCGCCGGCGCCGCCGTTGCCGCCGACGCCGCCATTACCGCCGATGCCGCCATTACCACCGTCGGTTCCGTCCGCGCCAGAGGCACCGCTGCCGGGCGATACCGCAGCGCCGGACACTCCGTTGGCGCCATGACCGGCGTTGCCACCGGCACCACCGATGCCACCCTGGCCACCAGCGCCGCCATTACCGGAGTCGGTTCCACCGGCACCACCGAGGCCACCGAGGCCACCGGCGCCGCCGTTCAGCCCGTTCGAGCCGTTTCCGTCGCCGAGGGTAACGCCGTCGTCACCGGCGGCACCGGCACCGCCATTGCCGCCCGCGCCACCAACACCGACCGAGGCAGCGTTACCGCCGTTACCGCCTGCGCCGCCACCTTGGGCATCGACTCCGCCGGTTACCTGGCCCACACCGGCGCCACCATGGCCACCGGCGCCACCGTCGCTACCCACGCCCGCCACACCGGCGCCACCGTCAGCCCCGTTGCCAGCGGTACCAACGCCGCCGGTACCCGCGGTCCCGGCAGCCGCGCCATCGGCACCGTCACCGCCCGCACCGCCGGCCCCCGCGTTGGCGGCGCCACCTCCACCAAGACCCGCGCCACCGGCGCCGGCCGTTCCGGCGTTACCGCCAGCACCCGCGGCGCCACCGTCACCACCGATACCGGCTAGCGCCTCGCCACCCTGGCCACCGACACCGCCCTGGCCACCTGCCCCGGCGTTGCCACCGTTGCCGCCCGCGGCGTCCGCAACCGTGGCGTCCGCACCTGCGCCGCCGTTACCGCCATTTCCGCCCTTACCGGCGTTGCCGCCAGCGCCACCGTTACCGGACGTGGAGCCGCCGAGGCCACCGGTACCACCATTACCGCCGAGGCCACCGATCGCTCCTGCGGTGCCGTTGCCGTCGCCGCCGGTGATGCCGTCCACTGTCGCCCCGGCGCCACCGGCGCCACCGGCACCACCATTGCCAATGGCAGCCGCGTTGCCGCCAACGCCTCCATGACCACCACCCTGGCCGACTCCGCCGCTCAGACCTGCGCCGTCGCCACCCTGGCCACCGACGCCGCCGTCACTGGCAACGCCGTCCGGTCGGGTGGAACCATCCTGCCCATTGGTGGTACCGGTACCGCCGAGGCCTACCTGTCCTGCTGAGGCACCGAGGGCACCGCTACCGCCGTTACCGCCGTTACCCGCGGTCGCGGCTCCGCCGCCGCCGAGGCCCTTACCGCCGTTACCGGCTACGCCGCCACTGCCGCCCATGCCGGCGTTGCCACCGTTGCCGCCCGTGCCGTTGGCAGCGCTGCCGCCCTGGCCGCCGTTGCCGCCCAAGCCGCCCGCGCCGGCGTTGCCACCGTTACCACCGTCGGTGTCTGCGACCGTGGCGTCCGCACCCGTACCACCGGCGCCGCCCTGACCACCGACGCCACCGTAGCCGCCTGCACCGCCGTTGCCAGAGGTTGAGCCGCCGGCGCCGCCCTGGCCACCGTCGCCGCCGATACCGCCGACCGCTCCGTCCGTACCGTGCCCGTCATTGCCCGTAACGCCATCGACCGTGGCACCCTGACCGCCGGTGCCACCCATGCCACCGTTGCCGACTGCGGCGGCGTTTCCGCCGTTGCCGCCCGCGCCACCGCCTTGACCGGTGTTGGTCGCGGTGATCAGGCCGTATCCGTCGCCACCGCGACCACCATTGGCGCCATCAGCCGCGACGCCGTCGGCTCCCACGGCCCCGTCAGCGCCCGCGTCCACGCCTGCACCACCCAGGCCAGCCTGACCACCGGCGCCGCCCAGTGCCCCGTCGCCGCCGTTACCGCCAGCACCAGCGTTGGCGCCACCGCCCCCGCCACTGCCCTGTCCGCCGACAGCCGCGTTGCCCGCGTTGCCACCGACACCACCGGCGCCGCCCGCACCGCCGGTGCCCTCGGCGGAGGTACCGCCGACGCCACCGTTGCCGCCCGCACCGCCGACACCGGCGTTTCCGCCGTTGCCTCCCGCGAGGTCCAAAAGGTAGCCGTCGTCGGCCGCTCCACCGTTACCACCGTGGCCACCCGAACCACCGTTACCACCGGCACCACCATTGCCCGAACCCGGACCAGCGACACCTCCGGCACCACCATTGCCACCGGCAGCTCCGGCGCCGCCCGCGGTCCCGTCGATGACGACCGTGGTTCCGTCGATGCCCGACGCGCCGTTGCCGCCGTCACCACCGACGCCACCATCACCGCCGATACCGGCCGTGCCACCGGTACCGCCGTTGCCGCCGGCCTGCGGCACGGTGCCTCCGAGCAGTTCGCCGTCGCCACCACGACCGCCAGCGCCGCCGTGGCCGCCGCCACCCTCGGCACCAGCGGCGCCCTGGTCAGCCTGCGTCGTGTTGTCGGCGTTCCAGCCGCCGGCGCCACCGGCGCCGACAGCGCCACGGTCACCGCCGGTGCCGCCCTGTGCGCCGGAGCCAGCGGTCGCACTGTTTCCACCGCCCGCACCGTCACCACCGCGTCCGCCGTTTCCGGCAGAACCTGCGGCGCCACCGACTCCGCCTTGACCGCCAGCACCGACTGCCCCGGCATCGCCCGCGGTCGCGGTGCCACCGGCACCGCCCTGCCCACCGACACCTCCGGCGCCGCCGTTGCCGCCGCTGCCACCGTCGATGCCGATCGTGCCATCGCCGCCGCTACCGGCCACGGCGTCGACGCCAGCTTGTCCGTCTAGGCCGCTGCCGCCCGCGCCACCGGTGCCACCGACACCGCCCGTACCACCGGCACCACCGTTGCCCGAGGTCGAACCGCCCGCACCGCCAATACCTCCGGCGCCGCCGGCACCACCCGTAACGCCGTCTGTGCCGTCGCCGCTGATGTTCGTGGTACCCGCCTTGCCCGTGGCGCCCTGACCACCGGCACCACCGGCGCCACCGTTGCCGACCGCCCCGGCGTCGCCGCCGTTGCCGCCCTGACCACCGGCCTGGACCGTACCGTCGCCGAGCAACAGACCCTTACCGCCGACACCACCGTTGCCGCCATTGCCACCGGCGCCGTCGGCGCCGATCGAGCCGGAGGCTGCCTGCGATCCACCACTGGAACCGCCCGCCCCAGCGGCACCACCCTTACCGACTTCACCGCCAGCGCCGCCGTTGCCGCCGTTGCCGGCCGCCACACCCAAGCCGCCACCGGCACCGGCACCACCGTCACCACCGTTGCCGGCCGCACCGCCAGCCCCACCGTCGCCACCGACACCACCGACACCATGGACTCCCGCCATGCCATGCGTCGAGGTACCACCGGCACCGCCGTCACCACCAACACCACCAACACCACCATTGCCGGACGTGCTGTCGGCATCTGCCCCGTCGCCGCCGTTGTTGCCAGTACCGGCCAAGGCGTCGGTACCCGCCGTACCGCTGGCGCCAACACCACCTGTCCCACCGGTGCCACCGGCGCCACCCGCGCCACCTGCGCCACCATCACCGGCCAGCGAACCACCCGCACCACCGGCACCACCAACACCGC
>NZ_MVHH01000079.1 GCF_002086515.1 Mycolicibacter arupensis
GCACATCAAAACGACCCGCCATCGAACGCATCGCGTCCGGGTCAGTCATAAAACGTGTAGCCACTGTCTTGTCTCCTTGTTGTGAAATTGATGTCTACAGATCGGGTGGCGCACTCACCACATGGTTGATCGTCTTCCCTTGACGGCCTTTCGCTTGGCTTCCTCCACAGACTTGTTCTCGCGGTACTGACCGTTGGCGCCACGTCCGCCCATCGCCATCAACGGGGCGCCACCGAACAGCGGCATCCCGCCGAGCATCCCGCCACCGAAGCCTTCGGCGGCCACGACGCTGGGCGCCTCGACTTCGGCTGCTGCCAAACGCATCTCCGGGGCGGCGGTGGCCCAGGCCTTGGGCACCGACAAGCCGCTGACCGACTGTGCGCTACCCACTGACGCTGACGTGGCCGAGGCCAGACCTGCCGACCCAGGTGCGGCCAACGTCGGTGCCAGACCGAGAGGTACACCTGCCGCGATCGACATCGGCGACGCGGCCTCCAAGCCGAAGGGGGAGGGAAGTGCGGCGCCGGCGATCAAGTACTCCGGGATGAAGGCCGCGATGATGGTGAGGCTCAGAGCGGTTCCAATCGGAGAGGCGCCCCACGCCCCGAGATCGGCGAGAATGTCCGCGATGACTGGGGGAATGGTCGATTGCGCTGCACCCGGCAACGCCTCCATCGCCCCGTTGACCGCGGCTTGTGCGGTGCCTTGCCCGAGCGCCTGGGCGGTGGCCGCCTCCTGCGCTGCTGTGCCTGCCGGGTTTGCTGTCTGCGGGGGCAGCCCGAACGGCGCCATCTGCGACGCCGCCTCTGCGGCGACCGAATAGCCGAGCATCGCCGTGGCGTCTTGCGCCCACATCTCGGCATACATGGCCTCGGTTGCGGCGATGGCCGGGGCGTTCTGGCCGAAGAAGTTGGTCGCGACCAGCATCGCCAGCTGTGCCCTGTTGGCGGTGATCACCGGTGGCGGCACCGTCATGGAGAACGCTGCGGCGTGGGCCGCGGCCGCGGCCTTGGCCTGTGCGCCAGCCTGCTCGGCCTGTGCCCCGGTGGCGGTCAGCCAGGTGATGTACGGCGCGGCGGCGGCGGCCATGCGGGTCGACGAGACGCCCTGCCACCCTCCGCTGGTGAGGCCGGAGATCACCGACTGATAGTTGGCTGCAGTGAGGTGTAGTTCGGCGGCCAGTTCATCCCAGGCCGTCGCTGCGGCCAGGAGTGACCCCGCGCCAGGCCCGGCGTACATACGTCCGGAGTTGATCTCCGGCGGAAGCATTGCGAAATCCATTTTGTCTACGCCTTCTGTCGTCAACCGGCCGCGAGGGCGTTGGCGGCCTCTGCGGCCGCATAGGAGTTACTGCTGGAGGCAAGGGTGGCGACGAACATCTCGTGAATCGCCGTGGCTTGAGCGCTGACCTGCTGATACATCAGGGCTTGGGCGGCGAATCGCGCCGCGGTCATCGCCGAAACCTCGTCGGCGGACGGGGGGACAACGCCGGTGGTGGGAGCTTGAGCTGCTGCGTTCTGGGCTGCGAGTGCGAGGCCGGTACCGCCCAGACTGTCGGCTGCCGTCCTGAGTTCTTCGGTTTGTGCGGCTACGAAACTCAATGGGCTTCTCCTCATAAATTGGCCGGCTGGGGACACCGGCTGGGGACGCCCTTGAGGTTTCCTGTCAGTTGCCTTGGAGGACAAGCTGGTTAACAGTCTCTTAAACGGGAGCCCGAGAATGTAACCGTGACGCAACAGTGCGCGCACTTAGTAACTTGGGCGTAACAACAGGTGCTGCTGGCCGCACCGGAAATCGGCGTCTGACGCCCCGCGTCGACGGCCGCCGATCCTCTTGACATTTGACGTATATTTGTCAAAAAAGGAGGTCTGGATGCTCAGCGTTGACGACACCGCGGCAGGCCCGCACTCGCCCGATCAGGGGGGCCTGGACCACGAGCGCATCGTCCTGCAGGCCCGCGATGTCGGATTCGACTGGTCGGACCTACCGGTGCACTACGTGCCCGGCGAGCCCTTCGTCACCCACTTCTGCGACGTGCTCCACCTGCTGTTGCCGGCCGGCGAGGAGTTCTTCGTCGAGGTGTTCAAGCAGGCACTTCCACTGATCAAAGACGACCAACTGCGGCTCGACGTCCAGGGATTCATCGGCCAGGAGGCCATGCATTCCCAGGCCCACACCGCAGTCGTGGACCACCTGGCCGCCCGCGGCGTGGACATGTCGCCGTTCACCTCCCAGATCAGCTGGCTGTTCGCCAAACTGCTGGGCGATCGGCCGCACTGGAGTGAACGTCGTCAACAGCGTTGGCTGCTGGAACGGATCGCACTGGTTGCCGCTGTCGAGCACTACACCGCGATTCTCGGGGAGTGGATCTTGGACAGCCCCGCCCTGGACGAGATCGGGGCGCATCCGGTGATGCTGGACATGCTGCGTTGGCACGGCGCCGAAGAGGTCGAGCACAAGGCCGTCGCGTTCGACGTGATGAAGCACCTGCGGGCCGGGTACCTGCGGCAGGTCCGCACCCAGCTGGCCGTCACACCGCTGATGCTGCTGATGTGGGTGCGCGGACTTCGCTACATGTACACCGTGGACCCGCTCGTGCCGCCGGGCACCAAGCCGCGCTGGCGTGACTGGTTCATCGCGGCGCGCCGCGGGCTGGTTCCCTCGCCCTTCGAATTCTTGCCGGCGATCGCCTCCTATTACCGCCCCGGTTTCCATCCGGCCCAACTCGGCGGCGTGGAGATGGCGGTCAACTACCTGGCCGTTTCCCCAGCTGCCCGCGCCACGCACTGACGCAGTACCGCGGCCGAACCTCAAGGAGTCCCCTGCAATGCCCCCTGCCACCACCACTGTGACGTCCGCCGACGGTGTCAGCCTGGCCGTCCACGCCTATACCGACCTGGACCCGCAGCGGACGACCATCCTCGCGATCCACGGCTACCCGGACAACCATCACGTCTGGGACGGCGTTGCGCGCCAGCTCATCGAGCAGCACCCGGATCGCTACAACATCGTCGCGTACGACGTGCGCGGGGCGGGGACGTCGTCGACGCCGCCAAACCGGTCGGACTACCGATTTCCCGCCCTGATCGCCGACGTCGCCGCGGTGATAGAGCACCTGCGGCAGCAGGGGATCGAGCAGGTTCACCTACTGGGCCACGACTGGGGTTCGATCCAGGGCTGGGCCGCGATCACCGACAGCGCAGTGGCGGCCAATGTCGGCTCCTACACATCGATCTCAGGCCCGCACCTGGACTATGCGGGCCGGTTCCTGCGATCGGCGCGTAACCTGCGCACGCTGGGCGACGTCGTCAGGCAGCTGCTCGAGTCAAGCTACATCTGGCTGTTCCTGACGCCGCGGGTTCCCGAGGCTGCATTCCGCTCTGGACTGGGAGTGAGGGTCCTGGGCTGGTTGGATCGCATCGGCCGATCCGGCAGGCCACAACCCACCATGCCGCGGGCCGAGAACGACTACGTCAACGGCCTCAACCTGTACCGGGCGAACATGCCGGGTCCCTTCCTGCGCCCGGCGCGCCCACTGCCCACGACCGAGGTCGCGGTCCAGGTGCTCGCGCCCCGCCTGGATGTGTTCGTCAGCCCGGCCCTGCAGCGTTTCACCGGTTCGATCGCGCCCCACCACCGCGTCGTCGACATCGACGGTGGCCACTGGGTGGTGATCGATCACCCCGAGGTGATCGCCCGGCTCACCGACGAGTGGGTGCAGCAGAGCGTGGCCGGCGCGTCCGGTCCCGGCGTTCGGCACGCCTGACGTGGCTGGACAGATCTGGAGATCGCGCCCCGCTGATCTGTACGGCCGGCGAAAGCACGACCGGCTGTTCAACGCCCTCTGGGCGGCGATCACCGTCATCGGCGGCGCCGCGGCGCTATCGCGGTGGAAGCCGTCCCGCGTTGTCCCGGTATCCCGGACGATCTCGGCCGTAGTCACCAAGCGGGAGATGCTGACCAGCGATGTGGTGGCCCTGACCCTGGCGGACCCCGACGGCGGCCTGCTGCCGTACTGGACACCGGGTGGCCATATCGATGTCCAGCTGCCCTCGGGCCGGCGGCGGCAGTACTCGCTATGTGGTGTGCCCGGCCGTCGTACCGAGTACCGGATCGCCGTGCGCCGGCTCGACGACGGCGGTGGTGGCTCGATCGAGATGCACGAGTCCTACGCCGAAGGCGACACGCTGCTGTTCGAAGGACCGCGCAATGCGTTCTACCTGGGCACCGGTGAGAGCGACGTGCTGTTCGTCATCGGCGGGATCGGGGTGACGCCTATGCTGCCGATGCTGCGGGAGGCCCTCGCCCGCGGAATCGATTGGCGCGCGGTGTATGCCGGACGCAGCCGAGCCGATATGCCGCTGCTGGACGAGGTGCTTGCCGTCGACCCCGAACGGGTCACGGTGTGGGCCGACGACGAGCATGGGCGCTTCGCCGGGACCGACGAGCTGCTGGCCGGCGCAGGACCGCAGACCGCGGTCTATGTGTGTGGGCCCAGCGCGATGCTCGAGGCCGTGCGCGTCACGCGCAATGAGCATGCCGACGCGCCATTGCATTACGAGCGATTCAGTCCGCCGCCGGTGGTTGACGGGGTGCCCTTCGAGTTGGAACTGGCGCGATCGCGGCGCGTCCTGTCCATCCCCGCGGACCGCTCCGCGCTGGACGTGATGCTCGACGTCGATCCGACCGCCGCGTACTCCTGCCGACAGGGCTTCTGCGGCACGTGCAAGGTGAAGGTCCTCGACGGTCAGGTCGAACGGCGCGGGCGCACCGCGGAGGCCGATGACGAGATGCTGGTGTGCGTCTCGCGAGCCAGCCAGGGACGCATCGTCATCGACGCGTGAACTCCCGCGTCGTGCCGAAGCGTTCTAGACTGCCCGGATGTCTGGTGTTGCTCAGGTCCATCGCGCGAGTTGGCGGGCCAGAATCATCTACGCGGTCTTTGCGGCCATAATGCCGCGGTTGGTGCGGTGGATCAGTCGCCGTGGGGGCCCAGAGGCCATGCCCGGCATGTTGGAGCAGCTGGGCCGTCGCACCAACACCGTTGCCCGCCTGCAACGGCTGCGACCGCATTTCAGGATCCGCTTCACCCGTGATCTCGCGACGGGGGTTCCCGTCGAGATCGTTCGCAGGGCAGATTGCATCGCCCCGCTGAGCGAGGGTGCCATCTTGTACTTCCACGGCGGCGGGTTCTTCACCGGAGGTCTCGACACCCACCTGCACGTCGTGGCGACCTTGGCCCGGCGGACCCGGCTTCCGGTCGTCCACGTCGACTACCGGCAATTTCCTGTCGTGAGAGTGGACGGCTCGGTGGAGGACGGCGTCAGTGCCTACCGTTGGCTGCTGGAACAGGGCGCCGACCCGGCCAAGACGGTGATCGCCGGAGACTCCGCGGGAGGCTTTCTGACATTCGCCACCGCGCTCCGCGCCCAGCAGGAAGGGTTGCCGGCCCCGGCCGGGGTCATCGGGATCTCGGCGCTGCTGGAACTCGAGGGAACGGCCCGCAGCACCCACCCGAACATGGACACCGACGCCTTCGGCATAGCCGACGCGCTGCCGGACCTCGTCGACCATGTGTGCCCGTTGCCGCAGATGCGCCACGATCTGTCTCCGATCAATGGCCGACTGGAGACCATGCCGCCGGCCCTGCTGATTGCCGCCGAGTCGGAAATCCTGCGCTGCGACAACGAGCGGCTACACGCCGCCCTGCTGGAGCTGGGCCGCTCCAGCAGGCTTGAGCTGTGGGCGCAGCAGGTGCACGCGTTCCCGGCGCTGTTCGGGTTCCTGCCCGAAAGTCGGGCTGCGTTTGAGCTGATGGTCCGATTCGTCGCCGAGCGCCTTGCCGATCCCGGTGAGTCCGGCCAGGCACGCCGGGAAGTGTCGTAACGGCAGTCCTCGCTACGCCGGGCGCCCGGCTTCGCCGCGCTCGCAGTCCCCGATAGGGTGGCAGCCATGCGGGTAGCAGTGCTGGGAGCCAAGGGCAAAGTCGGCGCCACCATGGTTGCGGCGGTCGAGGCCGCGGAAGATATGACCCTGTCGGCCGCGGTCGACGCCGGTGATTCGCTGGACCTGTTGACTGACAGCGGCACCCAAGCGGTGATCGACTTCACTCATCCCGCCGTCGTGATGGACAACCTGAAGTTCTTGATCGACAACGGTATTCACGCCGTCGTGGGCACTACCGGCTTCACCGAAGAGCGGCTCGCCCAGGTACGTTCCTGGGTGGAGGCCAAGCCCGGCTCGGCGGTGCTGATCGCGCCGAACTTCGCCATCGGTGCGGTGCTCTCGATGCATTTCGCGGCTCAGGCCGCCAAATTCTTCGAATCGGTGGAGGTCATCGAGCTGCACCACCCGCACAAGGCCGACGCGCCCTCGGGTACCGCGACTCGGACCGCGCAGTTGATCGCGCAAGCCCGAAAGGGGCTGCCGCCCAACCCCGACGCCACCAGTACGGGCCTGCCCGGAGCTCGCGGCGCGGATGTCGACGGGGTGCCGGTGCATTCGGTCCGATTGGCCGGGCTGGTCGCCCACCAAGAGGTGCTGTTCGGCACCATGGGGGAGACGCTGACCATCCGGCACGACAGCATCGATCGGACCTCGTTCGTTCCCGGAGTGTTGCTGGCGGTGCGTCGAGTCGCAGAATTCCCCGGGCTCACCATCGGCATCGAGCCGCTCCTCGACCTGAAGTAGGCGTGATCACGGTGTCACCGGCTGCCCGAGTGAAGGTCCTTCTCGCCTTCATGTGTCTGGCGCTGCTGATGTACGCGGTGTTTCTGGGCCGGATCGCGGTGCTCCTGATCACCTCGGGATCGATCGCGGCGATCGGGATGGGGGTGGCGCTGCTGATCATGCCTTTCCTGGGAGTGTGGGCGATGATCGCGACCCTGCGTGACGGTTTCGCCCACCAGCGCCTGTCGCGGTTGATCGCCGAGGACGGGATGGAGCTCGACGCCGGCGCCTTGCCGCGGCGGCCGTCGGGGCGCATCGAACGTGATGCCGCCGATGCCCTGTTCCACACGATTCACACCGAACTCGATGCCGATCCCGACAACTGGCGGCGTTGGTATCGGCTGGCCCGGGCGTACGAGTTCGCCGGGGACCGTCGCCGCGCCCGTGAGGCCATGAAGACCGCGGTCGCCTTGCAGGCACAGCAGTGAGCAAGACGCTGCTGGTGGTGCACCACACGCCGTCGCCTTTTTGCCAGGCCATGTTCGAGGCGGTGTTGGCCGGGGCCACCGATCCGCAGATCGAGGGGGTCGAGGTGGTGCGCCGCGCCGCGCTCGAGGTGTCGGCCAGCGACATGCTGGCCGCCGACGGCTACGTGCTGGGCACTCCGGCGAACCTGGGCTATATCAGCGGTGCGCTCAAGCATGCCTTCGACGTCTGTTACTACCCAATCCTGGACTCGACCCGCGGCAGGCCTTACGGCCTATACCTGCACGGCAACGAAGGCACCGAGGGCGCTGAGCGGGCCGTCCAATCCATCACAACCGGCCTGGGATGGGTCAAAGCCGCCGACTACGTGGCGATTTCGGGCAAGCCCGGCAAGCCGGACCTGGAAGCGTGTTGGGAGCTCGGGGCGACAGTGGCCGCCCAATTGATGGGCTGACCCCCACTACGGGTCGATGTGGTTCTCCGGCATGTAGAAGGAGTGAAACGGGTAATCCCGGCCGGGCCCCATGGAGTGGCAGTCCTGCTGCGACGGGGGTGATTTCGGGGGCTCGTAGTAGTAGATGACGCAGCGCTGCCAGCTGCCGTCGGGCTGAATCGGGCCATCGCACTTCTGAGCGGTGGAGAAGAACAGCAGGGGATTGTCCTGGCACCCTGCCTGTGCTGCGGGCGCGTTGGCGATCAGCCACCCGGCCGCCAGCCCGGTGGCCATCAATGCCGTAGCGAGGCCCCCGGTGAGGTAGCGCTTCACAGTCGACCCCTTCTCGTTGTGCTGCTGTCGAGAGACTACGCCGGATCGACCCGCGGCTGGGCAGGTTGTCTGCGCCGTGCGACCGTGGGGCCGAGCCCAAGGTGGGGCGGACCGCCGCACTCAGAACGGCGGCGGCTGGTTGCGTTCAGCGATCACCTGGGCTGCGTAGTCAGCGTTGAGTGCACGCTCGGCACTGATGCGGTGAGCGCGGTCCTGCTCCCGGGTGCGTCTACGGGTGGGCATCATGACGCCGCGCTCGGTGGGTGGCGGGTTCCTGGCTGCTGCGGCGAATGGAGGCGGGTTTGGCCGACACAGGGCCGGGAACAGCAGCTGGCTTGCCGGTCGGGTGAGATAGGTGTGGCCGGTCGGAGAGGTCCATTCGATCGAGCCGTCCGCATGCTGCCGGTCGCTCCAGCCCCCGGACCCAATCCAGAAGGTTTTGAGCAGGTGATGTTTCCGGCACAGGCAACGAAGATTTGCCGGATGTGTCGGGCCGTGGGGATGAGCGATGGCGTGGTCGATGTCGCAGAACGTCGCCGGTCGATTGCACCCTGGGAATCGGCACGTCATGTCGCGGGCTCGAATGAATGCTGCCAATCGCGCTGAGGGGCGATAGCTGTTCTCGCCTTCGGCCCGGTGGCGCAGGGGTGTCACGGTGGCCCCACTGCGGATGAGTTCCGCGAGCACGGGTGCAGGCACACTGCCTCCGCCGATGATGCGCCCTGACGTGGTGGCGGCCCCGCGTGAAGGTTCGGCGGCCGGCTCCGATTCGGGGGCGGTCTCCTCGGCAACCACGTGAACCACGACCTGGGCTGCGCGGGCATCGACGCCAACTGCGGCCGGGCAGTCCTGTTTGCCGCAGGCGCAAGCCAGGGTGTCCGCGCCGGCGGCCAAGGCGCCGAGGCCGTCAGCGCGGCGCTGGGCCAGGGTGCGCGGGTCGTCGTCGCAGACGCTGCGGGCCAGCTGATCTAAACGTTGATCGAGTGCGGCAGCGTCAACGGCGAACAGTCGGCCCCACAACCCGGTGACCCCAGACTCACTGTTGGCGTTGTCGATCACCACCTCACGTCCGCGCGCACTGGTGCTGGCGCGGCGCACCGCTGCTGGGTCGTGGCGGTCGATGAGCGTGTCGATGGCGACCGCGGTCTTGGCAGCCGACAGCGGGCCGAGCGAGGTGGCCAACGCCGCCAGCTCGGCATCGACGAGCGCCAGTACCTGCGGGTCGGTGATCAACGTGGTGTGCCAGCAGATGGTGGTGGCCAGTCGCACGCTGATTACGCCGTCGGCCAACAGTGCGCCCACGTGGGGCAGTCGTTCGCGCAGTGCCGAGGCCAGATACATCTGCCCGGAGGCCATACCGTGGCTGATGTGCTCGGCGGCGGCCACTTCGGCGGCCGCGGCGTCCCAGTTGTCGCACGCCCAGCGCGAGCGATCCAGTGCGGGGCCTTGGGTGCGCCGCGCGACCAACTCGGCGATGGCGGCCAACCGGCGCGCCGCGGCGGCGGCTTCCACGGCGGACCACTCGGTGATGGCCGCTACCAGCAGATTGTCACCCACGGCGTCCAGCGACTCCGGCCCGGGCAACCCAACATCGAACATATGTTCCCTAGGGTCGCTACGGGTGTGTAGTCGATGTAGCTGACGACCTGGATT
>NZ_MVHH01000008.1 GCF_002086515.1 Mycolicibacter arupensis
AACAACAACAAAAAATTTCACCAAACACACTATTGAGTTCTCAAACAACACGCCTATCTGAACGCGCAGTCATCCCGCGGCTAAAAGCCGCTGAATGTCAGTGCGGGCAGATGAAAACCCCCGGAATCGCACTTCGAATCTTGCTTGATTCCGCGGGCTTGTCGCTCCCCCCGGCCTGGCCGGGTCTCTGCGACGTGGATAAAGTTACGCGAGGTGAAACAGGGAGTCAAATCCGCTGGTCAGAGGCTTTTCTCGCTCGTTTCAAGATCAACACCCATGGTCGGTGCGGGGCCAGCCAGCCCCTGATCTAGCCCCTCTCCACGCCGGCGACGTTGCGCTTGCCGCGGCGCAACACCAGCCAGCGTCCATGTAGGAAATTCTCGGCCGCCGGCGTCCATTCCTCGCTGTCAACGCGCACGTTATTCACCGACACGCCGCCCTCACCGATCGTGCGTCGCGCCGCCCCCCTGCTGGCCGATAGCCCGGTGGAGACCAGAAGGTCGACGATGGTGTTCGGCGCGGTCGGGTCCAACTGCGCCACCGACGTCTCACGCAGGGCCGCTGTCAGGGTGGATTCGTCCAAGCGGGTCAACTCACCACGGCCGAACAGCGCCTGGCTGGCTAACTCGACCGCCTCGGTGGCCGCCTGTCCGTGCACCAGCGTGGTGAATTCTCGAGCCAAGGCACGCTGAGCGGCGCGCTCGTGCGGACGCTCGGCCGTCGCCTGCTCCAGCTCGGCCAGCTCCTCGGCCGACAGGAAGGTGAACCAGCGCAGATAGCGGATCACGTCGGCGTCGGCGGTGTTGAAGAAGTACTGGTACCAGGCATAAGGGCTGGTCATCTCGGGGTCCAGCCACAGGCTTCCGCCGCCGGTGGACTTGCCGAATTTGGTGCCGTCGGCGGCGGTCACCAGGGGCACGGTCAACGCATGCACGGTCGCGCCCAGCTTCTGGCGGACCAGCCGGACCCCGGCGATGATGTTGCCCCACTGGTCGGACCCGCCGATCTGCAGCGAACATCCGTAACGCTGATGCAACTGCACATAGTCGTTGGCCTGCAGCAGCATGTAGCTGAACTCGGTGTAGGAGATGCCCTCATCGAGGCGTCGGCGGATGGTGTCACGGTCGAGCATCACGTTGACCGAGAAGTGTTTACCCACGTCACGCAGGAATTCCACCGCCGACATCGGCGCCGTCCAGTCCAGGTTGTTCACCACCACCGCGCCGGTCGGGCTGGCGTCGAAGTCGACGAATCGCTCGAGTTGGCCGCGGATCCGCTCGGACCATTCGGCCACGGTGTCGGCGGTGTTGAGGGTGCGTTCTCCGCTGTCGCGGGGGTCGCCGATGAGGCCGGTGGCACCGCCGGCCAACACGATCGGCCGGTGCCCGGCCCGCTGGAACCGCCGCAGCGCCAGCAGCGGCACCAGGTTGCCAGCGTGCAGGCTGGGCGCGGTCGGATCGAACCCGGCGTAGACCGTGATGGGCCCGCCCGTCACGTCGGTGGTCAGGGCATCCAGGTCGGTGGACTGGGCGATCAGACCGCGCCAGTTGAGCTCGTCGAGAATCGTCGTCGGCATGCGTTGATTTTCCCGGATCAGTCCGAGGCACCCGGCGCCGGTGCCCGCGGGCTGCGCCGGTACGCCGAAACCTCGGGCCTTCCGGGGGCCCACAGCCGCCATGGCCGGTCGGCCGCCTGACTCACGCCCACCCGCGGTCCGGTGTGCGCAGGCAGTGGCCCGCCGAGCTCCAGATGAACCGGACCGGCCGGGTCGAGTAAGTCAATCCCGTTGTCGTCCATAGTGATTCCCAAGGCGGAGCAGAGATTGCCCGGCCCCCGGGCCAGCGCCGCACCCGGGATGGTCTCGCCGCGGCGGGAGCGGGCCAGCGACTCCCCCGCGTCCACCACCGCCGCGCGCAGCAGCACGGCCGCGGCCGTTCCGTCCGGGCCGCAGACCACATTGGCGCACACATGCATGCCGTAACTGCGGTAGGTGTAGAGCCGGCCCGGCGGGCCGAACATCACGGTGTTGCGCGGGGTGGGGCCACGGTAGGAGTGCGCGGCTGGGTCCGGCCAGGGCCCGGCGGGCACCCCGCCGTAGGCCTCCACTTCGACGATCGTCGCCGCAACCCCGCGACAGGTGAGGCTGGCACCCAACAGGAGCCGGGCAGCCGCGAGCGGCTCGACGGCAAGTCGACCTGCACTCACGCCGCGATTCTGCCTTGCCGGCTCACACCCTTGACACGGCGCTACGGCGAGCCGATTATTCATCACATGATGATTTCATCGCGTGATGAATTCTGGGGCGCCGATCCGGCCGTCGAGATCGAGCATCTGCAGGTGGTGCGCGGCAAGCGCCCCGCCCTGCAGGACCTCACCGTCCGGATCGCCCGCGGCACCATCACCGGCCTGCTCGGGCCCTCCGGCTGCGGAAAGACAACCCTGCTGCGCTGCATCGTGGGCACCCAACTGCTCACCGGCGGACGGGTCCAGGTGTTGGGCAGCCCAGCAGGCTCCCCCACCCTGCGACGCCGCGTCGGCTACATGCCCCAACAGGCCACCATCTACGACGACCTGCGAGTGATCGACAACGTGCGCTACTTCGCAGCGCTGGCGGGCGCCGATGCCCGTGACGCCGATGACGCGGTGGATGCTGTCGACCTGCGCAGCCACCGCGCCAGCTATTGCGCCAACCTGTCCGGCGGCCAACGCGCCCGCGTCTCGCTGGCCTGCGCGCTGGTCGGGCGGCCGGACCTGCTGGTTCTCGACGAGCCGACGATCGGCCTGGACCCGGTGCTGCGCGCCGAGCTGTGGCAGCAGTTCACCGCCCTGGCCCGGCGCGGAACCACGCTGCTGGTGTCGAGCCACGTAATGGACGAAGCCGACCACTGCGGTGACCTGCTGCTGATGCGCGAGGGCCGCCTGCTGGCACGCACCACCCCGAAGCGACTGCGAGAGGAGACCGGATGTACGTCGATGGAGGAAGCGTTCCTGTCCATCATCCGGCGCACCACCGCGCGCCAAGCCGGCTGACCGGATTCCTGGGGCTGCGTCCCTTTGCGGCCACCACCCTGCGAATCCTGCGCCAGCTCGCCGGTGACCACCGCAGCGTCGCGATGATTCTGCTGGTGCCCAGCCTGGTCATCACGCTGATGTACTTCATGTACTCGGGTGCGGCGCACCCGCCGGGCACGCCGTCGCCGTTCAACGCCGCGTGCCTGGTCCTGCTGGGGTTGTTCCCGCTGTTTCTGATGTTCGTGATCACCGCGATCACCATGCAGCGTGAACGCGCCTCGGGAACCTTGGAGCGCATCTTGACCACCCCGCTGCGCCGAGGCGACCTGCTGGCCGCCTACGGGACCGCGTTCTCGATCGCCGCGGCCGCGCAAGCCACCCTGGCCTGTGTCGTCGCCTTCTGGCTGCTGGACTTCCACGCCGCGGGCAGCCCGGCGTGGGTGTTCGGCATAGCGATCATCAACGCGGTGCTCGGGGTCGGGCTCGGCCTGCTGTGCAGTGCGTTCGCCCGCACCGAGTTTCAGGCCGTGCAGTTCATCCCCCTGGTGATGGTGCCCCAGCTGTTGCTGGCCGGCATCATCGTGCCGCGCGCGGCGATGCCCGAATGGCTGCAGTGGGTGAGCAACGCGATGCCGGCAAGTTACGCCCTCGAAGCGCTGCAGCAGGTGGGCAGCCATTCCGATCTGACCGGGCTCACAGTGCGCGACATCGTCATCGTGCTGGCATTCGCGGTGGCAGCCCTGGCACTGGCCGCGGTCACGCTGCGCCGGCGGACCCCATGAGGGCCGCCCAGCCGCCCAGCCGTCGGCCGGGCCGACCGTCGGGCGCTTCAGACACCCGCGACCGAATCCTGACAGCTGCCCGTAACCTGTTCGCCCGCAAGGGTTTCGCTACTACCTCTATTCGTGCGGTGGCCGCCGAAGCCGGCGTTGACGCGGCGCTGGTGCACCACTACTTCGGCACCAAACAACAACTGTTCGCCGCCGCGGTGGAGTTGCCGGTTGATCCGATGCAGGTGCTGGGGCCGCTGCGTCAGACCCCGGTCGAGCACCTCGGACGCGCGTTGCCCGAACTGCTGGTCCCGCTGTGGGACTCCCAAGCCGGCACCGGCCTGATCGCAGCGATGCGCTCCATGCTCACCGGCACCGACGTACCCCTGGCCCGGTCGTTCTTCCGCGACATCGTGGTCGCCGAACTCGCCGAGCGGATCGACAGCCCCGCCGGTACCGGCGTGCTGCGGGCGGAATTCGCCGCCAGTCAGTTGATGGGCGTGGTGGTCGCCCGCTACATCGTGGGGCTTGAGCCCCTGGCCTCGTTGCCGGCGCAGGAGGTGGCGGCGATGATCGCCCCAAACTTGCAGCGTTATCTCACCGGGGATCTGCCGGACCCGATTGGGCCATGAGCAGGGCATGCTCGTCGTCGCCGACGGCATCGGACTCATCGATCAACAGCACGGGGATGTCGTCATCGATCCGGTAGGCCCGATGCAGCCGCGGGTTGTATAGCGCCTGATTGCCGGTGCCGTCGGAGCGCTGCACCAGCAGCAACGGGCCGCGGTCGGCGGGGCAGACCAGGATGTCCAACAGGTCCTGGTCGATCACGACCGACCGCCGGCCAATTCGGTACGCACCGCGGCGGTCAGCCGTTTGTACTGCCGGCTCTCGGTGTCCAGATACCACGCGTTGCGTCCCGCCTTGGGCAGGCCGGCGTCGCGCAGCTTGCCCAGGACCGGTCGGTACACGGTGCTCAGCGTCAGGTCCGGCACCACGTGGATGATGTCGGGTCCGGTGCCGGAGGGAATGGCCGCCACTGCCTCGCTGAGGTCGGCGGCGGTGATCGTGGCGCCCGGCTGCGCGGTCACGGCCGACACCACCAGGTCGGCACCTTCGGTGGCCACCCGGTACGTCACCGCCAACTCGACGCCGGTCACGGCACCGAGCGCGTCGGTGATGACCACCGGGAACGCGATGCCCCGGTCGGTGCGGATGCTGGAGGCGCGCCCACCCACCAGCCAATAGTCACCGTCGGCGTCGCGCCGGAACAGGAATTCCGTGGAGATCCAGGTGTCGGCCGGCGCGAAAACACCTCGCTTGACCGAGGCCGACGGGTCGATGGGCCCGCGGGGCTTGGCCAGCATCACCCCGACCTCGTCGGTCTCGGCGACCCGCACGAAACCCCGGTCGTCTTCCAGGATCAGGTCCAGTTCGGAGTCGTAGGCGGCCAGCTGGACATCCACCGCACCGGGCAGTGGACGGCCCTTGCTGCCGACCTTGGCGCCGGAGACGTTGGCCAGCACGGCCTGACCGTCCTTGGTGGCGAAGAACTCGACAACGTGGGCCGGGGCGAACACCTCGGTGACCCGGTTCCACAGGCCGGTGGGCATTCCCGAGCCGATGAACAGCCGCACCGGGTGGTTGCCCTGCAGGACGAAGTTCGGGTCGTCGATGACCTCACGCAGCATCGCCCAGGTGTAGGACACCACGCTGACGCCGTACTGGCGGACCTCGGAAACGAACCGGTCCGGGTTCAGGCCGCGCGACAGCGCGATCCGCGCCCCACCCACCACGGCGCCGCCCAAGCTGACCAGCAGCCCGGACTCGTGGTGCAGCGGCGTCAGGCAGTACACCGTGTCGTTGGGGCCCAGGGCGGCGGTCGAGGCGGTGCCGAACGCCGAGAGCGCCCAGCGGAAGTTGGTGATCTGCTTGGCCACCAGCTCGCCGGCCGCGTTGCCGAAGGCCACGAACGCCAGGTCACGGGCGAATCCCGGGTTCGGCCGGTACCAGCCGGGCAGCTCGACCGCGTCCGGGTCGATCTGCTCCATGTCGATCACATCGATGTCGGTGGGCAGGTCCAGGTCGCGGGCCTCGCCGCCGCCGAGCACCAGCACCTGGCAGTCCAGCTCACGCGCGGCTTCCCCGGCCAGCTTGAGGCTGCCCGGATCCACGATGATGTCGGAGATGCCGCCGAGGTGGGCCGCCGGAATCAGGTCGCCGTCGGTGGGCATCAGCACGGCCACAGCGCCCAGTCGCGACAGCGCCGCGATCGCGACCAGCGCACTGGGCCGGGTGGCCATCAGCACGCCGACGTGGACGCCTTGGCGCACGCCGACCTCGATCAGACCGCGGACCACGTTGTCGATGCGCTTGTTGACCGCCTCGTAGGTGTGCACCCGGCCGTCGAAGAGCAGGAATTCGCCGTCGGGCGAGTCCGCGGCCTGCTCATCGATGATGCGGCCCAGCGAGATTCGGGTGTGGTCGTTGATCTGGCCCAGCCGTGCCAACCGGGGCAGCGTGCGCGCGGTCTCGACCGCCATGGTGCGCATGGACTTCTGCGCCGCCAGCATGGCGTCGGCGGCTCCGCGCGCCAACGTCAGCGCCACCTCCGAGGCCTCACCGAGCCCGTGGGCGATGCGCGACGTCATGGCAACGCCGCGGTTGGCGCCTTCGGACGGCTGCTCGGACATGAGCGCCACCCCCGCCGGCTGCGGCCCCATCCCGGACTGCCAGAGCACCCAGCGAGCCACGGTCGGCCAGGTCTGCTCAGCCGCCTTGGAACCCACCACCAGACCGAAGTGTCCGGCCCGCAGCAGGTATTCGAAGACCTTGGCGTTGGGGGCGGCACGGCGGATGCCGCGCACGGCCACCGGCTGGCCGATATCGTCGACCTCGCCGACGAAAGCCAGCACCGGACAGGTGATGTCGGTGAGCGTGACCAGTTGGCCGTTGATGGCAAAACCACCGGTCATCATCCGGTTGTGGGCGATGAACTGCTTGAGCAGTTCTGAGATCGCCGGACCCGACCAGGCGATCCAGCCCTCGGACTCCAGAAACCGCCGCTGCGCCTCACGCGGCAGCAGGGCCTCCCGGTCGTGCAGCTGGCGCAGGAAGTCCATCCGGGCCTTGGCCGTCTTGAGCGGGTCCATCATCTGGAAACCCAGGCGTGCCTGCCATCCCGAGATGTCCAGCCGGTTGAAGACATGGTCGGCCATGAATCCGGCCACCCCGGAAGCAAGATTGGGCGGCAGGCCCATCGGCAGGGCGGCCAAGGTGTCCACCGGCGAGCCGAACGCGATGATGCTGGCGATGCTCTTCGAATGGCGGTATGCCCCGGTCTGATAGGCGAACATGCCGCCCTGGGAGTAGCCGGCCACATGGACGTCGCGACCGGTGGTCTCGGCCACCGTCTCGATGGCTTGGCTGAGGCCGACGATGTGGTCGGCCAGGTTGCGGCGCATGCCGCCTTCGATCTCGTCGGGTGAGCCGAAGTCGATCACCCACGGGTCCACCCCGGCGTCGTGCAGGATGCCGACCGCACCCTCGTCGTGGGTGACATCCCACATGTTCGCCGACATCATCATCGGGTGCACCAGCAGCACGGGCGGTCCGGGCTGGGGCTGTCCGGGCCGGCTGTCCGGCGGAAAGTACCGCCGCAGTTTGTACATCGGGGTGCTCTCGACGATCTGGAACGGCGACGGCACGGTCCCGGTCTCCAGGCCGCCCCAGCGCAGCACCTCCAGGCCGTTCTGCGCGGTGGCCATCAGCCACTCGACCGGCCGGGTGATGGCCGACAAGTTCAGATCCACCGCTGCTCCCCTACGTTGCGCCCGATCCCGGAAATGACGTGCACATTCTGGCACATCAGCACCGTGCGTCCTGCTGGTTCAGCATTCGGCTACCGACAGGCAGTACCGTTCCAGCGGTGGCACACCTGCTCGGAGCTGAGTCCCTTCACCTGCGATACGCCACCGGTGTGGTGTTGGACTCAGTCACGCTGGGGGTGAACGACGGCGCCCGGATCGGGATAGTCGGGCGCAACGGGGACGGTAAGTCGTCGTTGCTGCGGCTGCTGGCCGGCGCCGCGACGCCGGATTCCGGGCGCGTCACCCGCCGCAGCGGGCTGCGGGTGGGGTTGCTGGATCAGTCCGACACCCTCGACCCCGACAGCACGCTGGGGACCTCGCTGGTCGGCGAGCAAGCCGACCACGAGTGGGCATCGAGCCCGCGTATCCGGGACGTGGTCGAGGGCCTGGTCTCCGACATCGCCTGGGATGCAACCATCTCCGAGCTTTCTGGGGGGCAGCGCCGGCGCGTTCAGCTGGCGGCATTGCTGATCGGGGAATGGGATGTGATCTGCCTCGACGAGCCGACCAACCACCTCGATGTGGAGGGGATCACCTGGCTGGCGCGGCACCTTCAGCAGCGCTGGGCCCGCAACACCGGCGGGCTGCTGGTGGTGACCCACGACCGCTGGTTTCTCGACGAGGTGGCCACCACCACCTGGGAGGTGCATGACCGCATCGTCGAGCCGTTCCAGGGCGGCTACGCGGCGTACGTGCTGCAGCGGGTGGAGCGCGACCGAATGGCGGCGGCCAGTGAGGCCAAGCGACAGAACGTCTTACGCAAGGAGCTGGCCTGGCTGCGGCGCGGGGCGCCGGCCCGCACCTCCAAGCCGAAGTTCCGTATCGAGGCGGCCAATGCGCTGATCGCCGATGTTCCGCCGCTGCGCAACGACGTCGAGCTGATGAAGCTGGCGACCGCGCGGTTGGGCAAGGACGTGATCGACCTGCTCGATGTCTCGGTCGCCTTCGGCGGTAAGCCGGTGCTGCGCGACGTCGAATGGCGTATCGGCCCGGGTGAGCGTACCGGGATCGTCGGCGCCAACGGTGCGGGCAAATCCACTCTGCTGGGGCTGATCGCCGGCACCGTGGTGCCCGACAGCGGGCGAGTCAAGCGGGGCAAAACGGTGCGGCTGGGCATCTTGGACCAGCAGTCGACGGAATTGGCGTCGCTCGCCGAGGACCGGGTGGCCGACGTGGTGGGCCGGCTGCGCAACGACTATCAGGTCGACGGCAAGGAGATGACGCCGACGCAGCTGTTGGAGCGGCTCGGGTTCGGCAGCTCACAACTGTCGGCCCGGGTCGGTGAGCTCTCCGGCGGGCAGCACCGGCGGCTGCAGTTGATGCTGACGCTGCTCGCCGAACCGAACGTGCTGGTGCTCGACGAACCCACCAACGACGTCGACACCGACATGTTGACGGCCACCGAGGATCTGCTGGACTCCTGGCCCGGCACTTTGATCGTGGTCTCGCACGACCGGTATCTGCTGGAGCGGGTCACCGACCAGCAGTACGCGATCCTTGACGGTCGACTGCGGCACCTGCCCGGCGGTGTCGACGAGTACCTGCAGCTGGTCGCCGAGGCGCGCCGGACACCGGCGTCGCGGCCCGCCGCCGCTGCCGTCGCCGACGACGGGCCGGGACCGTTGTCGGGCGCGGAACTGCGTGCTGCACAAAAGGACCTGGCCGCCGTCGATCGACGGCTGGCCCGGCTGGCCGAGCAGATCGAGGCCAAACATCACCAACTGGCCGATCACGACCAGTCCGACCATGTGGGCCTGGGCGCAGTCACCCGTGAGCTGCGGGCGCTGGAGGCCGAGGTCGCCGAGCAGGAAGCCCGGTGGCTGGAATTGTCGGAGCTGGTGGAGTAGGTGCGCGTCAGCGACGCTCGAAATGCTGGTAGTCCACCGGCGATCGCCAGTTGCCACCCCAGCTCCAGCCGGCGTCGGTGAAGGCCCGCACCGCGGCGTCGCCGGCGTGCAGCAGTCCCGGCTCGATCCGGTTGCGGTCCAGATAGACCGCGGCGTTGCGGGGCTCGAAGCTGCCGTGGTCCACCGACGGGTTCAGCAGCGGGTTGACGTCGATGGCCCGGCCGTAGGCGTGCAACGCCCAATTGCCTGAGCCGGGGATGCGTCGGCAGTTGAATGCCGAGGTGTTGTTGTCTTCCATGGACAGTTCGTCGTCACCGCCGCGATAGGTCGCGACCGACCGCATCTTCTCG
Source organism: Mycolicibacter arupensis (assembly GCF_002086515.1). Classification (GTDB taxonomy): domain Bacteria; phylum Actinomycetota; class Actinomycetes; order Mycobacteriales; family Mycobacteriaceae; genus Mycobacterium; species Mycobacterium arupense. The sequence goes on from NZ_MVHH01000008.1 coordinate 9,849, forward strand.
ATCGGGAATTCCAGGCGATAGAGCCGCTCGAAGACCGCGATCACCTGCGCCACCAGTTCCTGGTGGACGATCAGTTCGCCGCGGTGTGGCTGGTCGTCGAAGCCGAGGTGGGTCAGCGTCACGCGCCGAAGCTGCGCCGGGCTGACGGGGCAGTCGGGGTGCCAGGTGGGTCCGAGTTCGGCGGCGGTGACGCTGGCGACGCTGGCGGGCTCGGGTGCGGCGGTGCGCGGCGTCGGGGATGGCGGCGGGGGCGGTTCGGGCGGTGCGGTGCTGCACTGCGCCAGCAGCATGCACGCCGCGATCGCCGCCGCCAGGCGCCGCGTGGACCAGACGTGTGAGCTGCCGTTGATGGATTCACGCTAGCGCAGCACGGACCTGCTACTGTCTCTCTTTAGGTAAGGCATACCTAACCTATAGGACTCCTGGGAGGCACCGTGGCACCGCTGCTCGATTCGCTACCGCTCGTCAGCACCCTGCGCGACGCGGTCTTTCTGTCCGCCACCCTCGGCGAAGTCGAGCAACTGACGCCGACGATGCGCCGGTATCGCTTCACCGGACCGCGGCTGCAGGGCCTGACCTGGAGGCCGGGCCAGCATGTCCGCCTGCAGGTCGCGGGTCTGCTCGACTCCGTCCTGCGACTGCACCCGCACGACGCGCTGCGCACGTATTCGATCTACGACGCCAACCCGGACGCCGGGACGCTCGACATCGTCATGTGCCGCCACGATTACGACCCGACCGTCGTGACGCCCGCCAGGCGCTGGGCCGCGGCAGTAGCCGTGGGCGACGACGTTGCCTTCACGCGGCCTCAGGGCAGTTTCGTGATCCGCCCCGAGGCGGCCTATCAGGTGTTTGCCGGCGATGAGACGGCGTCGGTGGCGTTTGCGGCAATGCTGCGCGCGCTACACCCGGAGACGGAGGTCTACGGCGCGGTCGAGGCGGCAACCGGCGCTGACCACCTGCCTCTGGCGCGGTCGTTGACGCAGGTCGAGCGCGGGCAGGCGCCGGCAGCGAATTCCGCGGCCCTGGCCGAGGCCCTGCGCGCACTGCCACTGCCAGAGCGCCCCGGCATCGCCTACCTGGCCGGCGAAGCCCGCACCATCCAAACCCTGCGCACGATCCTGATCGGCGAACGGGGTTGGGATCGCCGGCGGATCTGCACCAAGCCGTTCTGGACTCCCGGTCGCACCGGGATGGAGTAGCCAGCAGAGCCCCCACCCGTCCAACTGGATTAGGTTAGGGTAACTTGACTTAGGCCAGCCTATCCAACAGAAAGGAGCGGGTGGGGCGCCGTATCCCCCTCCCCGGACCACCACCGATGACCGTTCACCCCCTCACCGCAGCACGGCCATGACGACCCCCATCTGGATGGCCCTACCCCCCGAGGTGCATTCCACGCTGCTCAGCAGCGGAGCCGGACCCGGCGCCTTGATGTCGGCAGCCCAGGCATGGACTGCGCTGAGCAACGAATACGCCGCCACCGCAGCCGAACTCACCGCACTCCTCACCTCGGTGCAGGCCGGCGCCTGGCAGGGACCAACCGCCGCAAGCTATGTCGCAGCCCATACCCCGTACCTGACCTGGCTGAACCTGGCCGGCCTCAACAGCGCCGGCGCGGCCGCCCAGCTGGAAACGGCGGCCGGCTCCTACACCGCAGCCTTGGCCGCCATGCCGACCCTCGCCGAACTGGCCGCCAACCGCACCACGCTGAGCGTGCTCGTCGCCACGAATTTCTTTGGCATCAATGCAATTCCGATCGCGGTCACCGAGGCGGACTACGCGCGGATGTGGATACAGGCGGCCACCACCATGAGCGTCTACCAGGCGGTGTCCACGGCAGCCTTGGCCGCCACGCCGCAGACCGCCCCGGCGCCGTCCGTGCTCAACAGGGGCGCCCTGGCGGGTTCGGCCGAGTTCACCGATCCCATCGAAGAGTGGCTGTCGTGGTCAGAGCACTTCAGCAGCATGTACCGGATGCTCAAACAGGTGCTGGCCAATCCACTCGGCACCCTGATCCAGATCATCACGGACTTCGCCGCCAACCCGGCGGCGGCGGTCACCACGTGGATGCCGCTGTTCTACCTGTTCGCCTACGCAGCAACCTTCGCCGTATTGGGCACCCCGCTCTACGCGGCGGTCATGGGTCCGGCGGCCGCGTCGTCGGCCATCCCCATCGCGCTGGGACTGTCCGGGCTGGCCTACATGGCGCAGGTACCGGTAGAGGTATCACCCCCCGCCGCACCGCAGATTCTGCCGTCCGCCGTCATGGTGCCGACTCCCCCGGCCGGCGCGGTCACCACGCCGCCCGCACCGGCACCGGCGCCGGCGAACGTGACCGCCGCACCCGCACCCCCGGTGCCGAGTCCACCGCCGGCTTCCGGCGTCCCACCGCTGTATTACGCGGTGTCTGGGGGCGGGCCCGGCGTGGGCTTCGGTCCACCGATGCAGCAGCGGGCGCTGGAATCAGCCCGCCGGTCACGCAGCATCGGCGAGACAGCCGAAGCGGCTGCGGTGGCGGCCGCCGCGCGAAAGTCGAGGACACGCAGGCGTCGCGGCGCCGATGTCAAAGCACGCGGCTATCGCTACGAATTCATGACCGCCGAGGGCACGGCCGCTGCGCCTCCCGTGGAACAGCCTGCACGCGCCGAAGTTTCGCGCAGCGGTAGCGCACCGTTCGGTTCGACCGGTACAACGGTAGGGTCGGGACTCACTGAACCGGCCGGCCTTGCCACGCTGGCCGCTGACGCATTCGGCAACGGCGCCGCCACCCCGATGCTGCCGGGAGGCTGGACCGAAGAGAACCCTCGCAACGACGATCGCGAGACCACGTGACCACCGAATGTCCACTGACCGAACTTTCCAGGGAACGGATTGAAGAATGTCGCTGAAGGCCCCGGTTGACCCCGAGACCGCCCGACCGTTGTCCACCGCCATGCGGGACGGCTCGCAAGCCGCGCACGACGCCGCGGAGGGCTCCACCTTTGTGTCGGAACTGATGGGCGGCAACGTCAACGAAGACGGCTACGCCGACTACCTCGCACGGTTGCGGATGGTCTATGCCGCGCTGGAAGAGGCGGTGCGGCAGCGCCACGACAGCCCACTGGTGGCGTCGGTCTACGACCCCGAGCTGGAGCGGGTGGCAGCCCTGGACAGCGACCTCGACTTCTGGACCAAAGGGGCCGCGCGGGTCGTCGATTCGCCTGCCGCACAGGCGTACTGCGAGCGGATCGCCATCGCCTCAGACGGCGCCCTGCTGGCCCACCATTACACCCGCTACCTGGGTGATCTGTCCGGCGGCCAGGCTATCGGGCGGGTTCTGGACCGCACCTTCGATCTTGAGGGCCGCGGCTTGTCGTTCTACGAGTTTCCGATGCGGCCCAAGCCGTACAAGGACGCCTACCGTGCCCGCCTCGACGGACTCGGCCTGGAGCCTGACGAGGTCGAGCATGTGGTCGACGAGGTCAAGGTCGCCTTCCGGCTCAACCAGGAACTCTTCGACGAGCTGGCCCTGAATCTGGCCTCGTATCGCCGCTGACCAATCGCCGCTGACTACGTCAGCCGTTGAGCCAGCGGCGCTGGTCGGCGGCACGCTCGCGCAGGCCCGCCAGCTGATCGGCCACCCGTGCCGGTGCGGTGCCGCCCCGGGCATCGCGCGAGGCCACTGAGCCTTCGACGGTCAGCACCTCGCGCACCTGGGCGGTCAGCTCGGGGCTGATGGCGGCCAGTTCGGCGTCCTCCAGCTCATCGAGGCCCACCCCGCGCTGTTCGGCGGCCTGCACCGCGGCGCCGGCCGCCTCATGCGCCACCCGGAACGGAACACCTTGGCGCACCAGCCATTCGGCGATATCGGTGGCCAGGGTGTACCCGGCCGGCGCCAGTTCCGCCATCCGCTCGGTGTCGAAACGCAGCGTGCCCACCAGCCCGGCCATCGCCGGCAGCAGCAGCTCGAGCTGCGCCGCGGAGTCGAAGACCGGCTCCTTGTCCTCCTGCAGGTCGCGGTTGTAGGCCAAGGGCTGGGCCTTGAGCGTCGCCAGCAGACCGGCCAGGTTGCCGATCAGCCGACCGGACTTGCCGCGGGCCAACTCGGCGATGTCGGGGTTCTTCTTCTGCGGCATGATCGAGCTGCCGGTGGACCAGGAGTCGTGCAGCACGGCGTAGCCGAACTCCGTTGAGCTCCACAAGATGATGTCCTCGGCGAGCCGGGACAGGTCGACGGCGATCATTGCGAAGACGAATGCCGCCTCGGCCGCGAAGTCGCGTGCGGCGGTGGCGTCGATCGAGTTGTCCGCGGCCGCGGTGAAGCCGAGTTCGGCGGCGATCGCGTCCGGATTCAGGCCCAGCGACGAGCCGGCCAGCGCCCCCGAGCCGTACGGCGAGACTGCGGCGCGCCTGTCGAAGTCAACGATCCGGTCCACGTCGCGCAGCAGCGGGTGGGCATGGGCCAGCAGGTGGTGGGCCAGCAGCACCGGCTGGGCCGACTGCAGGTGCGTCTTGCCCGGCATGATCGCGCTCGGGTGGGCCGCGGCCTGGTGGGCCAGCGCGTCCACCACGTCGAGTGCCCCGGCGGCGACACGGCGTACCGCGTCGCGCAGCCACAGCCGAAACAGCGTGGCCACCTGGTCGTTTCGCGACCGTCCGGCACGCAGCCGGCCACCCAGTTCCGCGCCCACCCGGTCGATCAGGCCGCGTTCGAGCGCGCCGTGCACGTCCTCGTCGGTGACCAGCGGTCCGAAGCTGCCGTCGGCCACGTCCTCACCGAGACTGTCCAGGCCCGCCAGCAAGCCATCTCGCTGCTCGACGGTGAGCAGCCCCGCGCCGTAGAGCACCTTGGCGTGGGCCTTGGACGCCGCGACGTCATAGGGGGCCAGCACCCAGTCGAAGTGCGTGGATTTGCTCAGCGCCGCCAGCGCGTCGGACGGCCCTTCGGCGAAGCGGCCGCCCCACAGCGAACCCTCGTTGGTGCTCACCCCAGATCCCGGCGGGCGGAGATCTTCGAGCTGAGCCCGTGGATCTGCACGAAGCCGCGCGCCGCACTCTGGTCGAAGGTGTCGCCCTCGTCGTAGGTGGCCAGGTTGAAGTCATAGAGCGACTCCGCGCTGCGCCGGCCGTTGATGATGATGCTGCCACCGTGCAGTACCAGACGGATGTCGCCGGACACGTGCTGCTGGGTGTCCTCGACGAATACCTCCAGCGACCGCTTGAGCGGGCTGAACCACAGGCCGTCATAGGTGAGTTCGCCCCACTTGCGGTCCACGCCGCGCTTGTAGCGGCCAAGTTCGCGCTCCAGGGTGACGTGCTCGAGCTCGGTGTGCGCGGTGATCAGCACCATCGCGCCGGGCGCCTCGTAGATCTCGCGGCTCTTGATGCCCACCAGCCGGTCCTCGACCACGTCCAGGCGTCCCACGCCCTGCGCGCCGGCGCGGGTGTTGAGCTCCTGGATGATCTCCAGCACGCTCAGCGGGCGGCCGTCGATGGCCACAGGGCGGCCCTTGTCGAAGCTGATGATCAGCTCGTCGGGGGCGTTGAAGTTGACCGTCGGGTCCTCGGTGTAGTCGTAGACGTCCTTGGTCGGCGCGTTCCACAGGTCTTCGAGGAAACCGGTCTCCACCGCACGGCCCCACACGTTCTGGTCGACGGAGAACGGCGAGCGCTTGGTGACGTTGATCGGGATGTCGTTCTGCTCGGCGAAGGCGATGGCCTTCTCCCGGGTCCAGGCGTAGTCGCGGACCGGGGCGATGACGTTCAGCTCGGGCGCCAGGGAGGCGAAGCCCACCTCGAACCGCACCTGGTCGTTGCCCTTACCGGTGCAGCCGTGGGCGACGATGGTGCCCCCGTGGCTGCGTGCGGCTTCCACCAGGTGCTTGACGATCAGCGGGCGGCTGATCGCCGAGACCAGCGGGTAACGGTCCATGTAAAGCGCGTTGGCCTTGATGGTGGGCAGGCAGTACTCGTCGGCGAACTCGTTGCGGGCGTCGACCACGACGGCTTCCACCGCGCCGCAGTCCAGGGCCCGCTGGCGCACCACCTCCATGTCCTCGCCACCCTGGCCGAGGTCGATGGCGACGGCGACGACTTCACGGCCGGTCTCCTTGCCGATCCAGCTGATCGCCACCGAAGTGTCCAGGCCGCCGGAATACGCCAGGATGACGCGTTCGGACATCGAGTTCTCCTTGCTCTGCGCTTTGTTGCTTCTGGGTTTTATTGCAGGTCGTTGAGGGTGGCGGCAAGCTCGGCACCGGTCATCGGTTCCCGGGCCGCCACGAAGATGGTGTCATCCCCGGCGATGGTGCCGACGACGTACGGTAGCGCGGCCCGATCTATGGCACTGGCCAGGTAGTCCGCCGCGCCGGGTGGGGTGCGCAACACCGCGAGGTTTCCGGTGGCGTCGGTGGACACCAGCAGCTCCCCCAGCAGCCGGCACAGCCGGTCGGTTCCACCGGACAGGCGCAGCGGGTTGCCGTCCTCGGGGATGACGTAGCCGCCGGCACCGCCGTCGGGGCCACGCAGTTTGACCGCCCCCAGCTCTTCGAGATCCCGCGACAAGGTGGCCTGGGTGACTTCGATGCCTTCGGCGGCCAGGATCGCGGCCAGTTCGGTCTGGCTGCGCACCGCCGCGGAAGACAGCACCTCCACGATGCGGGCCTGACGGCCCACCCGCGTCACGGTGCTGTCGGCCCGGCTCATCGCGACTGTTCCAGCAACCACACCAGCAGCGCCTTCTGCGCGTGCAGCCGGTTCTCGGCCTCATCCCACACCGCGCTGCGCGGCCCGTCGATCACCGCGTCGGTGATCTCGTCGCCGCGGTGCGCGGGAAGGCAGTGCAGCACCATGACGTCCGAGTCGGCCAGCGCAAGGAGTTCCTCGTTGATCTGGAAGGGCCGAAACGGCGCCACCCGGTCCAGGCCGTCGTCTTCCTGCCCCATCGAGGTCCAGGTGTCGGTGACCAGCACGTCGGCGCCGGCGGCGGCCTTGGCCGCATCGGCGGTGAGGGTCACCGAGGCCCCGGTCTGCGCGGCGCGCGCCTGCGCGGCGGCCACAACGGCGGGATCGGGGGTGAAGCCCTCGGGCGCGGCCACGGTGACGTGTACGCCCGCCGTGACACCGCCGAGCATCAGCGAGTGCGCCATGTTGTTGGCGCCGTCCCCGAGATAGGTCAGCTTCAGCCCGGTGAGCGAGCCTTTGCGTTCGGCAATGGTCTGCAGGTCGGCCAGCACCTGGCAGGGGTGGAACTCGTCGGAGAGCGCGTTGACGATCGGGACCGTGGCGGTCGAGGCCATGGCGGTCAGCCGGTCCTGGGCGAAGGTGCGCCACACGATCGCGTCGACGTAGCGCGAGAGCACCTGCCCGGTGTCTTCGAGGGTTTCGTCGCGGCCCAGCTGGGTGGACCGGCCGTCGACGACGACGGCGTGCCCGCCGAGTTGGGCGATGCCGATCTCGAAGGAGAAGCGGGTGCGGGTGGAGTTCTTGTCGAAGATCACCGCCACCCCGCGGGGGCCTTCCAGTGGCCGGCGGCTGAACGGCTCCGCCTTCAGTTCTGCTGCCAGGGCGAGGATCTCGGCCTGCTCGGCGGGCGTGACGTCGTCATCGCGCAGGAAGTTGCGGATCACTGTGCTGCCTCCTGGGCGGTGTCGAGGATGCCCGGCAGGGCGGTGATGAAACTGCCGATCTGCTCATCGCTGACGATCAGCGGCGGTGCCAGCCGCACCACACCCGCCGCGGCGGCGTTGACCAGGAAACCGGCCTGGCGTGCCGCGAGCTCGACGGCCTTGGCCTTGGGCTCGGTGAGCACCACGCCCTGCAACAGGCCCTTGCCGCGCACGTGGTCGACCAGCGGGTGGCCCAGTTCCTCGATGCCGTGGCTGAGCGTCTTGCCGAGGGTGCCGGCCCGGGCGATCAGGTCACCGTCGGCCAATGCCTTCAGCACCGCCAGCGCGGCGGCGGTGCACACGGGGTTGCCGCCGAAGGTGCTTCCGTGCATGCCGGGGGTCAACAGGTCACCGGCCGCGCCGACGGCCACGCACGCACCGATCGGCAGCCCACCGCCCAATCCCTTGGCCAGCGTGATGATGTCCGGGACGATGCCGTCGTGCTGGTGGGCGTAGAAGGCTCCGGTGCGCCCGATCCCGGTCTGGACTTCGTCGAGCACCAGCAGGGCGCCGTGCGCGGCGGTGATGCCGCGGGCCTCGGCCAGGTAGCCGGCGGGCGGTGTCACCACGCCGCCCTCCCCCATGATCGGCTCCAGGAACACCGCGGCGGTGGACGCATCGACCGCCGCCGCCAGCGCCTTGGTGTCGCCGTAGGGCACGTGGACGACCTCGCCGGGCAGTGGCTCGAACGGCGCCTGCTTGTCGGGCTGCCCCGTCAGGGCCAGCGAGCCCATGGTTCGGCCGTGGAAGGCACCTTGGGCGGCAACGACCTTGGTTTTGCCGGTGAGGCGGGTCATCTTGAAGGCGACCTCGTTGGCCTCGGTTCCCGAGTTGCAGAAGAAGACTCGCGCCGGGACGCCCAGATGCCCCACCAGGCCCTCGGCCAGCGCGATACCCGGCTCGGTGGCATACAGGTTGGAGGTGTGGCCCAACGTGTTCAGCTGGTTGGTGACGGCCTCGATCACCGCCGGGTGCCGGTGACCCAGCACGTTGACCGCGATGCCGCCCAGCAGGTCGACATAGCTCTTGCCCGACTCGTCGGTCACCACCGCGCCCTCACCGCTGACCAGGGCCAGCGGCGGGGTGCCGTAGTTGTTCATCATCACCGCGGACCAGCGGTCCTGCAGGCCTGTCATGGGCTTACCACCTTGGTTCCGGTGCCGGCGTTGGTGAACAGTTCGACGAGCACACAGTGCTCGACGCGGCCGTCGATGATGTGCGCGCTGGGCACTCCACCGCGGACCGCGCGCAGGCAGGCTTCGACTTTGGGGATCATGCCGGATTCGAGCTTCGGCAGGAGTTGCGCCAATGTGTCGGTGTCGATCTCGCTGACCAGCGAATCGGTGTTGGGCCAGTCGGTGTAGAGGCCGTCGACGTCGGTGAGCATCAGCAGCTTCTCGGCCTGCAGCGCCTCGGCCAACGCGGCGGCGGCGGTGTCGGCGTTGATGTTGTGCACCACGCCGTCGGGGTCGGGCGCCAGGGTCGAGACCACCGGAATCCGTCCTGCGGCAATGAGGTCCAGCACCGCGGCGGTGTTCACCTGGTCGACGTCGCCCACCAGGCCGATGTCGGTGGCCACTCCGTCGACGGTGACACTGCGGCGCACCGCGGTGAACAGTGCGGCGTCTTCACCGGTGATGCCGACCGCGTACGGCCCGTGGGCGTTGATCAGACCGACGAGTTCGCGACCCACCTGGCCGAACAGCACCATGCGCGCCACGTCGAGCACTTCGGGTGTGGTGACGCGGAATCCGCCCTTGAAGTCGCCTTCGATGCCGAGCTTCTTGAGCATGGCGCTGATCTGCGGGCCACCGCCGTGCACCACCACTGGCTGGATGCCGCAGTTACGCAGAAACGCCATGTCGGCGGCGAACGCGTGCTTGAGGGTGTCATCGGTCATGGCGTTACCGCCGTATTTGACGACGACGATCTTGCCGTAGAGCTGCTTGAGCCACGGCAGGGCTTCGGCCAGAACTTGGGCCTTGACGGCGGTGGTCGGTTCACTCATGAGGAATACGCGGAATTCTCTTCGACATAGGCGTGCGACAGGTCGGTGGTGCGCACAGTGGCCTGCCCGGAGCCCAGGTTGAGTTCCACCGTCACGTTGATGTCGGCGCCGGACAGGTCGACCTCCCGGGCGCCCGGCATGGGCGTGCCTTCGCTGAACACCGGGAAACCATTGAACGACACGGTGATCCGGTCCGGGTCGATGGTGAACGGCACCATTCCCACCGCAGCCAGCACCCGGCCCCAGTTGGGGTCCGAGCCGAACAGTGCGGTCTTGACCAGGCTGTCGCGGGCCACGATCCGGGCGGCGATCAGCGCGTCGGCGTCGCTGTCGGCACCGCTGACGGTGATGCTCACCCGCTTGGTGACGCCTTCGGCGTCGGCCTGAAGTTGGGCGCACAGGTCGTCGCAGACGGCGCGCACGGCGGCGTCGAGGTCGTCCTGGCTGGGGGTGATCTCACTGGCCCCCGACGCCAGCAGCAGCACGGTGTCGTTGGTGGAACAGCTGCCGTCGATGTCGAGCCGGTCGAACGTCACCGCGGTGGCCCGCCGCAGGGCGGTGTCCAGGGCCTCGGAGTCGACCTTGGCGTCGGTGGTCAGCACCACCAGCATGGTGGCCAGCGACGGCGCCAGCATGCCGGCGCCCTTGGCCATGCCGCCGACGGTCCAGTCGCCGTTGTGGTGCAGCGCAACCTGTTTGGGGACGGTGTCGGTGGTCATGATGGCCCGCGCTGCTTCGTCTCCGCCGACCAGACCGCCGGCCATGGCCTGCACCACCTCGGTGACCCCGGCCAGCAGCTTGTCCATCGGCAACCGGTCACCGATGAGCCCGGTGGAGCAGACCGCCACCTCGGCGGCCCCGGTCTCGGTGCCCCACTCCGACAACGCGGCCGCCACGGCCTCGGCGGTGGTGTGGGTGTCCTGAAACCCGCCCGGGCCGGTGCAGGCGTTGGCGCCACCGGAGTTCAGGATCACGGCCCGCACCCGGCCGCCCTTGAGTACCTGGCTGCTCCAGAGCACCGGCGCGGCCTTGACCTGGTTGCTGGTGAACACGCCCGCGGCCGCGTAGTCCGGCCCCTCGTTGAACACCAGCGCCAGGTCGGGGTTTCCGGAAGCCTTTATTCCGGCGGCGATTCCGGCCGCCCGGAAGCCTCCCGGTGCGGTGACGCCCTGCTCGCGCAGGAGCCGAGTCTGGGTCATGGCGCCACTCCCACAGTCGACAGTCCTTCGGTCTCTGGCCAGCCCAGCGCCAGGTTCATGGCCTGGACCGCGGCCCCTCCGGTGCCCTTGACCAGGTTGTCGATCGCGGCGATCGCGATGAATGTCGAGGCGTCCTCGTCGACGGCGATCGCCAGGTGCGCGGCGTTACTGCCGATCACCGATCCGGTCTTGGGCAGCTGGCCCTGCGGCAACAGGTGCACGAAAGGTTCTTCCTGGTAAGCCTTTTCGTAGGCGGCGCGCAGCTCGGACAGCGGCGCGGTGGTTTTCGCGGTGCAGGTGGCCAGGATGCCCCGCGACGTCGGGATCAACACCGGGATGAATGCGACGCTGACGTCGCGGTGGGTGACCGCCCGCAGTCCCTGACTGATCTCGGGGGTGTGGCGGTGGGCGCCGCCGATGTTGTAGGCCCGCGCCGACCCGATGACCTCCGAGCCGAGCAGATCGACTTTGGCGGCCTTGCCCGCACCGGAGGTACCGCTGACGGCGACCACCGTGACGTCGGGCTCCACCAAACCTGCCGCGATGGCGGGGAACAGTGCGAGCAGGGCCGCGGTCGGGTAACAGCCGGGGACCGCGATCCGGCGGGCTTCCGTGAGCTTGTCGCGACCGCCGGGCAGCTCGGGCAGACCGTAGGGCCAGGTGCCGGCGTGCGCCGAGCCATAGAAGCGTTCCCAGTCGCCGGCGTCACCCAGCCGGAAATCCGCGCCGCAGTCGACCACCAGGGTGTCGTCGTCGAGCTGCTCGGCCAGTACCGCCGAATGTCCGTGCGGCAGGCCGAGGAACACCACGTCGTGTCCGGCCAGGGTGTCGACATCGGTGGGCTCCAGGACGCGGTCGGCCAGCGGCACCAGATGGGGGTGTTGTTCGCCCAGCGTGCTGCCGGCGTTGCCGGCGGCGGTCAGGGCGCCGATGCTCAGCCGGCCGTCGGCGTAGGCGGGGTGTCCGAGCAGCAGCCGCAGGATCTCCCCGCCGGCGTAGCCGCTGGCACCAGCCACCGCCACTTTGATCGCTTTGGTCACTGGGCGATTCTGCATGATTATGCGTCGATACGCAAACTAATAACAGGGATTCCTGTCGCGAGCCGGGGGCACCTCCCACTTGCGAGCGTGCGTGTCTGTCCGGCGTCTGGCGGCGTGTCGCGTACAAGTGTGCACGCTCGCCGATGCGGACCGGCAGTCAGGCTGAGCCGGAATCCCGGTAGGCCTCCAGCAGCCGCAACCACACCTCGCTGATGGTCGGAAAGCACGGCACCGCATGCCACAGCCGGCTGATGGGAACCTGACCCGCCACGGCGACGGTGGCCGAATGCAGCAGGTCGGCCACGCCCGGCCCCACGAACGTGACCCCGAGCAGCAGTTCGCTGTCGGTGTCGACCACCATGCGTGCCCGGCCGCGGTAGCCGTCGGCATGCAACTTGGCGCCCATCACCGCCTCACCGATCTCCACGTCCACCACCTGAATGCGGTGACCGGCCTGCTCGGCCTCCGCAGCGGACAGGCCGACCGCGGCCGCCTCGGGATCGGTGAAGAACACCTGGGGCACGGCGTGGTGATCGGCGGTGGCCGCGTGCTTGCCCCAGGGCGCGGTGTCCAGCGGGGTTCCGGCCGCGCGGGCGCCGATCGCGTCGCCGGCGATGCGCGCCTGGTATTTGCCCTCATGGGTCAGCAGCGCCCGGTGGTTGGCGTCGCCGCAGGCATAGAGCCAGCCGTCCTCGACCGCCCGCACTCGGCAGGTGTCGTCCACCTCCAGCCAGTCGCCGGGACGCAGGCCGACCGTCTGGAGCCCGATGTCGTCGGTCAGTGGAGTGCGTCCCGTCGCGAACAGGATCTCGTCGACGTCGAGTGCACTGCCGTCGGTCAGTTCCAGGCGCACCGGCCCGCTCGCATCGGGGCGAGCCAGCCGTGCGACGGAGACACCGGTGCGTACGTCGACGCCGGCATCGGCCAGCCCGCGGGCCACGTATTCGCCGACGAACGGCTCCATCCGCGGCAGTAGCCCCGATCCGCGTACCAGCAGGGTCACCGCTGAGCCCAGACCCTGCCAGGCGGTGGCCATCTCGACGCCCACGCCGCCGGCACCCACGACAGCCAAGCGCTTGGGAACCGAGATGGCTTCGGTGGCTTCGCGATTGGTCCACGGCCGGGCCTCAGCCATGCCGGGCAGATCCGGCAGCGCCGCTCGGGTTCCGGTGCAGACCACGACGGCGTGCCGAGCGGTCAGCGTCACCTCGCCCTCGGAACTGGTGACCACCACGCGTTTCGGCCCGTCCAGGCGGCCGTGGCCGCGCACCAGGGTCACGCCGATCGCGCTGAGCCAGTCCACCTGCCCGGAGTCATCCCAGTCGCCCACATAGTGATTGCGGCGCCCGAAGACCGCGGCGGCGTCGATCGGGGAACTGAGCGCTTCACGAGCGCCGGCCACCCGGCGGGCGTCATCGAGGGCCAGCACGGGGCGCAGCAGGGCCTTGCTGGGCACACAGGCCCAGTAGGAACATTCGCCGCCGATCAGTTCACGTTCCACGATCGCCACCGTCAACCCGGCCGCACGAGCCCGGTCGGCGACGTTCTCCCCGACCGGTCCAGCTCCTAGTACGACGACGTCAACGGTGTGGGCCTGCTGCGTCATATGTCGGGATTCCTCTCGGCCGGAGTGTCAGTCCAGCATGCCCGAGCAGCGCCGTTCGCGATAGACGGCGAGTGTGCGCAGTTGTACGCGCGGCACGGCGCGTGTCGGCGGGCAGACACGCTCCCCCGCAAGCGGGAGGTGCCCCCAGCTCGCGGAAAAGAACGCTACCCCCGCAGGGCGGCGCCCACCTGCTCTCCGGCGCGGGCGACGGCGGCGTCGCGGGCGGCGCTGGCCTCGTCCTCAGTCAGCGTGCGATCGGCGGCCCGGAAGCGCAGTGCGAACGCCAGGGATTTGCGCCCCTCACCGACCTGCGGGCCGGTGTAGACGTCGAACAGGGCGATGTCCTCCAGCAGCTCGCCGGCGCCCTCGCGTACCGCGTCGGCCACCGACTGAGCGGTCACCTTCTCCTCGACCACCAGGGCCAGGTCCTGGAACACCGCGGGGAACGGCGACACCCGGGGTGCCGGCAGCGCGGTGGTCACCGGAATGGCGTCCAGGTCCAGCTCGACGGCACAGGTGCCCTTGGGCAGGCCGGCACGTTCGATGACGGCCGGGTGCAGTTGCCCGGCGTGCCCGATCACGGTGTCGCCGACCAGCACCTCGGCGCAGCGGCCGGGGTGCCACGGCAGCTGGGCGGCCGAGCGCAAGGTCACCTCGACGCCGCTGGCGCGGGCGATCACCCGTGCCGCCTCGATGGCATCGGCGGCTTCGACGGGCCGCCCCGGCCCCCACGGTCCGCGGGGTTCGGCCAGGCCGGTCAGCGCCACCGCGATGTGCAACGGCTGGCGCGGCAGGGCCGCGTCGATCCCGGCGATCTCGGCATCGGTCGGGCGCCGGGCAGCGGTGACGGCCGGGAACTCAGCCGGGCCCGCCGACTGCACCACCTGGGCGATGGCGAACAGCGCGACATCACTCATGCCACGGGACACGTTGCGGTTCAAGGCTTCCAGCAGACCGGGCAGCAGGGTGCTGGCCAGCTGGGGCCGGTCGGACTCCAGCGGGTTGAGCACCGAGACGGTGTTACGGCGCGGGTCGTCGTCGGCCAGGCCCCAGGTGTCGAATACCCCGGCGGGCAGGAACGGCGAGCCGAGCACCTCGACGTAGCCGGCCAGGGCCAGCGACTTGCCGATGGCGCGACGCCGGCGCTGGGTGGGGGTCAGCCCGCGCCCGGCCGGCGCGGCGGGCAGCACCGACGGGATGGACTCCAGGCCCTCAAGCCGCAGCACTTCCTCGACCAGGTCGGCGGGCTGGCGCAGGTCCTGCCGCCAGCTCGGTGGCGTGACGGTCAACGTGTCGCCCGCGATCGCCACCTCGCAGCCGATCTGGGTCAGCCGCCGCACGGTGGTGCCCTCGGGGTAGCTCACCCCGGCGGTGCGGTCCGGCAGGTCGGCGGCGATCTCCACGGCCGCCGGGTTCCAGTGCTGCACAGGCGGGTCGCCGCGCCAGTCGGTCAGCCCGGTCCCGATGACTCCCCCGGCGATGTCGGCCAGCAGCCTCGCGCAGCGGTCCAGTACGGCCACCGAGATGGCCGGGTCTACGGAGCGTTCGTAGCGCCGGGCGGCCTCGCTGGGCAGGTGCAGCCGCCGTGCGGTCCGCGACACCGCCGCCGGATCCCAGATCGCGGCTTCCAGCAGCACATCGGTGGAATCGTCGCGCATTTCGGTGCTGCCCGAGCCCATGACGCCGCCGATGGCCGCGGTGGCGACGTCGTCGACGATCAACACGTCACCGGGCTCCAGCGTGCGTTCGATGTCATCGAGCGTGGTGACGGTCTCGCCGTCGCGGGCGAAGCGCACGTCGAATCCGCCGCTGATACGCGCCCGGTCGTGGGCGTGCATGGGGTGGCCGAGTTCGACCATGACGTAGTTGGTGGCGTCGACGGCCGGGGAGATCGCGCGGATGCCGCACAGTGCGAGGCGGCGTTGCAGCCACCACGGCGAAACCGCCGCGGGGTCGATCCCGGTGACGCTGCGCAGCGCGAAGCGGCGGACTCCGGTGTCCGGCTGAACGGTCAGCGGCCACGCTTCGCCGTCGGCGGGCAGGGCGGCGACGTCGGCCGGGTCGGCGAAGTCCAGGTCCAGGGCGCAGGCCAGGTCGCGCGCCAGGCCCCGCACCGACATGCAGTAGCCACGGTCGGGCGTGATCGCCAGCTCATAGACCACATCGTCGAGGCCCAGCACCTCGTGAGCGTCGGCGCCCGGCTGCGCGGTACGGGCCGGCAGCACCAGGATGCCGGAGTGATCGGTGCTCAGCCGCAGTTCGGAGGCCGAGCAGATCATCCCGTCGGAGGTGCGCCCGTAGGTCTTGCGGGTGGCGATCGTGAAGTCGCCGGGCAGCACCGCGCCGGGCAGAGCCACCACCACCAGGTCGCCGACGGCGAAGTTGGTTGCGCCACAGACGATGTCGCGCAGATCGGGTTCGCCGACGTCCACCCGGCAGGCCCGGATCGGCTTCTTGAACTCGGTGAGTTCCTCGATCTCGGCTACCCGGCCCACTGTCAGCGGTCCGGTCACCGGCCCCAGGGTGTGCACGCCTTCGACTTCGTGGCCGATCCGCAGCAGCGCCTGCTCCAGCTCCTCGGCGGTGATGTCGAAGCCCGGCGCGCCGGCGATCAGGGTCTCGCGCAGCCAGCTGTAGGGAATACGCATCAGGCACCCACTCCGAACGGCAGGGAGAATCGGACATCGCCTTCGACCATGTCGCGCATGTCGGGGATTCCGTTGCGGAACTGCAGGGTTCGCTCTAGGCCCATGCCGAACGCGAAGCCGGAGTACTCGGCCGGGTCGATGCCCACCGCGCGCAGCACGTTGGGGTGCACCATCCCGCAGCCGCCCCATTCCACCCAGCCGGGCCCGCCCTTCTTGCCCTCGAACCAGATGTCGACCTCGGCCGACGGCTCGGTGAACGGGAAGAAGTGCGGCCGGATGCGCGTCTTGGCGGCCGGCCCGAACTCCGACTGAGCGAAGGCGTCCAAGGTGCCGCGCAGGTGCGCCATGGTCAGGCCGCGATCCACGGCCAGCCCCTCCACCTGGTGGAACACCGGGGTGTGGGTGGCATCGAGTTCGTCGGTGCGGAAGGTGCGGCCGATCGAGACGACGTAGACCGGCAACTCGCGGGCCAGCAGCGCCCGGATCTGCACCGGGGAGGTGTGGGTGCGCAGCAGCTGACGCGATCCGGGCGGGGCGATGTGGAAGGTGTCCTGATCGCTGCGCGCGGGGTGGTCGACCGGGAAGTTCAGCGCGTCGAAGTTGAAGTGCTCGGCCTCCACCTCGGGGCCTTCGGCCAGTTCCCAGCCCATCGCGATGAAGGTGTCGGCGACGTGTTCGGCCAGCATGGTGATCGGGTGACGGGCGCCGACGGGCTTACGGGCCGAGGGCAGGGTGACGTCGATGCTCTCCGCGGCCAGCACCGCGGCGTCACGTTCGGCACGCAGCTCCCCCAGGCGCTCGTCGTAGGCCTGCTGGGCCTGTGTCCGGACGGCATTGACGCGCTTGCCGGCGTCGGCGCGCTCGGACTTGTCCAGTTTGGCCAGCGCCTGGCGGGCCAGCGCCAGCGGCGCACGGTCACCGAGGTGCTCGGTTTTGGCCTGCGCCAGCGCGTCCAAGTCGGCGGCTGCGGCGAACGCGGCCTGCGCCGCCTGCAGGGCTGCGGTCAGGGTCGAGTCGGAGACGACGGAGGGGTCGACTGGTTGTTCGCCCACGCGACGGGACTCTCCTTGCTGACTGGGTTGAATCGGGTCCGGTTCGAGGTCAATCCGGGGTGCCCGGGCCGGTACGACGGCCGGTCCAGATCATATCGACAGCGACGCGGCGCACCACAGTGAGCCGTGCGTCAACAGACAAGACATCGCCGCGCGACGATCAAACCGTACAATAGCCGTACCGTAAACTTGTACCGTTCTAGGTCAGGGGTCCACCATGTCCATCAGTGCAAGCGAAGCCCGCAAGCAGCTGTTCCCGCTGCTGGAGCAGGTCAACACAGACCACCAGCCGGTGCGCATCACCTCGCGCGCGGGGGATGCCGTGCTGATGTCTGCCGACGATTACGACTCCTGGCAGGAGACGGTCTATCTGTTGCGGTCCCCAGAAAATGCGCGGCGGCTGATGGAGGCCGTCGCCCGCGACCGGCAGGGACAGGCCACACCGACCACGTCGATTGAGACGCTGCGGGAGCTGGCCGGCGGCGAGGCATGAGGGAAATCAGATTCGATGCCGCAGCCTGGGAGGACTTCCAATTCTGGCTCGGCTCCGATCTGAAGATCGCTCGTCGCATCGTCAGGCTGATCGCGGAGATCCAACGTGATCCGTTCACCGGGATCGGCAAACCCGAGCCACTGAAGGGCGAATTGTCCGGCTACGGGTCGCGTCGCATCGACGACCAACACCGGCTCGTCTACCGGGCCAACGACGACGAGGTCAAGATCCTCAAGGCCCGCTACCACTACTGACTGCGCCACCTCGGTGGCAGCGAAAAGCCCCGCACGTGGTGTGCGGGGCTCTTCGCCTGCGGGTTTAGCTGCTGGGCGCCTTGGCCTCGGCCCCGGCGCCGCCGGCGCCGCCGGCGGTCCCGTTGGTGTCGGTGGGCGTGGGCGCCTTGACGCCGGCCCCACCGGCCACGCTGCCGGCCTTACCGCCGGTGCCGCCGGTGCCGCCGGCACCACCCTTGATGGTGCCCACACCGTCGCCGCCGGCACCGCCCTTGCCTCCAGCGCCGCCGTCTTCGGTGGTGGTGGTGCTGGTGCTGCTGCCGCCCGCACCACCGGCGCCACCGGCGCCGACCTGGACGACCGCTCCATTGGTGGGTGCGGTGCCGCCGCCGGTCAGTTTGCCGCCGTTACCGCCGTCGCCGCCGATACCGCCCTTGCCGCTGGTGCTGTTGCCGCCCGCTCCGCCGGCCCCACCGGCCTGGGCGCGCCAGCTGCCGCCGCCGCTGTCGCCGCCGTCACCGCCAGCGCCACCGGCGCCGGTGGTTCCGGTGCCGCCGGAGCCACCGGCTCCACCGGTGCCGCCGGAGCCGAACTTGTTGCCGCCGCTGATGCCGCTCACACCGTTGCCGCCGTCACCACCGGCACCGCCGGTCACGCCGTTGCCACCGGCGCCGCCCTTGCCACCGCTGCCGCCGAAGCCCAGGATCTGGCCCTTGCCGGCGATGTTGCCGTTGACGTCGTTCCAGCCGGAGGCCGTGTTGCCTTCGCCACCCTTGCCGCCTGCGCCTCCCTCACCGTTGGCGCTGGCGCCGCCGGCGCCGCCGGACCCACCGGAACCACCGGTGATGACCCCGGCCCCGCCGTTGCCGCCGTTGCCACCCAAACCGCCATCGCCGCTGTCGGCGGCGTCCTTACCGCTATTGGCCGCAGCCCCGCCGGCGCCGCCATTTCCACCGGCACCGCCCCAGATCACGCGGGAACCGGCGTCGCTGGCGGCGGCACCGCCGTCACCGCCGTTGCCGCCCGCACCGGCATCACCCTTGACGGACGCCCCGCCGGCGCCACCGGCGCCACCGGCACCGGAGACACCCAGGATAGTGCCGGAGGCGAACTTGTTGGTGAAGCCGTCCAGGCCCCAGGTGCCGTCGGACTTCCAGCCCAGCGCGATGCCGCCCTTGCCACCAGTGCCACCATCGCCGCCGTCGCCGGTGCCGGTAGCGGCACCGCCCTTGCCGCCGACGCCGCCGGTGCCGCCGGCGAGCGTGCCGGAGTTACCGTCACCACCTTCGCCGCCCTTGCCCCCGTCGCCGCCACCGTTACCGGCGCCGCCGTTACCACCCGCGCCGCCGTTGCCGCCCTTGTTCGCGACACTGAGGTCGATCTCGGCGGGCTTGTACGCATCTCCGCCGTTGCCACCATCGCCGCCGCTGCCGGAGACGCTGCCGCCCGCACCGCCGTTACCGCCGGCGCCACCATTGCCGCCGGTTGCCGGGTTCGGGTCAGGGAGTGCCTTGCCGTCCGCTTCGCCCCAGGGCGCTTCCGGATCGCCGTTACCGGCGTAGTAGCCACCGCCATTGCCGCCGGTACCGCCGTCGCCGTGGGTGCCGCCGGATCCGCCGTCACCGCCGGCGCCGCCGTTCGGGTGCAGGACCCCGTCGCTGTTCGCGCCGACACCGCCGTTGCCGCCCTTGGCCGTGCCGAAAACTCCGGATCCGTCCGCGCCCTTGCCGCCCGCCACACCACCGCTGCCGCCGGTGCCCGCAACGCCGACGGCGCCACCCTTGCCCCCGGCGCCACCGTCACCGGCGTTACCGCCCTTGCCGCCCGAGCCGAAGCCGTATTGGCCCTTGCTCTCCCAGTCACCGGCGGCGCCATTCGCCCCGTTGCCGCCCGCGCCGCCGGCACCGCCGGTGCCGCCATCGCCGCCATTGCCGTTGACACCCACGGTGCCGCTTACCGAGGCGCCGCCATTGCCGCCGGCGCCACCGGCGCCGCCGTCGAAGCCCGTGCCGCCCTTGCCGCCGTTACCGCCGGCACCGCTGTTGACACCGGCTTGAGCAGCAGCACCGGCCTCGCCTTGTTTGCCCGCGGCGCCGTTGCCACCGTCGCCGCCGAGGCCGCCGTTGCCGCCGTTACCCGATACGGAGGCACCGCCGTTGCCGCCTACGCCGCCCTTGCCGCCGACGCCGAAGGTGCTGTCTGCGCCGTCGCCGCCATAGCCACCGTTACCGCCGTTTCCGGTGGTCGCAGCGCCGCCGTTGCCACCCGCACCACCGTTGCCGCCGTCGTGGCCGTCGGCGCCATTACCGCCGTTACCGCCGTTGAGGTGGCTGCCGTCGGCCGCAGCGCCATTACCGCCCGACCCGCCGTTACTGGCCTGGGTCGGCTGACCGTTGCCGTCGAGACCTTCTTCACCCTTGTAGTCGCCCGTGCCGCCACCGGCACCACCCTGACCGGCCGCGCCGACGCCGCCAGCCTGGCCGCCGTCGCCGCCGGCCCCATCCAGGCCACCTGAGCCGTTGGCACCCCAGACGCCCGCCGCGCCGGTGCCACCGTCACCGCCCGCACCAACGGCGCCGCCGTTGCCGCCCCGGCCGCCGATGCCGTCCGTGCCGGCCTTGCCCACCTCGTTGTCCGCGTGAAGTGCGCCGCCCTTACCGCCCGCGCCGCCGACGCCGCCGTCAAAGCCATTGCCGCCCTTACCGCCGGTACCGCCCGCTCCGTTGTTGACACCGGAGACACCGGCGGATCCGGCGCTGCCCTTGAGGCCGTCGTGTCCGGCCCCGCCGACACCACCTACGCCGCCGGCGCCGCCATTGCCCGCTTCGGAGCCACTGACACCACCGGCGCCGCCGAGACCACCCGCACCGCCCGTGGCGCCCGCGTACGTCCCGCTGAGCCCACCGGCACCGCCGGTACCGCCGGCGCCACCGTTGCCGGTCTCGTCGCCGTCGCCACCGATGCCACCGTTGCCTCCAGCGCCGGCACTGTGGGTCGCGTCGCCGGCACCGCCGGCACCGCCCGTACCGCCGGCGCCGCCGTTTCCGTCCTCAACGCCGGCGCCACCATTGCCACCGTTACCACCGCTACCCGCGGCATTGCCGCCCACGGCGTCCATGCCGGCACCGCCGGTACCGCCCTTGCCGCCGGCACCGTAGATGGTGCTGTCTGCACCGTCGGCGCCCTTGATGCCCAGCGTCCCGCCGAGGCCGCCGGTACCGCCCTCGCCGCCGATGCCGCCGACGCCGCCAGTGCCCCCATTGCCGCCGTTGAGGTTGTCCTCATCACCGGCCGCACCGGTACCGCCCTCGCCGCCAATACCGCCGGCACCGCCCTTACCGCCGGCACCGCCGGTGCCGAACAGGGAACCGGCGGCCGAGCCGCCGTTGCCGCCACTGCCGCCGCTCAGACCGTCGCCGCCATTGCCACCGATACCCAGGCCTCCGTCCAACCAGGTACCGGTGAGCCCCACAGTGCCGGCTAGGCCCGCGCCACCGTCGCCGCCCGCGCCACCGACGCCGAACAGCCAGCCCAGGCCGGCGCCACCGTCACCACCGTCGCCGCCCAGCCCGCCGGCACCACCGGCGCCTCCGAAGCCCATGATCAGGCCGCCGGCGCCACCGTCGCCACCGTCCGCACCGAGTCCACCCGCGCCACCGTCGCCACCGTCGCCGAACCAGCCGGCGGCACCACCCACGCCGCCGGCGATACCGTCGGCGCCGTCGAAGCCATCGCCACCGTTACCGAACCAGAGACCGCCGGCGCCGCCGTTGATGCTCTCGGCCGTGCCGTCGGCGCCGTTGCCGATGAACATCTGGCCGGCCGGTGCCCACGCGTTGATCGCGTCGATGATCCAGGCGTTGGACGAATTGTCGATCCACGACTCCATGGCCGTCTGGAAGGGCTGGTAGATCAGCGCGTTGAAGACCAGCGTCCAGTCAAACGCGGTGGTGTCGACGGCCATGCCCGGCTCGGCTGACCAGCCGTTGAACCACGAGCTGATGTCCCAGGCATTGCTGTCCCAGCCGGTAGACGTGTCTGTGATCGGGGTGAACAGGTCATTGAACCAGTCGAAGTCCCAGTCAGCGCGCGCCTCAGGTGCTCCGGCCAGCGGGGCGATGCCGAAGGCCAGGAACGCCGCTACCGAGCCGCCCGCGCCCACCAGCCGATTCGTCTTACGGCGGTTGTTCCGACGCTGCTGCCCACCTGACATGATTCCCCGCTTCTGCGTTAAGGCGACCTGTGTAAACCGGCCAAATAGTTACCTTGCTCACCGCAGGGTATTCCAAGGAACGGGGTTCATCCACTCGTAGGAACCCAGCTGACCGGGTCACACGGTGGTTAACGGCACGTAATCAATCACTGGCCGGGGGGCTCTGGCGAACTGCCTTGAGGCGATACATCATCAGATCCGCCGGGACGCCGCTGGTCTTGGCCGCGAGCACCTGACGGCGCGCCCGCTTGGCAACCACTCCCAGCTCCGCGAGCGCGGCCGGATCGATGCGTTCCAGCGTCGGCCCGGACACCACGATGCCGCCCTTGATGGCGCGCTCCATGACACGCGCGGCGATGTTGACGTCGACACCGAGCCAGTCGTCGGCCAGCCGCTGTGGCCGGCCGGTGTGAATGCCGGCCCGCATCCGCGGAGTGTGCCCGTTGACCTCAACCTCGGCGATAGCCTCCTGGGCCTCAAGGACTGCGGCCACGGCCACCAACGGGTCGCGGAACACCGCCATCAGGCCGTCGCCCATGCGCTTGACTATGCGACCGCCGGCGTCCAGCAGCGGCGGCTCGATGGCCCGCGAAACCCGCCGCAGCAGGGTGAGGGTGGCGTCGTCGCCGGACTGCAGCGACCACGTCGAGAAGCCGACCAGATCGGTGAAGACCAGCGTCGCCTCGGCATTGCCCGGCACCCGCGACATCCGCTGGGTCAGGGCCTGCCAGACCTGCAAGGCACCCAGGCTCACCTCACGCGAGGCCGCCGAGCGATCCCCCATCAGCCGGTCCGCCGCCCGCGCCGCGGTCTGCGGTCCGCCCTCGCCGGCCGTCGACAGGGGGTCGCCGAACTCGGGATCACCGGGCAACACCCGGCGCACCCGCCGGACCATCTCGACGATCCGCACGTCGTTGGTAGTGCGGTTCAGCCAGGCCGCCGCCTCGTCCAAAGAGAACGGAGCGCGGCGGGGCGGGCTGGCCTGGTCGGGCATTTCCACCGCCTCCCCGAGCCCTGCAGCCTGCCGGGGGGCCGGCTCGAGGTCCATGCAGCTCAGCGTAATTGGCTCTGCGCGACACCGGCAACGACGCAGTCCGTGGTGCACGCCACGATCGCCGCTTTCCGTGCGACGCGCCACAGCAGATGTAGACAACGACCGTTGTCACAATTATCGTAGTTTCAGGTTCCCAGACAGGAGACGTGATGTCCGTTACGCCCACCGCGTCCGTTGAGCAGGCTTCACAGTCGGCCGAGGAAAGTGCCCCCAGCGCCGCGCCGGCCGCCCCCAAGCCGGCACCGGCCGTGGAGCCGCTGAACTCCGAATCGCTGACCTGGAAATACTTCGGCGACCTGCGCACCGGCATCATGGGCATCTGGATCGGCGCCATCGAGAACATGTACCCCGGCCTGGGCGCCGGCGTCACCGAGCACTCCAGCATCTTGAGCGAGCCGATGCAGCGGGTGACGCGATCGGTGTACCCCATCATGGGCGTGGTCTACGACGGCGCGCGCGCCCAGCACACCGGCTCCTCGATCCGCGACTACCACCGCGACATCAAGGGGACCGACGAGCAGGGCCGGCGCTACCACGCCCTGGACCCCGACACGTTCTACTGGGCCCACGCCACGTTCTTCATGCTGATCATCAAGCTCGCGGAGTACTTCGACGGCGGGCTGACCCTGGCCGAGAAGCGGCAGCTCTTCGACGAGCACGTGCAGTGGTACCGGATGTACGGCATGAGCATGCGCCCGGTGCCCAAGTCCTGGGAAGACTTCTGTGAGTACTGGGACCGCGTCTGCGAGGACGAGCTGGAGCTGACTCCGGCCGCACTCGACATCTTGAACATCAAGATCCCCAAGCCGTGGTTCGTCCCGATGCCCGACGCGGTGTGGCACCAGATGTTCAAGCCGGCCCTGGCCGCCCAGCGCTGGGTGGCAACGGGCCTGTTCGAGCCGGCGGTGCGCGAGAAGGCCGGCCTGCGCTGGTCGGAGAGCGACGAGGTGCTGCTGCGGCTGCTGGGCAAGGTCAGTCACCTGGCGTTCAGCGTGGTGCCCGACGAGATCCGGCTGCACCCGCGGGCACTTGCCGGCTACCGGCGTGAACAGGGCAAGATCCCCAGCGACACCCCGCCGATCGAAGCCCCGTGGTTCTCCGGTCCGCCGAAGCACCGGCGCCGCAGCGGTATGCACTACGTCCCGCCGGTCAGCCAGGGGATGAAGCTGGTGGAGCGGGCGGGCGCGCTGATGCACAGCACGTTCTCCCTGGCCGCCGGCAGTGGACTGACCCCGCGACCGCCGCGCCGCAAGCCCAAGGCCGCCTAAGCGCGGCGCTGGGCTCGCGCGCTCTGATAGAGGCAGATCGCTGCTGCCGCAGCAACATTGAGACTTTCGGCTCCGCCTGCCATCGGAATGTGCACCCGGTGGTGGGCGGCGGCTGCGGCCTCGGGCGGCAAGCCCTGAGCCTCCGGCCCGAACAGCCACGCTGTCGGTGCGGTCAGCACTGAGTCGGCGTCGTCCAGGCTCAGTTCGCCGTCCAGTGCCGTCGCCAGCACCTGCAGGCCCGCCTCCCCCAACGCCGTGAGCACGGCGGCCGTGTCGGCAGCAACCACCACCGGAACGTTGAAGATGCTGCCCGCCGACGACCGCAGGCATTTGCCGTTGTACGGATCGACGCTGTTGCCGGTCAGCACCACCAGGTCAGCCCCCGTGGCATCGGCAATACGGATGAGCGTGCCGGCATTGCCGGGTTCGCCGATGCCCACGGCCACGGCCACCAGGCGCGGCGCACCGTCGAGCGCTGCCTGCAGGTCGGCTTCGGTGTGCGTGCACACCGCGACCAGTCCTGCCGGGGTGACGGTGTCCGAGAGTGCTTTGGCGGCGCGGTCGGTCACCAGATGGACCGGAACCGGCGCGGAAGCCAGCAGTTGGTGATGTCGTTGCGCCGCCGATTCGGTGGCGAAGACCTCAAGGACGAGACCGCGAGAGATCGCGGCCTCGATCAGATTGGGCCCCTCGGCCAGGAAGCGCTGCTCGCGCTTCCTGGCCGCGTGCCGATGCAGTTTGACCGCCGCGACCACCCGGGCCGAACGTTCGGTCAGCATCGGCTCGGTTCGGGTCAGGCAGCCTCGCCGGAAGGCGCGTTCACGTCCTCGGGCAGCGCGGCCCGGGCGACCTCGACCAGGGCGGTGAAGGCAGCCGCGTCGCTGACGGCGATCTCGGCCAGGTTCTTGCGGTCCACCTCGACACCGGCGGCCTTGAGGCCCTGGATCAGCCGGTTGTACGTGATGTCGTTGGCGCGGGCCGCCGCGTTGATACGGGTGATCCACAGCTTGCGGAACTCACCCTTGCGGGCGCGGCGGTCGCGGTAGGCGTAGGTCAGGGAGTGGAGCTGCTGCTCTTTGGCCTTGCGGTACAGCCGCGACCGCTGGCCACGGTAACCCTTCGAAGCCTTGAGGACTGTACGACGCTTCTTTTGGGCGTTGACTGCGCGCTTCACGCGTGCCATGGGGTGTTCCTACTCTCGTTGGGCGTAAGGGGGTTGCAGTGCCGAAATGCGGCTGATCAGCCGTTCAGCATCGCGTTGACGCGCTTGGTGTCGCTGGCAGCCACCTCGGTGCGGCCGGCAAGGCGACGCATGCGCTTGCTCGGCTTGTGCTCGAGCAGGTGGCGGGCATTGGCCTTCTGCCGGACGATCTTGCCGGTTCCGGTACGACGGAACCGCTTCGAAGCGCCGCTGTGGGTTTTCGCCTTGGGCATGTTTCCTCAGTTCTGGTGTCGGGTGTTCAGTTCTCGTGCTGCGGCTCGGCCGCCTCCGCCGCGGGGGCGGTTGCGGGCGCGGGGTGAGCGCCTCCGCCGGCGTCTTCTGCCGCCTTGGCGCGGGTCTTCGCGCCACGGTGCGGTGCCAGCACCATCGTCATGTTGCGTCCGTCCTGCTTGGCGGAGGTCTCGACGAAGCCGTATTCGGCGACGTCGGCGCCCAGCCGCTGCAGCAGGCGGTAGCCGAGTTCGGGCCGGGACTGCTCACGGCCGCGGAACATGATGGTCACCTTGACCTTGGCCCCGGCTTCGAGGAAGCGGACCACGTGGCCCTTCTTCGTCGCATAGTCGTGGTCGTCGATCTTGGGACGCAGCTTCTGTTCCTTGACGACGGTCTGCTGCTGGTTCTTGCGAGACTCGCGCTCCTTCTGAGCCGCCTCGTACTTGTACTTGCCGTAGTCCATGATCTTGCAGACCGGCGGTTTGGCGGTCGGTGCGACTTCGACAAGGTCGAGATCGGCATCTGCGGCGACGCGAAGCGCATCTTCGATGCGCACGATCCCTACCTGTTCCCCGCCCGGGCCGATCAAACGAACCTCAGGTACGCGAATGCGCTCGTTGACGCGGATCTCAGTGCTGATGGGACCTCCTTGGGTAGTCTTCGGTCGCGGCCGCCGCAGTGCTCGTCCGGACGCAGCGGCGCTGAACCACCCACCAGCAAAAAAGCCCTGCACGAAGCAGGGCCCAATACCGACCGATCACGGCCTGAACAGCGTCAAGCCGTCTGCGCAGGGCGCAGAGCAGGCGGTTTGCACCGCCTGCGACCGGACCACTGAGCCTATTCGGCCAATGGTGGGAGGGAACTCCACTTGCTGTCCTGGCGTACGCCGGGACGGTCGCGTAAGGAAGTGTAGCAGCAGTTCAGCCCCACTTCTTCCCGGCAAACACGCCCACCGGCGATTCCTCACATACATTTCCAGGTTTTGCTGCTTATTCTCGCTGGCTATGACGTTGACTGTGCCGCCGGAGTCGCGTTCGTGCGGCCGCGCGACGAGCTGGTTCCACTGGGTGCCCCCGACCGCTGCCTGGGCTGTCGGTATCGCCGCCACACTGTCGCTGCTGGCCAGCATGTCGCCGGTGATCCGGTGGGCGATCCGCGTTCCGCGGGAGTTCATCGACAAATACCTGTTCAACTTCCCCGACACCAGCCTGGCCTGGGCCTTCGTGCTGGCGCTGTTGGCGGCAGCACTGAGCGCCCGCAAGCGCATCGCCTGGTGGCTGCTGATCGCCAACCTGGTGGTGGCCGGCGGCTGGAACATCAGCCGCCTGGTCTCGGACACCTCTGATCGCTTCGGTGTCATCAGCGGGGTTGCCGGCCTGATGCTGCACGTGGGCGCGATCGTCGTCCTGGTGCTGGCCCGCGGCGAGTTCTGGGCCAAGGTGCGCCGCGGCGCGCTGTTCAAGTCGGCCGCCACGCTGGCCGCGGGCTGGACCGTGGCGATCCTGTTGTGCTGGGGACTGGTCGAGCTGTTCCCGGGAACGGTGACACCCCCGCTGCGGCTGCCCTACGTGGTGAACCGGGTGGTGGGCTTCGGCCTGCTGGAGCCGGATTTCTTCCCCGGCAAGCCGGAACTCGGACTGCGCGCCCTGTGCGGGCTGCTCGGCGCGGTGGCGTTGGTAGTCGCGGCGATCGTGCTGTTCCTGTCACAGCGCTCCGACAACGCACTGACCGGCCAGGACGAGTCCGCCATCCGCGGGCTGCTTGAGCAGTACGGCCAGAACGACTCGCTGGGCTACTTCGCCACCCGCCGCGACAAGTCGGTGGTGTTCGCCCCCAACGGCCGCGCCGCCATCACCTACCGGGTCGAGGTGGGTGTCTGCCTGGCCAGCGGCGACCCGGTGGGCGACCCGCGGTCCTGGCCGCACGCCATCCAGACCTGGCTGCGGGTCTGCAAGGACTACGGGTGGGCACCCGGGGTGATGGGTGCCAGTTACGCCGGTGCCCAAGCCTTCCGGGATGCCGGCCTGAGCGCGCTGGAGCTGGGTGATGAGGCGATCCTGCGGCCGTCGGAGTTCAAACTGTCCGGCCCGGACATGCGCGGCGTGCGTCAGGCCGTCACCCGGGCGCGC
This sequence comes from Mycolicibacter arupensis, assembly GCF_002086515.1. GTDB lineage: Bacteria > Actinomycetota > Actinomycetes > Mycobacteriales > Mycobacteriaceae > Mycobacterium > Mycobacterium arupense. The sequence continues at coordinate 37,873 of NZ_MVHH01000008.1, forward strand.
CGGTCGGGCCTGACGGTGCGGATGCGCCGGCACAGCGATATCGGCCCCGACGAGATGGCCCGGGTCATCGAACGCGCCGACGCCTGGCGCGACACCGAATCCGAGCGCGGATTCTCCATGGCACTGGGCCGGTTGGGCGACCCGGCCGACGCCGACTGCCTGCTGGTGGAGGCGGTACGCGGCGACCAGAGCAGCGGGGAGGTCGTGGCGATGCTGTCGCTGGTGCCGTGGGGGCACAGCGGGGTGTCGCTGGACCTGATGCGCCGCTCGCCGCAGTCACCCAACGGGACCATCGAGCTGATGGTCAGCGAGCTGGCGCTGCAGGCCGCCACGATCGGCGTCAACCGCATCTCGCTGAACTTCGCGATGTTTCGGGCCGCCTTCGAGCAGGGCGCACAACTGGGCGCCGGACCGGTCCTGCGCCTGTGGCGCCGGCTGCTGATGTTCTTCTCGCGCTGGTGGCAGCTGGAAACCCTCTACCGGTCGAACATGAAATATCGGCCGCAGTGGGTTCCCCGCTACGCCTGCTACGAGGACGCCCGGATGATTCCGCGCGTCGGGGTCGCCTCGGTGATCGCCGAAGGCTTTCTGGTGCTGCCGTTCTCACGGCGTACCGAACAACACACCGGACACCACCCGTCCGTTCCGGAGAACGTGGCTGCCACCGGCCGGCTGCACGATGACGGCACCGCACCCGACGGTATCGACAGCAGCGCCGTCGATCAGTTCACCGCCCCCGAGGAGGCACTCCCCCGGCTGCCCGAGCAGGTCCGCGTCCGGATGGCCAAGCTGAAGTCGTTGCAGGACAGCGGCGTCGACGCCTACCCGGTGGGCGACCCGCCCAGCCACAGCGTCGCCGAGGCGCTGACGGACGGTACTGGCGAATCGGTCTCGGTCGCCGGGCGGGTGCTGCGGATGCGCGACTACGGCGGAGTGCTGTTCGCCCAGCTGCGTGACTGGTCGGGTGAAGTGCAGTTGCTGCTCGACAATTCGGTGCTCGCGCAGGCCGGCGGGGCCGCGCGTGCCGCGGACTTCAATGCCGGCGTCGACCTCGGCGACCTAGTCGAGGCCACCGGCCGGATGGGGCAGAGCCGCAATGGAACACCGTCGCTACTGGTGACGCACTGGCGTCTGATCGGTAAATGCCTGCGCCCGCTGCCCGACAAGTGGAAGGGGTTGACCGACCCCGAGGCGCGCCTGCGCACCCGCTATGTGGACCTGGCGATCAACACCGAGTCCCGCGAGCTGATCGCCGCCCGCAGCAACGTGCTGCGCTCCATCCGGGACACCTTGTTCGCCAAGGGATTCCTCGAGGTCGAGACCCCGATCCTGCAGCAACTGCATGGCGGGGCCAACGCACGCCCGTTCGTGACGCACATCAACGCCTACGACCTCGACCTGTATCTGCGGATCGCCCCCGAGCTGTACCTGAAACGCCTGTGCGTCGGCGGGGTGGAGCGAGTGTTCGAGCTGGGCCGCGCATTCCGCAACGAGGGCGTCGACTTCAGCCACAACCCGGAGTTCACCCTGCTGGAGGCCTACCAGGCCCACGGCGACTACCTGGCCTGGATCGACGGGGCGCGCGAGCTGATCCAGAACGCCGCGATCGCGGCCAACGGTGCGCCGGTGGTGATGCGCCCGGGTGCAGGCGACCAGCTGGAGGCGGTCGACATCTCCGGGCAGTGGCCGGTGCGTACCGTGCACGACGCGGTGTCCGACGCGCTCGGCGAGCGGATCGACGCCGGCACCGATCTGGCCACCCTGCGCCGGCTGTGCGACGGCGCCGGGGTGCACTATCTGCGGCAGTGGGATGCCGGCGCGGTGGTGCTCGAGCTCTATGAGCACCTGGTCGAGGCGCGCACCGAGCAGCCCACCTTCTATACCGACTTCCCCACCTCGGTGTCGCCGCTGACCCGGCCGCACCGCAGCAAGCCGGGCGTGGCCGAACGGTGGGACCTGGTGGCGTGGGGCGTGGAGCTGGGCACCGCCTACAGCGAGCTCACCGACCCGGTGGAACAGCGCCGGCGACTACTCCAGCAGTCGCTGCTGGCCGCCGGCGGCGACCCCGAGGCCATGGAACTCGACGAAGATTTCCTGCAGGCCATGGAGTACGCCATGCCGCCGACCGGCGGACTGGGCATGGGCGTCGACCGGATCGTCATGCTCATCACCGGCCACAGCATCCGCGACACCCTGCCGTTCCCGCTGGCCAAACCCCGCTGAGGGGCGTGGGCGCGCGCCCCGGCGTGGGCGCGTTCGTCCGCGCCATGTCGATGTCGCGAGCCGGCGGTAACGTGGCGGGCATGGGTGACGAATCGAGCGACCCGCAGCCCGACAGCGGCTACGACGACGCCGGCGTGCCGACGTTCGATGCAGTGCGCGAGAAGATCGAGCGCCGATATGAGACCTCGATCGGCGCCCAGGAGCTGGACTCCGAGTCACCGGAGGGCCGCACCGTCGAGCAGCAGTACGACGCCCGCCAGCGCGCGGCCGCCGAACGGCTCGAACAGATCCGCACGTCAATGCGCAAGGATGAGCACTGACCGGTGCGAACCTTTACCGTCGCCGAACGGCGGAATCGTTTGGCGCGCCGCCACTTTCTTGCCTGCGACACCGCCGCTGAGTCGATAACCACGATCACGTCGGCGCTGGTCGGATTGCACTCCAGCGATCCCGCCACCCCGTATCTGTCGCTGTGGGCGCGCCGGCCGGGCTTCAGTGTCGCCGACTTGAACGATGCCCTGTATGAAACACGTTCGCTGGTCAAGCATCTGGCGATGCGCCGAACGCTGTGGGTGGTCGAGCCCGCCGATCTGCCCGCCGTGCAGGCTGCGGCCAGCGACCGGGTGGCAGGCGCCGAACAGCGCAGGCTGATCGCCGATGTAGCCAAGGCAGGCGTGGCCGATGACGGCGAACAGTGGCTCACCCGGGCTGCGGCCACGGTGCTGGCGCACCTCGATGAGCACGGACCGACCAGCAGCAGCGCGCTGCGGGCGGCCCTGCCCGCCCTGGCCGGCACTTACGATCCCGCACCCGGCAAGTCTTACGGCGGCCAAACCCATCTGGCGCCGCGGGCGCTGATCGTGCTGGGTGCCCAAGGCCACATTCTGCGGGGTCCCAACGAGGGTGGCTGGACCTCGTCACGGCCCAAGTGGGCTACCGCCTCCAGCTGGCTCGGCGAACCCGGGACCCCGATGACCGCCGAGCCGGCACAGGCTCAGCTGACCCGCACCTGGCTGCACGCGTTCGGCCCGGCCACCGCAGACGACATCAGGTGGTGGTTCGGCAGCACCAAGGCCGCGGTCCGTAAGGCGCTGGGCGAGATCGGGGCCGTCGAAGTCGACCTGCACGGCGCGCCCGGGTACGCGCTGCCCGACGACCTGGAACCCGAACCGGAGTGCGAGCCCTGGGGCGCCCTGCTGCCCGGCCTAGATGTGACCACCATGGGCTGGTATCAGCGTGACTGGTATCTCGGTGAGCATCGCGGCCAGGTCTTCGACAGCAACGGCAACGCCGGCCCCACCGTGTGGTGGGACGGCCGGATTGTCGGCGGCTGGTATCAGGACAACGCCGCACAGGTGCAGCTTCAGCTGCTCGAGGACCCGGGCAGCCAGGCCCGCGAGGTGCTGACGCGCCGTGCGCAGGAACTCACGGAATGGCTGGACGGGGTGCGGATTCCGCCTCGGTTCCCGTCACCACTGGTCAAGGCCGCAATGCGGTGAGGTCGCCCCGATTGAGGACTGCCGCATCGGGTTATGGCGCTGGTACCATACCCATATGGCGCTGAAGAAGACGACGGTGATGGTCGATGAGGATGATCTCGCCGTGATCAAGGCAGCCGCGGCACGCGAAGGGCGGCCTGAGTCGGAGTACTTTCGCGAGGCTTTCCACCTCGCCGCACTGCGGGCCACACGCTGGCCCTCGGGATGGGACATTCCCGTCCTGGACTTTGCGCGTCCGGTGACCGCCGAGGACATCCACCAGGTGGTCGCTGAGGCTGCGGTCGACAGCGCGAAGTGATCATCATCGCGGACACCTCAGGACTGGTGGCCGCCTTCAATGCGAAAGATCCCGCGCACCTCGCAGCGCGGCAGGCAATGATCAGCGCTTCACTGATCGTGGTCTCCCCCTTGGTGCTACTGGAGATCGAACACATCACCACCCGCAGCGTCGGCAGGGCCGCGGCGCTGGCGACCAACGATTGGCTACTCGCGCAGGAACGTACGGGACGCGTCGCCATCCCGTCCGTTACGGCCGCGACCTTGCGAACCGCGCGAACGGTCCAAAATCGTTACGAGGACTTGCGTCTCGACCTAGCCGATGCCGTCTGCGTGGCGCTGGCCGAACGCTACGAAACAGACGCAGTCCTTACCCTTGATCGTCGTGACTTCCGGGCTATAGTTCCGCTGCACGACGCTCCAGCGTTTCGATTGCTGCCAGACGACAGCTAGAGCGAATGATTCGGCGTGACATTCAGTCTCGGGCAAAGAAGGACAGCGGTGTTTAAGGCAATCGCAATAGCTTTTGGCATGCTCAGTGTTTCGCTGACGCTGGCGGTTCCGGCACACGCCGACCCGGACCCGCACCATCCATCGCTACGCGACGACTATTGCCCCGGAGGCGATGTGCCGATATACGCGGGCCGCCTCTGCGCCGGCGTCCCTTACCCCGACGGCAGCCGGTGGACCCAAGCCACCATGCTCGTGTTGGGACCGGATTCAGGCAAAGTCGACCAAAGTTGCCGAATGTCCAATGACATGTTCGCACGTGCTCGGCCAGGCGCATGCGGCGGTGAATGGGACGGGTTCTACCAAATGCTGCCGTAAGTTGGCGGCCGTCAGCTCTGCAACTGAAACCGCGGCGTATGCGGTAACGAGGGTCGCTAGCTAGGCGCTGGCCTTACGCCGCTTGACCGCCTTCACGGGCTTGGCCGGGGCGCCCAGGATTTCGGCGAGGAACTTGCCGGTGTAGCTCTCCGGTACGGCCATGACGTCCTCCGGGGTGCCGGTGGCCACCACCGTCCCACCGCCTGCGCCGCCCTCGGGGCCCATGTCGATGATCCAGTCCGCGGTCTTGATGACGTCGAGGTTGTGCTCGATGACGATCACCGTGTTGCCCTTGTCGACCAGGCCGTTGATGACCACCAGCAGCTTGGCGATGTCCTCGAAATGCAGTCCGGTGGTGGGCTCGTCGAGGATGTAGACCGTGCGGCCGGTGGACCGCTTCTGCAGTTCGGAGGCCAGCTTCACCCGCTGCGCCTCACCGCCGGAGAGGGTCGGTGCGGGCTGGCCCAGCCGGACATAGCCCAGCCCGACCTCGACCAGGGTGCGCAGGTAGCGATGGATGCTGGTGATCGGCTCGAAGAAGTCCGCGGCCGTCTCGATCGGCATGTCGAGCACCTCGGCGATGGTCTTGCCCTTGTAATGCACTTCGAGGGTCTCCCGGTTGTAACGGGCGCCGTGGCAGACCTCGCACGGCACATACACATCCGGCAGGAAGTTCATCTCGATCTTGATGGTGCCGTCGCCGGTGCACGCCTCACAGCGTCCGCCCTTGACGTTGAACGAGAACCGGCCGGGCTGATAGCCCCGGACCTTGGCCTCGGTGGTGGCGGCGAACAGGGTGCGGATCTTGTCGAACACCCCGGTGTAGGTGGCCGGGTTGGACCGCGGCGTGCGCCCGATCGGCGACTGGTCCACCCGCACCAGCTTGTCCAGGTGGTCCAGTCCGGTGATGCGCGTGTGGCGGCCGGGCACCAGCCGGGCACCGTTGAGTTTGTTGGCCAGCACTGTGGCCAGGATGTCGTTGACCAGGGTGGACTTCCCCGAGCCGGAAACCCCGGTGACCGCGGTGAGCACGCCGAGCGGAAACGCCACGTCCACCCCGGACAGGTTGTGCTCGCGCGCACCGACCACCCCGAGTTGGCGCTTGGCGTCCACCGGGCGTCGCTCCTGGGGCACCGCAATGCTCTTGGCGCCCGACAGGTAAGCCCCGGTGATCGAGTCGGGGTTGGTCAGCAAGTCGGCGTAGGGCCCGCTGTGCACGATCTTGCCGCCGTGTTCGCCTGCCGCCGGGCCGATGTCGACGATCCAGTCGGCGTGCGCGATGGTGTCCAGGTCGTGCTCGACGACGATCAGGGTGTTGCCCAGATTGCGCAACCGGACCAGCGTCTCGATCAGTCGGCGGTTGTCGCGCTGATGCAGGCCGATCGATGGCTCATCGAGCACGTAGAGCACGCCCACCAAGCCCGAGCCGATCTGGGTGGCCAGCCGAATGCGTTGCGCCTCACCACCGGAGAGGGTTCCGGCGGCCCGCGACAGCGTCAGATACTCCAGGCCGACGTCGAGCAGGAAGCTCAGCCGGGCCTGGATCTCCTTGAGCACCTGCCCGGCGATGGCCTGCTCACGCGGACCCAGGGTGAGCGCGCCCAGAAAATCGGCACAGTCGGCGATCGAGAGCTCACTCACCTGCGCAATGGATTTGCTGCCGTAATCACCGGCCGCCAGCGTCACCGCGAGGATCTCCGGCTTGAGCCGGGTGCCGGCACATTCCGGGCACGGCACGTCACGCATGAAGCCGGCGTAGCGGTCCTTCATCTGCTCGGATTCGGTCTGCTCCATCTTGCGCTGCAGGAACGCCATCACACCTTCGAAATCGGTGTAATAGGAGCGGGTGCGGCCATAGCGGTTGCGGTAGCGGACGTGCACCTGCTCGTCCGAGCCCTCCAGGATGGCCTTGCGGGCCTTGGCCGGCAGTTTGCGCCACGGGGTGTCGACGTCGAAGCCCATCGCCTCACCGAGGCTGGCCATCATCCGGGTGAAGTACTCGCTGGTGGGGCCCATGGACCACGGCACCACCGCGCCTTCGGCCAGGGTGCGCTCCGAGTCGGGCACCACCAGGTCGGCATCGACCTCCTTGCGAACGCCCAGGCCCGCGCATTCGGGGCAGGCGCCGTAGGGCGAGTTGAAGGAGAAGGACCGCGGCTCCAAGTCGTCCACGGCAAGCGCGTGCCCGTTGGGGCAGGCCAACTTCTCGCTGAAGCGCTGCTCGCGATGCGGATGGTCGTCTTCGCGGTCGACGAACTCCAGCACCACGATGCCGTCGGCCAGGCCCAGCGCGGTCTCCACCGAGTCGGTGAGCCGCTGTTTGGCCGATTCCTTGACGGTCAGGCGGTCGACGACCACCTCGATGTCGTGCTTCTCCTGCTTCTTGAGCTTGGGTGGATCGGTCAGGGAATGCACCACGCCGTCGACCCGGACCCGGCTGTAGCCCTGGGTGTTGAGCTTCTCGAACAGGTCGACGAACTCGCCCTTGCGGGTGCGCACCACCGGCGCCAGCACCTGAAAGCGCAGGCCCTCATCCATGGCCAGCACCTGGTCGACGATCTGCTGCGGGGTCTGGCGGGCGATGCGCTCGCCGCAGACAGGGCAGTGCGGCGTGCCGGCGCGGGCGTAGAGCAGCCGCAGGTAGTCATAGACCTCGGTGATGGTGCCGACCGTCGAGCGGGGGTTGCGGTTGGTGGACTTCTGGTCGATGGACACCGCCGGCGAGAGGCCCTCGATGAAGTCGACGTCGGGCTTGTCCATCTGCCCCAGGAACTGGCGGGCATAGGCCGACAGCGACTCGACATAGCGGCGTTGGCCTTCGGCGAAGATGGTGTCGAACGCCAGCGACGACTTACCCGAGCCGGACAGGCCGGTGAAGACGATCAGGGCGTCGCGGGGCAGGTCCAGGTCCACACCGCGCAGGTTGTGTTCACGCGCACCCTTGACGATCAGCCGGTCAGCCACGGGTCCATGCTAGGTGGCGCTACCGACAACCAGCTCACGGCCAGTACCGTGACGGGAATGACCTCCCAGATCGCGGTGGACGACACCTACACCGGACACGTCGAGCCCGGAACCGCGGCCAGGCGCACGCTGCCCGGGGCCACCATCATCAAGGCCTCGGTGGGACCGATGGACAACAACGCCTACCTGGTGACGTGCACCCACACCGGCAAGACGCTGCTGATCGACGCGGCCAACGACGCCGAGACCCTGCTGGCCCTGGTGCGCCAGTACGCCCCGGACGTGGCGTTGATCGTCACCAGCCACCAGCACTTCGACCACTGGCAGGCGCTGACCGCGCTGGCCGAGGCCACCGGGGCGCCGACGGCCGCGCACGCCCTGGACGCCGAGCCGCTGCCGGTGAAGCCGGACCGCATCCTGGCCGACGGCGACACGGTGACCATCGGCGATCTGAGCTTCGATGTGATTCACCTGCAGGGCCACACCGAGGGATCGGTGGCGCTGGCCCTGGACGGCCCGGCGACCGGCGGGGTGACCCAGCTGTTCACCGGCGACTGCCTGTTTCCGGGCGGCGTCGGAAAGACGTGGCAGCCCGGGGATTTCGAGCGCCTGCTGGGTGATGTGAGCCGTAAGGTGTTCGACCGGTTCGGCGACGACACCATCGTCTACCCCGGACACGGTGATGACACCGTCCTGGGAGCAGAGCGCCCGCACCTGGCGGAATGGCGCGAGCGGGGTTGGTGAACCCGCCGCTAGCCCGTGGTGTGAACGATCAGCACGTCGATCTTGGAGCGCCGCGACACATTGGCCGGCACGGAACCGAGCAGCCGCCCGGCGATGGTGCTCAGGCCGACGTTGCCAACGACCAGCAGGTCGGCCTTGACCGACTCGGCCAGCTCCACCAGCGCATCGACCGGGGCACCGACAATGGCCCGCTCTTCGACCTCGTAGGCGCCGGCCGCGATGGCCCGCTCCTTGGCTTCCTTGAGGATGGCGTAGATCGGGGCGTTGCCCGAAGCCTTGTAGCCCTCGTCCTTGAGCGCATCGGCGGCGCGGGGGTCGTCGGCGTGCGGCAGATAGGCGGTGGCGATGACGACCTTGGCGCCCTCACCGGACGCCAGGTGAGCCGCGCGGTCGACGGCGCGCAGCGACGAGTCCGAGCCGTCAGTACCGACCACCACGGTCTTGTAGCCGCTCATGGGTAACCCTCCCGGTGCATTGATCGCCTGTTCGCAAATTAAGCCATGGCGACCCTAACGCGTCGGCGGCCCCGATGGGGGCAATTGACGTCACATGTCGTTTGCGCCGCGCAGTGCACAACGGCCTGAGCAGCCACAAAGCCCCGTTCGGCGGTCCTGGTGACGTAGCTGACAGGACGTGTCGAGCGGTAGCGTGGAATGTCATCACTGCCACCGCAACCGACAGCGCACACCGGTGAGCCAGGTTCTGACCCCGGCACCGGTGGGCATCGAGGCGCCCCCGCACGGTCGACCGCGACGCTCGCCGGACGCGGCCGTAATCGCCGTCGCGGCAACGCTGATCAGCGTGATCGGGGCGAGTCGGCCCTCGCTGTGGTTCGACGAGGCAGCCACCATCTCGGCGGCGACGCACCGCTCGCTGCCGGAACTGTGGCGGTTGCTCACCCACATCGACGCGGTGCACGGCCTGTACTACCTGTTCATGCACGGCTGGTTCGCGGTGTTCCCCGCGACCGAATTCTGGTCACGGCTGCCGAGTTCACTGGCCGTCGGAGCCGGGGCCGCCGGCGTGGTCGTGCTGACGGGAAAGTTCAGCAGCCGGCACGTATCCCTGTGTGCCGGTGCGCTTTACGCAGTATTGCCGCGGATGACGTGGGCCGGCGTCGAGGCCCGGCCGTACGCCTTCGCTGCCATGGCCGCCGTCTGGCTCACCGTGCTGTGGGTGGCCGCGGCCCGGCGCGACAGCGTCCGGCTATGGACGGGCTACGGCGTGGCGATTGTCGCCTCGACCCTGCTGAACACGTTCACCGTGCTCGTGGTGGCAGTACATGCGGTGACGCTGCGCACCATGGGCGTCGGCTCCCGGGAACGGCGGAGGTGGGCCGCCGCGGCCGGTGGCGCGCTGGTGGCACTGGCCCCGTTCTTGTGGTTCAGCCAGGGACAGATCCGTCAGGTCGCCTGGATTCGGCCGCCGGGAATGCAGACCGTCGTGGAGATCGCCGAGCAGCAGTATTTCGACAAGAGTGTGCCGTTTGCGATCCTGGCCTGGCTCACGCTGGCCGCGGCGGTGTTCGCGGTGCGCACCGGTGCGCGCCGCGCGCCCGATTCCGCCACACGACAGCTGGTGCTGCTGTGCGTGACGTGGATGCTGGTGCCGACGTTGGCCGCGGTGGCCTATTCGGCGGTGGTGAAACCGGTCTACTACCCGCGATATCTGATCAGCACAGCGCCCGCCATGGCGATAGCGCTGGCCATCGCCGTCACCACGCTTGCAGTTTCGCGCCGCGCCGTTATTGCCACCGTCGCCGTGCTGACCCTGGCAGCAGCGCCCAATTACATTGTCAATCAACGTGATCGGTACACCAAGGAGAAGGGCTGGGACTACAGCGCAGTGGCCGACGTGATCGCCATGCACGCCCAGGCCGGGGACTGTCTGCTGATCGACAACACCACACGGTGGTTACCCGGCCCGATCCGGGCGGTGACGGCCGGACGTCCCGAGGCGTTCGCGAAGCTGACCGATCCCGGACTGGGTCCGCACCGCCAGGCGTTGGGGCGGCTGTGGGACGGGCACCTGTCGGTGTCGGCACTGGCTGACCAGTTCGATCGGTGCCCGGCGATCTGGACGATCACCGATCATGACCGCAGCCTGCCCGCCCATCAGCGCGCGGCGATGCTGCCGCCGGGCAAGCGATTCGCCCGCACGCCCGACGGTCAGATGCTGCACGCGCTGGGCTTCCATGTGACCGAGCGTTGGCAATTCACGTTCGCCCAGGTGATCAAGTCCACCCGGTGAGCGGCACTTACGTGCAGCAGTTGGGGTCCAGCGCGACACAGAGGGCCTGCAGGGCATCCGGGCGGACTCGGTGAAACATGTTCATTCCCCGCCGCTCCGAGACCACCAACCCGGTCTTGCGCAGCTGGGACAGATGGTGACTGACGGTGGATTCGCTCAGCCCCAGAACGCTGGCCAAGTCGCCGGAGTTCTGCTCACCAGCACCCGGACCGAACAGATACGACACGATCTTGACTCGCGCCGGATCCGCTAACGCCTTGAGCCGCACAGCAATCTGCAGCGCGTCGGCGTCACTCATGGGCCCCGCGGCTACCGGCGCACAGCACACCGGCGCGGTCGTGTCGATCACGGGCAACGCCTTGGGCATGCGCCCATTCTGACACATTTATTGACATATATCGAAGAGGTGGGCATGCTGACGTCAGCTGGATAGTTCGACATATGTCGCACACTTCGGAGGTGGTTGCCCTGTCTCGCCTACAACTCGCACTCAACGTCGACGACCTCGACGCCGCAATCGCGTTCTACAGCGCACTGTTTGGCGCCGAGCCCGCCAAGGTCAAGCCCGGTTACGCCAACTTCGCGATCAACGACCCGCCACTGAAGTTGGTCCTGATCGAAAGCCCCGGCCATGGCGGCACGCTGAACCACCTCGGCGTGGAAGTGGCTTCCAGCGACGTCGTCCACGCCGAGATCGCTCGGCTACAGGCTGCCGAACTGTTCACCGAAGAGGAGATGGGCACTACCTGCTGCTTCGCCCTTCAGGACAAGGTCTGGGTCAGCGGCCCCGATCGAGAACGGTGGGAGATCTACACCAAGATCGCCGATACCGACTCCGCCGCTGCGCCGGCCGCCTGCTGCTGATGGCCGACACCGCAACGCCGGCACGCCTCTCTACCCTGGACCGGCTGTTGCCGCTCTGGATCGGACTGGCCATGGCCACCGGACTGGTTCTGGGCCGAATGATTCCCGGACTGGGTGACGGCTTGACGGCGGTGCAGATCGACGGGATCTCCCTGCCGATCGCCGCCGGGTTGCTGATCATGATGTATCCGGTGCTGGCCAAGGTCCGCTACGACCGCCTCGATGCCGTCACCTCCGATCGTCGACTGCTGCTCAGCTCGCTGCTGCTCAACTGGGTGATTGGGCCGGCCGTGATGTTTGCGCTGGCCTGGCTGCTGCTGGCCGACCTGCCCGAATACCGCACCGGGCTCATCGTGGTGGGGTTGGCGCGCTGCATCGCCATGGTCATCATCTGGAACGACCTGGCCTGCGGTGATCGCGAAGCCGCCGCCGTCCTGGTGGCGCTCAACTCGATCTTCCAAGTCGCGATGTTCGCCGTACTGGGCTGGTTCTACCTATCGGTGTTGCCGGGCTGGCTCGGTCTGCCGCAGACCAGCATCGAGGTCTCCCCATGGCAGATCGCCAAGTCCGTGGCGATCTTTTTGGGCATACCCCTGATCGCCGGCTACCTGTCCCGCCGAGTCGCCGAACGCACCAAGGGCCGTGACTGGTACGAGAGCCGCTTCCTGCCCCGGATCGGTCCGTGGGCGCTGTACGGGCTGCTTTTCACGATCGTGATCCTCTTTGCGCTCCAAGGTGATCAGATCACCCGGCAGCCACTGGACGTGCTTCGTATCGCGATCCCGCTCCTGGCCTATTTCGCCATCATGTGGGGCGGCGGCTATCTCGTGGGAGCTGTGCTGGGGCTGGGCTATGCGCGCACCACCACGCTGGCCTTCACCGCCGCCGGCAACAATTTCGAACTCGCCATCGCGGTGGCGATCGCCACCTGGGGAGCCGCCAGTGGGCAGGCCCTGGCGGGGGTCGTCGGGCCGCTGATCGAAGTGCCGGTCCTGGTCGGGCTGGTCTACGCGGCGCTGGCCCTGCGACCCCGATTCACCGCACCCACCAGGCCGAGCGTGCTGTTCGTCTGCGTACACAACGCCGGCCGCTCGCAAATGGCCGCCGCACTGCTCAACCACCTCGCCGGGGACCGCATCGAAGTCCGTTCCGCCGGTACCGAGCCCGCCGACCAGATCAACCCGGGCGCCGTAGCCGCCATGGCCGAGATCGGCATCGACCTGGCCACACGTTCACCCCAGATCCTTACCGCGGCGACCGTCGAGTCCAGTGACCTCGTCATCACCATGGGCTGCGGTGACACCTGCCCGTACTTTCCCGGCGTCAGCTACCGCGACTGGCAAGTCGCTGATCCCGCCGGTCAGCCCCTTGCCGCTGTCAGGGCCATCCGCGACGACATCGCCGACCGCGTCCACGCGTTGGTCGCCGAACTGGTTCCCCCGTGCACACCGCCTCAGCCGGTGGACCCGGCACCGCGGCTGGCCCGATAGGCCGTCACACATCCCAGTGCCGCGAGCACGGCGAAGATCGCGAACAGCCAGCGGGCGGCGGGCTGGGCGGCGCTCATCGCGGTGTTGACCACCAGACCGGCAAAGCCGGCGCCGAACGCACCACCGATCAGCTGGACGGTGTTGATGGCCGCTGCCGCGGTACCCCCCTCAGCCGGATCGTCGACGCAGCTCATCGCCCACGCCGACAGGTGCGGCCAGCCCGCGCCCACGCCGATGCCCACCACCAGCAGCGCCACCGCCCAGATCGCGGCGACCGCCGTCGGGTTGTAGTGGCTCATCCGGGTGAACGCGACCACCGTCAGCCCTGCCGACATGACCAGTGGTGCGCTGATCACCAACCCGATGACCACCCGCACCTTGCTCACCGACGCGCTCGCGATCTCGCTGAACGTCCAGCCGGTGGACAACGCAGCGCCCAGAAACCCGGCCATCACCGGGGCCAGGTGCGCCAGCCGCTGTCCCAGCAGCGGGATATACAGGTTGGCCTTGGTGGTGGCCATCAGCAGGCCCAGGGTTAAGTAGATCCACTTCTCACGGCCCGGCTGGAAGGCGCTGGGCGGCAACACCGCAGATGGCGAACGCCGATCCACCACCAGAAACACCATCAGCAGCATCCCGCCGACGAGCAAGAGGCCACCGGCTCCGAGCAGGCTACGAGGCAACTGCGCGACGCTGACGGCCAGCGCGGCGCCGCCCAACAACAGCAGCGACCGCAGCGGGAACGTCGTCGGCTCACCCCGATGTCCACTGCTGCCGGCCGTCAGCACCACGCTGACGGCCACGGCCATCACGACAGTCAGCAAGGCCATCACGATGAAGGCCCACCGCCAGATGCCGAACTGGGCGAACAGGCCGCCGGCCGCCGGCCCGACCAGGGTGCCGATCCCCCACATGGCCGAAACCAGGCCCGAGGCCCGAGTCCACAGCCAGCTGGGCAGTACCGCGTTGATCAGCGCGTAACCCAGTCCGGCCAGCAGGCCACCGCCCATGCCCTGCAGGGTGCGACCGACCAGCAGGACTTCCATCTGGGGTGCCAGCGCGCAGACCACCGCGCCCGCCCCGAAGGCCAGCAGGCCCAGCAGATAGGCCGAGCGGGAGCCCAGGCGGGTCAGGACCGCGTTGGCCGCCGCCGCGGCGAGCACCGATCCGACCAGATAGAGGGTGGTTACCCAGGCGTAGAACCGTTCGCCGCCGATGTCGTTGATAGTGCTGGGCAGCAGGCTGATGGTCAGCAGCTCATTGGTGGCATACAGCGCTACACCACCGGCCAGCACCGCGGAGGTGCCCAGATAGCGCTTGCCGAGCAGCTCGCGCCAGCTGCCCGTGGCAGGGCGGGTCACTTGATCCCGGCCGCGTCCATGCCCCGCAATTCTTTTTTGAGGTCGGCGATCTCGTCGCGAATCCGGGCGGCCAGTTCGAACTGCAGGTCCCGCGCCGCGTTCATCATCTGTTCGGTCAGGTCCTTGACCAAGTCGGCCAGCTCGGCGCGCGGCATGTTGCTGGTGTCACGGCCCTCGATGATCCCGGCGCTGACCGATCGGCCCGGCTCACCCTGGGCGCGCCGCCCGCGTGAGGCATTGCGGCCCGATCCGGCGACCTCGACCGATTCGGTGTCCTCCACCTCCCGGTAAACCTGGTCGAGAATGTCTGCGATCTTCTTACGGAGCGGCTGCGGGTCGATGCCGTGCTCCTCGTTGTAGGCGACCTGCTTGGCCCGCCGCCGTTCGGTCTCGTCGATGGCCTCACGCATCGAGTCGGTGATCTTGTCGGCGTACATGTGCACCTCGCCCGACACGTTGCGGGCGGCGCGGCCGATGGTCTGGATCAGGCTGCGGGTGGAGCGCAGGAAGCCTTCCTTGTCGGCGTCCAGGATCGACACCAGCGACACCTCCGGCAGATCGAGGCCCTCACGCAGCAGGTTGATGCCGATCAGGACGTCGTACTCCCCCAACCGCAGCTGCCGCAGCAGCTCGACCCGGCGCAGGGTGTCGACCTCGGAGTGCAGGTAGCGCACCCGGATGCCCATCTCCAGCAGGTAGTCGGTGAGGTCTTCGGCCATCTTCTTGGTGAGCGTGGTGACCAGCACCCTCTCGTCGGCCTCGGTGCGCTGCCGGATCTCGGCGATCAGATCGTCGATCTGGCCCTTGGTGGGCTTGACCACCACCTTGGGATCCACCAGGCCGGTCGGGCGGATCACCTGCTCGACGAACTCGCCACCGGCCTGGCTGAGCTCATAGGGGCCCGGGGTGGCCGACATGTAGACCGTCTGACCGATCCGATCGGCGAACTCCTCCCAGGTCAACGGCCGGTTGTCGCACGCCGAAGGCAACCGGAAGCCGAACTCGACCAGGTTGCGTTTGCGCGACATGTCGCCCTCGTACATGGCACCGATCTGCGGCACGGTGACGTGCGACTCGTCGATGATGAGCAAGAAGTCTTCGGGGAAGTAGTCGATCAGCGTCGCCGGCGCCGTGCCTGCGCCGCGGCCGTCGATGTGGCGCGAATAGTTCTCGATGCCCGAGCAGAAGCCGACCTGCCGCATCATCTCGATGTCGTAGTTGGTGCGCATCCGCAGTCGCTGGGCCTCGAGCAGCTTGCCGTGGCGCTCCAACTCGTCGAGCCGGGCGGCCAGCTCCTCCTCGATGGTGGAGATGGCCTGCGTCATCCGGTCTGGACCTGCGACGTAATGGGTGGCCGGGAAGATGCGCAGTGAATCGACCTTGCGGACCACGTCCCCGGTGAGCGGATGCAGGTAGTACAGCGCCTCGACCTCGTCGCCGAAGTACTCGATGCGCACCGCCAGCTCCTCATAGGAGGGGATGATCTCGACGGTGTCGCCACGCACCCGGAACGAGCCGCGGGTGAACGCCATGTCGTTGCGGGTGTACTGCACGTCGACCAGCAGGCGCAGCAGGGCGTCGCGCGGCACCTCCGCGCCGACCTGAAGTTCGACGGAGCGGTCCAGGTAGGACTGCGGGGTGCCCAGACCGTAGATGCACGACACCGACGCCACCACCACGACGTCGCGCCGTGACAGCAGGCTGGAGGTCGCCGAATGGCGCAGCCGCTCCACGTCGTCGTTGATGGAGCTGTCCTTCTCGATATAGGTATCGGTCTGCGCGATATACGCTTCCGGCTGGTAGTAGTCGTAGTACGAGACGAAGTACTCGACGGCGTTGTGCGGCAGCATTTCCCGCAGCTCGTTGGCCAGCTGCGCGGCCAGCGTCTTGTTGGGAGCCATCAGCAGCGTGGGGCGCTGCAACCGTTCGATCAGCCAGGCCGCGGTGGCCGATTTGCCCGTTCCGGTGGCACCCAGCAGCACCACGTCCTTCTCCCCGGAGGTGATGCGGCGTTCCAGGTCGGCGATGGCGGCCGGCTGGTCACCGGCCGGCTGAAATTCGCTGACCACCTCGAACCGGCCGCCGGCGCGCACGACGCCTTCGACGGCGTCAGCGGCAGGCCGGTACTCCGAATGCGCGACGATGGGGTGTTCCGTTGCGAAGGCCACGGAAACCAGAGTAGGCGTGGCCGCCGACAGCACGGCCAGGGCAGAAGGGCATCGCGGTGCACGCACCCAAAGAAGAGACCTTTGATCTGGTCGGCTACACCAACACCGACCCCAAGGGGGTGGTGCGCGCCGTCGACATCTACACGGTGCAGCCCTGGGGCCTTTACCTGGCTCGACCCACCCCGGGCCGGGCACAGTTCCACTACCTGCAGTCCTGGCTGCTGCCGTCGCTGGGACTTCGCGCGACCGTGTTCCACTTCAACCCGGGCCACGAACGCGACCAGGATTTCTATCTCGACGTCGGCGAGTACACCGCGGGGCCGCAGCTCTGGCGTTCCCGCGACCACTACCTGGACCTGGTGGTTCGCACCGGATCCGGCGTCGAGCTCGCCGACACCGACGAGCTGATGGCGGCCGTCTCCGAAGGTCTGCTGAGTCTCGG
Organism: Mycolicibacter arupensis; assembly: GCF_002086515.1. Taxonomy (GTDB): domain Bacteria; phylum Actinomycetota; class Actinomycetes; order Mycobacteriales; family Mycobacteriaceae; genus Mycobacterium; species Mycobacterium arupense. The sequence continues at coordinate 54,982 of NZ_MVHH01000008.1, forward strand.
GGACGCCGAGCAGGCGGTGCTGCGCGCTGTAGCCGCCGTCGACGGCCTGGCCCGGCACGGCTATGACCTGCAGCGCTGGCTCAGCGATCAGGGCATGCAGGTGAGTTGGCCGGTCGGTGACGGATTCACCGGCTCGCCGGCGGAGTCACGCTAGGCGCAATGGCCGGAGGCAGTTCCCGTGACCGCGCTAAACTGCGCTGATATGAACGCCACACTGCGATTCGGTGTCGTCGCCGCAACCATCGCGGCCCTGATCGGCAGCGGTCAGCTGATCCCGGCTCCGGCGGCAGCCGACGACAACGACACCACCACCGAGCTGCACAACGTGACCTACATCGCGAAGGTCGACGCCTGGTCGAGCGGCAACGTCGTCACGTTCATGCGCAACGACTACGAGACGGCCAGCGCGGACCTCGACGCTTTCGGAACGCCGTTCGAGGCCAACACCGTGATGGCCGACCCCAGCAAGGCCGGCATGGTGATCCGGCTGCGCTTCCCGACCACCGCGACGGTGCACTGCGAGATCAAGGTCGACGAAGTCACCACGGTCAAGAGTGAGCGCTTCGTCAACACCTGGGGGAACACCAATGATCCCCACACCGGCGCGATGCTGTGCGGCGCGCTGATCAGCAGCATGGCCTGACCGGCCAGGTCCGCTAGGGACGCCACCCGGTGGCGTCGGCCCAGGCCCAGGCCTGCCGGTAGGCGGTGTCGAACCAGGGCTCCTTGACCGAGGCATAGGCCTCGATGCCGCCGTCGATTCCCGCGCGTTCGGCGTCACGCTTGATGGCCAGATACTCCGCCTGCGCGGCAGCGTCGGCGGAAAGCCAGGCCGGAAACAGCAGGGCGAACTGCTGATTGGGCCAACCCTGGACGCGGATGTGCACGTTGGTGGCCCGGCCCGGGTCGGCAGAGGCGTGAATACGCTTGCGCCACAACGCCGGATCTGCCGCGTGGTCGAACTCCGCGACCGTGCTGCGCGCATCGGGTTTGCCGTTGTCCGCGGTGATCGTCTCCACCGCCGGGTAGCCCGCCCGTAGCAGGGACTCGGTGAGTTCGTCGGCCACCGCCAGCGACGCGACCGTGACCTGGACGTCGATGACGTCTCGGGCTTCGAAGGCCTCCGGCCAGCGCACCGCGGTGGAGCCGATGTGATCCACCCGGACGGCCCGGTGCCCGCAGGCGGTGCGCAGCCGGGCCAGGATGCGTTGCGCCTGATCCGGCCAGGTCGGATCGGCCTTCATCAGCTGAGTGGGCGACGGCACCGTCTGGCGGGTGATCAGGTTGTGCGCGAACGGCTTGATGCGCTGGTGCCACAGCTCCAGGGCCTGCTCCGCCAATTGGTCCGGGTCGCCGGAGTTGTCCAGCCAGACGTCGGCGACGTCGCGGCGCTGTGGCTCGGTGGCCTGCGCGGCGATCCGAGCCCGCGCGTCCTCTTCGGACATGCCACGGTAGTGGGTCAGCCGCGTCACCCTGGTTTCGATGTCCGCGTGCACCACGACCACCAGCGGAAACAGCGGAGCCATCTGCGATTCGACGAGCAGCGGGATGTCCTCGACGATCACCGCTTCGTCACCGGCCTCGGCGATCAGCTCGGAGCGGCGGTGTGCCACCAGCGGATGCACAATGCCGTTGAGAATGGCCCGCTTGTCGTCGTCGCTGAAAGCGATCGCGGCCAGCGCCGGACGGTCTAAAGCCCCGTCCGAAAGCAGGATGCCCGGCCCGAAGGCCTCGACCAACTTGGCGAGGCCTTCGGTACCGGGCTCCACGACTTCACGGGCGATGACGTCACCGTCGACGATGACGCCACCGTGGCGGCTGAAGGTCGCCGACACCGTCGACTTACCGGCGCCAATACCGCCGGTCAGACCGATACGCAGCATCTGCGCCCCTTCAACCCCGCTGGGCGCTGGTTAGGCGCTGTTACCGGCGAGCTTCTCCCGCAGTGCGGCGAGCTGCTCGTCGCTGGCCAGCGAACCACCGGCCGGAGCCTCGTCGCGGTGCGAACCGTTGGCACCCGAGCGCGGCTCGGCCTGCTCGGCAGCGGCGAACTTCTCCATCTGCGTGGTGTGCATCTTGTGCCGGCGCTCGGCCTCGGCGTAGCGGGCCTCCCACTCGGTGCGCTGCTTGTCGAAACCTTCGATCCACTCGTTGGTGTCGGCGTCGAAGCCCTCGGGGAAGATGTAGTTGCCCTGCTCGTCGTAGCTGTCGGCCATGCCGTACTTCGAGGGGTCGAACTCCTCGGTGTAGTCCTCGTTGGCCTGCTTGAGGCTCAGCGAGATCCGGCGGCGGTCCAGGTCGATGTCGATGACCTTGACCATGGCGTCGTCGCCGACGGCGACCACCTGGTCGGGAACCTCGACGTGGTGCTCAGCCAGCTCGGAGATGTGCACCAGGCCCTCGATGCCCTCCTCGACGCGGACGAACGCACCGAACGGCACCAGCTTGGTGACCTTGCCCGGGACGATCTGACCGATCGCGTGGGTACGGGCGAAGTGCCGCCACGGGTCTTCCTGAGTGGCCTTGAGCGACAGCGAAACCCGCTCGCGGTCCATGTCGACGTCGAGCACCTCGACGGTGACCTCGTCGCCCACCTGAACCACCTCGGACGGGTGGTCGATGTGCTTCCAGGACAGCTCGGAGACGTGCACCAGGCCGTCCACGCCGCCCAGGTCGACGAAGGCGCCGAAGTTGACGATCGAGGACACGACACCCTTGCGGACGGCGCCCTTCTGCAGCTGGTTGAGGAACTCGCTGCGCACCTCGGACTGGGTCTGCTCCAGCCAGGCGCGACGCGACAGCACCACGTTGTTGCGGTTCTTGTCCAGCTCGATGATCTTGGCTTCGATCTCCTTGCCGATGTACGGCTGCAGGTCACGGACCCGACGCATCTCCACCAGCGAGGCCGGCAGGAAGCCGCGCAGCCCGATGTCGAGGATCAGGCCGCCCTTGACGACCTCGATGACGGTGCCCTTGACGGCCTCGTCCTTCTCCTTGAGCTCCTCGATGGTGCCCCAGGCGCGCTCGTACTGGGCGCGCTTCTTGGACAGGATCAGCCGACCCTCTTTGTCCTCTTTGGTCAGGACCAGAGCTTCGACCTCATCGCCGACGGACACCACCTCGTGGGGGTCAACGTCGTGCTTGATGGACAGTTCGCGGGAGGGGATGACCCCTTCGGTCTTGTAACCGATGTCGAGCAGGACCTCGTCCCGGTCAACCTTGACGATGGTCCCTTCTACGATGTCGCCATCGTTGAAGTACTTGATCGTCTTGTCGATAGCGGCGAGAAAGTCCTCGGCCGAGCCAATGTCGTTGATGGCTACTTGCGGCGAGGTGATGGTGGGACTTGGCATGTGTTGGGTTGCTCCGGACATTGTGGCGTAGTAGGGACGGGTGATGTCACGCATGCTGAACACGCGGTAGCACACGATCTTGGTCTGGGACTAGTCGCGGACTACCAGTCGAGGCTACTCGACGCGTTGCACGCTGGACAAACCGGTGGCTACGCTCGCTCGCTATGCCTCAGATGCGGAACCGGCGGAAAGTCGGAGCGCCGCTCATCGTGATCGTCCTACTCGCCATTCTCACGGCCTTCCTCTTGCTGTTGTTCACCGCCGCAAACCCGGGCGGAACACTGACCGCGCTGGTACTGGCGAGCATGTCGATGCTGGTGGTGCTGCTGTGTTACCGGTGGCTGGACCGCTGGGAACCCGAACCGCGCCGCCTGCTGCAACTGGCGTTCCTGTGGGGCGCATCGGTGGCCGTGGTGCTGGCCGTGGGCCTGGAAACCTTCGGCTCGTCGGTGGCCAACATTCGCCCGCTGGTGTCGAAGACCTTCGACATGGCGGCCATCCAGGCACCGTTCATCGAGGAGGCCGCCAAGGGCCTCTTCCTGCTGATCATGCTGACCGGACGGCGGCGCCTCGCGCTGAACTCGATGACCGACTGCATGGTCTATGCGGGCATCGTTGCGGTGGGTTTCGCCTGGATGGAGGACATCGTCTACATCGCGCCGGCCGATTCACCGGCGAAGATGGCCGCGGTGGCCATCGCCCGGCTGATCTTCGGCCCGTTCGCCCACCCGCTGTTCACCACAATGACCGGGATCGGGGTGTATTTCGCCCTACGCCGCCACGGATTCTGGTCCAAAGCCTTCGCGATTCTGCTCGGCTACCTGGGAGCGGTGGCGCTGCACGCCTCCTGGAACGCCTCCCTGGCGATGGGCGGCGGCCAGCTGTTCCTGGTGACGTACCTGTTCTGGCTGGTGCCGGTGTTCCTTCTGATGGTGTTGCTGGCGATTTTGAGCCGTCGACACGAACAGCAGCTGGTGGCGACCAAACTGCCCGCGATGGTGGCAGGTGGCCTGATCAGCGCGAACGAGGCGACCTGGCTCGGATCGATCCGGACCCGCAAGCACGCGATCCGCGAGGCCACCCGCATCGGTGGCCGTCCCGCGGGCCGGGCCGTGAAGAGGTTCGCCGTCCAGGTGGTGCGGCTGGCGTTCATCCGGGACCGCATCGATCGCGGCTTCGGCGACCCCGAGGTGTTCGCCGAGCAGCACGAAGACGCCTACGGGGTGGTGGCCGCCAGGGCGGCGGCGCCGGTGCTCTACACCATGGCGGGCTACTACGCGCCGCCGCTGGTTCGGAGGTAGGTACTACAGGTGCGCTGACAGCACGACGATGGCGGCGTGCCGGCGTACCGCATGCCGCCGCGAGCTCAATGCCGTCATCGCAGCGGCGAGATCTGCGGCATCGATGTCGAACAGGACCCGCGACGACCACCGCTCGATGAGGGCGTCGTCGTAGTCGGGCTGACAGTTCAGGAACGATTCCAGCGGACCATAATCAAGGCGCCCGTTCTTCCGGGCACCGGCATAGGGGCGCGTGATCGCGTCCAGCGCCAATTCCACGGGGAATGCGGCAAGGTGCTCAGCGATATCGTCCAAACAACCGATCCATGCCAGTGTCGCGGCAGCTTCGGCCCGCAACGCGACGGAGGCCAACGGGTCGGTCAGGACGGCCTTCAGCGAGTGCAGCACGGGCGATGTCGCCACGCCGATTTCGGCCACAATCCGCAGTATCTCCAGCGCGCGCGCGTCGCCCGGCCACGTCCGGCTTGCGATGGCCCGCTGGAGACATTCGGACAGCGCGTCCGCAGCGGCTGCACCGATTTCGACCAAGAGATCGCCGGCCAGGCCGAAGGACGCATCATCGAGCGATGCGCTCACGATCGTGTCGAGCAGAACCGCGATTCGGTCTTCTACGGCAAGCGCGCGAAGCCGCGCCAGCTCGCGTCGGCGGTTGAACAAGGCGGGAAAACACCGTTGCATCCGCTCGGCGGCCAACGATTGCTCCAACAGCCCCGAGTCGCCATTCAAAGCCACGACAACGAAATCTTCACTGAGAAAGTGGAGCCGGCGAGCCACCACATGATCTGTTGCGCGCACGCAGGCCGTGGCGATGGTGTCGAGAAAGCGCTTCCCCACCGAGTCGAATCCCTGCCCCGGGGAACCGGCCAGAGCGGTCAGCCTGCCCGCCCACTCGTCGCCTTCCGGCGTGGCATCGAAATGCCACCGCCACCGGTTCGGCTGCCAGCGATCGACCTCCGATGCCGACAACGGGTCGGCAGACACCGCGATCGAGGGCCACAGGATCAGCATGCGCTCGGCATAGATGTCGGTGACCGCCGCCGCGTAGATGGGATCCGAATCCTCCTGGGCACCAGCGGCTTCCACCGCCTGGATCACCTGCCTGACCAGGAAATCCTCCACTGCCGCCCAATCGAAGGCGCCTGTCATGGCCGGGCAGCACCACCGACGTTGTCTCGGGTTCGCCGCTTTCTCAACGTCACCCGAGAGCCACACCCAGACGTCCCGCCAACACCTCAATCATGTGCTGCACGCCGATCTCGTTACGGCCGATGATCATGTGATCGTGCTGGCCACGCCGAACTCCCTCCCCGCACTGGGGCAGCATGGCGAAGTCTTCGTCGCGTACGGCCGCATGCACCTGAGCGAAGATTCCGTCGTAAAGCTCGGACTGTTCGGGGGTGGTCGCCGGGAAACGTGCCATCCAACTGTGTCGCAACTGGCATTCGGTAGCCGATTTGCCGGGCAACATCTCGAGGACTTCGACACCGACCGGGCTGTTGGCGAGTATGAGGTTGGGAAAGACCCAGTAGATCACCCCCATGTACTGAGTGGGGTCCCAATCGTCGCTCGGCTCCTTGCCCTCCAGATCGGCGATCCAATTGAACGGAAAGCCAATGCGGTGGTGGTCGCCAAACCCGTCATAGACGTGGGTATTGGCAACGGTGTTCTGCCCGATGACGCTGTTGCCGTGAACAAACGGAAAGTGGTAGCCCTCGGCGAACGCTTCCAACGCCCCTTTCCAGCTGACCGGCGACTCCAAAAAACGCTCGTCGTGATACTGGTAATTCTGATAGTTCCACTGGGCCAACTCTGCGTCCAAGGGCCCCAGGTGAGCGTCGAGATCTAGTTCTGCATCGGCGGTCATCACCGCCCAGATGAATCCGTGCCGCTCTTCGCTGGGCAATTCCACGAGGCTGTACTGGTCACGCTCAAGGTCGTCGAAACCGACCTTGCCCGGCAACCCACGAAGTTTCCCGGTGTTGTCGTAGACCCAGGCGTGGTACGGGCAGGTGAACCGACGCGCATTGCCCGCCCCGCATGCCGGCATTGCGCCGCGGTGGCGGCAGTAGTTCAGCAGCACATGCGCTTTGCCGTCGCGGTCACGCGTGATCAACAGCGAGTCACCCAGGAACGACCGCACCACATAGTCGTTGGGATTCGGAATCTGGGCCGAGGCCAGCACGGGCAGCGGCGTGCGCCGCAACAGCATCGAATGTTCGAGCTCGGTGAGTTTGTCATCCCCGTAGTAATTCAGCGGAACCTTCAATGTGGTCGGCGCCATGTCCGTTGTCTTGCCCAGCACCAGTTGCAGGGCACGTTCGGTGAGTTTGGGACCCAGCGGAGTGATCTCTGGGACATCGGCATCAGTGCCGACCGAACGCGGCGCAACGTTAGTCATGGGCCTACCTCGCTTCTTGTGTGTCGCACGTCACGACGACAATACACTTTTTCTATCGAGTGTCCACCCAGGCGGCGACGTCGCCGCTCGAGACCGTCCAGCCTCACCACGAGCGCCGTCGCCGACGTACGGTAGGCAGCGACCGGAACGCAAACCCAAAAGAGGACCGTGCGGACACATGGGTGGTCTGGCTCCACGCCAGCAAACGACACTGAGGCCATCGACCGGATTGTGAAAGCAGCCGCCGACCTCATCGACGGCGGCATGACCGAGGTCAACATCCTGCAAGTGGCCAAACGTCTGGGCGTCACTCGCGCCACGGTCTACCGGTATTTTTCGGACACCCCGACCCTGGTCAAGGCCACCCTGCAAAGAGCCGCCGAGGAATTCATGGCGGGGCTCGGACAGGCATTGTCGGGCATCACCAATCCCGCGGACGCGGTGGTCGAGGGCATTGCACTGACCTTGGAACGACTACGGGAGCATCGCAGATTTCAGCTGCTGTTCTCCGCCCCGGAACGGGGCCAATACCTGCCAGCGGTTACCTCTCCGGAAGCATTGAGCGCTGGGCGTGGCATCGTCGACCAGTTCGATGTCGACTGGAGGGCATCGGGCTGGTCGGCCACCGACATGGACGAGCTCGTCGAGCTCATGCTGAGGATGGTCCAGTCACAGCTGACCGACCCGGGGCACCCCGTTCGATCCCCCAGCGAGCTACGGGACTTCCTGCACCGCTGGATCGCCCCCGCCGTGATCGCCTTGCACCCCGCCGACTCAGTGACGCTACCCAGCAACTGACTGCCCGCTAGTGTGCCGCGGCATCCCAGCTGCGCCCATAACCCACCGCAACCTCCAGCGGGACGCTGAGCGGATAAGCACTGCCCATCTTGTCGCGCACCAGCGCCTCCAGCGCCTCGCGTTCGCCGTCGGCCACCTCGAACAGCAGCTCGTCGTGCACCTGCAGCAACATCCTCGACCGCAGCTCGGAGGCCTTGAGCGCGGTGTCGACGTTGATCATCGCCACCTTGATGATGTCGGCCGCGCTGCCCTGGATCGGGGCGTTGAGCGCGGCCCGCTCGGCGGATTCGCGGACCTGGCGGTTGCTGCTGTCCAGCTCCGGCAGGTAGCGCCGCCGGCCCAGCACCGTCGAGGTGTAGCCGTCCTTGCGGGCCTGCTCCACCACCTCGTGCAGGTAGTCGCGCACCCGGCCGAACCGGTCGAAGTAGGCGTCCATCTGCTCTTTGGCCTCTTCGGTCGAGATCTTGAGCTGGGAGGCCAGCCCGTAGGCGCTCAGTCCGTAGGCCAGGCCGTAGGACATCGCCTTGACGCGGCGACGCATGTCCGGGGTCACCTCGTCGATGGGCACCGAGAACGCCCGCGACCCGACGAACGAGTGCAGGTCTTCGCCGGTGTTGAACGCCTCGATGAGGCCGGCGTCGGCCGACAGGTGCGCCATGATGCGCATCTCGATCTGGCTGTAGTCCACCGTCATCAGCTCGACGTAGTCCTGTCCGCCTCCAGAGCCCACCACGAAGGCGTCGCGGATCTGCCGGCCGGCGTCGGTGCGGATCGGGATGTTCTGCAGGTTGGGCTCGGTGGAGGACAGCCGGCCGGTGGCCGCGATGGTCTGGTTCAGCGTGGTGTGGATGCGGCCGTCGGAGGCCACAGATTTCAGCAAGCCGTCGACGGTCACCTTGAGCCGGGTGACGTCGCGGTGGGTCAGCAGGTGCTCCAGGAACGGATGCCCGGTCTTGTCGAACAGCGTCTGCAGGGCGTCGGCATCGGTGGTGTAGCCGGTCTTGGTCTTCTTCGTCTTAGGCATGCCCAGCTCGTCGAAGAGCACTACCTGCAGCTGCTTGGGCGATCCGAGGTTGATCTGCTTGCCGATCACCGCATAGGCGGCTTCGGCCGCATCCCGGATCTGGTCGCCGAACCGGCTCTGCAGCTGATTCAAGTGGGCCAGGTCGACACCGATCCCGGCATCCTCCAACTCCGCCAGCACGCGCTGCAGGGGCAGTTCGATGTCGGCGAGCAGGCCGGCGGAGTCGATCCGGTCAAGCTCGAGGTCCAGCGCATCGGCCAGATCGTTGACCGCCCTGGCCCGCAGGATCGCCGTCTGCACCGCTTGGTCATCGACGCCTTCGGTGTCGTCGAGCAGTGAGAGCTGTTGTTGTTCAGCGGATTCGGCGCGCAGTTCCCGGCGCAGGTAGCGCACCGAGAGATCGTCGAGGCTGAAGCTGCGCTGCCCGGGGCGCACCAGGTAGGCGGCCAGCGCGGTGTCGCTGGTGACACCGTCGAGGGCCCAGCCACGCCCGGCCAGGTCGTGGATGGCCAGCTTGGCCTCGTGCAACGCCTTCGGCTTGGTCGGGTCGGCCAGCCAGGCACCGAGCGCGGCCTCGTCGTCGGCGGTCAGGGCCGCGGTGTCGACATAGCCGCCCTCTCCGTCTGCCGAGGCCAGTGCCAGCGCGGTGGCGTCGCTGTCGAAGCTGCGGTGGGTGCCGATCACGGCCAGCCCGGTGCGGCGGCCGTCGGAGGCGTGCTCGGTCAGCCAGGCGGCGACGGTGCCCGGTTCCAGGGCGCCGCCGCGCACCTCGAAGCCCTCTTCGGCCTCGGCCACGGTGCCGCCCGCGGTGGACAGGGTCTCGAAAAGGCGATCCCGCAGCACCCGGAACTCGAGGTCGTCAAAGAGCTGGTGGATCTGCTCGCGGTCCCAGGGCACCAGCCGCAGGGTGTCCGGCGTCTGCGCCAGCGGCACGTTGCGCACCAAGTCGGTGAGTTCGCGGTTGAGGATCACGGTGGACAGGTTGGCGCGCAACGCATCTCCGACCTTGCCCTTGACGGTGTCGACGTGGTCGACCAGGCCTTGCAGCGAGCCGTATTCGGTGATCCACTTCGAGGCGGTCTTCTCCCCCACCCCGGGGATGCCCGGCAGGTTGTCGCTGGGGTCGCCGCGCAGCGCCGCGAAATCCGGGTACTGCGCCGGGGTCAGCCCGTACTTCTCGACCACGGCGTCGGGGGTGAAGCGGGTCAGGTCGCTGACGCCCTTGCGCGGGTAGAGCACGGTCACGTTCTCGTTGACCAATTGCAGGGCGTCGCGGTCGCCGGTGACCACCAGCACCCGATAGCCCTCGGCGTCGGCCTGAGTGGCCAGGGTGGCGATCAGGTCATCGGCCTCAAAGCCGGGCTCGGACAGCGTGGTGATACCCAGCGCCGCCAGCACCTCCTTGGTGATGTCGATCTGGCCGCGGAACTCATCGGGCGTCGAGGACCGGGTGGCCTTGTACTCCGGGAAACGCTCGGAGCGGAAGGTCTGCCGCGACACGTCGAACGCGGCGGCGACGTGCGTGGGAGCCTCGTCGCGCAGCAGGTTGATCAGCATCGCGGTGAATCCGTAGACGGCGTTGGTGGTCAGGCCGCTGCGCGTCTTGAAGTTCTCCGCGGGCAGGGCATAGAAGGCGCGGTACGCCAGCGAGTTTCCGTCGAGAAGCAGCAGCGTCGGTTTGGTCTGACTCACGGGGACAACTCTAGGCACTGCCGCGGACATCAGGTCAGCGGTCGCTCCTCGGCGACGTCGTACTCGGCGATCGCGGCCGACAGGATCGCGGCGGCCTGCTCGTCGCTGGGCCCGCTGCCGCGGAACGCTTCCAACGCGGCCCGCGATTCCCAACGTTCGAAGATGTCGACGCGGCCCGGATCGAGAAGGTCGGCCGTGATCGCGAAGTCGTGGCATCCCGGTGCGCGGCGAGCCTGCTTCACGACGTCGCGGCACTGGTGCAGGTAGCCGTCCCGCTGACCGGGATCCACCGCCAGATGTCCTGCGACGATCACCATTGCCGAACCCCTCTGCTTCCGCGTCTGACCCCGCCACCATAGGTCGGAGCACCCGACCGCCCGGTGACTGGAACACGTTTCAATTTCACTGCCGTCGTTGGGTACGCTGACCGAGTGCCAGATGTAGCCTCGCAGCCGGCCATCGACGGGTGGTTCGCCACCGACGACGCCGGCCTCCCCCACCTGACCGGCGCCAAGTGTCCGCAGTGCGGCACCTATGTGTTCCCGCCGCGTGAGAACAACTGCCCCAACCCCGCCTGCGACGGCGACGTGTTGGAGCCGGTCGCGCTGTCGCGGCGCGGCACGATCTGGAGCTACACCGAGAACCGGTACCTCCCGCCGGCCCCCTACCCGCCGAGCGACCCGTTCGAGCCGTTCGCGATCGCCGCGGTGGAGCTGGCCGACGAGGGCCTGATCGTGCTGGGCAAGGTGGTCGAGGGCACCCTGGCCGCGGACTTGAAGGTCGGCATGGAGATGGAGCTGACCACCATGCCGCTCTACACCGACGACGACGGCGTGACGCGCACCGTCTACGCGTGGAAGAAGGTGGACGCATGAGCCCCGAGCCGCTGTACATCCTGGGTGCGGGCATGCACCCGTGGGGCAAGTGGGGCCGCGACTTCACCGAGTACGGGGTGGTCGCCGCCCGTGCCGCGCTGGCCGACGCCGGCCTGAACGCGCAGCAGATCCAGTTCATCGCCGGGGCGGACACCATCCGCAACGGCTACCCGGGCTTCATCGCCGGTTCGACGTTCGCCCAGAAGCTGGGCTGGAACGGGGTTCCGGTGTCCTCGTCGTATGCCGCCTGCGCCTCCGGGTCGCAGGCGCTGCAGAGCGCCCGGGCCCAGATCCTGGCCGGCTTCTGCGATGTGGCGCTGGTGATCGGCGCCGACACCACCCCCAAGGGCGCGTTCGCCCCCGTCGGCGGTGAACGCAAGAACGACCCCGACTGGCAGCGCTTCCACCTGATCGGTGCGATGAACCCGGTGTACTTCGCGCTGCTGGCGCGCCGCCGGATGGACCTCTACGGCGCCACCTCCGAAGACTTCGCCCAGGTCAAGGTGAAGAACTCCCGGCACGGGCTGAACAACCCGAACGCGCGCTACCGCAAGGAGTCCGCGGTCGCCGACGTGCTGGCCAGCCCGGTGGTCTCCGACCCGCTGCGCCAGCTCGACATCTGCGCCACCTCCGACGGTGCGGCCGCGCTGATCGTGGCCAGCGCGGAGTTCGCCAAGAAGCACTTGGGTTCGCTCGACGGTGTGCCGTCGGTGCGCGCGGTGTCCACCGTGACCCCCCGCTACCCGCAGCACCTGCCCGAATTGCCGGACATCGCAACCGATTCCACCGCCGTCGTGGCGGCCCCGGAGCGGGTGTTCAAGGACCAGATCCTGGACGCGGCCTACGCCGAGGCCGGGATCGGCCCGGAGGATGTCAGCCTGGCCGAGGTGTATGACCTGTCCACCGCGCTGGAGATCGACTGGTACGAGCACCTGGGCCTGTGCGCCAAGGGTGAGGGCGAGCAGTTGCTGCGCAGCGGCGCCACCACCCTCGGTGGCCGGGTCCCGGTGAACCCGTCCGGCGGGCTGGCCTGCTTCGGCGAGGCGATCCCGGCGCAGGCCATTGCCCAGGTGTGCGAGCTCACCTGGCAGCTGCGTGGTCAGGCCACCGGCCGTCAGGTCGAGGGCGCCACCGTCGGTGTGACGGCCAACCAGGGCCTGTTCGGTCACGGCTCCTCGGTGATCGTCGCCCGCTAGCTTTTCCTCTTCCCCTTCCCCTTCCCCTTCCGCGCGAGCGTGCGTGTCTGTGCCGCGACACGCCGCTCTGCGCGTACAACTACGCACGTTCGCGACACTGGGATCCTGTTCTGATGACCGAAACCGTCGTCGTCAAGGTCAAGCCGGGCAGCCGCAAAGGGCCGCTGGTGGAGACCGACGACGACGGGCAGCTAACCGTCTACGTACGTGAACCCGCAGTGGACGGCAAGGCGAACGCCGCCGTCATCCGCGTTCTGGCCGCACATTTCGGGGTTCCGCGCAGCCGGGTGGAACTGGCCTCCGGCGCGGGCGCACGCGTCAAGCGTTTCCGGGTCGAGCGTTAGCTCGCAGCGTCAGACCGAACCGATGGGGCGCAGCACGCCACGTCGGGTCAGCTCGGCGAGCACCACCTCAGCCTGCAGCTCCGCTCGCTCCATGCACGCCGTCCGCGCGGCCTCTGGATCGCGTTGGTGGATGGCCGCGGCTTCCGCCTCGAAACTGGGCAGAAACTCGTCATGTTCGTTGACATAGCTACCCCAGAACCCGCGCGGCATGAACACCCGCGAGGCGCTGATCGCCGCCTGCAGAGGCGGACCGGCGTATTCCTCGACAAGAATCCGGCGAAACTCCAGGGCCGCGTCTTGAAACCCGGCCGGCGCCTTGTTGGCGCGCAGATCCCGCAGCGCAGCATCCAACTCGGCGAGCACTCGCGGGGTCGGACTCACCGCCGCCCGCGCCGAGGGAATCGCATTCAAGGTCCCGTGCAATTCGTGCTGTTCGCGAACGACGGCCTCATCGAACCGGCTGACGAACACGCCCCGGTGATAGACGCTGGTCAGCACTCCTTGCTGCTCGAGTTGGTCGATCGCCTGCTGAACCGGTAGCCGGCTGACGCCCACAGCGCTGGCAATCGCGTCACGGATGATCCGGTCACCGGTGCGCAACTCCCCCGCCAGCACCAGGTCGACGATGTGGTAGACGACCAGATCCTTCTCTTTGAACCCGTATTTCTTCGGCATCGCGGGACCTAGCCAGACGTTTCGTCTGACGCCTCCCCCGACGAGTCGGTTTGTGAGAGCAACGATTCCAAAGCGGCACGGTTGATGCGGCGAAACGCGCGCTTGGGCCGATTGGCATCCAAAATGGCGACCTCCAAGGTGCCCGGACCCAGCTCGCGCGGTTCGGCGCCGTTACCGGTGTCGGTCTGCTTGAGCGCGTTGACCGCGATGTGCAGCGCGTCGGCCAGCTCCGCGTTCTCGGCGTAGGACTCTTTGAGCGCAGTGGCCACCGGCTCGGTGGTACCACCCATCACCACGAAATGCGGCTCGTCGGTGATCGACCCGTCGTAGGTGATCCGATACAGCTCAGGCGCTTTCGTCTGGCCCTGGTAGGCGACACCGGCAACGCACAGCTCCACCTCGTAGGGCTTGGCCTGCTCGGTGAAGATGGTGCCCAGGGTCTGGGCGTAGACGTTGGCCAATTGCCGCGCGGTGACATCCCGCCGGTCATAGGCATAGCCACGGGTGTCGGCGAACTGGATTCCTCCGCGGCGCAGATTCTCGAACTCGTTGATCCGGCCCGCGGCCGCAAAGCCCACCCGGTCATAGAGCTCACTGATCTTCTGCAATGAGCGCGAAGGGTTTTCGGCGACGAACAACACGCCGTCGGCATACGCCAGCGCCACCACACTGCGGCCCCGGGCAATACCTTTGCGGGCGAGCTCACTGCGCTCCCGCATCGCCTGTTCGGGCGAGATGAAATACGGGAAGCTCATTTCTTACCCCGCTTGGTCGCCGGCGCAACCCCTCCGCCACGAGTTCGACTCTCAACCACGGCACGGGCCAGTTCGGCGATCCGCTCCTCGGTGATGTCGACGGCCCCGTCGACGTCGATGGTGACCGCGGTCGGGTAGATGCCGCGCACCAGATCCGGTCCGCCCGTGGCGGAGTCGTCATCGGCGGCGTCGTAGAGCGCCTCGATCGCGACCCGCAGGGCGGAGTCGGCGTCAGTGATCTGTCCGTAGAGCTTCTTGATCGACGACTTGGCGAACAGCGAACCCGAGCCCACCGCCTGATAGCCCTCGCTCTCGACGTTCCAGCCGCCGGCGGCGTCGAACGACACGATGCGCCCCGCCGTCTGCGGGTCCTCAGCGTCGATGTCGTAACCGGCCAGCAGCGGCAACGCCACCAGCCCCTGCATCGCCGCGCCGAGGTTGCCGCGCACCATGGTCGACAACCGGTTGACCTTGCCGGCGAACGTCAGCGGCACGCCTTCGAGCTTCTCGTAATGCTCCAGCTCCACCGCATAGAGCCGAGCGAACTCGACAGCGATCGCGGCTGTGCCCGCGATGCCGGTCGCGGTGTATTCGTCGGTGACGTACACCTTCTGCACGTCGCGGCCCGCGATCATGTTGCCCTGCGTGGAGCGCCGGTCGCCGGCGATGAGAACCCCGCCCGGGTACTTCAGGGCGACAATGGTGGTGCCGTGCGGCAATTGGTCACCAGCAGCGACGGTCTGCGCCGCACCCGTGGGAAGCAGTTCAGGTGCCTGCAGCCGCAGGAATTCCGAGAACGACGACAGGCCTACACCGGTGAGCGCGATTCCTGGCGTTGCTGAGTTGAGAGGCAGACGATCACGCGACAACCAGGTCACTGGCCGCCCTTTTGGACATATGCGCGCACGAAGTCCTCGGCGTTCTCTTCCAGCACGTCATCGATCTCGTCGAGCAGGTCGTCGGTCTCCTCGGTGAGCTTCTCCCGGCGTTCCTGGCCCGCCGCAGTGCTGCCGGTCAGATCCTCGTCGTCTCCGCCGCCCCCGCCGCGCTTGGTCTGCTCCTGAGCCATTGCTGCCTCCTGAAATCTCATCGACCGCGCATGACCGCGGCCGGTTTCTCCCACCCTACCGGTCGGCGCCGATGTTGCTCGGGGTCTAGGTGGTGAGTTGTTGTACCAGTTCGGCGGCACTGTCCACCGAGTCCAGCAGTGCGCCGACGTGGGCCTTACTGCCCCGCAGCGGCTCCAAGGTGGGGATGCGCACCAGCGAGTCACCACCCAGGTCGAAGATGACCGAGTCCCAGCTCGCCGCCGCGATATCGGCGCCGAACCGGCGCAGGCACTCCCCGCGGAAGTAGGCGCGGGTGTCGGTCGGCGGGTTGTCGACCGCGGCCAGCACCTGCTGTTCGGTGATCAGGCGGCGCATGGAGCCGCGCGCCACCAACCGGTTGTACAGCCCCTTGTCCAACCGCACGTCGGAATACTGCAGGTCGATTAGGTGCAGTCGGGGCGCCGACCAGCTGAGGTTCTCCCGTTGCCGGAAGCCTTCCAGCAGACGCAGCTTGGCCGGCCAGTCCAGCAGGTCGGCGCACTCCATCGGGTCGCGCTCCAGCTGGTCAAGGACCCTGGCCCACGTCTCGATGATGTCGGTGGCCCGTGGATCCGGCTCCCGGGCCTCCACCAGTTTCGTCACCCGTTCGAGGTAAATACGTTGCAGCGCAAGGCCGGTCATCTCGCGGCCGTCGGCGAGCGCGACGGTGGCACGCAAGGTCGGGTCACGGCTAATGACGTGCACCGCGCGAACCGGCCGCGCCAGCACGAGATCGCTCAGGTCAATCCCGTGCGCGGCACCCTCCTCGATCAGGTCGAGCACCAGCGCCGTGGTGCCCACCTTCAGATATGTCGACGTTTCGGCGAGGTTGGCGTCCCCGATGATCACGTGCAACCGGCGATATTTGTCGGCGTCGGCGTGCGGTTCGTCGCGGGTGTTGATGATGCCGCGCTTGAGCGTGGTCTCCAGTCCGACCTCGACCTCGATGTAGTCGGCACGCTGCGACAGCTGAAAACCCGGTTCGTCGCCGGCGGCGCCCAGCCCCACGCGACCTGAGCCGGTGACCACCTGTCGCGACACCAGAAACGGGGTCAGGCCCGCGATGATCGCCGAGAAGGGCGTCTGCCGGCTCATGAGGTAGTTCTCGTGGGTGCCGTAAGAGGCGCCCTTGTTGTCGATGTTGTTCTTGTAGAGCTGCAGTTTGGCCGCGCCGGGCACGCTGGCCACATAGCGGGCGGCGGCCTCCATCACCCGCTCACCGGCCTTGTCCCAAATGACCGCATCGAGCGGGTCGGTGACTTCGGGCGCGGAGTATTCCGGGTGCGCGTGGTCGACATAGAGCCGCGCGCCATTGGTGAGGATCATGTTCGCGGCACCGACCTCATCGGCATCGATGATCGGCGGCGGACCCGACGAGCGGCTCAGGTCGAAGCCCCGGGCGTCGCGCAGCGGCGATTCCACCTCGTAGTCCCAGCGGGTGCGCTTGGCCCGCGGGATTCCCGCCGCGGCCGCGTAGGCCAACACCGCCTGGGTGGAGGTGAGGATCGGATTGGCAGTCGGATCCGACGGCGAAGCGATCCCGTACTCGACTTCGGTCCCGATGATCCGCTGCATGACGTTCAGCCTAAAGGGGCGACACAACGACGCCGTCAGAGGTGTTGACGTCGCCGGGGCCTGTGGCTAATTTCACTCAATGCCCGCCGAGCAGACCCGCCAGCAGACCACCGGAGTTGCCGGGAAGCGCTACGGCGAAGTGCTCCTCGTCGAAGTCGGACAAGCCGGCCCGCAGGCCGTCGTCTACAACTCGTTCCCGCTCAACGACTGCCCCGCGCAGCTGTGGTCAGCCCTGGACGCACAGGCCATCGCCACCGAGAACGGCGCGGCCGCCGCTCTGCTCAACGGCCCCCGCTACTGGCTGATGAACACCATTGAGAAGGCGCCACGGGGCCCCCGCGAGACCAAGAGCTTCGGCGGCATCGAGATGATCAAGCAGGCGCAGGTCGCGCTGTCGTCGATGAATCCGGCGCCCTACACCGTCAATGAGGTGAGCCGTCATGCGGTCTTCGTCTTCGACGCCGGCGAAGAGATCTACGAGCTGATCGACCCGCAGGGACGGCGTTGGGTGATGCAGACCTGGAGCCAGGTGGCGGACCCGAACCTGACCCGAGCCGACCTGCCCGGACTCGCCGACCGCCTCACGCTGCCAGCGGGCTGGACCTATCAGGCCCGCGTCCTGACCAGCCCACTGACGGTGGACACCACCACCGAGGTCGCCCGGGTGTTGCAGGACGACCTGACCAACAGTTACTCGCTGCAGGCCAGCTAGCGCTGGGGCGTCCTGTCCGCGAACGTGCGCAGTTGTACGCGCTGGGCGGCGTGTCGGCGGACAAACACGCGCGCTCGCGCGGGGGGGGTGCTCGCGCGGGGGTAGCAAGCTAGCGCTACAGGTACTGCCCCAGGTTGGATTCGGTGTCGATGGCCCGGCTGGCGCTGGAGCTCTTGCCGGTGACCAGGGTGCGGATGTAGACGATCCGCTCGCCCTTCTTACCCGAGATCCGCGCCCAGTCATCGGGGTTGGTGGTGTTGGGCAGGTCTTCGTTCTCGGCGAACTCATCGACGATCGAGTCCAGCAGGTGCTGGATGCGCAGACCCGGCTGACCGGTCTCCAACACCGACTTGATGGCGTTCTTCTTCGCCCGGTCGACGACGTTTTGGATCATCGCCCCGGAGTTGAAGTCCTTGAAGTACATGACCTCTTTGTCACCGTTGGCGTAGGTGACCTCCAGGAACCGGTTGTCATCGATCTCGGCATACATCCGGTCGACGACCTTCTCGATCATCGCCTTGATGCAGGCCGCCCGGTCCCCGCCGAATTCCGCGAGGTCGTCGGCGTGCACCGGCAGGGTCTCGACCAGATACTTCGAGAAGATGTCTTGTGCGGCTTCGGCATCCGGGCGTTCGATCTTGATCTTCACGTCCAGGCGGCCGGGACGCAGGATCGCCGGGTCGATCATGTCCTCACGGTTGGAGGCGCCGATCACGATGACGTTCTCCAGCCCCTCAACGCCGTCGATCTCACTGAGCAGCTGGGGCACCACCGTGGTCTCCACGTCCGAGGAGACACCGGTGCCACGGGTGCGGAAGATCGAATCCATCTCGTCGAAGAACACGATGACCGGGGTGCCCTCGGAGGCCTTCTCGCGGGCGCGCTGGAAGATCAGCCGGATGTGGCGTTCGGTCTCGCCGACGAACTTGTTCAGCAGCTCGGGACCCTTGATGTTGAGGAAGTACGACTTCGCCTCGTGGGCGTCGTCGCCGCGCACCTCGGCCATCTTCTTGGCCAGCGAGTTGGCCACCGCCTTGGCGATCAGCGTCTTACCGCAGCCGGGCGGGCCGTAGAGCAGCACACCCTTGGGCGGGCGCAGCGCGTATTCGCGGTAGAGGTCCTTGTGCAGGAACGGCAGTTCCACGGCGTCGCGAATCTGCTCGATCTGACGCGTCAGGCCGCCGATGTCGCCGTAGCTGACGTCGGGGACCTCCTCGAGCACCAGGTCCTCGACCTCGGCCTTGGGGATGCGCTCGAAGGCGTAGCCGGCCTTGGTGTCGACCAGCAACGAGTCGCCGGGCCGCAGCTTGCGGGGACGCCAGTCATCCGACAGCGCGTCGGGGTTGCTGTCCGGCAGGTCCGCGGCGACCAGCGGCTCAGCCAGCCAGACGATGCGCTCCTCATCGGCGTGACCCACAACCAGCGCGCGGTGCCCGTCGGACAGGATTTCGCGCAACGTGGATATTTCGCCGACCGACTCGAAATTGCCGACCTCGACCACCGTCAGCGCCTCGTTGAGCCGGACCGTCTGGCCCTTCTTGAGCGTCGCGATCTCGATGTTGGGCGAGATGTTCAGCCGCATCCGACGGCCCGAGGTGAACACGTCGACGGTGTCGTCGTCGTTACTGCCCAGCAGCACGCCGTAGCCACTGGGTGGCTGACCGAGACGATCGACTTCCTCACGCAACGCCAACAACTGCTGACGCGCCTCTTTGAGGGTGTCCATCAGTTTGGAGTTTCGCGTGGTCAGCGAGTCAATCTGGGCTTCGAGCTGACGCACGTCGCGGCCCACTCGGGTGGTGTCCTGGGGGGTGTTGTCGAGCTGCGCGCGCAGCATCGCGGCCTCGCGGCGAAGTTCCTCCAACTCGGCGAAACCCTCACCGGATGCGTGCGCCCCCCCGGACGCGCCGAAACCCTCAGGACGCGGCGACTCTCCCATGGTGCTCATGGTGCGCTCCTTTCCCGAACTGGAAGTTGAAGCGACGGATGCCTCAACGCTACCGGCCATTGTCCATTCGCGGGTGGAGAGACAATCCGACACACCGGCTGCGCTGTTAGCCTCGCTGTCACATCGAGCAGTCGAAAGGACCTCAATGACTATGAAATCCCTCGCCACGGCTGTGGCGGCAGTGGCGGCCATCGGCGCAGCAACTTCCGCTGTGAGCTACCTGACAGCGCAGGCTCCCGCCGCCGCCCAGGCACCGACGACGGTGTTCTTCGCACCGCTGCCGCTGGACCCGGCCGCCGCTGTACCGGCTCCCGAGCAGCTGGCCAGCGTGCTCAACACGCTGGCCGACCCCGGCGTGCCGGCTGCCGGAAAGTCCGACCTCGTGGAGGGTGGTCTGGGCCCGGCGGAGAGCGGTGTGATCGACCACAAGCTGCAGAAGGCGCTCAAGAAGGGCGCCCTGCCGCTGTCGATCAGCGTGGCCAACGTCATACCCACCGGCCCCGGAGCTGCCAGCGCGGACGTCACCGCCTCGAGCCCGAAGCTGGAGCCGCACACGGTGAACCTGACGTTCGTCGACCAGGGCGGTTGGAAGCTGTCCCGGGCCTCGCTGCTGTCGCTGTCGCAGCTGACGTCGGGCTGATCGCGGACCGCATGTCCTGCTGTCGTATCGCCCGCACCGCCGCCGCTACGGCGGTGGTGGTGTGGGCGATGTCGGGCTGTACCGGCCACCAGCAGACGGTGCCGGCCGCTGAGGTTGCCGCGCCGTCGACGACGGCCGCTGTCTCGGTGCCGTCGTCGCCGCTGCCCGGGCCGGAAGTGTTGACCGATGTGCTCTACCGGTTGGCGGACCCCGAGGTTCCCGGCACCGACAAGGTGGCCCTCATCGAAGGCGCCAAACCCACCGACGCCGCAACCATCGACAAGTTCGCCACCGCACTGCGCGACGGCGGCTATCTGCCGCTGAATCTGGATGCCGCCGGGATCGGCTGGGCGGATCGTTCCCCGGGCAACGTGACCGCCGATGTGACGGTGACCACGGCCAACCCGGACGCCGGGGAGTTCTTCTTCCCCATGGAGTTCACTCCCAAGGACGGCAATTGGCTGCTGTCGCAGGCCACCGCCAAGAGCCTGCTGGCCTTCGGCAAGGCCCAGACCGGCGGCACTTCAGCCGAGCCCGCTCCACCGCCGCCCTAGGCCGAGGCAGCCGGCCCCGGTGCAGCCCCGTGCAGCTACGGACGTCCCCGTTTTTTCCCCAGCCGCGTCGGGGTGACGGTGTCCGGGGCCAGCCTGCGGGCGCAGACCAGGAACGCGGTGTGCCCGCGCATCGCGTGCTGGGGCCGCACGGCGAGGCCGACGACATTCCAGCCGCGCTGCATGGTCTCCCAGGACCTCGGCTCGGTCCAGCACTGCTGCTCACGCAGCGCCTCGTTCACCTGCGACAACTGGGTGACGGTGGCGACGTAGATCACCAACACCCCGCCGGGAACCAGGACCCGCGACACGGTGCCCAGCACCTCCCAGGGCGCCAGCATGTCCAGCACCACCCGGTCGATCGAGCCGTCGGGCAGGTCACTGTCGGCCACATCGCCCATCACCAGCTGCCAGTTGTCCGGCTGCCCCCCGAGGAAGGTCTCGACGTTGGCGCGGGCGTGCACCGCGTGGTCATCGCGCAGTTCGTAGGAGATCACCTGCCCCTCGGGGCCGACCGCCCGCAACAGCGAGAGGGTCAACGCACCCGAGCCGGCGCCGGCCTCTAGCACTCGCGCGCCGGGAAAGATGTCGCCTTCATGGATGATCTGCGCCGAGTCCTTGGGGTAGATCACCTGCGCACCGCGCGGCATCGACATCACGTAGTCGACCAGCAGCGGCCGCAGCACCAGGAACGGGTCGCCGTTGGCGGATTTGACCACGCTGCCGTCGGGCAGCCCGATCACCTCATCGTGCGGTATAGCCCCGCGATGGGTGTGAAAGTCGCCGCCAGGAACCAGCACGGTGGTGTAGCGGCGCCCCTTGGCGTCGGTGAACTGGGCCCGATCGCCCGCCTGAAAGATCCCGGATTCGGACACAGGCGTCCACCCTACGCAGCGTGTTCGAGAAGGGTTGTCGGCGCATGCCCGTAGGGTTCGCAACTATGAGCAAGCCGGCGTTGTCACCGTCGCGGGCGGCCGACTTCAAACAGTGCCCGCTGCTGTACCGATTTCGGGCGATCGACCGGCTGCCGGAGGCCTCGACCGTGGCCCAGCTGCGCGGCTCGGTGGTCCACGGCGCCCTGGAACGGCTCTATGCGCTCCCCGCGGAGCAGCGTGGCCCCGAAACAGCCCGCGCCCTGGTCACGCCGGCCTGGGAGCATCTGGCCAGCACCGTCCCGGCGATGTCGGACGGGCTGGACACCGAGCAGTTGATGGCCGAGGCACGCAAGCTGCTGACCGGCTACTACCGGCTGGAGGACCCCCGCCGCTTCGATCCGCAGAGCTGTGAGCAGCGGGTCGAGGTCGAGCTGGCCGATGGCACCCTGCTGCGCGGCTTCGTCGACCGCATCGACGTCTCAGCGACCGGAGCGCTGCGGGTGGTCGACTACAAGACCGGCCGCGCGCCGGCAGCCACCGGCCGATCATCCGGGGCCGCCGAGGCCAAGGCGCTGTTTCAGATGAAGTTCTATGCGGTCGCCCTGCTGCGCTCACGCGACGTGATGCCCTCACGGCTACGGCTGATCTACCTGGCCGACGGTCAACTGCTGGACTACTCCCCCGACCACGACGAGTTGCTGCGCTTCGAGAAGACGTTGGTCGCCATCTGGCAGGCCATCCAGAATGCCGGTGCCACAGGAGATTTCCGCCCCCAGCCCTCACGTATGTGCGACTGGTGCGCGCACCGCGCGCTGTGCCCGGCGTTCGGCGGTACCGCGCCGCCCTACCCCGGCTGGCCGTCGGAGAGCGCGGCATGACCGGCAGCTACTACCACCGGTCACCCGGCTTGGGCCCCGATGACGTGGTCTACGAGTCCAGCGATCTGACCCGCAGCAACTGGGGTCAGCTGCAACACGGTTCGCCCCCGCTGGCCCTGCTCACCCGCGAAGTGGAGCGGTTGATCGACGGTTCGGGCCAGCGGATCGCCCGGTTGAGCCTGGACATTCTGGGGGCGATCCCGGTAGCGCCGGTGCGCGTCCGGGCCCGGGTGCAGCGGCCTGGCCGGCGCATCGCGCTGCTGGAGGCCGAGATGCTCACTCCTGGCGACGAGCGGCCGGTGGCCCGGCTCAGCGCGTGGGCGCTGGCCGGCTCCGACACCGCAGCGGTGGCCTCCGACCGGCACGCTCCGCTGATCATCGGGCCCGACTTACCTCCACCGGCGTGGTTCGCTCAGGCCGACGGCTATGCCACGTCGGTGCGGTGGCGCGTACAGCCCGACGCGCCCGACGGCTCGGCGATCGCGTGGCTGAGCCCGCAGGTACATCTGGTGGACAGTGAGCCGACCACCGCCCTGCAGCGGCTGGCGATGGTGGTCGACTCGGCGAACGGGGTCGGTGCCGTGCTGGACGTCAACGAGTTCATGTTCATGAACACCGACACCGTCGTGCACCTGCACCGGCTGCCCGTCGGCACGGACTTCGGCCTGCGGGCGCGCGCCTCCATCGGGCCGGACGGCGTGGGTGTCACCACCGCAGAGTTGTTCGACGACAACGGATTCGTCGGGACCTCGGCACAGGCGCTGCTGGTGCAGCGGCGCTGACCGTCGGCTCAGACCACCTGGGTCAACGCGGCGATCGCGATACCGCCCAACACCGCGACACTGTCTTCCAGCAACGCGATCGGCAGGTCATGCCCGCCGTTGGCGGCAACCAGTCGCTGCCTCAGCTGGAAACCGACCAGAGTGCCGATCACCGCGCCGATGATGCCCGCACCCAGAGAGGTCCAGGTGAAGTTCCAGGCCGTGCCCAAGACCGCGCCGGCGAAGCCGCCCAACACGATTCGCGCGCCGAACTGCACGGGCACGGTGCGCGCCGGGGTGCTGGGCAGTTGGTCGGTGATGAGCTCGCCGACGGCCAACACCGTGAGTACGGTGACGGTCGCCGGGTGGCTGAGCCAGTGAGCCCAGGTGCCGTCCAAGTTGATCCAGTGCAGCGCAGCCGCCCAGGCCATGACGGCCGGCGCGGTAAGCGCGCGCAGGCCGGCGACAGCGCCGATGAGCAGTGCGAGCAGCAAAACGATGAAATGCGTCACCACAACCTCCAAGGCCGATCGAGCCAGATCACGCCGACGCTAACACGCGAAAGCCGCCGTGACCGGCACTGATCAAAATCGGCAGAATCTGATGTCGGAGGCCAGGATGGCCTTGGCGCCGATCGCGGCCAACTCATCCATGATCGCGTTGACCCCGCGCCGCGGAACCAGTGCGCGCACGGCGGCCCAATCCGGGTCCGCGAGTGGAGCGATGGTTGGCGACTCCAGACCCGGGGTGATCGCCGTGGCCTGTTCGAGAACCTCACGCGGGCAGTCATAGTCGAGCATCAGGTACTGCTGCCCGAACACCACGCCCTGCACCCGGGCAGCCAACTGGTCACGGGCGGCGGCGGTCTCGGCGCTGCGGCCGTTGGGCTGCGCGCCCTCGATCAACACCGCTTCTGAGTCGCACAGCGACTCACCGAAAGCCGCCAGTCCGTGCTGACGCAGCGTCCGGCCGGAACCCACCACGTCGGCGATCGCGTCAGCGACCCCCAACTGGATCGAGATCTCCACCGCCCCGTCGAGCCGGATGACGGTGGCCTCGATCCCCTTGCCCGCCAGATCCTTGCGGACCAGGTTGGGATAGGCCGTCGCGATCCTCTTGCCGGCCAGGTCCGCCGCCACCCACTCGCGCCCAACCGGAGCGGCGTAGCGGAACCGCGAGGACCCGAAGCCCAGCGCCAACCGCTCGGCCACGGGCGCACCGGACTCGGCGGCCAGATCGCGTCCGGTGATCCCGAAGTCGAGCTCACCGGAACCGACGTAGATGGCGATGTCCTTGGGCCGCAAAAAGAAGAACTCGACCTTGTTGACCGGATCGATGACGGTCAGGTCCTTGGCGTCGGTACGGCTGCGGTAGCCGGCCTCGGACAGCATGGCCGCGGCCGCCTCACTGAGCGCCCCCTTGTTGGGGACCGCCACGCGCAACATGCTCACAGCTTGCCGTACACGTCGGACAGCGTCAGGCCGCGCGAGATCATCAGCACCTGCGTCCAATACAGCAGTTGACTGATCTCGCCCGCCAGCGCGTCGTCGGACTCATGCTCGGCGGCCAGCCACACCTCGCCGGCCTCCTCCAGGATCTTCTTGCCGACGGTGTGCACCCCGGCGTCCAGCGCGGCCACGGTGGCGCTGCCGGCCGGGCGGGTGGCGGCACGCTCACCGAGCTCGGCGAACAGCTCCTCGAAGGTCTTCACGAGCAGCGATTGTTTCATGCCCGGTCACCGACGGTCACGGCGGTTTCCGGCGGCGACTCGCGCCGAGCCGGTGAGCTCGCCGTGAATTCTGCTCAGGTCCCCCACCGACAGCCCGGCCAGGGACGCCACCTGATGCCGTCGTGGCCCATCGGGGACCGGGAGCGCATTGGGTGCCACCAGAACCGCGCAACCCGCGGCCTCCGCGGCAGCGGCACCGGTGGGTGAGTCCTCGACCGCCAGGCACTCGCGGGTGTCCAGCCGCAGCAGCTGCGCGGCACGCAGATAAGGGGCCGGGGCCGGCTTGCCCTGCGCCACCTCGTCACCGCAGACCACGACGGCAAAATAGTGACGCCCGATGCTGCCCAGCGCCCGCTCCGTCAGCATCCGGGCGGTGTTGGTCACCAACGCGGTCGGCACCGCCGCGGCGGCCAGCTCATCGAGCAACTCCCGGGCCCCGTCGCACCAGGGCAGACCGGCATCGAACAGCTCGCCGGTGTAGTCGTGCATCCAGCGCGTCGTGGCCGCCATCGCCTCCGGGTCCAGCGGCAGCCCCAGGTCCTCATAGACGGTGCGCATGGTGTCGCGTGCGCTGCCGCCGACCGTCAATGCTCGAACCTCCGGGGTCAGCACACCGCCCAGGCGGTCATAGAGCGCATGCATCGCGACATCCCAGAGCTTCTCGGAATCCACCAGGGTGCCGTCCATGTCGCACAGCACCGCACGCAGCACCGCCGAACCCTCGCCCAACGGGTTCAGTCCTCCGGGTTGTAGCCGAGGTTGGGGGCCAGCCAGCGCTCGGCTTCAGTCAGGGTCCAGCCCTTGCGCCGGGCGTAGTCGGCGACCTGATCCTGGGCCAGCCGGCCGATCACGAAGTACTGCGACTGCGGGTGGGAGAAATACCAGCCGCTGACGGCCGCACCGGGCCACATCGCCATCGACTCGGTCAATTCGATACCCGTGCGCTCCTGGACGTCCATCAGCTTCCAGAGCGTTGCCTTCTCGGTGTGCTCGGGGCAGGCCGGGTAGCCGGGGGCGGGCCGGATTCCCACGTACTTCTCCCCGATGAGCGCCTCGTTGTCCAACTGCTCGTCGCGCTGGTATCCCCAGAGCTCGGTGCGCACCCGCTGATGCATCCGCTCGGCGAACGCCTCGGCCAGCCGGTCGGCGATCGACTCCAGCAGGATGGCGCTGTAGTCGTCGAGCGCCTCCTTGAACTCGGCGATCTTCTCTCCGCTGCCAAGCCCCGAGGTGACGGCGAAGGCGCCGACGTAGTCCTTCAAGCCCGTTTCCTTGGGGGCGATGAAGTCGCCCAGCGAACGGTTGGGGATGCCGGCCCGGTGCTCACCCTGCTGGCGCAGGTTGTGCAACGTGGTCAGCACCTCGGTGCGGGTGTCGTCGGTGTAGACCTCGATGTCATCACCGACCACGTTCGCCGGGAAGAAGCCGATCACGCCGTTGGCGGTCAGCCACTTCTCCTTGATCAGGGTGTCCAGCATCTCTTGGGCGTCGTCATAGAGCTTGCGCGCCGCCTCGCCCGAGGCCGGATTGTTGAGGATGTCGGGGAAACGGCCCTTCATCTCCCAGGCGTTGAAGAACGGCTGCCAGTCGATGTATTCCCGCAGCTCGGCGAGGTCGTAGTCCAGGAATTCCCGCACTCCCGTGCCGATGGCGGGTACCGGCGGGGTGTAGCCGTCCCACTCGATCGGCGTGCGGTTCGCGCGGGCCTTCTCCAGTGGCACCATGGGCCGCTCGTTCTTCTGCGCGTGACGTTCCCGCAGCGACGCGTAGTCGGCCTCGGTGGACTCCAGCAGGGCCGGCCGCTGCTTGTCGTCGAGCAGCGCGGCGGCCACCGGCACCGAGCGGGATGCGTCCTTGACCCAGACCACCGGTCCGCTGCGGCGCGGTGAGATCTTCACCGCGGTGTGGGCACGCGAGGTGGTGGCGCCGCCGATCAGCAGCGGTATCTCCATGCCTTCGCGTTCCATCTCGACCGCGAAGTTGACCATCTCATCGAGCGACGGGGTGATCAGGCCCGACAGACCGATGATGTCGGCGTGGTGTTCCTTGGCGGCATCCAAGATCTTCTGGGCGGGCACCATGACCCCGAGATCGATCACCTCGTAGTTGTTGCACTGCAGCACGACTCCGACGATGTTCTTGCCGATGTCGTGCACATCGCCCTTCACCGTCGCCATCACGATGGTGCCGTTGGTGTCCTTGTCCGCGGTGGCGCCGGCGGCTTCCTTCTCCGCCTCGATGAACGGCAGCAGGTAGGCCACGGCCTTCTTCATCACCCGGGCCGACTTCACCACCTGGGGCAGAAACATCTTGCCCGCGCCGAAGAGGTCGCCGACCACGTTCATGCCGTCCATGAGCGGGCCCTCGATCACCTCGATCGGACGTCCACCGGCGGCGTCGATCTCGGCCCGCAGTTCCTCGGTGTCGTCATCGACGTGGGCGTCGATGCCCTTCACCAGGGCGTGCGTGATGCGTTCGCGGACCGGCAGACTGCGCCACTCGGCCGCCACCGGATCTTCGGCCTTCTCGGAGCTGTTGAACTTCTCGGCGATCTCCAGGAGCCGCTCGGCGGCATCGGGGCGACGGTTAAGGACGACGTCTTCGATCCGGTCGCGCAGCTCGGCGTCGATCGAGTCATAGGGCACCAGCGACCCGGCGTTGACGATGCCCATGTCCAAGCCGGCCTTGATCGCGTGGAACAGGAACACCGCGTGGATGGCCTCACGCACCGGGTTGTTGCCCCGGAACGAGAACGACACGTTGGAGATACCGCCGGAGATGTGCACCCCGGGCAGGTTCTCCTTGATCCAGGCGCAGGCCTCGATGAAGTCGATGCCGTAGGTCGCGTGCTCCTCGATGCCGGTCGCCAGGGCGAAGCAGTTCGGGTCGAAGATGATGTCCTCGGCCGGGAATCCGACCTCCTCGGTGAGGATCCGGTAGGCCCGCCCGCAGATCTCCTTGCGGCGCTCCAGGTTGTCGGCCTGGCCCTGCTCGTCGAAAGCCATCACGACCACGGCGGCGCCGTATTTGCGGCACAGCCGAGCCTCGCGGACGAACTTCTCCTCGCCCTCCTTCATGGAGATCGAGTTGACGATCGGCTTGCCCTGCACGTTCTTCAGGCCCGCCTCGATGACCTCCCACTTGGAGGAGTCGATCATCACCGGGACACGGCTGATGTCCGGTTCTGCCGCAATCAGTTTGGTGAACCGGTCCATCGCGGCGACGCCGTCGATCATGCCCTCGTCCATGTTGATGTCGATGACCTGTGCGCCGACCTCGACCTGCTGCAGCGCGACCGACAGCGCGGTGTCGTAGTCCTCGGCCTTGATCAGGTTGCGGAACCGGGCGGAACCGGTGATGTTGGTGCGCTCGCCGATGTTCACGAACAGCGAGTCATCGGTGATGTTGAGCGGTTCCAGGCCCGAGAGCCGGGTGGCCACCTCCAGTGTCGGCAGCTCACGCGGTGGCTTGCCCTCGACGATCTTGGCGATCTCGGCGATGTGTGGCGGCGCCGTGCCGCAGCACCCGCCCACCAGGTTCACCAGGCCCGCGTCGGCGAAGTCCGCGATGTAGCCCGCCTGACGCTCCGGCGATTCGTCGTACTCGCCGAAGGCGTTGGGCAGACCCGCATTCGGGTAGCAGGACACGTAGGTGTCGGCGATGCGCGCCATCTCGGCGATGTAGGGCCGCATCTCCGGTGCGCCCAGGGCGCAGTTGAGGCCCACCGCGATCGGCTTCGCATGCCGGATCGAGTTCCAGAACGCTTCGGTGACCTGACCGGACAACGTGCGTCCGGACGCATCGGTGATGGTGCCCGAGATGATCACCGGCCAACGGCGCCCACGCTGCTCGAACAGCGTCTCGACGGCGAACACCGCGGCCTTGGCGTTGAGCGAGTCGAAGATGGTCTCGATGATGATGATGTCGGAACCACCGTCGACCAGTCCGTTGGCGGCCTCCAGGTAGGCGGCCACCAGCTGGTCGTAGGAGACGTTGCGAGCGCCCGGGTCGTTGACGTCCGGCGAGATCGACGCGGTGCGCGTCGTCGGACCGATGGCGCCCGCCACGTAGCGGGGCTTGTCCGCGGTGCTGAACTCGTCGCAGGCCTTGCGCGCCAGGGCTGCGCCGGCGTAGTTCAGCTCGTAGCTGAGATCGACCATGTCGTAGTCGGCGAGCGAGACCGCGTTCGCGTTGAACGTGTTGGTCTCCAGGATGTCGGCGCCGGCCTCAAGGTATTCGCGGTGGATGCCCTCGATGATCTGCGGCTGCGTCAGCGTCAGCAGGTCGTTGTTGCCCTGCAGAGCGGTGGGCCACTCGGTGAAGCGGTCGCCGCGGTAGCCGGCCTCATCGGGGCGGTCACGCTGAATCGCCGTGCCCATGGCGCCGTCGATCACCATGATCCGGCTGTTCAGCGCGGCCGTCAGCTCGTCGGTGCAATCAGGGCGGATGTTCGGCACGAAGGTTTCGGGCGCCGAGGAGTTCAGCTCAGTGGCGTTCACGTACGTCCCTTCCATGGCGGAAGGCGTCCTTAACTCTGCCGAGCGTGGCGGTCACCAGAGACCGGCGAACCGTTGCAACGCCTCTCGACGCCCGAAAGTCTACGTCGTCGCCCCGCTTGGGGACCAATACCCCATGCAACAGGGCGACGCGGCGGGTCCGGTAGGGCCCGTCTTCGTGACCCACGCCGTAGGCTGATTCCGTGACCCGACCGGATGACGGCGCTACCCTTCCCGAGCTGCACGACACCATCGTCGTGGCTGCGTTCGAGGGCTGGAATGATGCCGGCGACGCCGCCAGCGACGCGGTGCAGCATCTGAACAACATCTGGGAGGCCCGGCTGATCGTCGAGATCGACGACGAGGCCTATTACGACTACCAGGTGAACCGGCCGGTGATCCGCCAGCTCGACGGCGTGACCCGTGAACTGGTCTGGCCGTCGATGCGTATCTCGCACTGCCGCCCGCCAGGCAGTGACCGCGACATCGTGCTCATGCACGGGGTCGAGCCGAATATGCGGTGGCGGTCGTTCTGCGCCCAGCTGCTGGCGATCATCGAGCAACTGAACGTGGACACCGTGGTCATCGTCATCCTGGGGGCGCTGCTGGCCGACACCCCCCACACTCGCCCGGTGCCGGTGTCGGGGGCGGCGTACTCGGCGGAGTCGGCCGCGCGCTTCGGGCTAGCCGAGACCCGCTACGAAGGCCCGACCGGCATCACCGGGGTGTTCCAGGACGCGTGCGTGGCGGCCGGTATCCCCGCGGTGACCTTCTGGGCGGCGGTGCCGCACTACGTCTCGCAGCCGCCCAACCCCAAGGCGACCGTTGCCCTGCTGCGGCGCGTCGAGGACGCCCTGGACATCGAGGTTCCGCTGGGTGACCTGCCGGCGCAGGCCGAGGAATGGGAGCTGGCGGTCAGCGAGATGGCCAGCGAGGACGACGAGATCGCCGACTATGTGACCGCGCTGGAAGAGCGCGGCGACGCGGAGGTCGACATGACCGATGCGCTGAGCAAGGTCGACGGCGACGCGCTGGCGGCCGAGTTCGAGCGCTACCTGCGGCGCCGGCGGCGCTGAGCCGGCGGGCCGGTGCGGGCTACTTCTCCATTTTCTCGTTGTAGGCGCTGGTGGAGCGGCCGAGTGCAGCGACTTCGGCGTCCATCCGCGGCACGATCGTGGCGGCTCCCTTGATCAAGGTGCGTTCCACCGGACGCAGGGTCAGCACCGGCTTGAGCCAGCGGAACGCCCCCACCCAACGCGGGCAGTAGACGCGACGGCTGCGGCCTTCGATGCCCTTGACGAAGGCGTCAACGCACTTGTCGACCGAAGTGGTCTTGTTCAACGGCCACGGCAGCGTAGCCATCATGTCGTCGAAAGCACCCAGATCGGCCTTGGTGTCGCGAACCAACGGCGTGTCGATCCATCCCATGTGCGCCGAACCGACCTCCACCCCCTGATAGGCGACCTCCTGGCGCAGCGCGCTGGCGAAGTGCTCAACTCCGGCCTTGGCCGCGTCGTAGGAGGCCATTCCAGCCAACGGGCTGAACGCCGCCAGCGAGGACACGACCAGCACATAGCCGCGACGCTCGATGACCGACGGCAGCGCGGCGCGCACGGTGTTGAAGACCCCGATCACGTCGACATCGATCACCCGTTTGAACGTCTCGGGGTCCACATTCAGCACCGACCCGTAGCTGGCGATGCCGGCGTTGGCCACGACGGTGTCGATGCCGCCGAACCGCTCTGCGGCCTGTGCGGCCACCGCCTGCAGGGCGGCCAGGTCCCGCACGTCGGCGACGGCGGTCAGCGCCCGTTCGCCGAGTTCATCGCCCAGCTTGGTGAGGGCGGCCTCGTCCAGGTCGGTCACCACCACGCGGGCGCCCTGGGAGTGCAACCGACGTGCCAGCTGCTCGCCGATACCGTGCGCGCCGCCGGTGATGAAGACGACCTGGGAGTGAATCGAAGACATGCGCTCAACCTACCCTCGGTGCGCGTGAATCAGAGCGCCACTCCCAGCAGCGCATCGACTGCGGTGGCCACCAGCGCCGGCGCGCCGGTGTCGTGGCCGCCGTACTCCAGCGCATCGGTGGTCCAGCCGTCCAGGGCGGCCAGCGCCTTGCCGGTGTCCAGATCGTCGGCGAGGTAGCGGCGCACCCGGGCGATGACGTCCTCGGCGGACGGTCCCGCGGGCAGGGTGGTCGCGGCCCTCCAGCGGTGCAGGCGCGCGACCGCGTCCTGCAGGGTCGCGTCGTCCCAGAACCGGTCACTGCGGTAATGCCCGGCCAGCAGGCCCAACCGGATCGCGGCCGGCTCGATCCCCTGTGCGCGCAACTTCGATACGAGTACCAGGTTGCCGCGGCTCTTGGACATCTTGTGGCCGTCCCAGCCGATCATCCCGGCGTGCACATAGTGCCGGGCGAAGCGGCGCTCCCCGGTGAGGGATTCGGCATGTGCGGCGGAGAACTCGTGGTGCGGGAAGACCAGATCGGATCCGCCGCCCTGAATGTCGAGGACGGAGCCCAGCCGGCTCAGCGCGATCGCGGCGCACTCGACGTGCCAGCCCGGGCGGCCCGCCCCGAACGGCGCCGGCCAGCTGGGTTCACCCGGGCGGGCCGCGCGCCACAGCAGGGCGTCCAGTGGGTCAGCCTTGCCGTCTCGGTCTGGATCGCCCCCGCGCTCGGCGAACAGCTCGACCATGGTGGCGTGGTCGAATCCGGATTCGTAGCCGAACTGCTCGGTGGCGTCGGCGCGAAAGTAGATGTCGGGATAGTCGCCGTCCACGGCGTAGGCCGAACCGGCGGCCAGCATCTTCTCCACCACCTCGACCACCTCGGCGATGGCCTCGGTGGCCGCCACGTAGTCGCGGGGCGGCAGCACCCGCAGCGCGGCCATGTCGGTGCCGAACAGCTCGACCTGACTGGCCGCCAGGGAATCCCACGCCACACCGTCACGCTCGGCGCGCTCCAGCAGCGGGTCGTCGACATCGGTGACGTTCTGCACGTAATCGACCCGGTGGCCCGCGTCGAGCCAGAGTCGGTGAATCAGATCGAAGGCCAGGTAGGTGGCCGCGTGGCCCAGATGCGTGGCGTCATAAGGCGTGATGCCGCAGACGTACATGCGAGCCGTCGGGCCCGGCGACACCGGGCGCACCTGGCGGTCGGCGGTGTCATAGAGGCGCAGTGCCGGGCCGTGCCCGGGCAGAACCGGAACGGCCGGCGCGGACCACGATTGCATGCCCACGACTTTAGGGCCCCTCCGCTACAGCACGGTCCGCCGCATGGCGTCCAGCAGGATGGGCGCCACGTCGGGCCGACACATCAGCAGGTCGGGCAGGTAAGGATCGGGCCGGTTGTAGCGCAGCGGCGAGCCGTCGATGCGCGAGGCGTGCAGACCCGCCGCCAGCACCACACCGGCCGGGGCGGCCGAATCCCACTCCCATTGACCACCGGCGTGCAGGTAGGCGTCCACGTCGCCGCGCACCACGGCCATGGCCTTGGCACCCGCCGATCCCATCAGAACCGGCTCCACCGGCAAGACCTCCCGGATGAGCCGCACCACCGACGGCATCCGGGACGCGCTGACCGCCACCCGAATGGGTTGGGGCACCCCGGTCGACATGACCGGCGGGGTCACCGTGTCGGTGCGGAAGACGACGTTGCTGCGGTTGCCGTAGGCCGGCAGGGACACCGCGGCATCGGTGATGGCGCCGAAGCCGTCGGCGCCCTGACGCTGCCACAGTGCGATGTGCACCGCCCAGTCGTCGCGTCCGGGGGTGGTGAATTCGCGGGTGCCGTCCAGCGGGTCGACGATCCACACCCGGTCGGAGTGCAGCCGGGCCAGCGTGTCCGGTGATTCCTCGCTGAGCACGGCGTCTCCGGGGCGTTCGTCGCGCAGCCGGCGGATGATCAGCTGGTTTGCCCGACCGTCGCCGGTGTCGCCGAGGTGCCAGGGCTGGGCGAATCCCACCTGGTCACGCACCGCCAGCAAGAGCTTTCCGGCGTCGACTGCCAGTTCGGCGGCCAGCGCCGCGTCAGTCAGCGTCACGCTTGGCAGTATTCCCGACGCGAGGCGGCGCTGGTTTCGCGAGTGTGCGCTTTGGTGGTCGGTGAGCCGATTGCGCCACCGAAAACGCACACTCGGCGGCTGTTTGGCGCGGCGTATCTCAGAAGGCCGGCCAGGGTATCGGTCGGTGACGGTTCGGGGCCGGCATCACCGGGTGCTCCAGCAGGTCGGTGACCCGTCGGTGCAGCGCGGTGATCTCCTCGGCGGTCAGATGTGGTTGAAGGACAGCCGACAGCGGCCCGTCCAGCGCGGTCAGCAGCCGCGACAGGGCCGGCAGCGCGTCGTCATCGAGGCCGGCCAGCGGCCTGCCCGCCCACCCCCACAGCACGGTGCGCAATTTGTCCTGGGTGTGCAGGCTGACGCCGTGGTCGACGCCGTAGACGTGGCCGTCGACACCGCACAGCACGTGACCGCCCTTGCGGTCGGCGTTGTTGATCACCACGTCGAAGACGGCCAGCCGGCGCAGCCGAGCGTCGTCGGCGTGCACCAGGGTGACCGGTTCGCCGGTGTGTCCGTAGGCCTGCAGCACCGGCAGGTAGCCGGCAGGAATGTGATCAGCGGGAACGATGTCGACCAGCTCCGGGTCCGGTGACGCCTCGTCGGCGTCGTCCTGGGGCTGATCGATCCACCGCTGGACCATGCCGGGACCGGCTGGACCGTCGCGAATAATGGTGTAGGGAACCAGGTTCCAGCCCAACTCCACCGATATCAGGTGCGCGGCGAGTTCGCGGCCGGCCAGCGTGCCGTCGGGGAAATCCCAGAGCGGCTGTTCGCCGGAGACCGGCTTGTAGACGCAGTGCACACGGTGCTCCCCCAGCGTCGCCTCGCAAAGGAAGGTGGCGTTGCTCGCCGAGCGGATGCGGCCCAGAATCTCCAGCTCCCCGGAGTGCAACGCCTCCCGGTCGTCAGATGTCGGACGCATCGGGCTCGTCGTCGGGCCCGAAAGCGCCCCGGCGATAGCCGTTGGTGCGCACACACATGTGGCCGGCCGGGTCCAGCGGCTCCTCGCACAGCGGGCACGGCGGGCGGCCCGCGGAGATCACTCGATTCGAGCGGGTGGCGAACTGGCGCGCGGACTCCGGCGTGAGGAACACCCGCACCGCGTCCGGCCCCTCCTCGGTGTCGTCGAGCACCACCGAGGCATCGAACTCGGCATCGCTGACAGCGAGCAGCTCGACCACCACCGCCTGCGCCTCCGAATCCCAGCCCAACCCCATGGTGCCGACCCGGAACTCCGCGTCCACGGGGGTGACCAGCGGGTTCAGATCGTCGATCTCGGTGGGCTCGGGCGGCACGGGGGTGCCGAACCGACGGTTGACCTCCAGCAGCAACGCGCCGATCCGTTCGGCCAGCACCGCGACCTGCTGCTTTTCCAGCATCACCGAGACCACCCGCTCGGCGTGAACCGCCTGCAGGTAGAAAGTGCGGTTTCCGGGCTGGCCGACAGTCCCGGCCACGAAGCGGTCGGGAGTGCGGAAGACGTGAATTGCTCGAGACATGGCAACTCCAAAATACCGGCAGTCCGGTTGTTCACCGGCATCTGGCATCGGCTAGGTGGTCGACCCGCCGACCACGGCGTCGCTTTCACCGCCGGTATGGGCCGGTGAACTCTTCACCGCGGCGGCCAAGGACGCGCCTGTGTGATTGAGGTGGATGACGAACGGACGCAACGGGGTGTAGCGGATCACGCTGGCCGACGCGGGGTCGGCGGTGATCCGCTGAAAACCGTCCAGATGCACGCCCAGCGCGTCGGCGATGACGGCCTTGATCACGTCGCCGTGCGTGCACGCCACCCACAGCACGTCGGCGCCGTGCTGGTCGGCCAACTGCCGGTCGTGGTCGCGCACGGCGGCGACGGCGCGGGCCTGCACCTGCGCCAGCCCTTCGCCCTCGGGGAAGATCGCCGCGCTGGGCTGGGCCTGCACCACCCGCCACAGCGGTTCAGCGGTCAGCTCGCTGATCTTGCGACCGGTCCAGGTGCCGTAGTCGACCTCGACCAGCCGCTCGTCGACGAGCGGCTCCAGCCCGAGTCCCTCCGACAGCGGTTCGAGGGTGCGCCGGCAGCGCAGCAGAGGTGAGCGCACCACCGCCTTGATGGGCAGGCCGTCGAGCCGGCCGACGAGCTGCGCGGCCTGCTCACGGCCCAAGTCGTCGAGGTCCACGCCTTCGGTGCGCCCGGCCAGCACCCCGGAGGTGTTGGAGGTGGATCGGCCGTGCCGCACCAAGATGACGGTCATGACGTGGCCGCCAATGCCCCGGTGGCCAGCAGGACCAGGATCGTGGTGCCCGCGACGATCCGGTAGACGACAAACCAGTACATGCTGTGCGTCAGCAGGAACTTGAGGAACCAGGCGATGGCCGCCCAGCCCACCACGAAGGCGATCACCGTGGCCACCAGCAGCTGCGGCCCCGATGCGCTCATTCCGGCGCCTTCGGGGTGAAACGCGTCGGGCAGGGAGAACAGCCCGGAGGCGAAGACCGCCGGGATGGCCAGCAGGAACCCGAATCGGGCGGCCAGTTCACGGTCCAGGCCGGCGAACAGCCCGGCGCTGATGGTGGCCCCGGACCGCGACACCCCGGGCACCAGCGCCAGGGTCTGCGCCGAGCCCACCAGCACCGCGTCGCGCCAGGTCAGGTCCTTGGCCTGCCGCCTCTGCCGGCCGAAGTACTCGGCCGCCGCGATCACCAGCGAGAACACCACCAGGGCGGTGGCCACCACCCACAGGTTGCGGACCCCGGAACGGATCAGGTCCTTGAAGACCAGCCCCAGCACGCAGATCGGGATGGTGCCGATGATGACGTACCAGCCCATCCGGTAATCGGTCTGACGCTCGGCCGGAAGCGGGGTCTTGGCCAGCGCCGACGCGACGCCGGACAGCCAGGCGGTGGCGATGCGGGCGATGTCTTTGGCGAAGTAGACGAGCACGGCGAGCTCGGTGCCCAGTTGGGTGACCGCGGTGAACGAGGCACCGGCGTCACCGTCGAAGAACAGTCGCGACACCAGCGCCAGATGCCCCGAGGAGGAGACCGGCAGAAATTCGGTGAGCCCCTGGACAATCGCCAGGACAATGACCTGCGACCACGACATCACCGTCTCCACTACCGACACGACGATGACCGTACCGGGCGAAGGTCAGCGGATCAGACCGGACACCACGTCGCGCACGGCCGCCGTCAGACTGCGCTCGTCGGCGATATCGATCTCGAACAGGTGCCGGCTCGCGCTGGCCACCACGTCCTCGTCCTGCGGGACCAGGCCGACCAGCCGGGGCCGATAGATGTCGACCACGAGCTTGTGCTGGTGGGTGTGGAAGGAGAAACTGCGGCCGTCGCCGACCTCACCGAAGCCGCTGGCGAAGGCCCCGGTCCAGATCTCCTCAATGCGGAACTCCGAACAAGCCAGCTGCCAGTCATCGACCACAGTCATGTGCGCGAGGTTACACCTAAGCCAACTTATAGTTCCATCAGACATGCGAAGTTCGCCTGCCAGCCATCCTTAGAATCGGTGGTCGCCCCCCGAACCGCCCACCCACCCGTGACGAGCTGGAAGAGCTGCCCCGTGCTGATGCGCTTCACCCGCCGGCCCCGCCGGCTGTTCCAAGGCCCGATGTTGGCGCTGTTGTTGCTGCTCACAGCGTGCTCATCCAATCCCATCACCGCGCCGCCGCCCACGATCGCACCCGCGCAGCCCGCGGTCTCCCCCGCCACCTCCGCGCGGCCAGCCGGCACGGTGCGACCCCTGGCCGGTCAGGCGACGGCGGCGGCGTTCGACGCCGCCACCGGACAGCTGGCGGTGCTGGTGCCCGGACCGGACCCGCAGGCACCCGCCACGGTCGCACTGGTGGGCGGCTCAGCCAAGCAGCCCGCGGTGGCGGCGCTGCCGGGGCCGGCGAGCGCGTTGGCCGGCGATGGCGGCGGCCACGCCTACCTGTCCAGCCGCGGCGGCTATTTCAGCCTTGACCTGGCCACCCGCGGGATCACCCGGGTGGATGTCGAGGATGCCGCCGGCGTCGACTTCACCGCGATCGGGCGGCGCGCGGACGGCGTCCTGGTCTTGGGCAGCGCCGACGGCGCGGTCTACACCCTGGCGTCCGACGGCAGGCACGTCGGCGAGCGGGCGAAGATCTTCGCCCGCGTCGACCAGATCGTGACGCAGGGCGATGTCGCGGTGGTGCTGGACCGCGGCCAGACCTCGGTGACGACGATCGGTACCGACGGCAAACCGCAGTACGCGCTGCGCGCGGGTCAGGGCGCCACCACCCTGGCCGCCGATCCGCACGGGCCGGTGCTGGCCGCCGATCCCCGCGGTGGCCGGCTGCTGGTCTACGGCGTGGACCCGCTGATGCTGCACCAGGATTACCCGGTGCCGAACGCGCCGTATGGCCTGGCCGGGGCGGGCGGGTTCGCGTGGGTGTCACAGACCGGAACGAACGTCGTGGTCGGCTACGATCTGACCACCGGTATCCCCGTGGAGAAGGTTCGCTATCCGACCGTGCAGCAGCCCAATACCCTGGCCCTAGACGAGAAGTCAGACACCTTGTACGTGGTGTCCGGCTCGGGCGACGGGGTGCAGGTGATCGAGCACGCGGCGAGGCCACGTTGACCGCCCTGCGTCCGCTCCGGTTGCCGGCGGGTTGGGAGGCCGGGCTCTCCGATGACTACGAGTGGATCCCGCTGCGCCTGCCGCCGGAGGTCACCCGCCTCGGGGCGTCCACCCGATTGTCCATCGAAGCCGAATACCGAGGTTGGGAGCTGACCCGAGTGCGGTTGTACACCGACGGAAGCAGGCGAGTGCTACTGCGCCGCAAGAAAACTGCCGTGACTGCGGCCAGCGACAACCGCTGCGTCGATCAGCCGGGACTGTAGCGCCGTGGGCCTCTACAGCGCGCTGCGCCGCGCCATGTTCCTGGTGCCGCCGGAACGCATCCACACCGTCGCGTTCTCCGCGTTGCGCGGCGCCACCGCTGCACCCCCGACGCGCCGGGCGCTGCGACGCCGACTCGCGCCGCACGATCCGATCCTGGCCAGCACCGTGTTCGGGCTGCACTTTCCCGGCCCGCTCGGCCTGGCCGCCGGATTCGACAAAGACGGTGTCGGATTAAAGGCTTGGGGTGCATTGGGTTTCGGCTACGCCGAGGTGGGCACCGTGACGGCGGTGGCGCAACCGGGTAACCCCGCGCCGCGACTGTTCCGGCTGCCGCAGGACCGCGCCCTGCTCAACCGGATGGGGTTCAACAACCATGGGGCGGCCGCGCTGGCGGCACAGCTGGCACGGCATGAGCCCGAGGTGCCGATCGGGGTCAACATCGGCAAGACCAAGGTGACTGCGCCCGAGGACGCGGTGCGCGATTACCGCACCAGTGCCCGCCTGCTGGCTCCACTGGCCGCCTACGTGGTGGTCAATGTCAGCTCACCCAACACCCCGGGGCTGCGTGATCTGCAGGCCATCGAATCCCTGCGGCCCATTCTGGCCGCGGTGCGCGCCGAGACCACCAAGCCGGTGCTGGTGAAGATCGCGCCGGACCTGGCCGACACCGACGTCGATGCGATCGCCGACTTGTGCGTGGAGCTGGACTTGGCCGGCATCGTGGCCACCAACACCACCATTTCGCGTGACGGGCTGGCCACCCCCGGGGTGGCCGAGCTGGGGCCCGGCGGTATCTCCGGACCACCGGTTGCTCGGCGGGCCCTGGAGGTGCTGCGGCGGCTGTATGCCCGGGTGGGCGATCGGCTGGTGCTGATCAGTGTGGGCGGGATCGAGACCGCCGACGACGCCTGGGAGCGCATCACCGCCGGCGCCTCGCTGCTGCAGGGCTACACCGGCTTCATCTACGGCGGCGGCCTGTGGGCCCGCGACATCCACGACGGCCTGGCGCAGCGGTTGCGGGCCGAAGGATTTGGGTCGCTGGCCGAGGCGATCGGGTGCGCCGCGCGCTAAACGCGCCCCCTCCCTTCCGCGCGCCCCTCCTCTCCGCGAGCCCCTCCCCTCCGCGCGAGCGCGCATGTTTGTACGCGACTCGCCGATCGCGGCCGTACAAACATGCACGCTCGCGGGAAGATGGGGCTGGTTCTGGGCTAGTTCTGCTCGTAGGTCCCAACGATCACCGCGCGGGCGATCGCGTGCATGAACAGGTTGAAGCCCAGGTATGCCGGGCTGGCGTCCTCGGCCAGCTCTAGCTTCTCCACGTCCACGGCGTGCACCGCGACGTAGTACCGGTGCGCGCCATGCCCGGCCGGCGGCGCGGCACCCACGTAGCGGCGCATCCCGGCGTCGTTGACCAGGGTCAGCGCGTCACCGGGCAACAGGCTGCCGTCACCGACACCCTCGGGCAGTTCAGTGCAGGTGACCGGCAGGTTGGCCACCGCCCAGTGCCAGAAGCCCGACGCGGTGGGTGCGTCGGGGTCGTAAATGGTGACCGCGAAGCTGCGGGTCTCCTCGGGAAAGCCCGACCAGCTCAGCTGCGGACTGGCGTCTTCACCACCGGCGCCCATGATTCCGCTGACCTGAGCCTTGCTCAGCGGTTGCCCGTCCGTCAGCGACGTCGAGGTGAGGGTGAACGTCGGCAGCTTGGGCAGCGCGGCGTAGGGGTCGGGGGCAGAGCTCATGTGTGGTCCTCTCGTTGTGGTCAACAGTGTGTCAGGAAGTGGTGTAGTACGCGGGTGCCGAACCTCAGTGCGTCGACCGGGACGCGCTCGTCGACCCCGTGGAACAGCGCGGCGAAGTCCAGGTCGGGCGGAAGCCGCAGCGGGGCGAATCCGAAGCAGCGAATACCCAACTTGGCGAAGGCTTTTGCATCCGTTCCGCCGGACAGCATGTAGGGCACGGCCCGGGCCTCGGGATCGCAGGCCAGCAGCGCGGCGCTCATCGCCTCCACCAGGTCGCCGTCGAAGGTGGTCTCGACCGACGGCTGGAGGGTGACCCACTCCCGGGTCACGTCAGGACCGATCAGGGCGTCGACCTCGGCCTCGAAGGCCGCCTGGCGGCCGGGCAACACCCGGCAGTCCAGCACCGCCTCGGCCGTCGCCGGGATCACATTGGCCTTGTAGCCGGCCTGCAGCATGGTGGGCGTCGCGGTGTCACGCAGCGTGGCGTTGAGGATCTGTGCCATCGGTCCCAGCTTCTCGATCATCCCCTCCAGGTCCGGGGAGTCGACGTCGATGGCCAGTCCGGTCTCCTCGCTCACCGCGATCAGGAACTGCTCCACGGCTTCGGTGAGCACCAGCGGGAAGCGGTGCCTGCCGAGCCGGGCCACCGCCTCGGCCAACCTGGTGACGGCGTTCTCGTCGTTGATCATCGAGCCGTGCCCGGCCCGGCCGTGGGCCCGCAGCCGCATCCAGCACAGTCCTTTTTCCGCGGTCTCGATCAGATAGAGCCGGCGCTCGCCGCCATCGCGGCGCGGCACCGTCAGCGAGAAGCCGCCCACCTCCCCGATCGCCTCGGTGACCCCGGCGAACAGGTCGGGGCGGTTCTCGACGAGCCAATGGGCACCGTATTTGCCGCCGGCCTCCTCGTCGGCGACGAACGCGAACACCAGATCACGCGGCGGGGTGATGCCGGCGCGGGCCAGGTGCCGGGCCACCGCGATCATCATGCCGACCATGTCCTTCATGTCGACCGCGCCGCGGCCCCAGACATAGCCGTCCTCGACGGCCCCGGAGAACGGGTGCACGCTCCAGTCGCTGGCCTCGGCCGGCACCACATCAAGGTGGCCGTGGATCAGCAGCGCCCCGCGAGAGGGATCACTGCCCTTGAGGCGGGCGAAGACGTTGCCTCGCCCGGGCGCGCCGGATTCGAGGTATTCGGTCTCATAGCCCACCTCTTCGAGCTGGGCGGCCACCCAGCGCGCGCAGTCGGCTTCACCTTTGGTGGTGGCCAGCTCGCCGGTGTTGGAGGTGTCGAATCGGATGAGCGCGCTGACGAGTTCGACCACCTCGCCCACTGCGTCGCCGGCAGGATCGGGGAATTCGGTCACAGTTACCTTTACTACCACTTCGCGGCCCTTCGGATCGCGTTGCGAGGGCTGGGTTTGGGTCCGGCCCTGGGCATCCGTTAGCCTTAGCTGCCCGGCCGAGCCGGGTAGGTCCGAGTGGCGGAATGGCAGACGCGCTAGCTTGAGGTGCTAGTGCCCTATTAACGGGCGTGGGGGTTCAAGTCCCCCCTCGGACACGTCCGGCGACACGACTTAAGTCGGCAGTCGCCGTGACTCGCTGAAGATGCGGGTCGTAGTCGAGGCGCAGGCCCAGGCTTGCGTATACCTGAGCGCGTTCCGCCCCGGTTGCCTCACCAAGCACTGCTGACAGCCCGCCCAATTCCTCAACCAACTCGCTGATTTGTGCGGCAGTCATGACGCGAGGTCGCTCCGCTTGCTCAAGACGGACCTTCAGCTCGTCGCGCTCGGCGGTGCGGCGGCGCAATGCAACAGTCAAATCCTCAACGGCCACACCAGACTCCACGGCGGTAACCAGAGCAGCAACCTTCGCATTCGCCTCGCTGAGCTGGCGCTGCAAGGCCGCGTAGCCAGCCCCTGCTACCGGGTCCGCGTCTTGCCCGCGTGCCAAGTCGGCCGGATCGGCCAGGGTGGCGATCCATTCGTCAAGTCGCGCAGTCACCTCATCTTCACGGAGGTAGACGGTGCGCGGGTGATCACTCAGGTCCGCGGGTACCGAACGCGACTTACCGAGCTCACAACGGTAGAGGATGCGTGTTGTTCGCTTCCCGACGCGGGCAGCGCCCTGCATCCGCCGTCCACATGCGGCACAGAACAGCAGCCCACGCAGTGCATATGGCACTGTTGACTCTCTGCTGCAAACAAGACCGGGACCCCGCCGCGCCTGCATCCGAAGACGGACAGCCTGCGCTAGTTCGTCACGGATCAGCGCTTCATGCGTGCGGCGTTCTGGTGCGATCCAGTCGGCCTCATCACGCCACCGCATACGAGTCTCATACCCCGCAGCGACATCATCGGGGTTGACCAGAACCTCGTATTTCTCCTGCTTGCCCCAAACACGGATACCGCGGTACGCCGGGTTGTCGAGTATCGCGCGGATCGCCGAATGGGACCATCCTCGTGGGTCACGATGCCGATTCCGTGCCGGGTCGTACTGGCTCGGTGACGGTACACCATCGTCGGTGAGCAGTTGCGCGATATAGCGCAGGCCCGCTCCGTCGGCGTACATGCGGTAGATCCGCTCGACGACCGAAGATGTCGCGGGGTCGGGTTCGAGGCGGTGAAGCCGCTGCC
Organism: Mycolicibacter arupensis; assembly: GCF_002086515.1. Lineage (GTDB taxonomy): Bacteria > Actinomycetota > Actinomycetes > Mycobacteriales > Mycobacteriaceae > Mycobacterium > Mycobacterium arupense. The sequence continues at coordinate 97,949 of NZ_MVHH01000008.1, forward strand.
CAAGATTGGCCTTGGCAGGGTTTGGATGCGGGCCGGCATCGACGAGCCGGTAACCGTAGGGTGGTCGACCACCGAGATATCTGGCGGTGTCCTGCGCGAGTGCTGACATCGCCGTACGGACGCGCATTTGGATTCGAGCGCGCTCTCCCTTGCTCATGCCGCCGAACAGAGTCATCACCAGGTCGTGTGCCTCGGAGCCGGGATCGACCGCTCCGCCGACCTCGGGTACCCACAGGCCAACTCCGTAGTGCGTGAGGACAGGGAAGGTGAGCGCGAACTGCGGCCCGTAGAACGCACGGGCGGGTTCCCCAATCACTACGGCATCAAAGCTACGGTCCCGACAAGCGACATCAGCAAGCAGACGTGACGCCTCTGGCCTGCGCTTCCACGGCAGTGAACGGCTCTGTCCCACATCGAAGTAGTCGGCGGCGATGAATCCGCCGTGCGGAGTGATCAGGTCCATGGCACGCCGCTTCTGCCAGCTGCGGCTCGCCTCCGGGTCTTGAGCGTCCTCCGTGCTCACTCGGCCATAGAAGGCGAACCTCAGGCTCACGCCACTCCCCTCCCTGATCCAAGCATCCGGTCCCGCACAGCCATTATCACGTGTACCAGCGCGCGGTTGGCCTCGGACGGAAGTCGATATTGGTTGGGCACAACAATTTCAACACCCCCCTCTGACACCGTCGGCGCATCGGGACGAGCGTCACACCCGGAGCGAGCACGTGCTGCTCGGGACCTGTCAGCCATCGCTTCCCCCTGGCGGATCCCATTGTTGATTGCGGGCTTGGCCACGGACTTCGATCAGTCCGATGCGGCGGGTGTGGATGTGTTGGACGGCCGCGGAGTAGATGAGGGTCCGGTCGCCGAGGCTGGTGGGGCCGGCACGATCGAATTCCCATGCCACCAGATCATCGCCATCGGTGGAGTCGAGGCCGAGATCATGTTGGTGCGCAGTGCTTTTTAAACGTTGTTCACGGGTCCAGGCCGCGCGACGTTCGCGCAGCGCGGTCATCGTGGTGGAATAGCGGCGGGATTTGCTGGTGATGTGGCCCCGGTAGCCCAGGGTGTGCAGCCACCGACCGACACCGGCCAGTCCCTTATCGGCGAGTTGGCTGATGGCGGTCAGGATCGCCCGAACGTGGTCGCAGACATCGAGGTCAGCGATGGCCTCGGTGGAGATGCGTCGCGCGCTGATCCCGACGTCAGCTAAGGATTTGGTGACGTATTTCGCGAGGTAGCGAGCTACGCGGCGGCCTGGAAGAACCCCGCCGTGTGGTGAATCCTCCTGCACAGCAGAGCCGTCCGTGCCGGCGTGCCGGTTGTCGATGGGTTGGGTGTCGACTTGTGTGCCGAACCTGATCACCCGTGTCGCTGTATTTGAGGATGAGTCGGTGACCGTCACGGCCACGGTTCGAACGGCCTGTTGGATGATGGTGGCCAGTTCGGTTGCCGCAAGGGGCGCATGCCAGTCATGACCGCCAGAGTCATCGCTGTCGGGCGGGTCGAGGCGGATCAGGGCATGAATGTGCGGGATGAGCCGGGCTTGCAGTTCGACGACTTTGATGAAGCTGACCTGCACCGCATCCGGGTCGGCGCCCGAAGCGCGTAGCTCTCGGCGCAGTGTGCGTCGCAGGGTGATGGTGAAGCGTCGCCACAGTTCGGGCAGGTGCCATGTGAACAGGACATGCCCGGTGTAGTCGTAGCAGTCCGCGCAGATCGGCTGTCCCGCATAGATATCACCTTCGCCGTGGGTTGTGCTGCACCACAGTGGTTTTCCATGCGGGCAACGGCGGTAGCCGCCAGTGTGGTGGTGGTCGCGACACACACGCTGCTTCTTGTCGCCTGCACGCGCGGCGGCGTGAACAGGCCCGTAGCTAGGTGCGGTGAGGGTGACGAACACCTGCGGACGATCGGCCACTGCTGCGGGGATGTTGTGGTGGCCGCCGGCGGTGCCAGCGTGCACGAGCTGCCACGTGTCGCGGGCGTACAGGTCTGAGCACGATGGGCATACCTGAGCGCGGCGGTTGTTGCACCGTGTCCACACCACCCGATCGCGGCCTATCTCGTCGGTACCTCTGAGTTGGATGGGGTGGGCGCAGAAGCCAACAGATTCCGCGCGCCGCCACCACGATTCGAACCCCGTCGAGGACGCGCGGCGCACCATCTGATCCACCACCGCATTGGTGTCGATCGAGCCGGGAACCCCGGGCAACACCAGCGTGGGGGCTGTCGTTGCAGTAGTCACCGTTGACCCCGGGCGGTGTCGGTGCGCCCGCTGTTGGACTGGTTGGTTCGGGTCGCGGCACGAGGTGGCCGGAATCGTGCTGCCAGAGTGGCGATGTCGTGGTCGGCGACGTGAAATGCCCGTACCCGCACCGGTTGGGCCGTGCCATCGATCATCATGTAGCCCACACCGGGAGTGGTGTCGGGGATGTGATCGCAGTCGGCCCCCGCGTCGCGGGCGCCCTGGCCCAAAACCATGGTGGTTTGGGTGGCTTCGGTCAACCGCAACCCGATTCGCACGGTAAACAGCTGCCGCACCGGCAGGGTGTCTTTGGCCGGATCTTGCACCGCTGCCACCACCGAAATGCCGACGGCCCGGCCTTGGGAGAGCAGCAGGCCCAACAGCTGTTCAATTTCGCTGCGCACCTTGCGGTCGGTCACATACGCAGTCAGCGCGGCGATCTCATCGATCACCACCACGAATAACGGCTCAGTCGGAGTCGGGGTGTGCATGCGCGTCTTGCCCCGTAACCGATTGGCGCGGGCGTGCATCACCTCCACTAGTTGCCGCAGCAGGTACAGGGTGGTGCCAGTGGCGTCGTGGGTGAACACCGTGAACATGGGTGCTCCGGCGCCCAGTTCCATGCCGCCTTTCGGGTCGATGACGCAGAGCCGCACTTGTCCGGTTTTCACGGCGGGGGCGAGGCCAGCGATCAGTGACCACAACACTGAACCTTTCCCCGCGCCGGTCGCGCCAGCCACGAGCAGGTGGTGGCCAAGCAGAGGTAGGTGCCACCAGTGGCGGGTTTCGGTGATCCCGACCCGCACCGACCCCACATCCACCGCAGTCGCCGTCGTGGGCATGGGCAGGGCAATCGGGTCGGCCAGCACGTCGCCGCGCATCAGGGTGATGCGTAGCTCTCCGGGCGCGGTCGCGCGGATGGCGATCCGGTCGGCACGCCAGGCGGCGGCTAGCGCCTCCGATTGCTTGTGCCAATCAGCCAGGGAGTGGCCGGTGACCACTCGCAGCGCCAGGACGTCGGTCGTCTTGCCGATGCGCACCGACTGCAAGGTCGGCACCAAGGTGCGTTCGCCAAGTGTGGCGGTCAGGCCGTGCAGGGTGCACACCGATTGCCAGGTGCGGGTGTAGCGCGACCAGGTCAACCAGCGCCGCCGCACCGGCTCGGTGACCCATCCGTGAAACGATCGCGGGTCCAGCCACGCCCAGCCCGCATACGCGGCAGCGAAAGCAATACCGATGATCAGACCCGCGCGTGAGCCATGGGTAATGGCCATCGCCACGCTGGCGATGATCGGGATGCTGATGGCCGGGAACAGGACCGCCCACCACAGCAGATACCCGGCCGCTTTGAACAGTGAGAGGATGAGGTCGGTGATCCAGTCGTCGTCGTTGGATTGAGAGTTCTTGCTGTTTTTGTAGTTTGATGCCATGACAGGCGTCCCTCTGGTGAGTGAATGGTCGATAGCAGCTCACGTGCTGGGGCGCGACACCCACGAGCGCCGCGCCCCAGCAAATGGGGTTATTTCTGCGCGCGGGACGCTTGATCGCTCGGCGCAGCCGCGGGGTTGGTGGGGGTGATGGCGTCGGCACGGAACGCCACGCCGCTGCGATCACCTTGAGCCCAAGGGATAGCAACCAGACCCGCGACTGAAACAGGTTGGGTGACTGTCACTTTCGGATCCCCGGCGACGGTGACGTTGAGCACTTCACCACCGGTGTCATCCAACGCCAACAGCTGCGCGGCATACAGTGGCACGCCGGTGGCGGTGTCCACTTTTGGGCTGCCGGTCTCGAAGTTCAGCCGCGGCTCGGCCGCTCGGGTGACGATGAACCGTGTGCCTGATGTGTCGATCCTTAAACGCATTGTCCCGCTGTTCCTTTCGTGATCTGTTTGCGCCCGTTGCGGCGCTGGGCTCAGTTCACGTGGACATCGCGGACGTAGCGAGGGACGTTGGCAGGCATTGCCGACACTGCCGCAGACATTTCGGACACGACAGGGACATGCCCGTGGGCATCGGACGGGCATCACCGCCGCGGGGCGGCGGCAGTCGCATGGCAAACTAGGAACCACGCGCTGAGGATGGACAGGGATGACACGGAAAGATGTGCGCTGAGACGATGGGCGATCAGGACGGCGACGCCGAGGCCGCCACGATCCCCAACGATCGCCTCACCCAACGGCTGCACGCCAAGGGACTCTCCCCACAGAGGTTCGCCACTGCGGTGGGCGTGGATATCAAGACGGTGCGCCGCTGGCTGGCCAACATCGACTACAACGTCCGCGAGGACAACGCCCGCCGCGCCGCTAAGCTGCTTGGCTGCACACCGCACAACCTGTGGCCCAACCAGTATCCTGCCCCTACCGCGAGCGCGCTGGCGACGACGTCGCTGGGTGGTCCGTTCACCGCGACGCTGTATGCCAGCCGCACCCAGTTACCGATCACTGCATGGCAGCAGCATTTCGCCGGCGCCACCACCGGCATCGACATCCTCGTCCTGGCGGCGACGTTCCTGTTCGACACCCTCGACGGATTCCTCGACACCCTGCTCGACGCCGCCGCCCGCGGCGTTGCGGTGCGGTTTCTCGTCGGTGACCCCGACACGCCCACCATGATCCTGCGCGGCGAGGAGGAAGGCATCGGCGAAGCCGTCATAGCCCGCTGCCGCACCTCCGTGGAACTACTCGCCCCGCATGCCGGCACACCGGGCCTGGACATTCGCACCCACGACACGATGCTGTACACGTCGATCTTTCGGGTGGATGACGCCATGATCGTCAACTTCCACATCTACGGCTCACCCGGGCGCAACAACCCGGTGCTGGCGCTGTCGCGCCACCACGAACCCCGGCTCTGGGCCACTCTCGAACAGGCCTTTACCCAGGTCTGGGACCACGCCACACCCCTGACCGCGAAAGGCTGACCCTCGATGCGCATCGACTACTACAACGACCCCAACGCTCCGGCACCTAACAGTGTCGTCCCGTCGGCTTCGGCCATCGTCACCGACGAACACGGTCGTATCCTGCTGATCAAACGCCGCGACAATACGCTGTGGGCGCTACCGGGCGGCGGACACGACATCGGCGAAACCATCGCAGACACCGCCGTGCGCGAGATCAAAGAGGAGACCGGTCTCGACGTCGAAGTCACCGGCCTGGTCGGTGTCTACACCAACCCTCACCACGTCGTCGCGTTCACCGACGGTGAAGTCCGCCAACAATTTTCCCTGTGCTTCACCGCCACCGTGCTCGGCGGTGAGCTGGCCATCGACCACGAAAGCACCGACATCGCCTGGACTGCCCCCGACGACATCCCCAACCTGGACATGCATCCGTCGATGCGTCTGCGAATCGAGCACTACCTGCAGCACCGCGACCGCCCCTACCTCGGCTGACCTACGGCTGCTACAGCCAATGGCGTACCCGCCGCACCGCCGCCAGCAGATCCTCGCGGCCCGCACCGACCGCTCGATGCACCGGATCCTCGGGCCCATAGCGCGCCAACACGTCACCCAGTCGATCCTGCGGCGATATCGGCGACCCGTCGGGTCCGGTCGTTAGATCACAATAGTTCAACGCATCCAGAACATCGCTGGGCGGCTCGCCGAACTCCGATAAACCCGACAGGCCCCGCTCGGAGGCTTCCACGCGCGCTCCGGTATGAAACGCCACCAAGGAGGCGACCATCTCCCCAAAGCCGGCCGATCGGACAAACTCCGCGCCATCGAGCGGATGAAACCCACTTTGGCGCACCGATGGTGCGTAGCCGATATCGTGCAGCCACGCCGCCGCCACCAGACAGTCCGCTGTCTGCGCATTGAAACGCCGAGTCAGCCGCTCGGCAGTCGTCGCGACACCCCGCACATGCGCCAGCCGCCGAGGCTGCCCCGCCAGCCGTGCCTCGGCCTCTCGCCGTGCACGCTGCGCCAGCATCCCGCTCACAACCGCCATCCTACGAGTCCCATCGCCATGGCGCGGACCCGCAACTGATGCTCAGCGGAGCCCGGGCCGCCATAGCCCGCGAGGAACCGGCGGCTACCTGCGGGCTTCGCTACGCTCCCTCTGCTCCCGTCCGCTGGCGCTCCCGTCCGCGCCGCTCGCTACGCTTCGCCCTCCGTCCGCCGCCACACAAGCTTGCACACGACGACGAGCGCTGTACATCTCAACGGCCACGGCATCCTGGCACCACGACAAGCCAGGACTCCTCGCTCCTCGCCGCATCGAGACGCCGCGGGCAGCAGGCGCGACCAACGCCCGCCTGACCGCCGCTGGCCTGCGATGTGAGAACTTTCTTTACTGCTATCAAGTCGATGGCGGCACGTTGCCACCAGCTCGACACCGCAGCCGCCCGACTCGAACGCCACGTCGACACCATCACCGCCACCGCCGCACCCGAGCTACAGCGTCGGGCCCGACACCGCTGCCACGCTGCTGACCGCCCTCGGCGACAACCCCGCTCGGATCAGCAGCGACGCCGCTTTCGCCAAACTGTGCGGGGTCAGCCCACTGGAAGCCTCCAGCGGCAAAACGATCCGCCACCGGCTCAATTGGGGAGGCAATCGCGACGCCAACCGTGCCCTGCACGTCATCCTGGTGGTGCGCATGCGCCGTCACCAGCCCACCCGCGACTACTTCGTTCACCGCCTGGCCGAAGGCAAAACCAAGAACGAGATCATGCGCTGCATCAAGCGTTACATCGCCCGCGAGATCTACCATGCCCTCCGCCAACCCAGCAGAAGAACCAACGAACTCATTGCCTGAAGATAGGAGCATCTGGTATCAACTCCCGAAGGGCACCCGATCCGCAATGTCCACCCATTTCGTGGCGATATGGCACCTCTGTAGATGCCATCAATCCTCCTCCCAGGTGAGTAATGTGCAGGTGGCTAATCGTTCAGGGTCATAGGGAACGCGAGATGATTTCCTTCATCACCTCATTTGTGCCGGCGTAGATTTTCTGCACGCGCTGGTCCACCCACAATCTCGAGATGGGATACTCGGTCATGTACCCATATCCGCCGTGGAGCTGCAAACAGTCATCGAGCACCTTCATCGCTCGCTCAGTGGTCCACCATTTCGCCATGGCGACGGTCTGGACGTCGAGTTGGCCCGCGAGGTGTAGGTCGATGCAGTAGTCCAAAAATACTCGTGCGATGCGCGTTTCGGTTGCAGCTTCGGCCAAGATGAATTTCGTGTTCTGAAAGCCGAAGACGGGCCGTCCGAACGCTTCCCGCTCACGGGTGTATTTGAGTGTCTGCTCCACGGCAAGTTCCATCGCCGCGACCGCCCCAACCGCGACGATGAGCCGCTCTTGAGGTAGCTGCGTCATCAGCTGAATGAAACCCTGACCCTCGGTCTCGCCCAGGAGGTGCGAGCGGGGAACTCTTACGTCGTCGAAGAACAACTCGGAGGTGTCTTGTCCGCGTTGGCCGATTTTGTCGAGGACCTTGCCGCGCCGGAATCCGGGTCGATCGGCTTCGGCGACGATCAGCGAGATGCCGGCGGCGCCCTGACTTGGATCTGTCTTGGCGACGACGATGATCAGGTCGGCTTGCTGACCGTTGGTGATGAAGGTCTTTGCGCCGGTGATCACGTACTCGTCACCGTCAAGAATTGCTTTGGTCTTGACACTCTGCAGATCAGAACCGGTCCCTGGCTCCGTCATGGCGATAGCACCGATCATTTCGCCTGAGGCCATCTTGGGCAGCCACTGCCTCCGTAGTTCTTCGGCCGCGTACTGGAGGATGTAGTGCGCGACGATTCCGCTGTGCAGCCCTGCGCCCCATGAGCTGTCCCCGACTCGGGCTTGCTCTTCGAGTACGACGGCTTCGTGCGCGAATGTGCCGCCTCCCCCGCCGTATTCTTCGGGTATGGACATGCAGAGCAGGCCTAGTTCGCCGGCTTTGTGCCACAATTCTCGGTCAACTTGGTGCTGGTCTGCGAAACGTTGCGCATGTGGTGCCAATTCGGTCGAGAAGAACTTCGCGGCAAGGTCACGAAGCTCGAGCAATTCGGCGCTCATCCAGGGAGAAATTGATGCTGTCACAGGATTCCCTCTCGGCTGTTCAATATCAATGGGTTTGATTTCTTAGGACGTTTCGATCTGATACTCGCCGGCGGAGTGACGCGCGCGTATGGCCTTCTTGTCGTATTTTCCGACGCTTGTTCGAGGAATCTCAGACACGAAGCTCCACCGCTTCGGGATCCACCACTTGGCGACCTTGTCCAACAGAAACGCGCGCAGTCGGTCGATGTCGACCTCGGCTCCACGGTGAACCACGACCAGGGCGAGCGGTCTTTCCTGCCATTTGTCGTCGGGAACTGCCACCACCGCAGCCTCGTAGATCGCCGGGTGACCAATCAGCGTGTTTTCCAGCTCGACTGAGGAGATCCATTCTCCACCTGACTTGATGACGTCCTTCCCACGATCGGTCAGCGTGAGATACCCGTCCGGGTCGATCCGGCCGACGTCGCCGGTGCGCAGCCACCCTCCGTCGAACTTGTCCGGATCATCGTCGCCGAAGTAGGCGCCGGTGATCCACGGGCCTCGCGCCTGTATTTCACCCGCTGATCGACCGTCCCACGGCACTGTCTTCTTGTGGTCGTCACGCAACCGGATCTCGACACCGCACATCGGCCGACCCTGGCTTTCGCGCATCTCCCACGCACGGGTCTCGCCTACTCCGTGCGCTGCGCGTGCGACGGTAGCCAGCGGCGAGGTTTCGGTCATGCCCCATGCCTGCACGATAGGCACGTTGTACTTGTCTTCGAATGCCCGCATCAGCGAGACGGGGACTGCCGATCCGCCGCAGGCAACCAGCCGAAGTGAGGAGATGTCCCGGGCGGGATTCGATTCCAGGTATCGATCGACATCGTTCCAGATCGTCGGCACTGCACCGGCGATAGTCGGCTGAGTCTCTTCGATGATCGACACCAGCGGCGCGGCTTGCAGATGGCGATCGGGTAATACCAAGTCCGCACCAGACATCAACGCCGCGTAGATCAGTCCCCACGCATTGGCGTGAAACATCGGGACAATGGCCAGGATACGGTCGGCCTCGCTCACTGCCAGGGCGTTCGACGTGCAGGCGGTCAGTGCATGTAGGTAGGTCGAACGGTGGCTGTAGACAACACCTTTGGGATTTCCAGTAGTCCCGCTGGTGTAGCACATGGCCGCGGCGGAACGCTCATCGATCTCGGGCCAATCGAAAGTCTCCGGTTGCTGCGCCAGGATCTCCTCGTAACGCAACACCGTCTTCCCGCATCGCTGCAGCGGAGCGAGGTCGCCGCCCCCGGTGGCGATGACCGTATGCACCGACTCCATCGCTGGTAGCGCACTAGCCAACAATGGCGCAACCGACGCATCCACCAGGATGATCTGATCGCTGGCATGGTTGGCGATGTACGCGAGTTGCTCTGGAGCCAAACGAATGTTGAGGGTGTGCAGCACCGCGCCCATGGAGGGAACCGCGCAGTAGGCCTCGAGATGTTCTTGGTTACTCCACTGAAAAGTGGCCACCCGTTGATCTGCCGTTATTCCGAGCCCGCGCAACGCATTGGCAAGTCGGCCCGCTCGCCCCAGGACGCTACGGTAGGACATACTTCGGTATCCAATTCCGTCGGGGGTGATCACCTCGCTGTTTCCGTGAATGGAGGCGGCATGGCGGACAATTGCCGAGATTGTGAGCTGGACGTCTTGCATCGTGCTGTGCATTACGCATCGGCCCTTCAGGCGAACAGGTCTGGATGGCGACTCGCATCGCCTATGAGCGTCCCGTAGTGGGTTCTGAGCGCTTGCAGGATCTCTGCCAGCGGTAGATCGTCGAAGGCGCCTCGATCCCTCAGATATTCCATGTGTTGTGTGCCGTCACCGGCGAACCCGTGCAGCAGGGCGTCTGTGCGCCCGTCGAAATCAATTGGCGGGACGCCGAACCGTGCGCATAGCTCGCGATTGAACGCCGGAGTTGCCTTGACCCAGACACCGCAGAGATGCATGAGGCTGTATCCGTGGTAGACGAAGACGTCGGTACCGCCCATCCGCTCACGCAATGTCTCGGTCTGAAGGTGGTTTCGGACATCGGCGAACCCCAGCCGCGCTGGGATGCCTGCTGCTCGGCAGGCCGCCGTCAAGAGCACCGCCTTCGGGACGCAGTAAGCGCGGTCTGCAGTTGCGATGGTGCTGGCGCGATACGCATGCGGGTCATCGGTCACGGTGTAGGGGTCATACCAAATCGAGTCGCGGACCGCAGTGAAGATGGCTATGGCCTTCATGGTGTCGTCGACCGCGCCGCGGGTCGCCGATGCAACGAAGTCGCGTACCGATTCATGTTGCCAATCGAGGAACTCCGTGGGCTCCAGGTAAGGCGAGTTCTCACCGCTCATCGGTGCCGCAACGTCACAGGCAGTCCGTCCACGGGAATGGGCAGCGAGGTGTTGTCCCAACGCACGTGATAGTCGTTTGGGACCGTCCAAGCGTAGGTACGCAACATCTGGTGCAGGATTGCCTTCACCTCGAGTGTGCCGAACTGCATCCCAATGCATTTGTGCGCCCCCCCGCCGAACGGCACCCAGGCGAATCGGTGCTGTTGGTCCTCGCGCCGGGGCTCATCGAAGCGCGACGGATCGAAACGGTCCGGGTCGCTCCATATTCTGCGGTCGAAGTGATTTACGGCGGGTGTGATTGCGCACAAGGTTTCACGGGGGATGTGATAGCCGTCGATGGCGACATCACGGACGGTCTTGCGCATCACCAGCGGAACGGGCGCCAGCAGACGCAGAGCTTCTTTGAGGATCAGATCGAGGACCGTCATCCGCTCCAGTTCGTCGATATCTGGCGAATCGTGACCGAAGGACCGCGCCTCCGCCGCTGCCTTCTCCTGCCACTCAGGATGTTTAGCGAGGAAGTAGGTGACAGCAGTGGTGGTGATCGTGGAGGTGTCATGGGCGGCCATCATGAGAAAGATCATGTGGTTGATCACATCCTCGTCGGAGAACCGTTCACCGTCTTCTGTGGTCGCCTGGCAGAGGGCGGCGAATAGATCGTCGGTCTCGCCTGCACGCGCGGCCGGCAGGTGTCGGGAGAAGTAGTCCTCCAACACGCGCCGCCCATGCACGCCGGCGCGGAACCTGGTGCCCGGGAGTGGAACTCGCACAAAGGAACTCGCCGCGCGAACAGTGGACACGAACGCCTCGTTGACAGCAGCGCTCTCGTCCTTGCCGCGGCCACCCATGAAGACATCCGTGGCAATATCGAGGGTGAGATTCTTCAACAACGGGTAGATCCGGACCGACGGACCGGTCGGCCACGCGGGCACGGCTGCGCGAACGCACGGGGCCACCTGCCCGACATATCCGGTCAGGCGAGGACGCGTGAACGCCTCCTGCATGATGCGCCGGTGCATCAAATGTTCGTCGAAGCTCATGAGCATCAACCCGCGATGGAAGAAAGCATCGATCAGGAAGGACCAGCCATCTTGAGAAAAGGCCTTGGCTTCGCTTGTGAACGCCTCACGCGTTGCGTCTGGACCGGCGATGACCACCATTTTGGTACCGAATGCGCCCATCCACGACACCGAGCCCAAACGTTCGTAACGCTCCCGACTGAATTCTGAACCAAATCGGATGTAGTCGACAGTGTGCCCCAGCAACGGGAGTCCAGCGTCCCCTAGGACGGCTCTCAGCCCAGATCCGGCGGGGGCCGGCGCAAGTTCCCGGACTCTCCAGTCCCGACTCCACTGTCGCCATTTGTCATCGACGACGCGGGGGGCGGGCGCCAACAGGACAGACGTCAACCGCTCCTTGGGGTGACGCGTGATTGCGAGAAGCTGATTAGCCACGATGCCTCCTGGGCGCTCTGCTGCACGGATATCTGGTAGTAGTTTACATAGATGTGCTGAATGTCAATATTCGAACAGTTAACAGTGAAATGTTAGACACCGCCTGCGACCCGGATCATCTGCGCAGCCTCGCGCGGTTCTCACTCGGGCCGTCTAACTGAAGGCGTTCAACGTGCCTGAATAGATAATCGTGACTGCGTGGTTTGCGGGTGAGGATCCGGTAGGCAAATGTAGGCCCAGGCCAGTTCGTCGGGATCGCGCCACTCGAGGTCGTGTACCAGCTCGCGCAAAGCGCCCACACCGACCTTCGCAGCCGCCGGCTCAATCGTGTGTTGTAGCTTTGCTCGATGTCTGGCCTGACGTCGACCGTACGCCCTGGGTCACTCGCCAAAATCTTGATGAGGGCACCGACATAGCGGACCTGAGACTCGATCATGTAAATGATCGACCCGGAACCGACATTCGTGTTCGGGCCATAGAGGAGAAAGAGATTCGGGAACATCGGGACTGTAATGCCCAGGTATGCGTGCGCCTGCGTCCCCCACACCTCGTCCAGAGTCACTCCGCCCCAGCCGCGAACACGCATCGGGGCGAGGAAGTCGGTAGCGCGGAAACCTGTTCCGTAAATGACGACATCCGCGCGATGGAGTACGCCATCGTCGGTCACGACTCCCTTGTCGCAAAGCTTCGCAACCGCGTTGGTCACCAACGAGACTTCACCGTTGGCAATCGCGGGGTAGTAATCATTCGAGAACAACACCCGCTTGCACCCCGGCGCATCTGATGGCGTGAGTTGCCGGCGCAGCATTGGATCGGCAACCTGCCGATGGAGGTGGTAGCGGGCGACCGCGCCGAGAATGCGTGACAAGGGCTTCGCGTCGACCAACGTCACTGCGAGCACTTCAAAAATCAGCCATACCGCGAAACGCTCAAGACGCAGCCACAGCGGCAGAACCTTAATCAGCTGTTGGTGAAGACGTCCGTACCTGCTGTCCCACTTCGGCAAAATCCAAGGCGCCGTGCGCTGATACAGCGTTACGCGCTGTGCCTCGTGTGCGATCCGTGGCACAAACTGTATCGCGCTTGCGCCTGTCCCGATGACGGCTACTTCCTTGCCGCGCAGCGATACCGAATGGTCCCAACGCGCCGAATGAAAACGCGGCCCCTCGAAGGTGTCTTCGCCGGCAATATTCGGCGTATGAGGTCGCGAGAGCTGCCCCACGGCCGAAATCACGACATCGCACCAGATCGTCTCGCTGGATCCGGTCACCAAACGCCAACGGCCGGCCTGTTCATCGAAGGTCATCTCGACGACTTCGGTCCGCGTGCGCAGCTGCAGGTCCATTCCGTCGGCCAGGACGAGTCGGCGAAGATATTGGAGTATCTCGGGCTGTTCTGCATAACGTCTCGACCAACGAGTGTTGGGCTTGTCCGAGAGTGAGTACAACGCTGACGGCACGTCGCAAGCCGCTCCTGGATAGGTGTTGTCGCGCCAGACGCCGCCGATGTCTGCAGCCTGTTCCACCATGGTGAAGTTGGTGAATCCGTCTCTCTTCAGCTGATGGGCCATGGCGATACCCGCGACGCCGGCCCCGATGATCACTATCGACGGATCGTGTCCTCGGGGATCCCTCGCAAAGCCGCCTGTCATGAGACAGCTAAGAAGCAGTTGATGGCGCGGTGGCAGTGGAGCATCCACGGTCCCAACACTTTCACCGGTGGGCCGAAGCTTTCAGGAAGTTTCCAGCGCGGTGGATCGCCTCACGAGCCTCGGGCAGGATTCGGAACATGGCTTGGAACACGTGGATCTGTCCCCGGTACACCTGTATCTCAACGCTTGATCCGGCCGATCGGAGACGGTCGGCAAGATGCCTCGAGTCATCGATCAACATTTCTCTTCCGCCTACCTGAATCAGGATCGGTGGCATGGACCTGAGGTCTGCGTCGAGCACGCTGAGTCGCTCATTGCGGTGATCTGCACCAGCCACGTACAGGTCAAGAGCGCGGGCCGCGGACCGAGCAGAGGCGAAAGGATCACGGCGGCGAAGTTCGCGTGCCCTCGCGAGTTCACATGTCAGATCCAGGACCGGAGACATGAGAAGCATCGAATCCGGCAGCGGCAGTCCGTCACTACGTGCGCCAAGGGCGGTGGCCATCGTGAGCTGGCCGCCCGCCGAGTCCCCGGCCACCGCAACACCGCGTTCGCCGGAAGCCGATGGCTGCCCGGTGACGAGCCAGCGGTATGCGTTCAGTGCATCGTCGGCGGCAGCGGGAAAGGGATAGCGTGGAGCTAGCCGATACCTCACGGCAAAGATGGGCCGACCGCTCGCGGAGGCAAGTTCACCGAGCAGGCCGCGGTGGGTAGCCGGTGAGCACATGGAGTAGGCGCCGCCATGAATGTAGAGCAACGGAACCGCGTGTGGATCGACCGCAGGAGAAGTGATCCAATCCCCGCGTATCTGATTCCCGGCGAACTCGGTATCTATTGTGCGAACCGCCACGCTTCGGCGGGGCCGCGATCCCACAAGCGCCATCCGGAGTACGCGATCCATCACCGCGAGGCCGTGGGCGCTCGACGGGATGAGTTGCGACAGCGGACGCAGTGTGTTTCGCGAAGTCATTGCCACGAAATGACTTGCAAGACTGGGGCGCCGGTCCGCCGCATCAGTGTTGGTCACCGTGCGCCAACGGATTCTGCGCGACGTTCAAATCGGTAATCGGAGAGCCGGAAGGTGCGGCTACGCCAGTAAGTCTCCAGGGTAGTTGACGGACGCAACGGAACATCGCCGTGTTTGTCGAAATAGTAACTGTTGGCATTGGAACAGCTCGGCTGCCAGAAAACCTGTCGATGTCGGCGGCTAATCATGTCACCGAAGTAGCGGTCGTTCGCCTGCTGTCTGACCTCTACGTGATCAGCCTTCAGCGTGCGCGCACGACGAAGACAGCGGACGATATGCCGACTTTGCGCCTCGATGAGTGTGAAGTACGAGGAGCCGTTGTAACCATAGGGGCCGAAGATATTGAAGTGATTCGGGAACCCTGGGACGCTCACACCCTCGAAGGCTTGGAGGCGGTGCTCATCCCACCAAGCAGACTGCTCCACTCCACCGCGTCCCTTCAGCACATAAGTCGGCATATTGCCCGACTCCATCACTTTGAACCCGGTGGCCAAGACCATGACATCGATCGGATAATTCTTGCCATCTTCAGTGTGAACCGAGGCATGGTCGACATGGGTGATGCCGCTGGTCTCGAGCGAAACATTGCGACGGTTGTACGTCGCGAGATAGGAATTGTGGAAACTCGGTCGCTTACAACCCAACGAATAGCGAGGAATGAGTTGGTCTCGAGTCACCGGATCATCGACCGCCCGACGCATATAGCGTTTCGCCGCCTCTTCCATGAGATCCGACACAGGGATCAACGAGTGAAAATGAGCTGCGATGGGAAATGTGAACTCGACGAACACCTGACTCGCAGTGCGCGTCATCAGCTGTGCCCCCGGCACCAACCGCATCACTGTCGCGGCCCAGCTCGGTATGGAGAAATCCGGCTTCGGCAAGCAGTAAATCGGCGTTCGCTGGAATACCGTCAGACTTGATGCGATCTTCGCGACTTCGGGAATCAGCTGCACCGCAGATGCCCCAGTCCCGATCACCGCCACCCGCTTACCGGTGAGATCTTTCGTATGGTCCCATCTGGCCGTATGCAGCGTCACGCCGGCGAAGTCGCGCACTCCTGGAATATCAGGCCACTTCGGCCGACTGAGGACGCCAGAGCAATTTATCACAAAACGCGCGGTCAGATTCTGACCAGAGGAGCAGCTCAGCCGCCATAGTGCTGCGCATTCGTCGAAACAAGCCTCGTCCACAGTCGTGTTGAACCGGATGTAATTTTGGAGTCCGTATTTTTCTACGCACCGCTCTGCATAAGCCTTCAGCTCATTCCCGTGAGCATAAGTTCGTGACCAGGATGTTCGCATCTCATAAGAGAACTGGTAACTATAGGACGGAATATCGACCGCTATTCCCGGATACGTATTCCAGTGCCATGTACCGCCGACGCCATCGGCTTCATCGACTACCAGAAAATCCGTAAATCCGGCCTTCAACAGGCTGATCGCTGTACCAATCCCAGAAAACCCGGCTCCGACTATTGCAATTTCGTAGTGCTGCCCAGACTCAGAACCCATTACTTCCTCACGTGCGCTTCGATGTCCAACCTATATCCGCTGCTTCGGTTCAGCGTGTTTGTGTCAACTTCAGGTCAGCATCGTCACGCCGAGTGATCTCGTAATCGCGCATATCCAGACGGGACAGTTCCCTAATGAACTGAGTCGCAAAGCCGGGATACATCGTGCCGTTATAGCCATCCTCCGTCAAATACCAGCTGTTGCAACCCGAGTTCCATGTGGTGCGCCGTAACCGCCGCTGAATATTGGAGTGGTACGCGTTTTGGCTATTCTCTTTCACATCCAGGGTATGGACTCCGTTGCCTTGGTCGCGCAAGAGCTCGATTGCTTTTACGATGTAATCGATTGCCGCCTCCATATATAGAAGAGCGGAGTTGTGGCCAGGACCGGAATTAGGCCCGAAAGTGAAGAACAAATTCGGATAGCCGGCCACACTCACGCTCTTGTAGGCAAATCTCCCCTCAGACCACTCGTCTTCGAGTTTTCGCCCGTCGCGCCCCCGGATCGGAAATGGCGTACCGCGTTTACACACATCGAAGCCTGTCGCGAATACTATGCAGTCCACCTCATGCTCGATGCCGTCGGCGGTTCGAATTCCGTTCGGAGCCAGTGTGGCGATCGGCCAGCTGACGAGTTTGCAGTTATCGGCCTGGAGCGCAGGGTAATAGTCGCTAGTCATAAGCATGCGTTTGCACCCAGGTCTGAACTGCGGCGTTAGTTGACGTCTCAACCAGGTGTCCTTCACCTGCCGACGCAGATTCGCCTTTGCGACCGCTTGGATGACAGATGTTGCAGCGGTATCCCAAACCATGCCCACGGCCATGACCTCATGCGCCCAAAACCACGCACCTCGTAGGGCCTGTTCGGTTGCCGGCGTGCGCTTGAAAGTCGAACGCGCCCAGGCCGGATGCCGGAAATTGACCCTCGGTAGCACCCAACCGGGCGTCCTCTGAAACACCTTGACCGACGCCGCCAACCCGACTAATTCGGGGATGATCTGCACAGCGCTCGCCCCGGTCCCGATAACCGCCACCCTCTTACCGCTCATGTCATAGGAGTGGTCCCACCGAGCACTGTGAATCTTTTTCCCCTCGTACGACTCGATGCCACGAATATCCGGGAAACTGGCGTCAGCAAGTGGTCCGCTAGCCATCACGACTGAACGGCCCCGATACCGCCTGCCGCCGGTCGTGTCGACAACCCACTCTCCGGCATCCTCGTCGAATTCCAGTGCACTCACGTCCGCACCGAAATGAATGAACCTCCCAAGATCGTATTTCGCGACAATCGCGTCGATATAGGCGAGGATCTCTGCGCTCCCCGAGTATGCGCGAGTCCAGCCTGGGTTCGGCTCGAACGAGTAGGAGTACAGCAATGACGGAATGTCGCAGGCGGCGCCGGGGTAAGTGTTGTCACGCCAGGTGCCCCCGACGCGATGTGATCGCTCCAAGATGACAAAGTCGTTAACGCCCGCTTGAAGCATTCTCATCGCCGTACCGATACCCGCGAAGCCGGCGCCGACGATCAAAGTCGTTACCGTGTCCGTCATTTAGCGACCGGTTCATAGGTCAGTTCATCCGTCCATGAAGGCGGTCGCCCGAGTACTTGCACGGGGAAGATGTCGATCGCATTGCCTAAGCGCTGGGAAACGAAGTGAAGGGGTTGGGACCGCTTGATCGAGGAGGACATGTGGGCCTTCAAGATGTGATATCCAGGCACCCTCCGCGTGTGCTCACTGCGGTCCCCGACATTGCCATATCGCGTCACCGCGTTGTACAGCTTCTCTTCGGATAGCCCCATCGCGTTGAGATTCATCAACATGCGCGTGAGAAGCGGTATATACAGCAACGCGCCAGTGAGAATACGGGGGTCCATCACAGCGCCGACCGTTTGGATTGCATGGATTCGCATGGGACTGGCGCCGAGGTCATTCAGGACTTGAAAACCTACTGCAAGGTGCCGCGATTCGTCGCTGTTGACCTTATTGAATACTTCCCCGCAAATTGGGTCGTCGACCTCATCAAGGAGAAATTTCAGCAGGGCCCCGTCCAGCGCGGTCTCCAGTGCGGGAATCGCGGCGCCGATGACAGTCAGAGGAAGAGCCTCAGCGTACCGATCTAGCCACTCGATCACGAGACGGATGTTCTTATTCGGTACAGGCTTTTCGCCTTCCTCGATCATGCCCCAGCGACGCATCAGAGCAAGTTCGGCGTTGGCGTGACGCTGCTCCTCGGCGTGAAAGTAACGGTAAATGTCTCCGAGCGCTTCGAAGGGCGCCTTCGGGGCCATCGCAGCAAAGGCGCGCGCTCCGACATGCTCAATCCACACCACGTCGGACATGAATTGCTTGAGTTTGGGACGCTGTTCGTCGGTGATCAACTCCGCACCAGGGGCGCCCCAATCGATATCGGCGAGAGCCCATTGCTTGTTCTTGATCGTCTCGAGCATGTCGCTATATGCGAACGCCATTTCACTGCTCCCTCTGTTCGGCTGGATCGTTCCATGAGGCCACGCGCTCCACCAGCCCCAACGCCCGCGTAAACTGACCGGGTAAAGCTCTTTTCAGTTGCCACAAAATTTTCGCGTCCAGTTGGGGCACTACATAGATTTGTCCGCGATCGTGCGCGTTCAAGGTCGTTCGAGCCACTTGATCCGGCGAAATGCCGGTCCACCTCATCAGGTTGGTCGCGAGTTTCGCCGCCGACTCCTCAATCTGAGGATTTTTGGCGATGTTCGTCTTGACGAAGGTGGGGCAAAGCACTGTGACATTGACGTTAGTACCGCTCAGTTCGGCCGCCAAGGTCTCGGACAGAGCGAGCACTCCGGCCTTACTCACGTTGTATGCCCCCATTCGGGGCGCCGAGCCGAAACTCGCGGCGGACGCCACATTGATCACTCCGCCACGGCCGTTGCTCCGGAGCCGGGGAACGAAAGTCTCGCACCCGTAGATAACACCCCAAAGGTTGACAGAAATCGCAGCGTTCCAGTCCTCGACCGACGTAGCGCCGATGCGATTGCCGCCCGCACCGATTCCGGCGTTGTTGATCACCAGGCTCGCCGCCTTGCCAAACCAGTCTTCACTGGCATCAGCGAGGTTACGGACCTGCTCAAGGTCGGTGACGTCGCATACGACGTCGAAACCCTCGCCGCCGGCCTGCCTCACCAACTCGGCCGACTCTTTCGCAGTGATGGGGTCTTTGTCCGCACACGGTGGCGTCCAGATTTCGGTGTAAATCGGCGGGCGCAGGTTCTGGCTTCGGTGGG
>NZ_MVHH01000080.1 GCF_002086515.1 Mycolicibacter arupensis
GTCACGGGCAACAGGACTCTAAAACAGGATGGCCCCGTTCATTGGGGACATGCCACACCGACCCCGCGCAGCCGAATCTGATTGACGGTTCGATCTACGCCTACGAGCAGCATCAAGGCGGGGTATACGTCACCGTCAAGGGCGCCGGCGAGACGCCGCTGATCCTGTCGTTCGACTCGGCCGACATTGATGTTCTGCGGAATGTGTTCTCGCCGTTCCCGGTCTCCACCGGCCAGTGCGATTTCACCCACTACGTCGATCCGCGGGAAGTCCTGGAAGGCAATCGGCTGCTGCACGTCGGCCTCGGTCGCACGGGCGACGGCGTGGAACGCGGTTACCTCGGCGTCGGAGATCAGAACCGCTATGGCTCAGTGCTGCTTACGCCCCCCGAAGTCGTTGATCTGATCCAGGCGCTCGTCGATGTCCTCGGAACGATGGCCGAGGGGGCATGGTGATCCGCGGGCATTCCCTCCAGGACGTCGTTGATGCCGGCCACGCGCCGTCGGTGCGGTGGCTACGTGAAGCGATCCGCCGCGGTGACGCTCCCGGGTACCGGGTGGCGCGCAAGGGCGGTGGTGGCCGCTGCGACTACCGGATGACCGACGCCGACATCGCGGCATTCATCGAATCCCGACGCGTCGTGCCGTCCGTGCCGAGCCGTACTGGGCTCAACCTGACGCCCGGGGGAGCGCGGCGGCTCACGACGACTTCCGACGGCCGGAGGTCGGCATGAACCACCCCAGACTGCTCACCGAGGAGCGGGTGCGCGAGATCATCCGCGCGGAGGTCGGCGCTTTTGCAAACCTCCTGGTCTTCGGTTGCCCCGCCACCCTCGCCGCCTACGTGGATGGATCGCTATCCGTCGATGCGGCCGCGCAGCTCGTTGACCTCAAGCTCAAGGGCGGCCCGGGCGCGCCCCTGGGCGGTGCGCAATGACCGCTCAGGACGCGCTGTACATCGTGCTGATGGCGGTGTTCTTTCTCGTCGCTTGGGCGATGCTCACCGGCGGCACCGGAGACTCCGGCCCTGCGCTGGTGCACGGCCGTCACCGCGCTGGCCGACCGGGCCTGGCAGTCGTACCCGGCCTAGAGCCCGACGACGTCTTGCCGTTCGTGTCTGGGCCCGATTACCGCGACGAGCCCGACGACTGGACCGCCGACCTGCCCACCGCCGTCATCCCGGCCGTGAAGCCGCAGTTCATTGTGCCGGCGCACGCCATTCCGGTTAGGCGTGAGTGGCTGGACAAGGTCCGCGCCGACCTACCGCGACGCACGTCCCCGTCTGAGACCGCGGCTGAGACCGCCCGCCGACGCTGGGGCGTGGAAACGCCGATCTTCGCCGGCCTCGCCAAGGACTGGGGCTACGACCCCATCTATGGCCTCGATCAGGCAATAGCCGTCGCGTGAACCCTGCCCGTCCTCCACACACCAGGAGATACCCCATGAACCCTCTGCTGGATTCCCTGATCGCGCAGTGGAAACGCTGCGGTGGCACCCGTGGGGAGTGCAGGACCCGCAACTGCAAGCGCTGCATCCGCGCCGCCGCCTTCATCCGCACAGATGAAGAGGCGGGTCGATGAACTGGCTCAAGCGGATCAGGAGCGCTGTGTTCTTCTCCGACATCGACACCGTCCACCGCGGTGGGCCTGGGCACGTCAACGTCAACGTCGGGAGCTGGCCGCCCGAGTACCTGGACCTGGACCAGCTGGCTCGGCCAGCTGAATTGCCGGGCGCGGTCGGGCCCCTCGATGAGCTGCTGCGGGTCCTCGCTCGTGATGCCACGACGATCCGTGAGTCGGTTGCCGACGCAATGCAGCTCGTGAACACCTTCGCCGACGCAGTCGCCGACGCGATTCGCCATCAGGACCAGCTCTTGGCCTACCTGCAGGACAGATCCACCAGGCAATGAAAAGGGCCGGCAGTCGTCCCGGACTGCCGGCCAACCCACCGAACACAACCCCATTGGAAAGGACACTCTCGGTGAGCACCCCCATCTTAGACGCACCGACCGATACCACCGGCTGGCTCTTGGAGATCACCGGCAACGGCGACGACACCGTCTACACCGCGATGCGCGATGAACCGCGGTCTCCGTCTGCCTTTCGTCGGGCAGCTGACACGTCCGCGCGCTATTGCCCGGCGGTGATCGCAGTTGCCTTGCGCGTGCACGACACGTGGTTCGTATCCCTGTGCGGTAACGAGCCTGGCTTGAAGCCCCTGAGGTTCAGCAACCACGACGACGCGGTCGCCTGGCTGACCCACCTGGCCAACCTCTACACCCGCCCGGTGACCGCATGAGCGCCCATCCGATCGCGGTGCACGCCAGCGCCAACCCCCTGTTCGGTCGAACGTTCCAGCCTCGCTGCGACTACGCGATGGCGGGTTGCGGATACCGCGGCCCGCACGTACCGACGCGCGTCCGCGCCGAGGCGATCGCCGACGAGCACACCAACCGCACCGCCGGACTGGACGTGACCGTATGGTGACGACTTCAGTTGAGCTACAACGCGATCCGTCCATCTGGGGCATCTCATGGCGTGGGCGCCTGCACAGGCTGGCGGAACCGGTCAAAGTTGATGACGAGCGCCGGATGTACGCGACTTCACTGTGTGGCAGCTCGGTCTACCTCTTCGGCTGGCTGACCGGGCGGCGCCGCCACCCCGCGATCAGGCGACTGCTGACGACGTTCAGCGAGCGTTCGGCACCGGAATGCCAGCTGTGCGCTAGGAGCGGTTCGTGATCCGCCGGGCGTGGCGGGAGCGGATTCACCCACTGCTGTGGCTGGCCGCCGCCGGATCGATTCTCGCTTACGCCCTGGGTCATTCACCCGCGCATGCCGCACCGTTCACCCCGGGCCAGGCCTACGCCGAGGACCACGCCGCTGACATCTGCGGCCAGTTCGACGACGACCCCACGGTGGAACGGGTCTGGCAAGTGCTCACCGACCTGATCAACCACGGCCTGTCCGGGGTTGAGGCCGGCATCGCGGTCAGGGAGTCCGTCGTCTACGTCTGCCCGCACCACATCCCCCTGGTGAAGCGCTTCGCCGCCTACTACCAGCAGCATCCGACAGGAGTCTTCACGTGACCCACTTACCGTTCGACCCGGCCGTTACCGCTGACGTGGTGTTCCTCGACACCGAGACGCTGGGCACCCGGTTGAGCTCGCCGATCTGGGAGGTCGCCGCTATCCGCCGCAGCACCTCGACCGGCGAAGAATCCCGCCTGCACATGTTCGTCCACCACCCCATCTACCCGTTCTACAACGAACTGCCCGAGACCTTTCAGCGCGACTACGACGAGCGTTTCGACGCCTTCGCGGCGGTCACGCAGGCCGTGGCCGGTGCCCGAATCTACGAGTTCTTCGCTACCGACAGTTCCGGCAACAAGCCGATCGTCGTCGGCCGTGTTCCCAGCTTCGACACCATCCGGATCCACTACCAACTGCTGACACCGAGCCGTGGGCTTTGTCTGGACGACGACCTCGTCGCCCCGGAACCGTGGGACTTCCACCTGGCCGACATCTCCAACCTGGTCGTGGGCTACCTCCGGGGGATACGGGCTGCCAACGGGGCGTACAGGGAGGCCCCTGCGGTCTTCGCGGCGGACTTGTCCACCCGATCTGACACGATCGCCACCGCTATCGGCGTGAAAGCCGCCGACTATGCGCGGCACACCGCGATGGGTGACTGCGAATGGGTCAAGGCTCAGTACGACGTCATATCCGGCACCAGCGGGTTGGTCGGGTGAGTGCAGTGATCTGCAAGAGCTTGAAGTGCCCGAATCGTGCTCGGCGCCGCGGCTACTGCAACAAGCACGCCGACCTCACCCTCACCCGCCCCCAGGGCGGGCTTGTCGCATCCACTCGTACCCGAACCCACATCGCGCAGCTACAGGCCGCGGGTGTCACCTACCAACTGATCGGGGTCATCGCCGGACGACACCGGACATGGGTGTGCGACGTGTTGCGCCGCGACATGGTGACCGAAGCGACCGAGCGCCTCGTGCTGTCCATCGCAGTACCCGCAGAACCCCACCGGCTCGTCGCCGACGGCCGCGTCCTGGCGATCGGCAGTACCCGCCGCCTGCAAGGCCTCGTGGTCTGTGGTCACACCCAGCGAGAACTGGCCAACGAACTCGGCTGGCTGGAAACCAACGTCGGCACCCTCATCAACGGGCGCAAACAGTGGGTCACCGCCGCCACCGCACGCCACATCGCCGACCTGACTGACCGACTCCAAGGCGTACCCGGCACATCCGAACCCGCTCGGCGCCGGGCCGCCGCGCGCGGTTGGGTGCCAGTGCTCGCGTGGGACGAAGACCTTATCGACGATCCCACAGCGCAACCCGCACCTGTACCCACCGCTCCGGCATCGTTCGCCGAGCGCTACATCGACGTTGTCAGCTGCGGCGAAACGAACATCGAGGCCATCGCCAAACGCCTCGACATCACCCCCACATCCGTGAAACGGCAACGGGAACGCCACGGCCTGGGCCTGGCTTCCTGACTCAAAAGAGCATCAGTCAACAACCCCGAAAGGAAACACCAAGAATGGCTGAAACGGAAAGCAACGCAACGGAATTCTCTGAACTGCTGCTGCGGCACGCGAAGGGGCGAGCGCACGACACCGCGTCGAAGCTGCTGCGCCAGGCCGTCGAAGCGGTCAAGCAGACCGGCCGCGGCGCGTCGGTCACCGTGACGTTCTCCATCTCCCAGCTCAAGAACAACGCACGCGCTGTCGTGGTCGGGGACAAGGTGACCGCCAAGATCCCCGAGGAGAAGAGCGACTCCATCTGGTTCACCGACGACGACGGCGGCCTGCACCGCAACGACCCCGAGCAATACCAGATGAACTACGGCACCGCGGACGGCAAATCCGCTGCCGCAGGACGCGACTGACAACCACCACCCACCCCATACGAAAGAGAGACCCACCATGGCTGAAACCGCTGACCTCAAGACCACCGTCGAGCACACGGGCCTGGTCGCCAACACCCCCCACAAGGCCGAGATCATCGACGGCGGCGTTGCGCGCATGCGCTACGCGGTCGCCGTCACCGACGCGAACGGACTGCAGGTCAAATCGATCGACGAGCACGACCTCTGGGACCGCCCGTTCCGCGTCAAGGGTGCGCGGCAGGTATCCGAGCTGGATTCGTTCCTCCATGAACTCACCCGCCGGCCGCTCACCGATGGTGCCTCAACTCTGTGGGGTGACTACACCACGGGCACCGTCACCGCCGTCTACAACGAGCACACCACCGCCGAGGCCGGCTGGCGCGATGACCTGCTCACCTTGCAGCTCGTTACCGACCCCGACTGGGCGGCATGGACGAAGATCTCCGGTCAGTGGTTCACCTCCCAGGTCGAATTCGGCGACATCATCGAAGAACTCCTGCACACCGTCATCGATCCCGACCAGGCCGACCTCCTGGAGATCATCCACTCCATCCGGGCGCACAGCAGCGCGCAGTTCGAGTCCCGTATCGACCGATCCACCTCCGCGCAAGCACTGGCCTACACCGAGGAAATCAGCGCTTCGGCCGGCGGCACATCATCGGGGACGCTCGAGGTTCCCAAGGTCATCACACTCAGGCTGCGCCCGTGGGAAGGCCACACCGTCGAGTACGACGTCGAAGCCTGGTTCCGGCTGCAGGTCAACAGCGGCCAGCTCGCGCTGATGATCAAGCTGAAGCCCTACCAGCAGCTCCTGCGCAAGGCCTGGACCGACATGCTCGTCGGCGTCGTCGAGCAGACGCAGATCCCCGTGCTGGCCTACCGGGGCAACCGGTGACAAGCGCAATGGCGTGGTGGCCGGAGACCCCGGCCACCACCACGCCGCGCGTGGCCAGCCTGATCGACCGGCAGGCCGGGGCGCTCGCCGACATCCGGAGGTTCCTGGGGACGGTCGACGCCAAGCCGTGGGCCGGTGGTATTGATCTCCAACTGTCCGGCGAGAAGTCCTGTGCCGCAGTCATCGCCGCCATCCTCGACAGGTAGGGACTGTGCTGACGCTCACAGACATGTTTTGCGGTGCCGGCGGCAGCTCCACCGGCGCGATCCAGGTCCCCGGTATCCAGGTGGTGATGGCGGCCAATCACTGGCAGCTGGCCATCGACACCCACGCCTCGAATCACCCCGACACCGATCACCGGTGCGCAGACCTGTCGCAGGTCGACCCGCGCGCGTTCCCCCGTACGAACCTGGGCTGGTTTTCGCCGTCGTGCACGAAACACTCGATCGCACAAGGTAAGAAACGCCAGGATGCGCAACCCGACCTGTTCGGCGAGATCCTGCCGGACGAGGCGGCGGAGCGCTCACGGGCGACGATGTGGGACGTCGTACGGTTCTCGGAGTACCACCACTACGAAGCGGTGATCGTCGAGAACGTGGTGGACGTGGCGCTGTGGCCACCGTTCCAAGCCTGGCTGGCTGCCATGGAATCCATCGGCTACCTGCACCGGATCGTCTACCTCAACAGCATGCACGCCCAGGTGTTCGGTGCTGGTGCACCGCAGTCGCGGGACCGCATCTACATCGTGTTCTGGCGTGCCAGCAACACCGCGCCGGACTTGGAGCGTGTCGTGCGCCCGCACGCGATCTGTGGCGAGTGCGGGCCGGTGCGGGCCATGCAGGTGTGGAAGAAACCCGACCGGCCGTGGGGGCGTTACCGCGCCCAGTACGTCTACCGCTGCCCGAGCGTGAAGTGCCGCAACCAGATCGTGGAGCCACTGTTCCGGCCGGCGGCCGAGATCATCGACTGGTCCCTGCTGGGCCAGCGGATCGGTGACCGCGACAAACCCCTGGCGGACAAAACCCTGGGCCGCATCCAGGCCGGAATCGAGCGCTACTGGGCACCGCTGCTGGTGCCGGTCGAAGGCCGCGACGGCAAGTCGGCGGTACCGGTGGATCAGGCGGCGCGGACGATGACGACGCGCCACGAGACCGGTATGGCGTTCCTGACGCAGTTCCGGGACCGGGTGCGGGATCTCGACCCGGAGCGCGAGCCGCTGACGACCGTCGTGGCCGACGGCGCGAACCACGGCCTGTGCCAGGCGTTCATCGCGGAACTGCGCGGCGGCGGTAGCGTCGCGCGGCCGGTGGCGGACCCGCTGGCCACCGTCACCGCCTCCGGTAACCACCACGGCCTGGTCACCAGCTACTACGGCAAGGGAGGCACCCGGCCGACCAGCGACCCGGTGCCCACCTGCACCACCGTCGAGACCCACGCCCTGCTGATGCGCAACAACAGCAGCAGGGGCGACGGCGCCGAGATGTCCACGCCGGTCACCGAGGCGGCCCGCACCATCACCACGATGGGACATCAGTCGCTGCTCGCCGGCGGCCCGACGGTCGACATCAACGACGTGCTGTTCCGAATGCTCGAACCCCGCGAGATCGCCCGAGCCATGGACTTCCCCACCAACTACCGAATCCTCGGCAACCGACGCGAGCAAGTCCGCCAATCCGGCAACGCAGTCACCCCGCCGGCCGCCCGCGACCTCGTCGGCGTCGTGGCGGAATCGCTGGGGGTCGCATCGTGATGGCCGCACAGTTGGTGTTGTTCACCCCCACCACGTCGTGCTGCGAGCATTCGCAGTCGCAGCACTGGCAGATCGTCCGCCAGCACGGCCGGCCGGTTGAGGGTGTGTTTGGGCGGTGCGGGTACTGCGACTGCAAGCAATACCAGGAGGCCTCGTGATTGCCGTGGATTTGTCTGTGCCGCGGGAGTTCCGCCGCTTGAACTCGACGGTGAACGGCATCAGCAGCCTTGAGACTCGTGCGCGCTGCCAAGACGACGGGCACCCGGTCGGCGCGGTGCACTCGACTTGGTTCCGCGGCGAGCCTGGTTCGTTCTGTCATTGCGGCCGGATCATCTACCACGGTGCTCTGCCGGTTGATCGTTGGCCGCGGCCAGAGCCGCGGCGGCGGGAGAGGCCGGTGGGCCGATGAGCGGTCCCGATCTGGACGCAGTCGACAACGCGGCCCAGCGTGCGCTGACGGCGATCGGAGCAGACGCGGCCTGGCTCTACCGGGCCGGGAAGACCGACGGTTTCCGTGCCGGCCTGGAGTCAGCAGGCCGACTCGTTGAAGTCGTAATGGCGGCCGCACGCTCGGACCTCGCTACCGACTGCGGTGTGCGCGACACGATCATCGCCACCTGCGATCAGATCTGCATCGAACTGCGACTGACCGCGCTGCGGATCCCCGACCCGCCGGAGCCGCGACGATGAGCGACCCCGCGATCCGCCTGCTGTTCAGCCCCGAACAGCTCAAATCCTATGGCCGCTGCGACAAGTGCGGCTGGCACCCACCCACGCAGGGTCACCACCAGGACTGCCCGACAACCGAGGACGAGAAGGCCACCAGATGAAGCGACCGACCGGAAAGACCTACGCACCGATCAATCTGGACATCTGGGCCGACGACGACTGGCTGGACCTCACCCCGCCCGCCCAGCACCTCTACTTCGTGCTCTGGACGGACCCCCAGCTGTCCTACTGCGGCGCCGGGAACTGGGATCCGGCCAAGATCGCCGCCAAGTCCCGCAACTGGACACCAGGCGAAGTCGAAGACGCCGGCGCCGAGCTCTCGATGGAGAAGTTCCTCCTCGTCGACACCAGCGTCTCCGAGTACGTTCTGCGGTCCTGGATCAAGCACGACGGAATCTGGCGTAAACCGAACATGGCCGTCTCGATGGCCGGTGCCCGCGCTGCGCTGGCGTCCCGAATCCTGCGCGGCGTCATCGTCTTCGAAGTCCTCAAGCTGCGGGCGCGGGAACCGGAATTGTCGTCGTGGACCCGCGATGCGGTCGCCACGATGCTGGCACAGAAGGCCGTCGACCCGGCCACACTGGCACCGTTCACCCCTACCGCAACCCAGTCGATAACCCCACCTCCAACCCCACCGCCAACCCACGGTGTAACCCCTGGGCTAACCGTTAGCGGTGGGGTAGGGG
>NZ_MVHH01000081.1 GCF_002086515.1 Mycolicibacter arupensis
CCGATGACAACGACCACGAGATGGCACGGCGGGCCGCGCAAAGTCTTGACCCGCTGCAAGGAGTCCGTCATCGGCCCTCACGCGACGGTATTCTTGGCTGCGGCAGCTTGCTTTTCAGAGCCGGGCCAGTTGTAGCTGCCTGGCTTGCGACTCTCCTTGGCAATCTGCTTGACAACGGTCTTGCAGATCATCTCTTTGATACTCGCTGCCATCCTGCCGCCCACATAGACACGCCGCGGCGTGTCGTCGCGGTGTGTCAGCTGGAACGTGCCGCGGCGGCGTCCGATGCTGATGCACTGCCCGCCGAAATTCTGACCGAGGGGTGTGAGCGGATCGCCAGCGACACGTTGGAGCACAGTGTTGGCAGCCCTGGCGCCCAGCGGCCCAGCGGCCTGGCAGCTCATTCTCAGCGGCTCATTGGAGGGGGCCACAGCGTCGCCGGCACCGATGATGTACGGGTTGTCGACGCTCGTCAGTGTCTCGTCGGTCAGCAGCCGTCCCAGTTCATCGGTGCTCAGGCCGCTCTTGGCGGCCAGATCCGGCACGCCAAAGCCGGCCGTCCACACAGTCACTTTGCTCGGTAGGGTCCGCCCGTCGCTGAGCCGGACGTGGTCGGAGCGGAGTTCGGCCACCACCGCGTCGTCTTGGACATCGACGCCAAGGCGCTTGAGCTGCCGGCGGACTGAAGCACGCCCTTTCTCGCTCAGACTCGGACCGAGGACTCCTCCGCACAGCAGGGTCACCGAGCCCTCGCGACGGTGCTCTGCCAGTTCCGAAGCGGCCTCTATACCGGTCAATCCCCCACCCACGACACAGATTGGCGCATCGGGTTGCAGCTTGTCCACTGCGTCGCGAAGTCGCTCGGCTTGCTCAAGCTCAGCAATGGGGAAGGCAAATTCGCTCGCGCCATGCAATTTAGTGGGCACTATGCCGATGCTTCCCACGGCATAGATCAGATAGTCGTATGGCACTGTCCCGCCTGAGGCCAGAGCCACGCTGCGGGTAACGACGTCGATGCGCGCTGCGGTGTCGACAATCAGCCGCACACGGTTGCCCAGGATCCCGGCTAGGTCGACTGTTGCTTCTCCGCTTCGGGCAACCAATTGGTGCAACCGCACCCGCTCAACGAACGTCGGGCGCGGATTGATGATGGTGATGTCGATATTTCGGTTCTGTTGCAGCCGATTGGCAGCCAGCGCCCCAGCATAGCCGCCGCCAATCACAACGACGTGGAATCTCTTGTCCAACATAGTTCGTACGTTGTTGATGCTCATCGAGACCTCCTGATCCAGTTATTTCTGACAACCGTAAGACACCACCCTGCGGCGAAATGTGACACCGTGTGTCGGACATCACTTAGCTAAGCGCGCCACGCTCATCGCGTGTTCGACGGGCAGCTGCACCCACCCTTTGGCGAGCCCCGACGAGCCCCGACCGATTTGTCCCAGAATGTGGCACCAAGGCCGGCGGCCAGGTTTGAGGAACTGCCGGCGCGTCGATCTGGAGATGCTGTCGTTACGCGATAGGCGAGCATCGAGCCGAGACCGGCGGTAACGGTCGTCGTTCCGACGACGGCAATGCGGTAGCACCGCACAACAGAATTCGTGCACGATCGCCCGGACAGATGTCAAGACCTGGCGGCAATTCGGGCTGGCCCTCGCGGCGTTGGTTATCGTGGACACCGGGGTTGGCGCGGTCAAGCGAAGGCGGGGTCCTGACCGCTGGTGTCACGAATGTCCACCCTGCGGTGTCTACAGGGGCATGACGACCAACCTGCGCCGCACGCTGCTCGTGTTCTTATTGCTCACCGCGCTCGGCATCGGCGCCTGGGCCTACTTCTCGCCGATGTATCGATAGCAGATGCTCCTATCTTCAGGCAACGATTTTCGCGGGTTGTTGAGGCGGTCGTAGGGCGTGGAAGATCTCGCGGGCGATGTAGCGCTTGAGGCAGCGCATGGCTTCGTTTTTGGTTTTGCCTTCGGCCAGGCGGCGGGTCAGGTAGTCGCGGGTGGGTTGGTGGCGGCGCATCCGTACGACCAGGATGACGTGCAGCGCGCGGTTGGCGTCGCGGTTGCCGCCCCGGTTGAGTCGGTGGCGAACGGTCTTGCCGCTGGATGCCTCCAGTGGGCTCACGCCGCAGAGTTTGGCGAACGCGGCTTCGTGACGGATGCGGTCGGGGTTGTCGCCGATCGCGGACAGCAGGGTGGCGGCGGTGTCGGGACCAACCCCGTAGACAGCACGTAACTGGGGCGCTGCGGTGGCGGTGATGGTGTCGATCTGTCGCCCAAGACGGTCGGTCTCGGCGTCGAGTTCGCGGCAACGGGTGGCCAACGACTTGAGCGCGATCTTGACAGCATCGGTTGGCGTGGAAAGCATTTCGGACACATCGAGGATCCGGCAGGCGTAGAGCAGGTCACTCTTGTGCAGACCGGTCAGGTGTTCGCGCAGTTCGTCGGGGGCGGTGACGATGAGATCTTTGAGTGCGGTCACGACTTTGGCACGTGCCCGCACGGCGTTGGTGCGAGCTACCCGCAGCACCCGCACCATTTCGGCGGGGCCATCGGCGGTCTTGGGTGCTCCGAGGTCTTCACCGGCCAGCACGATGGCCGCAGCCCCGGCCGCATCGGCGTGATCGGATTTGCCGTAGCGGGCGCGGCGCTGCCGCTTCGGGCGACCGACCTCGGTGACGGTGATCCCTTCGACGCGTAGGTGGCGGGCCAAACCCCCTCCGTAGTGGCCGGGGCCTTCGATGCCGACCACCGCGAGTTGTCCCAAAGATCGTGCCCACGCTACGAACACGTGGTAACCGTGGCCTGTGGCGGGCATCTGATGAGTGCCCAACGGGCGACCGAGTTCATGGATGGCATGCGCGACGTGGAACTGCTTATGCGTGTCGACACCGACGGTGACGCCTGGCAGGCTCGGTGCTGCGGCGATGATGGATTGCATTGTGGCCCTTCCTATGACCGGAGTTTTTCTGGATGGGTGAAGGGCAGAGCCGCCGGTACGGGGACGATACTGCTACGGGATGCTTGGTCGCGCTCCTATCAGGTCACTCCGTGCTGGCGGTTCCGCGCCGAACCAAGCACGGTCGACGGATCTGACAATTGCAGGCACACCCAACGGGTGGCCGGTAAAGAAATGAGTCAGACCGTGCTGGTTCGGACGCGGACCCTACCGACGCAGCTGTTGCGCGAGGCTGCAGAAACGCCGGTAGTTCTTTAATAGCAGTAGAGAAAGTTCTCACATCGCAGGTCAGAGGCGGTCGAGGGCGTTGACGCGCGTGCTGTCCGTGGCGGCGCGATGCGACCCGGTAGCGGTACCGGCTTCGACTTGTCGTGATGGCGGGGCGCTGAGGCCGCTGAGATGTGGGCCCTGATTGTCGTGGCCGGCCGGTAGTGGCGGCGGACGGAGGGCGAAGTGTAGCGACCGGCGCGGACGGGAGCAGAGGGAGCGTAGCGAAGCCCGCAGGTAGCCGCCGGATTCCTGCGGGCTGTGCGGTCACGGCTGCGCTGAGCATCAGCTATGGGTCTGCACCGTGGCGATGGGGCTCGTAGGCTGGCTGGTGTGAGCGGGGTGTTGGCGCAGCGTGCGCGGCGGGAGGCCGAGGCGCGGTTGGCTGGGCAGCCTCGGCGGTTGGCGCATGTGCGGGGTGTGGTTGAGTCAGCTGAGCGGCTTGGCCGGTATTTCGATGCGCAGACTGCTCAGTGTTTGCACTGTATGTTCTGCCACATCGATACTGACCACCCGTGCCGTGACCCGACTGACCCCGATGGGGTCAAGGATGCCGTTCAATGGGACGCGCATACTCTCGGGATTGGCCTCGTAAAGACGGGGTCGAACCACTAGATCATCTCGATCACTGACAAGCGTCACGTGCAGTTCGTCGCCGTCATCGCCGGCCGCGCGGGCCCTGCGGACCGCGCCCGCGGCACTCCAGACCCCAGCAAACCCGCCGCCGACAACGAGAATTTCCTTCATGACTAGCCTTTCGTATGCAGTATGTGGTTGCTGATAGCTCTAGCTTGCGCGAGCGACCGGCACTTCGGACCCTGGGAAGTGCGTAGTCAATGTCGTGGTCACCTGGCGGCATCGCTGCGCTTGAGACCCGTGCTCGGGTGTGTGAGTAGAAGCACGCACTACTGCTGAAGCGAACTCCTGGTTGCGAGCGCTTCGTTGTGTAGTCTTCCGGCTTGGTACGAGGACCGCACTAAGGGCCCACTCATCACTGCCGTGAAACCCACAGCTTTCGCCTCTGCGGCCAGCTCGACAAATTCTTCTGGCTTGACCCAGCGTGTTACGGGATGATGCCGTACTGACGGTCGCAGATACTGGGTCATTGTGAGCAACTCGCACCCACTGTCACGTAGATCGCGCAGAGTGGCCGAAATTTCGGAACGAGTCTCTCCTAGACCAAGAATCAGATTGGACTTCGTGATGAGGCCTGCCTCTCGGGCGGCCGTCAGCACACCCAAGGAACGCTGATAATCAAAACCGGGTCGAATCTTCTTCATGAGCCGAGGGACCGTCTCGACGTTGTGAGCCAATACTTCTGGCGAGCTTTCGAACACCTGGTTCAACTGATCTCGTATGCCGCGAAAGTCCGGCGCGAGTAGCTCGACGCCGGTATTTGGGTTGAGGTGGTGAACCGTACGGACCGTCTCGGCGTACAGCCAGGCGCCGCCATCAGGTAGGTCGTCGCGTGCGACCCCGGTGATGGTCGCGTACTTCAATCCCATCGCCCTCACGCTCGCCGCGATCCGCGTAGGTTCGTCTCGGTCCAAGGGCTCTGGCTTACCGGTGGTTATCTGGCAGAAGTCGCAGCGGCGACTACAGACGCTCCCGCCAATCAGAAAGGTCGCTTCGCGGGCATCCCAGCATTCGTAGATGTTCGGGCACCCGGCCTCCTGGCAGACCGTATGCAGGTTCTGACGTCGCACTAGGTCAGTTATCTGCAGGTAGTTCGGGCCCGTGCGCAGTCTGGTTCTGATCCAGTCGGGTTTGCGTTCAATGGGGACGCTAGAGTTACGCGCCTCGATGCGAAGCATGCGCCGAGCCGGCTCGGGGGAGAGGACGGACTGTACGCCTGGGGCGTTGTCACTTGAAGAAGTCACTGCATGCTTTCTAGCGAGGCGGGTTGGGACGAAGCTGTCAGTCGCGATAAGCGTCCCCGATGCGGCGGTGGCGGCATGGTGATAACTTGCCTAGTTGTTCCGCTTTTCGGCCACGAATCGAAATGGCCACCTTGGTGTTGGACCTGCCATCGCGGACTTGATCGCGAGCACGTGTACGAAGAACGTCAGTTGGTGTACGCCAGCGCGAGTGGATCGCAGTGACCACTGATGCGGACAAGTGGATTGCTCCTTCCACCCGTGCCATTTGGAATCCGGCCGGTGCAAGGCATCAGCACCGTGCCTATGTGGCGTGTTCCCGTTGAATGAGCCCAACCAGTTTTAGAGTCCTGTGGCCCCATGTCGGGCGAGAAGGGACGATGAAACGTATGGCTGGTCGGAAGCGGAATTCCGCAGAAGACATCGTGCGCAAGTTGCGCCGAGCAGATGAGCTGGCCGCAGAAGGCAAGACCGGCGAGGAGATCGCCGGCGAGCTGGAGGTCTCGCCGGCGACGCTGTACAACTGGCGCCGTTCCTACGGCGGGATGGACACCGACGCCGCCAAGGAGCTCAAGGAGCTGCGCGAGCAGAACGCCCGGCTTAAGCGGCTACTCGCCGAAGCCGAGCTGGTCAAAGACGCCCTGCGGGAGGTCGCTAAGGGAAAATTCTGAGCCCAGCTGCCAAGCGCCGCGCCGTCGAGATGCTCGCCAATACGTTGGGCATGTCGGAACGGTTGGCGTGCAAGGCCGTTGGGCTGGCCCGCTCCACCTGCCGTCGTCTGCCGTTGGCACAGACCCCGACCGATCCGGACGCCGAAATGAGGGCTTGGCTGCGCGCCTACGCCACCAAACACCCGTGCCATGGGTTCCGGCGCGCCTGGGCGGCGTTGCGCTACGACGAGCGCCGTGAGGTCAACAAGAAGAAGATCCACCGACTGTGGCGTGAAGAGGGTCTGCAGGTGCGCGTGCACAGCCCCCGTAAGCGGGCCGGCGTTTCCTCGGTGCCGCCGATCGTCGCCGATGCGCCGAAGGTGGTGTGGGCGATCGACTTCCAGTTCGACTCCACCGTCGACGGTAAGGCCATCAAGATCGCCTCGATGATCGACGAGCACACCCGCGAGTCGCTGCTGAACCTGGTTGAGCGCTCCATCACCGGCGAGCACCTGGTCGAGGAACTGAAAGCGGTGTTCGCCGCCCACGGCGGCCCGCCGAAGGTACTGCGGCTCGACAATGGCCCGGAGATGGTTTCCCAAGCGCTGCAAGGTTTCTGCGAGCACAAGACCGGGATGGTCTACATCCCGCCGGGCTGCCCGTGGGACAACGGCTACATCGAATCCTTCAACAACAGACTCAGGAAGGAGTGCCTCAACCGCAACTACTGGACCACCCTGTTCGAGGCCCGCGTGGTCATCAGCGACTTCAAGGACGAGCACAACACTCGACACCGTCACTCGGCCCTGGGCTACCGCACGCCGGCCGAGTACGCTGCGGCCTGCGGGTGTACCCACACCCCGGTGGCCTGCAGCATCAACTGAGAACGGATCAAACCAACCCGACTCTAGAAACGGGTGGACTCAGAAACGGGGACTCGCCATATGGCCCGACGCTGTTGCACGGTGTGGGTTTAGATGCGACGTGCGCCCTCTTGGGTTAGCCATCCCCGCTGTCGTTGCGGTCAATCGGCCACTGCGCGAGCTGATTATCCGCCGCATCGAGGCTTCGACGGATCACGAACCTGCACAGAGGCGCGAGCGCCTGCAGCAGGTTCCTGTCGACGAGCTTGCCGTGTCTCCCTAACAACCCATCCGGCTGCCGTGGGCACGAAACTCAAGGCCTGTCGCTCCGTGTCGCCTGG
Source organism: Mycolicibacter arupensis (assembly GCF_002086515.1). Taxonomy (GTDB): domain Bacteria; phylum Actinomycetota; class Actinomycetes; order Mycobacteriales; family Mycobacteriaceae; genus Mycobacterium; species Mycobacterium arupense. The sequence goes on from NZ_MVHH01000081.1 coordinate 6,966, forward strand.
TCGAGGCAGCCTGTCGATGTCCTACGACATGATTGAGCTGGCGCACGTGCGGAGCCAGTTCGCGCACGCTTACCCGTTTCGCGACGACATCGGATGAGCTATGTCGAATGGCGGACGCAGATGCGTGTTTCGGCGAAGCTTCGATCGCATGTCGGCTCCGGTTGAATTCTGAGCAGCCTGCTCCGGGGTGGGTTCTAGTCAACGTTGCAACACTGATGGACTGCTTGACGCTAGCAGGGCCGCGAATAGATCCGCGGGGCAACGGTCTTGGAGGACCATCCGGGGACGTTGATTGAGTTCCTCCTCGACTGCCAACAGGTGCTCCAGCGAATAGTTGGCGAGGGTGACGCCCTTGGGAAAGTAGTCACGCAGCAGCCCATTCGTGTTCTCGTTGGTGCCCCGCTGCCACGGTGATCGAGAGTCGCAGAAGTACACCGGCGCCCCGAGCTTGTCGGCAGTCGCGAGATGGCGGGCCATCTCGGTGCCCTGGTCCCAGGTTATCGATCGCATCAGCTCCGGCGGCAGGTCCTGCATCCGGTCGACCAGAGCGGTGTGCAGCGAGTCAGAATCCGCGCGAGGCAGATGCACCAGGCGCAGTGTCCGGGTCTGGCGTTCGACCAGCGTGCCGATCGCTGAGAGGTGGTTGTCACCGATGATGAGGTCGCCCTCCCAATGTCCGGCTTGGGACCGGTCAACGGGTGGGAAAGGGCGGTCGTGGATGGTGAGCATGGGCTGCTGGAATCGCGGTCGGCGGCGCCGCTGGCACTGATGGGCGCGGCGGTGATCTCGGCCGGTACGCAGCGGCGAACGCCGATGCGGTGCCAATCGCGTAGGTCGCAGGAAACGTGAATTCGGTTGGTAGACAGCCTGATAGATACTTTCATGACACAACCACATCGACCGATCTCCAGGGAAAAGCACCCGGAGGTGGCGGCTGATCTGCTGCGGGCTCCACCGCCGACCAAGCAGCTCAGCGACCAGGACACCGAGCTGTTCATTGGTGTCGACCCGTCGTCGGTGATGACGTGCTCGGCGCACGGTAGCCCGCCGATGAGCCTCGAAGGGTTGATATCCGCGACCGGCCGGCGCGGCGTTGCGCCCGAGCTCGCGCGAGATGGTCGAGGGCGCACGCCCGAGCTTGTCGGCAATGGCGCGCATGCTCAGCCCAGCACGGCACAGATCAGCGATCTCAATGCGTTCGTCCTGGGACAGGTAGCGAGCGCTGATCTGACGTACGGCCAGCGGATCCAGTGGCGGGACGAACCCGACCACGACGCCGTTTCGGTAGGTCTTATGACCGCTGGCCCAGCTGGTCCCGGACGACCGCGATACGCCGACTTCACGGGCCGCGGCACGGACGCTCCACCCGCGGGCCCGCAACTCCATGAACCTTTGACGCTTGGCCGACAGCGGACGACGCCCCGGCCCCTTCTTCACCCGACGCGACGATGCCAACACAACCTCCAGAATCTAGAGTGTTGCGACGACGCCTCGAAACCACCCCGGAGCAGGCTGCTCAGAATTTAACCGGAGCCGACACCACACTGTCGCCACGATCGACGCCTTTGCGGCGGCCCTCGACGGACAGGGCGGC
>NZ_MVHH01000082.1 GCF_002086515.1 Mycolicibacter arupensis
CTGGGGCGGGCGGTTCCAGTGGTGGATCGCAGGCAGCCTCCGGCTCGATCGGCGCAGACGGCGCCGAGGGTAATGGTGGCGCCGGTGGTGCGGGTGGCAACGGTGAGCTGCTCGGCGATGGCACCGTCCAGGCCGGTGGCCGTGGCGGCAACGGCGGCGACGCCGGTGACAACGGTGATGGTGGCGTGGGTGGCGCCGGTGGCCGGGGCGCCACGGGTGAGCACGGCGGCAGTGACGGCAGCGGGAACGGCACCTCGGGTGGTACCGGTGGAGCCGGTGGAGCCGGCGGTACCGGTGGAGCCGGCGGCACTAACTCGGGCACAGGTGGAGCTGGTGGCGTAGGTGGTACCGGCGGCACCGGTGGTAACGGCGGTGCCGCTGACGACGCGACGGTGGCAGGAAGCTCCGGTGGTAACGGCGGTAGCGCCGGTGCCGGCGGCATCGGCGGTGACGGCGGCGCCGGAGGAACCTCGGCCATCGGCGCCGGAGGTGCCGGTGGCGCTGCGGGTAACGGCGGCGACGCCGGGCAGGCTGCTGCCGGTGGCAAGGGCCTCGGTGGCGGTGCCGCAGATGCGGCCGGTTCTGGCGGTCAGGGCGGTGACGGTGCCGTCGGCGGTGTGGCTGGTGCCGCGGGCACCGGAACCGACGGCGGTTCTGCCGGGGCGGCGGGAAGCGTCGGAGTCGGCAGCAATGGTGGTGCTGGCGGTGCAGGCGGCGACGGGTCGGGTCTGGCCAGTGACGGCGTGACCGGCCAGGCCGGCGGCACCGGTGGACAGGGTGGCAATGCGGCCACTGACGGCGCGGGTGGCGCGGGTGGCGCCGGTGGCCGGGGTGCTGACGGCACCAACGGAACGACGGACAACACCGGCAGTGGCACGGCCGGCGGCAATGCCGGTGCCGGCGGACAAGGTGGTGTCGGTGGAGCCGGCGGGTCGAACTCCGGTGACGGAGGGGTCGGCGGTGTCGGTGGCGCTGGCGGTGTCGGCGGCAACGGCGGTGCAGCGGACGACGCCACGGTGGCGGGTGCTGCCGGCGGTAACGGTGGCAGCGCCGGAGCTGGTGGCGCGGGTGGTAATGGTGGTGCCGGTGGTACATCGGCGCAGGGCAACGGCGGTGCTGGTGGTGACGCGGGTGACGGCGGGGCAGCCGGTGTGGCTGCGGCTGGTGGTGCGGGCCTCGGCGGCGGCGGTACCGACTCGGCGGGTGCTGGCGGCGCCGGTGGGGCGGGGGCTGATGGCGGTGCCGGTGGTGCCGGTGGTGCCGGTGGTCTCGGCGTGGGCGCGGGTGCTGATGGTGGTGCGGGCCAGGCGGGTCTGAGCAGTGATGGTGCTGATGGTGGTAACGGTGGTGCCGGTGTCGGTTTGGCCAGTGATGGTCTGACCGGTCAGGCCGGTGGTGCCGGCGGTGTCGGTGGTAACGCGGCGGTGGTCGGAAACGGTGGTGCCGGTGGTGCCGGTGGTGCTGGCGCTGTTGGGGCTAACGGCAGCACCGATGGCGCGGGTGACGGCACGGTTGGTGGTGTTGGTGGCGCTGGCGGTGCTGGTGGTGCCGGTGGTGCCGGCGGTAGCACCTCGGGTAACGGTGGTGCGGGCGGTTCCGGTGGCAAGGGCGCTCTGGGCGGCAACGGTGGAGCTGCTGCTGACGCGACGGTGGCCGGTGCTGCCGGTGGCAATGGTGGTAGCGCCGGTGCCGGTGGTGCGGGCGGTTCTGGCGGTGTCGGTGGCGCTGCGGTTGACGGCCTTGGTGGTGCTGGTGGTGACGCGGGTGACGGCGGGGCAGCCGGTGTGGCTGCGGCTGGTGGTGCGGGCCTCGGCGGTGGCGGTACGGACGCTGCGGGCAACGGTGGTAGCGGTGGTAACGGCGCAGACGGTGGTGCGGCAGGTAGCTTCGGCGCCGGTGGTGCCGGTACCGAGGCGGGCGCTGATGGCGCTGCGGGCCAGGCGGGTCTGAGCAGTGATGGTGCTGATGGTGGTAACGGTGGTGCCGGTGTCGGTTTGGCCAGTGATGGTCTGACCGGTCAGGCCGGTGGCGCCGGCGGTGTCGGTGGTAACGCGGCGGTGGTCGGAAACGGCGGTGCCGGTGGTGCCGGTGGCGTCGGAGCGACGGTCGCAGGCATCACCGACGCGAACGGAAACGGCACTGCTGGCCACCTCGGCGGTACCGGTGGCAACGGCGGTACCGGTGGCAACGGCGGTACCACCTCGGGTAACGGTGGTGCGGGCGGTAACGCCGGCGCCGGTGGTGCCGGTGGCGCGGGCGGCGCGGGCGCCGATGCGACCGTTGCCGACACGGCGGGCGGCTTCGGCGGAAACGCCGGCGCGGGCGGTCAGGGTGGTACCGGCGGTACCGGCGGCGTCGCATACGACGGCCTCGGCGGTATCGGTGGAAACGCCGGTGACGGCGGTAACGCGGGAATCGCCGGTGCGGGTGGTATCGGTCTCGGCGGCGGTGGCGCTGCCAACGCCGGCGCAGGTGGAGCGGGTGGCGACGGTGCCGAGGGCGGCGCCGCCGGCGCCGCGGGGACCGGCGGTGCCGGGACTGAGGCCGGCGCCCTGGGTGGTGCCGGCAGTGACGGCATCGGAAGCGACGGCGGTGCGGGCGGTCAGGGCGGCGCCGGCGCAAACTTGATCTCGGCGACCAACACCGGCCAGGGCGGTGGCGCCGGTGGCGCCGGCGGTAACGCCGCCGCAACGGGTAACGGTGGTGCCGGTGGTGTCGGTGGCACCGGTGCCACGATCGACGGATTTACCGCGGGCGACGGCAATGGCACCGATGGCGCCGACGGTGGTGCCGGTGGTGCCGGTGGTGTCGGTGGATCCGGTGGGTCGATCTCCGGAAACGGTGGCGCGGGCGGCGCCGGCGGCGCGGCCGGCCACGGCGGTCATGGCGGCAACGGAGCCGACGGTACGGCTGGCATCAATGCCATCGTGGGCAGCGGCAACGACGGAACCGCTGGCGGGGACGCCGGAAACGGTGGCCTCGGCGGTAACGGTGGTCAAGGTGGAGACGGCGGTCAGGGCGGTTCCGCAGCCAACGGCGCCGCAGGCGTGGATGGCGTCGGTGGGCTCGGCGGCAACGCCGGCGCAGCTGGCAACGCAGGCAATGGTGGCAATGGTGGCCACGGCGCCGGCGGCGGAGTTGGCGTCAAGGCCGGAAGCGGCGGTGAAGGCGGCAAGGGCGGTATCCGAGGTGAGGCCGGCGCCAGCGCTGGTGAGGGCGGCTGGAACGGCAGCCACACCGAGCAGGCGGCAAACGGAGCCGCAGGTGCCGCGGCAACGGGCGGTAACGGTGGTGCGGGCGGCAACGGTGGCGGCGGCCAGACCCTGGGTAACGGAACACCGCAAGCCGGTGGCGACGGCGGCAACGGTGGCGCGGCCGGCCCGGTCGGTGTCGGTGGCGCCGGTGGCAACGGCGGGATCGGCTCGGCTGGCAATGCTGGCTTGGACGGTGTCGTTGACGGCTTCGGCAATGGTGGCAGCGGCACCGCCGGCGGCTACGGCGGCGCCGGCGGCAACGGCGGAATGGGTGGTGCAGGCGGAAGCGAGTCCGGCGACGCCGGCGCGGGCGGTGCCGGTGGTGCCGGTGGTGCCGGCGGCCGCGGCGGCTTCGGCGCAAACGGTGTCAGCGCGACCAATGCGGCGTTCGGCAGCGGCTTGTCTGGTGCCAACGGTGGTAACGGTGGACACGGCGGCGCGGGTGGCCTCGGTGGTCACGGTGGCGCCGGTGGTGTCGGTGGCCTCGCCACGGTGGGCAATGACGGTGCGGCCGGTGCCGGTGGCGTCGGCGGCCAGGGTGGTGCCGCGGGCAACGCCGGTAACGGTGGCACCGGCGCCAATGGCGCCGGTGGCGGCTCCAACACGATTGCCGGACATGGCGGCAACGGCGGCAATGGTGGTGACCGTGGAGCTATCGGCCTGGGCGGCAAGGGCGGCCTGAGTGGCGATGGCCAGCAGGCTGTCAACGGGGGCAACGGCGGTGCTGGTGCCGGCGGCAACGGTGGTGCAGCTGGCCGCGGCGGTAACGGATCGGTTCTGGCCGGCGGTGTGCCGCAAAGCGGCGGCGCAGGCGGTGTCGGCGGCAACGCCGGGACCATCGGCAACGGTGGAGCCGGTGGAGCCGGTGGATCCGGCAGCGTGGGTGGCAACGGAGCGGCTGGCACTGCCGGAGCAGTCAACGGCCAAAGTGGTCAGTCGGGCGGTTCCGGTGGTGACGGTGGCGCTGGTGGTAAGGGCGGCACGATCTCCGGTAACGGAGGCGCCGGTGGCGGTGCCGGCGCTGCGGGCACCGGCGGTAACGGCGGTAACGGATTCCAGGGCAAGGCGGGCCTGAACGCGGTCGCGGGCACCGGAGGCTCCGGCAGCAACGGCGGCAACGGCGGCAACGGCGGCAGCGGCGGTAACGGCGGTAACGGTGGTAACGGCGGTGCTGGCGGTACCGCGACCAACGGTGTTGCCGGAACCAACGGACTCGGCACCGTGGGTGGGAACGCCGGAAACGCTGGCAACGGGGCCGACGGCGGTAACGGTGGACACGGCGCCACCGGCGGCGTCAACAGCATCGCCGGCACCGGCGGAAACGGTGGCGCCGGCGGCAACATCGGCACCGCGGGCATCGGCGGTACGGGCGGTTTCAACGCCGACGGCACACAGCGGGCAGACGGCACCGACGGTGCGGCGGCTACTCAGGGCGGTAACGGCGGTAACGGCGGCAACGGCGGCAACGGCGCGGCCCTGACCGGACAGGCCGGCGGTAAGGCCGGCAACGGTGGCAACGCCGGCAATGTCGGTAACGGCGGTAACGGCGGTAACGGCGGCAGTGGCGGAATCGGCGCCGCCGGCATCACCGGCGGCGACGGCCACGGCACCAACGGGCTGTCAGGCACAGCCGGCGCGACCGGCGGTAACGGCGGTAACGGCGGCTCGATTTCAGGCAATGCCGGTAACGGCGGTAACGGCGGCGACGGCGGTAGCGGCGGGGCCGGCGGTAATGGCGCTGCCGGCAGCGGCGGCACATCCGGTGGCAACGGCGGTGCGGGCGGAAACGCCGCCGCAGGTGCCGCGGGTGGCAAGGGAGGCAGTGCCGTCAATGGCACCGCCGGCAATGGTGGCAATGGTGGCCACGCCGGAAATGCCGGCAACGGCGGCACCGGCGCCAATGGTTCTGGCGGAGGCACGAACGCCAACGCAGGCAACGGCGGCAACGGCGGCAACGGCGGAGACCGTGCAGCGGCTGGTCTCGGCGGAGCCGGTGGAACCGGTATCAATGGGCCAGGTGCAAAGGGCACAGATGGTGCCGTCGGGGTCGGTGGCAACGGCGGCAACGCCGGTCACGGCGGAACGGGACAGACTCTTGCCGACGGCTCTGCCCAGGCCGGCGGTAACGGTGGCATCGGCGGCACGGCCGGTATCCACGGTAACGGCGGTAACGGCGGTAACGGCGGAACCGGATCCGTTGGTGGCAATGGCGGCATCGACGTCGATGGCAACGGCACCGCAGGCGTGACGGGCGGTAGTGGCGGAAACGGTGGCGCAGGTGGCGCGGGTGGCAGCATTACCGGTAACGGTGGCAACGGCGGGCGCGGAGGTACCGGCGGTGTCGGTGGAGTCGGTGGAGTCGCCCAGGGAACGGACGGAACCAACGCAACTGCAGGCTCTGGCAACAACGGTGGCAACGGCGGCGACGCCGGGCTGAGCGGCAACGGTGGCGTCGGAGGCCACGGCGGTGCCGGCGCGGTAGGTGGCGCCGCCACCAACGGAACTCAGGGCGCCAGCGGTGCCGGTGGTGTCGGCGGCCTCGGCGGTGCCGGCGGTGCGGCCGGGCGCGGCGGCAACGGTGGTGCCGGAGCCGGCGGCGGAACCGATCACGTGGCCGGTATCGGTGGTGACGGTGGTTCCGGTGGCTACGCCGGTGCCGGCGGTGTTGGCGGCAACGGTGGCGTCGGAGGCGACAACACGATCGCTGCTGACGGCAAGGCCGGTGCCGACGGTGACATGACCGGCGGCCACGGTGGTAACGGTGGTGCTGGCGGTAACGGAGTCATGCTGGGCGACGGCGTCGCGCAGGCCGGCGGCAACGGTGGCCACGCAGGGGCGGCCGGCGCCATCGGAAATGGCGGTCAGGGCGGCGCCGGCGGCGCCGGAGCGACAGGTTCCAGCGGGATCACCAGCGGTTCCGGAGATGGCACGGATGGTGTCAGCGGTGGCAAGGGTGGTCTCGGCGGCAACGGCGGCGACGGCGGATCGATCAGCGGCAACGCCGGCAACGGCGGCAATGGCGGCAATGGCGGCAGCGGCGGCAATGGCGGCAACGGCGCAACGGGCAGCAACGGCACCTCCGGTGGTGACGCCGGGTCTGGTGGCGACGCGGCGGCGGGCGCGGCCGGTGGCAACGGCGGCAACGCCGTCAACGGTGCCGCGGGCAAGGGCGGTAACGGCGGCAACTCCGGCAACGCGGGCAACGGTGGCACCGGCGGTACGGGTGCCGGCGGCGGCGCGAACAGCGTTGCAGGCCACGGTGGCGATGGCGGTGACGGTGGTGACCGTGCGACCGCCGGTGCGGGCGGCACCGGCGGAACGGGTGTCGGCGGGCCGGCCGCAAATGGCACGGGCGGCAGCCTCGGCACCGGCGGCAACGGCGGTGCGGGCGGCCACGGCGGAGCGGGCCAGGTCCTCGGGGACAATTCCGCGCAGGCTGGCGGTGACGGCGGTGCCGGCGGCGCGGCTGGCACCGTGGGAACCGGCGGTGCCGGCGGCAACGGTGGCGCCGGCGCCACGGGCGCCCATGGCTTCACCGATGGCTCCGGGAACGGCACCAACGGCTTCGACGGCGGTGACGGCGGTAAGGGCGGCAACGGTGGCGCTGGCGGCAGCCAGAGCGGCAGCGGCGGCGCTGCGGGTGCCGGCGGTGCGGCTGGTCACGGCGGCAACGGCGGGAACGCTGCCGACGGAGCGAGCGGCGCGGACGCAGCGGCGGGCAGCGGTGGCAACGGCACCAACGGCGGCGACGCGAACGGTATCGCTGGCAACGGTGCTGCCGGCGGAATCGGTGGAAACGGTGGCGTAGGCGGCAGCGCCACCAACGGTGCTGCCGGTGCCGATGGGGTCGGTGGCAAAGGCGGCAACGGTGGTAACGCCGGCAGTGCAGGCGCTGGCGGCCGGGGTGGAAACGGGGCCGGTGGTGGAGCGAACGCCCAGGCAGGCTCGGGCGGTACCGGTGGCAACAGCTCCAGTGTGGCGGGCACGGCAGGTACGGCTGGAGCTGGCGGCTGGAACGCCGACAACACCGCACAGGCTGCCTCAGGTGCTAATGGTGTTGCGGGCGCAACCGGCAATGGAGGAGTCGGCGGCAACGGCGGTGCCGGTACTGCCAACCAGATCGGCGGAACCGGAGGTACCGGCGGCAACGCCACCGGCGTCTACGGCGACGGAGGTCGGGGCGGCAACGGTGGGGCCAGTGGCGTGGCACCGAACAACACCGCAGGCCTGGCCGGTGGAAAGGGCGGCGAGGGTGGCAGTGCAGGCCAGCACGGCACCGGTGGTCGGGGTGGCGACGGCGGACAGGGCGGCCAAGGCGGCGCCAACACCACCGTCGGAACTACCGGCACCACAGGATCTACGGGCAACCCCGGCGGCCAGGGCGGCATTGGTGGCACCGGAGCGGCCGGGTACCAGGGCGGAACCGGCGGCCAAGCCGGCAACGGCGGCTCTGGTGGAACCCAATCTGGTGATGGCGGCGCCGCTGGTAAGGGCGGTACCGGCGGCACGGGTGGCACCGGCGGCCAGGGAGGCCAGGGCGGCACGGGTGGCAAGGGCAGCAATGGCGGCTTCTTCCAAGGCGGTCGACCCGGTGGCACCGGCGGTACCGGCGGTACCGGCGGCATCGGCGGCCAGGGCGGTACAGCTGGCTCCGGAGGTCAGGGCGGTAAGGCCCTGGGTGTCGGTCAGGACGGCGCCGCCGGTTCCGGCGGCACGGTCGGCGCCGGCGGTTCGGGCGGTTCCGGCGGTGTGGGTGGTGCTGGCGGTGCGGGCGGCAACCCCGGAACCGGAAGCAGCAGTAAGGGTGCGACCGGCGCAACCGGTGCAACTGGCGCAACAGGTCCCAAAGGTCCCAGCGGTAACCCGGCACCCTGACCGGTAGCCCTTTTCAACCCCACGACGTCACAGAATTAAGCAGATAAGGGAGTTTCCAAATGGCTGACAAGCGTCACACCACAAGGCGGGGCGGTCTCACTGGCGCGGTGAGCCGCCGGCGTAGCCGGGCGGCTGGCGCCGCTACTGCGGTTGGTGCGTTTTTGGCGTTTGGGTTGGGGCCGTTGGCGTCGGCTCCTGCGGCGCAGG
>NZ_MVHH01000083.1 GCF_002086515.1 Mycolicibacter arupensis
GCACATCAAAACGACCCGCCATCGAACGCATCGCGTCCGGGTCAGTCATAAAACGAGTAGCCATTTGTCTCTCCTCTTTTCTACGAACGTTGGTGAAAAATAGTGGTATTCGGTCTATCCGGCTGCCGCGGCATTGGCCGCCTCGGTGGCCGCGTAGGTGTTGGCGCTGGTGTTCAGCGTGGCGACGAACGCCTGGTGGATCGCCTCAGCCTGAGCGCTGATGGCCTGGTACATGCTGGCGTGCGCGGCGAACTGCGCAGCGGTCAGCGCCGAGACCTCGTCAGCGGCAGCAGGAACCACACCCGTGGTGGGCGAAGCAGCGGCGGCGTTCTGCGCGCTGAGCGAAGCACCGATGGCGGCCAGGTTGCTCGCAGCGGCGGTCAGGGCCTCCGGTTGGGTGTTCACGAATGTCATGGGGTTCTCCTCCAAGAGAGTCAGTCGAAAGCGACCGACGTTCACCGGGTGCGTCGAACAGGTATCCGGCCACGACGTTGTGCCGGAGTGGTTCAGCGCTATGGGGTTCTGGTGACAGGCACGGTGCCGAAACCGGATCGGGAGGAAACCATCACCGACCCGCAGTGGGCACAATCACCGGGACACAAGTTTCGTCCTCACCTCCTGACACCGGCAGAAACCATTGAGCCGAACAGAAGCACGGCCCCTTACCTGCGCAATGGTTGCATCGGCGTCAGCGACCGTCAACCCGGACAGGCGATACTTACGCTGTGAATCGCCTGCCTAGCGACTGACTGTTCAGGACGTTTTCTTCTCGGCAACCGCCGCGCTGAGCCCTTCGGCGAGATCCTCGCGCGTCAGCTCCTTGAACTTGTGCAGCCATTCCTCGCTGAAATCGGTGACATCGCCCGAGAGCACCGCGTCCAGTTCAGAATCATCGAGACGAAAACTCCGGTGATCCCGGGCCTTCTCCACCACGTTGCGCACGAATCCGGCGTTACCCAGCACGTCGATGCCCCGGATCAGGTCACCGTCTTCGGAGTAGTTCTCGTCCGCGTAGAACTTGGTGTAGGACGGCAGCAGTCCCTCGACCGCCTCGTCGCTGACCACGTCCTCGTTCTCCGCGCCCATCATCTTGGTCAGTTCCAGCAGTTCCGGCGGGGTGTAGCTGAAGAACTCGATCACCGTCGAAAAACGACGCCGCAGGCCCTGGTTCACCTCAAGCATCTTGTCCATGGCGTTGGCGTAGCCGGCGCCGAATACCACCAACTCGTCGCGGTGGTTCTCCATGTACAGCAGCAGCGTGTTGATGATCGCGTTGCCGTAGGCGTCGCCCTGGCTGTAGCCGCTCTCATGCAGCGTGTGCATCTCATCGAAGAACACCGCACCGCCGCGCGCGCCTTCGAGCAGCTCTTCGGTGTTCTTTTCGGCATCGGCCATGTAGCGACCGAGCAGCTTGGATCGATTGGTCTCCACAACCAGCGGCTTGCGCAGCACGGTCAGGCCACACAGCTGCTTGGTGAACGCTCGCGCCACCGAGGTCTTGCCGGTTCCGGGCGGACCGAGCAGCAGAGTGTGGCGCGACGTCACCGGCACCGGCAGGCCCATCTTGGCGCGCGCCAGATTCACCTTGGTGGTCGCCTTGATCAGCTTGATCTCGCGTTTGGCCTGATCCATGCCGAGCATGGCGGCCAATTCCGCGTCGCCTTCGGCCAGGTAACGGGCCGCTTCCTCGGCGTGCCGGTGGGCTTCGGCCTCTTCCCGGGTCGGTGCGCTGTCCGGATCCCAGGGATCGGTGCGCGCCTCGATGGTCTCCGGGTCGGTCAGTACCAGGCGGAAGTCGAGATTGTCGAGAGCCTCGCGGGCCGGGGTGAACTTCGAGTCCCGGGAATAGACTCGGCGCAGCAACTCGGCGGCCTCGTCCTCCCGGCCCAGATGGCGCAGGCACATGCCCTGGGTGTACAGCGCGACATTGGCGGCGCTGGGCACGCGGTCACCCTCGATCGCCTCCTGGGCGCGCCGCGTCGCTTCCTCGAACACCCCGAGCGAGGCCAGCGCGGTAGTGGCCATCGCCGCCGCCGCCGCCTTCAGCTCGGGCTGGCGCCACGGGGCTGCCGCCGGAAACTGCTTGAGCACGTCCGGCCAGCGTCCGGTCCGGAAGTACAGCAGCCCCCGGACATAGCTGACCAGCTCGGCCTCGAAGGGGTTGCGCGCCTCGATTCCGTCGAGCAGTGCCGACGCCTCGGCGTAGCGCTTGGCCTCTGCCAGGGCGGCGGCGTAGGCGGCGGCCAGCGTCTCGACGCTGGTGATCAGCAGCCGCAGGAACATCCCGTCGGAGAACTCCGGACGGAACTCCAGGTCAGACAGGCCTAAACGGCGGGTCTCCCAGCCGAAGGTGCGTACCGTCGCCCACGCGTTCTCCAGCACCTCCAGGGAAGAGTCCCCAGCGAGCAGCCGGGCCAGCCAGGCGTCGCACATGGTCGGGTCGATCGTGGTGGCCGTGGTGAACATCTGCAGGGCGACCTGCGGATTATGGCTGGGCTGCAGCCCGTTGACCGAGATGCCCGAGGCCAACATCCCCGCGACCATTGCGTTTCGTGCATCGGTCGTGTGCGGACCGGTCACCCGCGCACCCCGGCCCCCGCAGGCGTGTATTCCTCGATCACATCCACGGTCACCGGCAACTGTTCGCCGGCCTGCAGGTCCCGGCCCGGCACCGACATCCGCCGGTGCACCGACGGCGCCGGCAAGCTGGCGCAGACCGCTTCCAGTCGGCGCTTGCCCACAAAGCGGTTCAGCGCCGACCGCATGTTCTTAGTGGGCTTCTCCGCGGTGTGATAGCGCGCCAGCACCGAGATCTCGGTGCTTCGCCCACCACCCCGGGTCAGCCGCACGGTGACCACGCTGACATCGGTCTCGGGGTACCACAGGTGCTCGAGGTTCTCCGGATTGATGTCGGAGGGCGTCAACCAGTAGCTGGTGACATGGCCCTCGGGACGGGCGCGGAACAACCGGTGCCGAAGGTGGGCGCCCTCCAGGCCCGCCAGCACGGCCTCATCGACGGCGTCGAACTCGTCGGAGCGCAGCACCTGCGCGCTGAGCTGACGGCCGTCGATGTCCTCGGCCAGCCGCTCGGTGGCGACCGCCAGGGTGGCGGCCAGCGAATCGCGCGTGGCGACCGCGTTGACGTTGCGCTGCGGGTCCATCCGCAAGACCACCCAGGTGCGGCGGCGATCGGGCATGGACGGATTCTCATCGACGTCGGGGTCGCCGGCGGCGCGGGGCTCCGCGCGGGTGCCGACCGACACGATGTCGATGCTGTCCAGCCGTAGATCGAACTGGCGCAGCCCGGCGGCCAGGCGCTCCACGGACAGGGTCGGCTCCGCCTCACGCCCATGGCGGCCGCTCGCCACAGTGGGTCGGCCACCCACGGCGATCACCGAAACCAGCTGGCCCTCGTGCTCGCGGATGCCGACCGATTCCCGGCCGAATCGGCGGTGGTGGTCGATAGACGATCCTCGTGCCCGGCTCAGTGCCGCTTCGGGATCGGTGAACTGATCGGCCACCCACGACGCCCACATCGAGCTGACCGGCACCCGGTGGAAAGTCAGCAGCGCGACGAGCGCGACCAGCACCGCGGCCCCGATGCCCGACCACCATACGTAGTCGGCTACCTGGGCGTCACCGGGCCAGCGACCGGCGAGGACCAAGATCCCCATGTCGATCAGAAAGACCGCGGTGACCCGCATCCAAGACAGGTTCAGACCTAGTGCGTGCTGTGCCTTCATCGGTTCCTTGACGATCGTCGCAGTGCTGCCACTCCAAGGGCCACGCCGGCGGCGGCGAGCGCAGCCAACAATCCGGCTCCGGCGACCCAGGCCGGTGTCATATCACGTTCTGGCGGCATCGGCGGCACCTGCAGCGGCGCCGACAGCCGCTCCGGCGGTTGGGCCGGACCGTCGGGAACGTCCCAGGTCAGCGCCGCGACCGGGTCCACAATGCCGTGACCCACCACGTTGTCGACCCCGCGCGCCGGTGGCCGGGCGGTGCGGACCAGCCGGTTGATCACCTGATGAGCCGACAGCTCCGGGTACTTGGCCCGCACCAGTGCTGCCACACCGGAGACGATAGCCGTCGAGAAGCTGGTGCCCGACGGGACCAACAGCGAGTTCTCCGGACCGTCGACGGCGTTCATCAGCCCGTCATCACGCGGCGAGAGGCCCTCGATGTCGGTGCCGGGAGCGGCGATCGACACCCAGGGACCGGCGACACTGGACTTGGACAGCGGCGCACCCGCCGAATCGACCGCGCCGACGGTCAAAACGTATTCGTCGTACCACGCCGGCGTCACCACGGTGTTGACGCCGTTCCAGTCGCGAGGGTCATCGGGGCGCATCGCGTTGTAGGTCGGGTTCTGCTTGCAGTCCCGCCAGCTGGTGTCACCGGCCGCCGCGACGATCACCACGTTCTTCTCGACCGCGGCGTAGCGCACCGCAGCACCCAGATCAGCCTGATCGAGCATGGTCCGCACATTCATGCACACAGCCGAGGAGATGTTGATGACTTGGGCACCCATGTTCGCGGCGTGCACGATCGCCCGCGCCATGGTCCGAATGCCCTCGTTCTTCTCCCGCAGCTGCGGGTCCTGACCATTGCCGAACGGCTCTTTGGGGCCGAACGCGGCGCTGTACTGCCGGATCGCGATCAGCTGCACGTCGGGTGCGATACCGCTGAACGCATCCGGTCCGGTGCCTGGTGGCGGCGCGCTGGGAGCGCGGAAGTCGACCGGTGCGGTCCGAGCCTGACCCGAGAAACCGGCTGATCGCACGGCATCGCCCGCCCCGTAACGCGGGAGCTGCGCAGACGAGGCAGCGGCGCCGGGTCCGGGAGCCGGTCCGGCCGGTGGCGCAGGCGCCGGGGCCGGGGGTGGCGGTGGTGGCGGCGGAGGCGGAGCAGGAAAGAAACCGGGAACCTGCTCCTCACCTTCGGTGGGAGCCGGCGCCGGAGGCGCCTCGGGCGGCGGCATCACCAGGATGGTCGTCGCCGGCGACGGGGTCGGCGTCGGCTCGTTGGTGGGGACCGACGGAGGCCGGCGGGTCTGGCGTGGCGGAGGCAGCGGGACCCCGTTGTCGGGCATCGCGGCGATCAGCGAGGCCACCAAGGTCCCGTGCGCATCGCAGTCCGACAGCCCGTCGCCGCCGGCCATCACGTAGTCGCCGCCGGGGATCAGGTTCGGCAGCCGCGGGTGCGGGGTGACGCCGGTGTCGATGACCGCGACGGTGACGCCTCCCCCGCGGCCGAACTTCCAGGCCTCCTGCAGGTTGAGCATGTCCATGTAGGCGGGCTGCACACGGAAGTCGGTGTTGGGCAGCACACCGACCTCGGTGCAGTACGAGGTCTGCCGCATGGTCTGCGGCGGGCCGGGGGTGCCGTCGGGCGGCAATGCCGCCGGATCGATGCCGGGCGGCTCGATCGCACCGGCGGCCGGCAGCCCGGCCAGCGACCCGCTGGCCATCATGATCATCGCGGCGCCGGCGGCCGCGGTGCGCTGCAGCCGACCCACGCCCCTACCGGTACCGGATCGCTTCATAGGTATTCATCAACCACAGTGCCAGCGGGAACAACGGCATCAGGCACAGATATTCGATCCATTCCACAAATTTGCGGAACAGCGGGCTGTAGATGGTGTTCGGCACGATCACCGCCGACAGCAGGCCGAACATCGGAACCAGCGCCAGCAGGGCGACGCCGACCACCAGGGCGGTCGGGGTCCACAGGACCACCACGAAGCGCACCACCACGGCCGCGATGATCACCAGGCCGGTGAGCGTCACGGTGACCGACTGCCAGCGGTCCCGGAAGGAGCGGCCTCGCAGCACCAGGAATCCGGCGGTCAGGCCGGCCAGCACCACCGGCAGCCACGTGCGGTCCGAGTGGGGGTCGCACAGCCCGGTGATACACACCGCGGTCAGCACGCCCAGCCCGGTCAGCAGGCCAGTCAGGAACGACCTGGCCCGCTCCGCGCGCAGCACCACCTCGCGAATGGACTCCGGGCCTTCCAGGGACGGCGGAGCTCCGGGCGTGGTGACCACCGTGGTGGGCAGGTCGGGCCGGGCTTCGAACACCCAGCGGCTGGTGGCCGAGGGGAAGACCGGCAGCCGCAGGCCCGCGAACCATCGCGACAGCGACGGCGCCCACTGGTAGGCGAGCACACAGGCCAGGTACACGCACGTCATCAGGGTCACCGCGCCGGTCATGAACAGCATTCGCAGCACCCCGCCGAACATCACCGCGACGCTGATGACAGCTACGGCCGCATAGGCGGCCAATTGCCGGCCGGTGAGGCGGATAACCGCCAGGGCGGCGATTCCGGCGACGCCGAAGCCCAGCGCGGCATGCGCGGCTCCCACCTCGCCGGGCACCGCCGCCGCGGCCGCCACGACCAGCGGCACCAGACCGGTTGCCAGCAGGGTGTCACCGACGCGCCGGTCCGAGTCGTTGCGCGCCTGCATCAGGATCAGTGCTGCGGCGATCAACACCAGGAAGGCCAGCCCCGCGCTGAAGCCGGCCGTCAGCCAGCCTTCGTGCTGCACCCGCCAGGCGGCGAGCAGCCCGGTGGCCATCAACACGCCCAGGGCCAGGGTCGCCACCCCGACGCGCACCGCTGTCGCCGCGTCGACCGGGGCGAATCGCTTGGCAAGGTTGACCGACACCGCGGTGGAGATGTGCTCGATGACCGGCGAGCGCCGTTCCCGGTCCTCGATGAAGCGCAGCCACAGACGATCGCCGTCGTAGACGCCCTGCTCGGTCAGTGACTGGTTCGGGCGCAGCGCCGTACCGTCGACCAGGCACAGCACCCAGCGGCCACGCCCATCGGGCTGCAGTACGGGCTCTTCGAGCTCCTGAAGACGGCCATTGATGACGTTGAGCAGCGGGTCCAGCATCACCGACACCGGGGCGTCGGCATCGAGCAATGTGCCGATCTGGACGCCTTCGCCGGCCATGACGCCGACCACCACGGCCCGCGGTCCTGTCGACGCGAGGTCTCCGCCCGCCTGCCCCGATTCGATCGCCGCGGTCATGACTGCGCCTCGCGATCGACCAATATCGAACCCACAGAACCCATAGGTGCCGCCTCGTAATGTGTCATTTTTAAAGTCAGTCCAATTCTAAAGGCAATTCACGTTATTCGCACGATCGCGTTTAACCGCGGTTTTTCGTTGCACACTTGGCATTCAGCGGCCGATAGGCCGCTAGACCCTCCGATGCGTCTTCCAGGCACCGTAGGGCAGGGTGTCCAGAACGGTTTTGACGCCCACCTGAACCAACTGCGGGGTGGCCGGGCAAATCGCCAGCCACGCCTCACCCGAGCCCGCGGTGCGCGCCTGCTGATACAGCGCAATCCGGCCGCCCGAGCCGTCTTTGAGCGAGAGCACCGAGGCGCTGGGCCCCTTGGCGTCGTCGCGGTACTGCCGCGCATACACCGCGGCTTCGGCCGCCGGTTCCGACAGGGCCTGTCCGAGTGCCGCGACGGTGGCCGCGCTGATTCCCATCCGGCGCAGGTCTCCCCCGGTGAAGATGTTGAAGCCCGAGTCCTGCCAGCTCTGGGTGGCCTCCAGCATCTCTTCCATCGGCACGTTGACGGCGGTGATCTGGGCGGGGTCGGCGTGGTGGATGGACTCCATACCGTCCAACACCAGCGCGGCAATCGATGCCGCGTCGGTCACCGCGACGTCGTCGACGGTGATGTCGGTGCCGACGCGGACCGCCGACACCCAGTGCTCGCCGCGCCGCGCCAGCAGTACCCGAAACTCGTTGTCGGGAATGTCGCGGGTCCCGGGCTCCTGGTCATCGGCGTCGATGACGCCGTAGCGCAGCTTGCCCAGCGACAGCAGTGCGACCACTTCGAGATCGGGTGCGGCAAGCACCCGCATGCGTGCCGCCACGGTCTCATTGACCTCGTCGTCGACGACGATGCCCTGCTCGCGCATCACCGCCATGCCCGGATGCTCGGAGAGCCAGTCATTTGAATCGGTTGAAACATAAGGACGGCAACGCAACTCGGGAGCAACATGACGGATGTCCAGAAGCGCCTGCAGCATCCAGAAACCCTCGACGTTGACGGTGATGTCTGTGCGAGTGCTCGGGTCCATCACTACCCTCCTCTGCTGAGTTGGTCGATGTACTTGGCTATTGGATCACGCGAGAGGGCGTGACCGCTCGGCACCACCCGCGAACCGCAGTACGCGACAGCACACCCGTGGATCGGGTGTGCTGCCGCGCTGCGAACTGCGGGACACTCAGGCCCA
>NZ_MVHH01000084.1 GCF_002086515.1 Mycolicibacter arupensis
GTCTCGAAGCAGAACCTACGCCCGGCCCCATTTACACCGGTTTCAGGACACGACCCGAAGGAAGCGACCATGGTCGAGACGTTCACGATCACTCCGTGACCGCGTTCGGCCATCTGTGGCGCCAAGGCGCCAACCAAGTAGAACGGTGCCTTGACGTTGACCGCGAAGCACGCATCGAAATCGGCTTCGTCGATCGCAGCGGTGGTGCCGAACACACCGATCGCCGCGTTGTTGACCAGAATGTCGACCCGCCCGGCCACTTCGTTCGCCTCGGCTGCCAAGCGCTGAGCACTGGAGGCGTCGACGAGCGCCGCACCCACGAAATCCGCGGCCCCGCCCGCCGAACGCACCGCATTCACCACCGCCTGACCACTCTCTACGTCGCGGCCACTCACCAGCACGTGAGCACCCCGTGACGCGAGCATCAACGCCGTCGCTTCACCGATACCCCGGGTCGCCCCCGTCACCAACGCGATCCCACTCACTGCAGACATGAACTGAGCTTAGAGATGACCTGAGAATGTTGGTGACCTCGTTGTCGGTGAGGACTCGAACGACCCGTTCAACTCCGGCTCATGGTCCATGGAGCTGATATGAGAACTCCGCTCGACACTGCCCACCGCCCAATCCCCGAACGCGCAGCATGGGTACTCCATTCCTCACTGGCCGAACCCCACTCGGACTCTTCCCGCGGAACAGGTTGCGCGGCATCCGTACCGAGCGCTTGCTGGGTGTCGCTTCGCGGCTTGATGCGCCATCATTGATAAGGGTTTGGGGGTGATGAGATAGGGAAGGACACACCGGTGACTCGGTGGACAGCAACAGCCTCCTGTACGACAGCCCGTTTGACCGAACGCGCGGTTGCAGACCTTGATAGGTCTGTCACCTACGATGCCGAGGCCCAGGTTCTGAGCGCAGTGTTCGAAGTGAAGGCACCGACGCTGCGCCAGGCCACCACATTGGCGCTGCGGCTGGCCCGTCCGCTGCTACGCGAGAAGCCCTCTGCAATTGCGGTGCAACCCACTGAGCAACATCAAGCACTGCTCGCACACCCGCCAGAGATGGATCTTCTGAGTGTCGGTGATGCTGCCCAAGTACTGGGTGTTTCGGCTACCCGAGTCATCCAGTTGCTGCAGAAAACACCCGGTTTCCCTGCGCCCGTCGCCAAGCCGCGCAGCGGACCCATCTGGACAAGGGCCAGCATCGAGGCTTTCAGGACACGACGGGAGAACCATCCGCTTGCTGCTGGCCGCCCTCGCAAACACGCCTGAGAGTGAAGCGACTATCGACACAGACTCTGTCGTCGAGATGTCGATCAGCGGATCTGGCGGCTCAGTGCGTTGACCAGTGCCGTATTCAGGTAAGCGGTGGCCGCGTACCCGGGTACGCGTAGCGCGTCGATCGCCGCGGTGTCATCGACAATGATTGTGGCGCCGCGGAATTTGGTGAACGGGTCGGGCAGCCCGTTGTAGCTGCCGCCACCAGCTGCGGAGTCCGTGCGTGCCACGATCCGTACGTCGGTAGGGATCGTGTTGAGTTGCTCAGGGTCGGCGACGGCAGCGATATCTGATCCGTCCGCGGACGCGGTGATCGCCGGCTTGTCCAGGTATCGGAACCCCAGACCTTGCAGGTACTGCGCCGCAGCTGAATTCGGCGTGGCGACACTGATTCCGTCATCGGCGACGAACACGACCTCGACGCTCTTACCGTCGAACACCGGATGCTCGGTGCGCAGCTTGGCTTGGGATTCTGCAGCCTCGTCGATGAGCTGCTGAGCCTGTTCAGTGCGGTCCAGGATGCGGCCTACCCATTGCAGCTGTGTCTGCCAGCTCCATTCGTTGGCGTTGGGGGCGCGGGTGATGGTGGTCGCGACCTCGGCCAGGGAGCGGTAGGTTGCTGCGTCGATGTCGCCGGTGTCGATGATCAGATCAGGCTTGGCCGCCGCGATTTGGGCAGGGTCAGCACTGGTGAGCACTTGGGTGTCGCCGGTGATGAGGTCTTTCTCCCAGCTGGGCAGGCCGGCGGGGGGTGCGACGATGGCGGCGGGTTGCACGCCCAGCGACAGCACCGCGTCCCCGTCGCCGGGGCCGGCGGCCACAATGGATGTCGGTGGGGCGGTCAGGGTGGCTTCACCGTGGGCGTGGACAAGTGTCTGTGCCGCGTAGGCGGGGGTGTCCTCGCGGGTGAACATCCAGGTTCCGACCCCGCCGCTGACCACGACGGCGGCGGCGACGCCCGCGGCGGCCAGCGCGGTCCTGCGGCTGCGCGGTTTTCGCGTCGAAGAGAGGTGCATCGGGGCGGCGGGTCCGGGGCCGGTGGGCCACCCGGTCGCGGGGGTCGGCCCGGTGGACCATCCCGGCCCGGGCGGATACGGGCCTGTGCCGGTGTGTGGCCCGCTCCAGTGCGGCGGACTGTTCTCCGGACCCCACGGTGGGCGCTGTGCGGGTGAGGGCGCCGGGGTGATGCGTACCTCGGCGGTGGTCTCATCGAGTGCCGCGGCGGCAGCGCGGGCCAGATCCCCGGCGCTCTGGTAGCGGTGGATGGGCTCTTTGGCCATGGCGCGAGCGATCACAGTGTCCATCGTGGCCGGAAGGTTGGCCACCACGTCGGTGGGCCGCGGCGGGGGTGACATCAGGTGCGCGGCAGCCACGGCGGCCATGCCACCGGAGCTGCTGAACGGTGATGTGCCGGTGAGCATCCGGTACAGAGAGCAGCCCAGGGAGTAGACATCGGCGCGGTGGTCGGCGGGTTCGCCGGCCAGTGTCTCGGGTGCCGCGTAGGCGATGGTGGCCATCACGGTGCCGGTCTGGGTGAGGTTGACCGCGTCGTCGAGGGCGCGCGCGATACCGAAGTCGGCTAGAAAGATCCGCTCATCGTCGGTGGAGAGTAGGAAGTTGGCCGGTTTGATGTCGCGGTGCAGCAGGTTTCGGCGGTGCGCGTAGTCCAGGGCTTTGGCGACTTCACCGGTGATGTGCACGGCGCGTTGCGGGGTCATGCGTCCGGCGGCCAGTTCGCGTTCGGCGTCGCTGCCGGCGACGTACTGCATGGCGATCCACAGTTGGCCGTCGGTTTCACCGCGGTTGAGCACGGCGACGATGTTGGGGTGATCCAGGGTGGCGGCCAGTTCGGCTTCGCGTTCGAAACGTGCGCGGAAGTGCTCGTCGCGGGACAGTTCCGCGGAGAGCACTTTGAGGGCATCGCTGCGCGGCAGCACGGGGTGTCGTGCTCGGTAAACGGTGCCCATGCCCCCGGAACCGAGAACGTCCTCGACGATGTAGCCGCCGATGTTTGACCCTGCGGGGAGAACCACTAGTGCATCACCTACTGTCCAGCCAGAATTCGGTATTGAGCGGCCATCTGCTGACGTACATCGACTGCGGTGTCGGAGAACGCGGTGTAGGCGTAGCGATCGACGGTGGCGACGCATTTGTATTGCCAGACCACCCGCTGCCAGGTGCTCGGCGAGGTGCCGGGTAGGCCGCCTTCGGTGCGCTGGAAGCATGTCGCCCCTGGCAGGCCGGGCACCCCATCGACCTCGCGCACCGACGGCAGATTCTCGATCTGCTCGTCTAAGCCTTTGGCCACCCGTAGCGCACCGTCGGCGTTGGCAGCCTGGTAGACGGTGCTCAGGCGTTGGCCGACGATGTCCACACCGGCGGTATTGAACAGCGAGTTCGCCTGCAGCGGGTCAAGCTCAAAGTGAAGCCAGGCAAAGGAATTCCACACGCCGATGATGAACGGGGCGCGCCCGTCAGGTGCGATGAGTGTGCGCGCCAGTAGCTGGCCGCTGGGATCCAGCGGCAAGTCGCGCATCGCGGCCGGCGGGGTCGGGGAGAATTCGTCGATCCGGCGTTTCTGGATGATGAGAGCGCCGTCGACCAGGTTGGCCGCGCTTTTGCCCAGGAAGGCCTGGGATGCCTGCCCCTCCTGGTAGAGCAGATAGGGTCCATGCGCGGTGAAGCTGACCACCTTCTTGAGGCCGTCGGGGAGCGTGTAGGCCACCGCGCGGGCTTCGGGGGTGCTGTTCACCGTGACCGGCTCCGCCGGTGGCTGGTCCGGACGGGAGGATTCCACGGCGGCCATCTCGGTGGCGGCGGCGTCGGCGGCGGCGGGATCGGGGAACCGCAGGACGAGGTTGTGCAGGCCGCGGTTTTGGCCGGTCTGCTCCGGCGACAGTCGTATTGTGCTGAACCCGTTCATGAATCGGTGCTTGTCTGCCACCGCGATCAGGTCGTCTTTGAGCACTTCGTTGTCGCGCATGAGTTTGATCGACGGAACCGGGCCGATCATGCCCAATCCTATCGCGCCAGGCATTCTCGTCAGCTCAGCGTCAACTTCCCACGGGCCCACCACGAACTCGGCCATGCGCTGGGATTCCAACAGATTTGCACCGTCAACGTCGTCCCCGGCTGAACCGAATGGCCTACCGGAGGCGGTGTCATACGGACCGGTGTCCATCAGGGCGACGTTGGCCCCGGACTCCGGGCCGGCGGTGGCCGTTTTCGGGGTTCCGGTCGTGGCCGAGGAGCATCCGGTGATCAGCGCGGCACACGCACCGATGACAGCCGCTATCTTCGCGGCGGTGGCCGGTGTTTGCACGAGGCTAATTCCTAGCATGGCGTGAGCCTTCCAGGTTGTGAGGGCGACTGTTTCGGTGACCGGAAGGTGGCGGTGGCTGGTGTCAACGGACGAGCCTGGGGGGTGAGGTGGTGATGTCTGCCTTTTCCTGGAATACCAGCAGTTGGGTGTCGCTGACTGTCTGGCCGTCGGTGGTCTGAAAGGTCACCGGAATGCTGGCATTGCCGCTGACCGAGACCGACAGGTCCGCAGAGTGCAAGGTGAACGACGGTGTGTCGATGTCAGCGCGGCCCCACGTCACGGTGCCGTCGACGGCGGTAGTGCTGTTCAGCTGCGCCGGGCAGTCCGGGGGAGCGATGAGGTTGGACTTTTCGCATCGCGCGAACGACTCCCGCACGGCCGCGGTGATGGCATCGGCGCCCTTGCTGCTGAGGTCGGCGTCGGCACTGATGAGGAACTCGCTCGACAGTAGGTAATTTCTGAACAGCGGGTACTTAATGCTTGTGAGCTCGATGTACTCGTTGGAGCTTGCAAGATCCAAGTACCCGGGGAACGCGTAGAACGACTGGCCTGGGCTCAGTTTCTTGCCGAAGACCGTGAGCGTGGCGTCCACCGCAGATGAATGGAGTGCGTACTCGTTGGCAACGTGATCGATCCACCATCCTCCCTGCAGACTCCGGGTCAGGCCGATCGTCTCGGAGTGAGTCTTGTCGCCGAACTTCGCCGAGATTGGCACATAGAGCTTCGCGGCGGTTTGCTCATCACCTTTGATTTCGCCGATGTGAATGTCAGAGATCGGCCACTGCGCGATCTGCTTGCCCAGCACCTCATCGGTGAGGAATTCGTTGTCGGCGAACGGAGTTTTGCTGTAGGACAGTGCTTTCGCGGCGTCCCCGCGGCGCAGAGCTTCGAGGTAGTCGGTGACTGTCTGCGCGGCCGACGGCGCGGTCGCTGCGCTTGCAGACTGTGTGTTCTGCGCGGTGCCCGACGGCTGGGTGCCCGCGGGGCCTTCACTGTCAACGCTGGAGACCCGCATGTAGGCGACGACGCCGCCGATAAGGACCACCACGGCGGCCAGTGCCATCAGTAGTCGACCGCGACCACGCTTGGCTGAGGGCACATCGGGCTGCTGGCGCGGATACCCCGCCTGGGGGCCTGGCTGCTGACCGATCCACGGGTTGTGGCCTGCCGAGGGCGGCTGACTGCCCCCAACATTGGCGGATGCAGATCCCGGGCGTTCGAACCTTGGCACCGCGCGTGTGGCGGCATCAGGGTCGCCCCAACCAGGCTCATGCGGCGTATTGCCGTGACTGCCAGGCCAGTTGGCCATTACGGATACCTCCCTTGCTGCATGTGGGGCGACAGCGGGCAACGCCGGGCTCACGCCCGCGCCAGCTCATCGACCGATGGTGGGCGGCGAGGTTGTGACGTCCACGGTGTTGAACACGATGCTCTCGGCAGTCCCGGAATCCGTTCCGCCGTCTCGCAGTTGGTATGACACCGGGATGGTGACGTTTCCGGTGACGCGCACGGTCATGTCGTACTCGCTCAACTCGCTGAGGCTGAGTTGGCTGAGGTCGGCTTTGCCCCAGGTGACGGTGCCGTCGAGCGCGCGGTAGTTGTTGAGTTTGACCGGGCACCCCGGAGGGTCCAGCAGATTGGACTTCTCGCAGACAGCGAAAGCGTCGGCCATCGTGGCGGACACCGCTTCGACACCGTCGTCGTTGAGCGTGTATGTCGGCGCGAAGGAGAGGTATCCGCCGGTCAGTAGCGGGGACTCTGCTGCGACGTCGATGTACTCGTTGGAACTGCCCACGTCAACGAAACCGGGGAACACGTAGAAGGATTCACCCTTTTTGAATTCCTTGCCGAAGATGGTGAGTGTCTCATCGGCGGCGGAGGGGCTGGTGATCTCGATCTTGTTGATCGCTTCATCAATCTTCCAGGTCTCCTCGACCTTGGACAGCCGCACGGTGGAATCGGAGAGCTGCTCGCCGAACTTCACCGCGACCTTCACCGAGCCCATCCCGATGCCGGCCAGCTCCTCGCCGCCGTCGAGGATGCGGATATCAGAGATGGGCATCTTGGCGATCTGCTGGGCGAGGATGTCGTTGGTGAGCAGATCGGCGTTGGCGGGTTCACTCTTGCTGTAGGACAGCGCTTTCTCCGCGTCGCCGCTACTGAGTGCTTCCAGGTAGGCGGTGACGGTCTCTGAAGCCGACAGGTCACCACCACCCGCGTCGCCGGTGAATCGTGGTACCACCACGAACGCGGCGACGAGCGCAATCACAACGGCACCGGCGATGATGAAGAGCTTTCGCCGGTTGCGGCTAGGTCCGGCCGGCGGAGCGCCGGGGGCTGTGTTGGTCCACCCGGTCGCCTGCGGTTGCGCAGCGGGCCAGCCCGGGGCGGGGGCACCTGGCCCGGATGACTGGGGCGGGGCGGCCCACGGCTGCGGCTGCTGGGGCGGCGGTGTGCTCCACGAACTGTGTGGGGCAGGCTGCTGCTGTCCCCAACCTGCGACCGGTGGCGGCTGCTGTGGGGCGGGGCGCTGAAACTGGGGAGTCGCGACGGTCGGATCGTCGGGATCCGGCCACCCGCCGCGGGGGTTCTGATTGTTCACGTTGTTCTCCTTTGGAGCTGTCGGCGGGTGCAGCGTTGATGATCGTTACTGCACCGCAAGCCGGTTGGTCGCGCTGCGCGCGGGCGGTGGTGGTGTCGTGGCCGGGTCGGGGCGTCGGTCAACGGACCTTGTCGGCGATGGCACGGGTGATCGAGTATCCGGCGCTGCCGACGGTCGGTGAGCAGACCCGGACATCGACGATGACGTTGCCGCGCAACGCCATACCGCGTTCGCACTGTTGTCCGGGAACCGGCGAGGTGGTGGGCACCAGCATCAGGGTGTTGATGTCGCCGATCGGGCGTGGTGTCTTGATGTCAATCTCGGTGGAGGCGCCCTGAAAACTGAACACCGCGTGGGTGTTCTGGCAGGCGTTCCAGTCTCCGATTAGCTTGTCGTAGATGCGCTGAGCCGCCGCGGGGTCGGGGAAGGCCAGCACCGACTGGGCGATGCGGTGTGCCTGGCCCTGGGCGAGAACCCCGATGGCCATCCCGGTGAAGCCGGTCCCGTCGTAGGTGGCGCGGTAACCGGGACCCCACGCGCCGGTGCAGTGCGGTGGCTGCACATCACCGCCGAGGGGCTGGCTTTCCACCGGGCCCACGGGGGCTGCGC
Organism: Mycolicibacter arupensis; assembly: GCF_002086515.1. Taxonomy (GTDB): domain Bacteria; phylum Actinomycetota; class Actinomycetes; order Mycobacteriales; family Mycobacteriaceae; genus Mycobacterium; species Mycobacterium arupense. The sequence continues at coordinate 7,811 of NZ_MVHH01000084.1, forward strand.
CGGCGATATTGAGTTGCTTGTCGATCTCGGCGCCCGGCAGCAGCAGTGGGGCAAGCGCATCGGGAGCAAGTGTCGGTCCGGTGGGCGCCGGTGGTGGTGGAGGTGCCGGCGTCCCGGAGGGGGG
>NZ_MVHH01000085.1 GCF_002086515.1 Mycolicibacter arupensis
GTGGGGCACCCCGGGGGGAGGGTGGACCCCATGGGTGCATACCTATGCAGTGCGCACGGTGGCGGCGGGGTTTGCTGGCCCGCGGGCGCGGCCCGTTCTCGCAGGTCAGCGGCGCGCTGTGGGTGTTCGGTCGGTCGTGCGGCCCTTGTGCTCGTTGCATGGTCGGCACGCCGCGCGGAGGTTGTTCTCGTCGAGCGCCAGGTCCGGCCGGCGCGCGGCCGGGATGATCTTGTCGACGGTGGTGGCGCGTCCGGTGCAGATGCCGCGGTAGCGGATCTGGCACTCGTAGCCGTCGCGGGCGAGGATCTTCGGCCGTAGCTGCTTCCAGGCGCGGTTGTTGCTGGCATGCGCACTGGCGGTGCGCGGTCCGGCCCAGGCGCGCGTGTGGTCCGGGCAGTAGCGATCGCTACCTGTGATCAGCTCATCGCAGTCGGCAGCCGGGCATTGCCGTGGTGCGCGAGGCATCAGGCCTGCTCGAATTGCTCTCGGCCGTCGAGGCTGTGATGCGTGATGACCCACCCGCACGATCCGTCGTCGGCGAGCACCAGCTCAACATCAGGCCCGCACACACAGTCGTCGTCGACCTCGTCGTGCTCGATCAGGTCATTGATCGGCAGGACGTGGACGGTCTGAGCCATCAGTCACGGTCCTCATTCGGGACAGGGTTGCACTGCGCGTGCAGGTCCCACTTAGCGGCTTCCAATAGGCCAAGTCCCTCAACCCATCCGACGCCGCCCTCGTAGGCAACGCTGTAGGTCTCCGCGCCGCAGGGCTGCAGGCTGCGCGTGATGATGATCTGCTGCAGGATCATCGGCTGGCCGGGATTGTTCATCGGTGCTGCTCGCTGGCTGCGTGGCCTGGCCAGGCGCCGGTGGCGCGGTGGTGCAAGTTGGCGCACAAGCCTTTCACCGTGCCGGGACTGACGTACTTGCCGAGTTCCACAACGCAACGGTTGAAGTCTCCGGGCACTCCCCAGCGGATCTTCACGGCACCGGCACCGTGCGACCAGTAGCGCATGAGCCGTTCAGTCGCGGTGGCATCGCTGGGTGTCGCTTCGCGGCCGGCGACCATGGCTCAGCGGCACATCTTCCGGATGCGACGCCTGGTCATCTGCTCGACCCGTGCGACGTCTCGCACCTTGTAGGTGCGCTGGCCACGTTCGTTGAGTCCAGCGACAGCGAGGTGTCCTCGCTTCACCCACTGGCTGATGGCCTGGGTGGTGACGCCACACAGTGCTGCAGCTTCGGTGGCGGTGATGTGACTGTCGAGCCCCTCGGGCGCCAGGACGCCGGTTCCCATGCGCGGTCTCGCTTTCGGAAGGCAGTACGCAAAAACCCCCGGACCGGTGTCTTGGCTCGGGGGTTTGGGCATAGCTCTGTCAGTTGCTCCTACGTAACATATCACGTCCGATACCGCCTTCGGCCGAAAGAACACTGCCAACGACGGACAGTGCGGCCCTTCTCAATTGCCGCTATCACTGGACCACCGTCGCGGGCTCGGACTTGGTGCAGGTCTCGATCAGCTTGGCTGTGAAGTCGTAGTGGTCGTAGGGGACGACGTAGCCACAGTTGCCGCAGTCGATCTGATCGCGGCGGATATCGATCGTGCGCACCAGCGTCTTGTGGTCGCAGCCAGGGCAGGGCTCAGGCAGGATCATCCGGGGCCGGGTCTGGCCGAGGCTGGCTCGGATCCTGTTGTGCAGCTCGTGGATCTCCACCGCGGTGTCGTGGGCCCAGTACTGGCGGCATAGGTCGGCGAAGTGGGTGGAGAGGAACGTCCACGCCGCGCGGACCTGGACGTGCTCGGCGCTACCTGGGTGCGGCGGCGGCTCCTGGCCGAGAACATCGGCGAGGCCGTCGTGTGTCCAGTTCAGGATGGCGACGATGCGATCGCAGGTGTCGCTTGCCCATTCGGCAGGGTGCCCATACTCGCGACTGCGGGCGCTGGCCCGGCGGCCGCCCTTGCGCCCGCTGGTGAGCATCGGCGCCGGCAGTCGCTCGTGGAGCTGAACCCAATCCAGGACGAGCCTGCGGATGTCGCGCCGGAACTTGGCCTGGCACCCGTGGTCGCGACCGTCCTTGCGGACATCGATGCAGATCCCGTCCCGTGTCGAGCGCGGGTTGCCGTCCTTGTCCTTGCACCCGGGATACCTGCAGGGGCGTAGGTCAGCCATGGGCGATCTCTCTCAATTGTTGGACTTGCGTCACCATCTCGGGACCGCCGTAGGTGCAGATGATGCAGCGGTACCTGCCGGCGTCCCACCTCATGAATGCTCGTGGGGTGTTCTGGTCGCATCCCTGGCACCAGTCGACGGCCTGCAGCGGATCGGCCGCGTCCAGGCCCGGGACGGCCGCGGCCGCCGGTGGCCGGAGCGCGTTGGGGGCCTCGGTAAGCAGGTCCCAGGCGCCCTGGAGCCCGAACCACTCCCAGACGGCTTCCGGGCCAACCGCTAAGACGACAACCAACGCGGCGACGTAAGCCACGACGCCCGCGATGATGACTTCGCCCGTCATAGGGGCCGCTCGTGGGTACGCGACCGGAATCGCTCCTTGCGGATACTGTCCCACGAATCGAGGTAGTAGGTGTCGAAGACCAGCGCAGGCGTTCCGTCGGGAGGGCTCCAAAGGTCGAGTTCGGTTGCAGCGCCAGAGAGTGCTGTTGCTGTTAGGCCGAGCTGGTGAATGGCGCTGTGCTTGATGCCTTTCCAGATGGCCGTGAGTTGGTCACCGTTGCCCATGCCTGCGAAGTTGATGAGGACCTCGACTGCTGCCAGGTACGCGTCGGTCTCGGCGATGAGTGCATCGAAGAGGAGTTCGCGGCCCTTGCTGGTGAGTTCGAAGTCGCCGCGGCATCCGCAGTCGCAGCCATCGACGAGACCGCGTTTCTTGACTCGCCGGAACTTGGCGAGGACGACCTTCCAGGGCACGCCTGGAACCTCGTCGCTGCGGACCGGGGCGTTGCGGTCTAGGCCTCCGAGCACCCGGGTCACGTCGTCGCGCAGGGCCCAGTACCAGTCGCCGCCGGGCATTGGGTCTTGGCAGCACGAGACGGCGGCCAGGAACACCACGTCGGGGATGTCGCGGGCGTGCCGATAGTTCGGGGGATCTGGTTGCGACGCGATGGAGGCGGTCACCGGTCGTTGCCGATCATGTCGGTGATCAGATCGCTGGCGGCCAGGGGCCGGCCGATCCGGATGAGGCTGAGCAGCCCGGCGCGCCTGCCGTTCCCGTCACTGGTCACTGCCGTTATCAGCAGCTGCTGGGCTTTGAATGGCGGTGCTGATGCGCATCCGTTCGCCGCGGTCCGGCGCAGGTACCAGCGGGCCTTGTCGAGGTCTTCATCGAGGTTGCCCTTGTCCCAGGCCCGCCAGATGTACTTGATGGCGTTGCCGAGAGTGAAGCTGCACAGTTCGGTGATCTCGATGCACTCGATGCCCGAGGGGTGAGATCCGTAGTGCGGCGGGTGGTTGACCATGTCAGCGCTCATGCTTCCCCCTGCTTGTCGAGTTGGTTCACTCTGGCGAATGCCCAGCCGCTGAAGTTGGCGGAGAGCACATCGGCGAGCGCGCCAGTGGTTTTGGTGGAGAAGCATGGGCTGCGCCAGGTGCGTTTGCGATAGGTCCACACGCCATCTGGTCTCTTGAGGTAGTAGCCGAGGTTCGCGCCGCCGTCGATGTCGTAGGGCGCGAAGTGTTTCATCGCGTCAATGAACGCTTGCCCGTAGTAGAGGTTGTATTCCTGCAATTGTGCTGCTACGGCGGCGATTTCGTCCTCAGTGGGCATGATGCCGTGGTCGGGTCCACTCTCTCTGACCACGATGCCGGTGATGTAGTTCCACCGCGGCCACGCGGTGGCGAGGATCGGTACGCGCAGGTTGGTTGCGAATTCCGTTTGATGTTTGCTGATGTCATGGTCGGTGTCCTCCCATGTGCGCCGGTAATACTCGTCAAACATCGGCCTCTCCTTCCTGTCTGTCCAGGTTGGCGAGGGCGGCGCGGATTCGGACGCTGTCGATGTCGAGGTAGACGCGGTGGGCGGTGGCGGAGACGTGGCCGAGGATGGCCATACGGGTGGCTTCGTCGACTCCGGCGTCGAGTAGGACGGTGGCGGCGGTGGCGCGGCTGCTGTGTCGGGTGACGTTGGGGAGGCCGGCGGCGGCCAGGGCGTCTTTCCAGCGGTTGTGGTCATCGGTGGGGCTGATGGGTCGGCCGTCGGCTTCGTGCCAGACGAGGTTGTGCGGGTTCGGGCCAATGTCCCGGATCTTGCGTTCGGCGAGCATGTCCCGCATCGAATCGGTGAGGGGAACCCGGCGGATGCTGGCTTTGGTCTTGGGTCGGGTCAGCGCCAGGTTGTTGTGCAGGGGCGTGTGTTCGAAGCCGCGGGGCCGCATCGGTGTGCGCTGCGGGCAGTGGCCGGGCATGCGCCGGCCGCAGCTCGCCTGGCGGGCGCCGGCCGGTGTGGGGCAGCCGTGCAGCCAGGGCAGGGCGAGTAGTTGCCAGGTCAGGTCGACGGTGCCGCCGGCGGGATCGAGGTCGACGCGGTCCCATTGCAGGCCGAGGATTTCGCCGCTGCGGGCGCCGGTCATAAACGCCACGGCCCAGCGGTCGGCGAAAGGATCGTGCTTGGCCTCAGCGGCGGAGATCAGTGCGCGGGCCTGATCGGCGGTGAGCTGCCTGCGGTCCTCGGGGGTGTGGCGCGGCTTGTGGACTGCCTCGGCCGGGTTGTGGTCGATGGCGCGTTCCCGTACCGCGTCGGCCAGGGCGCGGCGCATGACTGTGTCGCAGGTCAGGGCGTTGCGGGAGGTCGGGACGGCGGCGAGCATGCGGCGCAGGTGATGCGGCGCCAGGCGGCGCAGTGGCACGTCGCCGATCGCCGGGACGATGTGGTTGTCGATGACCGACAGGTACTTGCGGATCGTTGACGGCCGGACCTTCACGGCGTGGATCTCATCGGCCCACAACCGCAGCCAGCTGCCAGTGCTGTAGCCGCCGGCTGCCGCGTACTCCGCGTCCAGATCATCGATCAGCCGGTCGAGCTTCTCCGCGGCGATGACCGGGTCCATCGAGGAGACGGTGATCATCCGGCGCATCCCGGTGCGCACCGAGCGCGGGTCGCGGACCTTGCCGATCCACAGCCCGCCCACGCGCTGGAACAGGGTGCCGCGCTGGTGCCGGCGTGGCGGGTGCACGGGCGCACCGTCCTGACCTGCACTCACCGCTTCACCGCCCCTCGGAGTTGCCATCTCCCAAACACTCGCAGCCCGAACCGACAGCACCCCATCCCCGCAGCTCCACCCCGCAAACCCCGACCAGACCGTGCACCAGGGCACTGCACCCAGACCTGGCAATACCCCTATGGGCATATACGGTGACGGTGGTGCTGAGGGGCGCTTGGGCGATCCAGCATGCTCGCGGTCAGGCCGTCGGGCGGGAACCCTTCACCTGGAACCTGGTCGGGGGCACTTGATGTGCGATGGACCGAAAGCCGGCACGTCTTCCTCATTTCGGAACTATCGTCGACTCTCTAGTAGTTACCTGGAGCAAGTCCCTTTTATTGCACGGAGGTGAAATGGTGAGGGTTCTTCATTTAGCGCAGGCGTTGGTTGGATTCGCCGCGATTTCGGTTGCGAGCCCCCCGACAGCAATCGCTGCGCCACAAAAAGTCAGCGGACAGATAGCGTGCATCAATAGCGCATCACCCGTTGGAGTTTGGATTCAAGCGGAGAGTTCAAAGTCGGGATGGGCATCGAAGAACGTGCCGATCGAAATGGGCGGATTCTCGAAGGTCAACTTCTCATACACCTTAGACAAGGGTGGCAGATATCAAGTCCACGTGGGTTGCGGCGGTACAGCAAAGAACTGGGGAAGCAATATTAAGTCCGGCTACGTTTCTGGCAATCGAAACTTCGTATGCAACGACGCCAAACCCTGGACCATTGCTGCTTTCAAGGCTGTAGCTGGCCGCGTGTTCGGCAAGGCCGACTTGACGCAGGGCGTGCCCTACGGGAAATGCAATGTAATCTGACTGATCTGGCTCGCCCCCATCAGCTAGTACCCGCCTTGGCTTCTGCATCACGGCCGCGTGTCCACTGGCCCTGGTGCTTGCATTCGGCGATCAGCTGGCCGTCACTGAAACCGTGCGCGTAGATCTGCGCGGCCAGGTCGTGTAGCGCATATATGCCGGGCTCGTCGAGCGGCGTCCTGTTGTCGTACTGGCGGGCGTCGCGAAGCTCTTTCGCGGCGTAGCGGTCGACCAGCTCGGCAACCTGCCGAGTCACGATTCGGTTCTCGCCCACCGGTCACCCCCTCGGACTGCTATCGCTTGGCAGATGGCCCGGCCCGCCGCGCCGCCGATGCGGTCTGCGGCGTATTTGACGCGGGTGATGGTGTCGGCCTGGCGCAGGTTCCGGGCTACGAGCGCTTCCATCTCGACTTTGAGTTGTGCGAGTGAGGATTCGGCGGCCTCTGCGCGGGCTTGCCAGTGGTCGCGCTCCTGGGTGAATACCGCTGTGAAGTCAGGCATGGGCCAGTCCTACGGCCTGGGCTTTGTGGTGGGCTGCGGCGAGGAGCGCGGTGGCGGCCCAGCGGAAGTCTTCGATCGAGCGCAGGCACGAGATTGCGGCGATGAGGTTGCCGCGGTCTTGGACGGCGATGGTGGCCCAGCCGCCGTCGGCGCCGTCACGCCGCCATGCGATCCCTGATGGTTGTCCGTTGACGTACGCGAGTGGCCCGTCGGGCTCGGGGAGTTCCACAACCGCCAAGCGGGGGTGGGCGGCGGCCTTGATGAGATCAGCGGCAAACTTCTGTATCGCCTCCGGGTACAGCTGCGCTTGTGCCAGCCAATCTGCTGACAGTTTGCCGAGTTCCGGCTTCACCGCGGCGTATCCGGCCGCGTTCATGCCGGTGAGGGCGGCGTGGGCGAGCCGTATGGGGTCGGAGGCGGAAGATAGCCCGGCGTTTACGATTTCGGTCGCCATGTGCTCGATCAGGTCGGCCATCACCGCAACCGCCGGCTCGTAGGTGGCGGCGAAGATGGCCGGCTTGCAGGGGTAGAACTCGCCGGCCACCCCGCGGATGATCCAGTCGCCCGGCAACGCGGTCATCGTTCCTTCGAGCGTGCTGACGTGGAGCACGTGGCTGTCGCGGCGGCAGGCATCGCCGTCTGGGCAGTGGTAGGTGATGACGACATTGTTGGCGAGTGCCCAGTCGATGATTTGCGTTGCTGTGTCGGGTGTTCCGTCGAACTGCATAGCGTCGATCTCGACGGGCTTCTTGCGGTATCGCTGTGCGGTCATCGGGTCTCGGTTCCTCTCGGTTGGTTGCGTGCTGCGTTGCATGCGGCGATGCCGCGGCGTGCGGCTGGTGCGTAGTCGTGGTGGTGGCAGATCTGGCTGCCGCGGTAGCCGTCGGGGTCGCACAGGGGGCAGTCGGCGATCTCTTTGGGGTCGCGGTGAGAGCGTTCGCTGAGCTTGGGTGGGGGGTTGGGCAGGGCGGAGGCAATTTCGTCGGCGTAGGGGTCGCTGGGGTCACGCATGGGCGGTCTCGCGGTGTTCGCAGCGGACGGCGGGTTCTAGGGGGGTGCCGTCGGGGGCGAGGATCCAGCCGCCGCCGGCGCAGGTTTGGCAGGCGAGTCGGGCGGCTTCGGTGGCTGCGCGGGCGGCGCGGCGGCGTTCGAGGTCGTTGGCTTCGACGGTGGCGGCGTGCTGCTTGTCCCATTCGCGGCCCGCCTGGCACGCCCGGCAGGGCGTGGCGGCGTTGCCGTTCGGGTGCTTGGTGCATTGGGGGCGGGCGCCCAGGGCGGGGACGGGCTCCTGGTGACCTTCCGTGCTTACGTAACCACCGTTGGAGAGTGGAGTAGGAGAAGGAGAAGGAGTAGGGGCCGGGTTAGTGGGGGGGTTAACCCCTACCCCAC
>NZ_MVHH01000086.1 GCF_002086515.1 Mycolicibacter arupensis
CCCGACGATCCGGCCCCCCGACCGACGCAGCACTCTTCTCGCTCAACTCAACCTCTCCGAGAGCTGCGCGAGCAGCTCGTCATCACTCATGTCGTCGTAGGCGTCGGCGCTGTCCTGCTCGGCGACCTCTACCAGCTCGGGCAGGATCGATGCCAGGTAGCCGGTCAGTGCGTCGACGGTCGGGTAGTCGAACACCACTGCGGCCGGAAGGGTCTCACCGAGGCTGTCGGAGAGCGCGCGCTGCAGAGTGACGCTCATCAGCGAGTCCATCCCGGACGCGAAGAACCCGGCTGTCGGGTCCAGGGCGTGGCGCGAACCCAGCCCCATGGCCGCGACCACCTGGTCGATCACGTGTTCGCGCAGCAACTCCTGGCGTTGGTCGGGCTCGGAGTCTGCCAGAGCACGGCGGAACTCGGTGCTCTGCGCGGCCGCTCCATCAGCCGGCGCTTCGACGCTCAGCAGGTCGTCGACGATGCGCAGGGCTGCCCGGGTACGGTACGCGGCGGCAAGCCGTGGCCAGTCTGCCGCGACCACGGTGTGCCGCGTTGCGCCCTGTGCACCGATCACCAGCGGCAGCGCGCCGATGGCCACGGCGTCGTCCATGGGCTCCAGGCCCGAGTCCACAGTCACCTGACGCTCGGCCTCGGACTGGTTGTCGGTCAACGACTTCCACAAGCCCCAGTTGATCGCTGTGGCAGGAAGGCCGGCTGCACGCCGCGCGTAGGCGAAGGTGTCCAGGAAGGTGGTGGTGGCCGTGTAGTGCGCGAGCCATCGCGACCCGGTGATGCCGGAGATCGAGGAGAACAGCACGAAGTAGCGCACCGGCTGCCGCAGTGAAAGCTTGTGCAGCACGGCGACCACGTCGAGCTTGGGGCGGAACATCGTGGTGACGTCGTCGTCGGTCATGTCGCGCAGGGTCACCGGGCCGCCGGCGAAAGCGGCGACGTGAATGCCCTCCAACGGCGGCAGGTCGGCCCCGAATCGGTCGAACAGCGCACTCATCGCGGTCTCGTCGGCCGCATCAGCGGGAACGGTCACCAGTGTGGTTCCTGCCGAAGCCAACTCCGCCGCCAGCTCCTGAAGGCGTGAGCCGGGGTTCCGGGACACCGCAACAACGGTCTTGGCACCGCTGGCCGCCAATTGGCGCACCAGGTGCGGACCGATGTTTCCGGTTGCGCCGATGACCAGATGCGACGTCTCGCTGTCGAAACGGACCGGCGCATCTCCCGTGGGTCGACCGCCGAGCAGTCGGGGTACCCGACGGACGCCCGCTCGGTAGAGGATCTGATCCTCGTCATCGTCGGCGGCGGCCTCGGTGACCAGATATCCGGACACCACTGCCGCGGGTACCGACTCGTCGACGTCGATGACCCTGCCCCAGATCTCCGGGTGTTCCAGGGCCAGGCTGCGGCCAAGTCCCCACAACACCGCGTGTGCGGGATTGGCTCGGTCCCCCTCCCCGACGGGCTGGGCGTTGCGTGTCAGCAGGTACAGCTTCGCCGGGCCGGTCGCCTGCTCCGCCATCGCGGTGACCAGGCGACGCGCCTCGTGGAACACCGTGTAGGCCTGCGGGGCACTGAGGCCGGCGCCGTTGACCGGCGGTGCATACAGGACATGCGTGGCGCGGGACAGAGCCGCGGCCAGTGCCGAACCGTCGCCGGAGAGCACCGCTGCGTCCAGTCCGGTCGCCGCGCTGCCGCGTCGAGCACCGATCTCGGAGCTCAGTTCGCTGTCGCCGATCACCAGCCAGGACTGCTCTGCGTCGGCCCCACCGGCCTGCGCTTCGGCCGCCGGCCAGGTCAGCTCGCACCACCAGTCCAGTGGCACCGTCCCGGGGCTGCCCGTCCCGCGCGGCGGCTCGCCACCGGCCGAGGGTGCCGACCGAACCGCCGTGGTCTCGATCCAGTAGCTGCCGTGCTGCCACGGGGTGGTGGGCAGCACCGGGTGCGGCTCCGGCGGGTGGGGGGTCTGCGGCGGCTGGGTGGTGTGGGTGCGGTTGAGGTTGGTGTGGAAGCTCACCGCGTCATCGCCGTCACGCACCAGGGTGCCCACACTGTGGTGGTGCCCGCCGAGCTCCTCGACGGTGGCCGCGATCGCCTGGGTGAGAATGGGGTGGGCGCTGACCTCGACGAAGGTCGTGTACTCACCGGCCGCGGCGGCCACGGCCTGGGTCAACAGGGCGGGCTGGCGAACGTTGTTCACCCAGTAGTCGGCGTCCAGCAACGGCATGCCGCCGGCGGGCATGGCCGCGTCGGTCACTGTCGAATAGAACGGGATGGTGGCGACTTCGGGAGTCAGGCCTGTCAGCGCCTCCCGCAGTTCGTCGAGGATCGGATCCATCAACGCGGTGTGCGAGGCGACTTCCATGTTGACCCGCCGGGCAAACGTGTTCTGACCGCTGACCGCAGCGATGACCGCATCGACGGGCGCCACTGGTCCTGCCACAACCGTCTGCTTGGGCGCCAGGTACCCCGCGATGCTGACGTCGGGGTAGTCGGCGAGATAGGCCTCGGCGGCTTGGGCATCCAGACCCAGCATTGCCACCGCCCCCTGCCCGGCCTGCCGCGACATGAGCTGCGAGCGCGCCGCGATGACCCGGAATCCATCGGCCGGGCTCAGGGCACCGGCGACCACCGCGGCGGTCACCTCGCCCATCGAGTGCCCGATGACGGCGTCAGGGTGCACACCGTAGGAGCGCCACAGCTCGGTCAGGGCCAGCTGGAGCCCCATCAGGACGGGTTGCACCTGCGCGTCGCCGCTGACCGGTTCGCCGGCGGAGATCACCTGCCAGAGCGAGAACCCCACCTGCTCGACGAACACCGGTTCCAGCAGGGCAAGTGCACGGGCGAACGCCGGCTCGTCAGTGAGCAGCTGGCGCCCCATACCGACCCAGTGCGAGCCCTGGCCGGAATAGACGAAGACCGTTCCGGGGCCACACGGGCCGTCGTGCGGGCCGATGACACCGCACTGCAGGCCGTCTGGCGAGGTTCCGGCCGCCAAAGCCTGCAGGCCCTGAACCGCTGCGGAGCGGTCACGTGCACACACGGTGCCGAACAGGGGCTGCCGGGCGCGGTGGTGATTGAGGGTGTGCGCGACGTCTGCCAACGGCACCGACGCCCCGTCACCGTCCAGCCACTGCGCCAGGTCACGCGCCGTTTCAGCGATCCGCTCCGGGGTCCGCCCCGACAGCACCAGCGTGGTCACCGCCGGATCGGCTTCGCGCGCGGTGATCTTCGCCGGCGGCGCCTGTTCGACGACGACGTGAGCGTTGGTACCGCCGAATCCGAACGATGAGATCCCGGCTCGCCTCGGGTGGTCAGATGACGGCCAATCCTGTTGTTCAGCAACAACCTTCAGACGCATCTGATCAAAGGGGATGTGCGGGTTCGGGGTGGTGAAATGCAGGTTCTTCGGAATCGTCCCGCGCTGCACCGCCAGCACCGTTTTGATGAATCCGACCATGCCGGCGGCGGCCTCAAGGTGGCCGAGGTTCGTCTTGGCGGCGCCGAGCAACAGGGGCGCCTGGGGCGAGCGCCCCCGGCCCAGCACCGTGCCCAATGCCTTGGCCTCGATCGGATCGCCCAGAAGAGTTCCGGTTCCGTGGGTTTCGACGTAGTCGACTTCCTGCGGCGCGATCCCGGCGTCGGCGTAGGCCGAACGCAGGACGGCCATCTGGGCAGCGGGGTTGGGCGCCAGCAGACCGTTGGAGTGTCCGTCCTGGTTGATCGCCGATCCGCGGACCACCGCCAGCACTCGGTCGCCGTCGCGCCGCGCGTCGGACAGGCGTTTGAGCACCACCACACCGCAGCCCTCACCGCGGACGAATCCGTCAGCGTCGGCATCGAACGCGTGGCAGGCCCCGGTGCTCGACAAAGCGCCGCTCTGGTCGAAGCCACGGAACACCGCCGGTGACATCAGCAGGTTCACCCCGCCGGCGATCGCGGTCTCAGACTCGCCGGTCCGCAAGCTGCGGCACGCCAGGTGCAGGGCAACCAGCGAGGACGAACACGCGGTGTCCACCGTCACCGACGGGCCGCGCAGGTCCAGGAAGTAGGACAGCCGGTTGGCGATGATGCTGAGCGCTCCGCCGGCGTTGCTCCACGCGTCCACGTTCTCCAGATCGGCGGACGCATGGCAGCCGTACTCGGTGATGCTGGCCCCGACATACACGCCGGTCTGCGAGCGGCGCAACGCGGTTGCCGGAATACCCGCGTGTTCCAATGCCTCCCAAGCGACCTCGAGCAGGAGCCGTTGCTGCGGATCCATCTTCACCGCTTCGCGGCTCGAGATGTCGAAGAACTCGGCGTCGAAGGCGGCGATATCGCGCAGGAACGACCCCCAGCGCGTGGTGCGTGCGATGGTGTTGGCCGTCGCCGGCGAACCGTCGTCGAAGGGTGCCCAGCGCTCTGCGGGTACTTCGGTCACCGCGTTGCCGCCGTCGATCAGGAACTGCCACAGGGCGTCCGGTGAGCTGATGTCACCGGGAAATCGGCAACCCAGTCCAATGACCGCGATCGGCTCATCGGTACCGAATCGGCCCGGCTCCGGCGCCGACTCATCGTCGGCGGCTTCAGGCTCGATCAGAAACCGGGCCAATTCGGCGACCGAGGGATGCTGCCACAGCTCCACGGGCGAGACCTTGCGTCCCAGCAGCTCGGACAGCTCCCCGCACAGGACAACGGCGTCACGGGATCCGACGCCCAGGTCGTTGAGAGAGGCGGAGAAATCGATGTCCGCAAGGCTGCAGCCGATGTTGGTGACCAGATAGTCGGCCAACCAATGCCGCAGTGCTTCTTCGTCAAACGCTGCGGTCATGCGGGGAACTCGATTCCCACTAGATCCCGTCCCATCCGGCCGGAGCCGATTCCACGCTGTCGAACAGCTCGTTCAATACACTGTCGGCCGATTCGGGCAGATCACCGCCTGCGGCCGCGTCGTCGCCGGCGTCGTCGCGCGGCACAAGCTTGCCGGTCAGGTGCGCCGTCAGTGCCGAAGTGGTCGGGTGGTTCCACAGCATCGTGGCAGACAGCTCCAGCCCGACCAACCCCTCGATGTCACGACGAACCGCCATCGCCATCACCGAGTTGAGACCGAGTTCGGCGAACGGTCGGTCCAGCTGAAGTTCAGCCTCGGGCATCCGAAGCTCCCGGGCCAGAATGCTGCGCAACCCGATTTCCAGCTCGCTGAGTATGTCATCGGCCGACAACTGCGCCCAGTCGCGGACCGGTCCAGCCCCACCGGCGCCAGGAGTACCCTGCTCCCCCTCGGCCGGCAGCGGCACCATCACGGCCTGCGCGACGTCGTAGTGCTCGACGTGGTCCCACGCGGCGAAGGCCTCCGCCGGTGTGATGGGTCGCGATCCCATCCGCTCAAGCTCGTGCAGCACGACGTGCGCCTCGGCCCCGAAACCCAGCCCCTTCCACGCCACCCAGTCCAAGCTGACGCTGTGGCAACCCTGCCGGTGGCGAGCGCGAGCCAAGCCGTCCAGATAGGCGTTGGCGCTGGCGTAGGCCCCCTGACCGGGAACGCCGAACACGGCACCGGCAGCGGCGGTCATGAAGAAGAAGTCGAGCGTAGTCGGGGCGAAGAGTTCGTGCAGAACCTGGGCGCCGGAAACCTTCGGCCACATGGTGTCGCGCAGCCGGTCGGCATCCACCTCGGTCAGCAACTGGCCCTCAGTGATGCCGGCGGCGTGGATGATGCCGCGGATCGGCGGTGCGCCCGCCTCGTCACGCCGCGCCAGCAACTCAACTACCGCAGCGCGCGATCCGACGTCGAGGGCAGCGATATCGACGGTGACGCCGCGCCGCTCCAACGCCCGGATGGCGGCGACCTTCTGCCGCACACCGGCCTCGATCTCCTCGGAGTCCCAGTCACGACGGGGCGGCAGACCGGTTCGGCCGACCAACAGCAGCCGCCGGGCCCCCCGGTCTGCCAGCCACCCGGCCATCAATAGGCCGAGCGCGCCAAGACCACCCGTGATGAGGTAGGTGCCATCGGGCTGGCATACCGTCGGCTCCCGCTGCGGCGGGCCGGCCAGCGGGGTGAACGCCGGAGCCAGGAATTTGCCGTCGCGCAGCACCAGGACGGATTTCGCGGGAGTCCCGAGAATGCCCGCAAGCGCGGCGACATCGGCGGCCGCGGTCTCGTCGTCGGCCAGGTCCACCAGCCCGCCGCACAACTGCGGTTGCTCGGCCCGGATCACACCCGCCAGCCCCCACAGGCAGCTTTGCCGCACCGCCGCTTCGGTGGCCGCCTCGTGCACGCCGCGCGTGACGAGCCACAGCGCCGGCGGGCGGGTCTCGCGCGTGGCCAGGGTGGCCACCAGGTCGGCTACCTCGCCGGCGAGCCGGGCAGCGCAGTCCACGTCGGACTCGTCGGCGTGGCCCGGATCAGCGACATAGACGACCGTCTTTGCCTCGGCGACCCCGGCATTGCGGTGACCCAGCGCGGTGAGTTGCTCGCGCAGACGCTCCGCGGCGGAGCTGCCTCCGACGATGGCCAGCGTTCCCGGCTGGCTCGGGGACTGCGGCTCGCCGTCCCAGGGCTCCCAGTCGATCACGTGGGCGATCGAACTCGGGTCGTCAGCGGGCGTTGATGAGCCCAGCGCCGTGTAGCGCAGGCCGCGAATGTCGACGCAGGGGGTCCCGTCGGGACCCGGCACCACGATGTCGACGACGAGTTCGCCGTCGTTGCCGTCGCGCCGGCGCACGATGACGCCTGCGTGACCGTCGGCAGGGGCCGCTCCAAGACGGACTTCGTCGACCGCCGAAGGAACCATCAACTCCGGGTTGGCCTCATCCACCAGGCGAGCGACGTGTAGGGCGGCATCGAGGAGGGCAGCGGTCCCGGCCGATGCGGCCGTCACATCGGCGAACAACTCCGTCTCGGTGCGCGAGCCGGAGGCCAGCGACCACTCGAACGGGCGACCCTCACTGCCCCAGGCCTGCCAGAGCGAAGTCACCGCATCGTCACCGAAGACGGTGCCGGTGTGATCGACGCCGCGGGCGGAACCCACCGTGGGCCCGACAGCTTCCTCGCGTGGCGTGATTCGCGCAGTGAGGTGCTTGATCCAGCGCCCGGCCGGGTCGTCGGTGACCGATTTCGATGAAACCGTCACTGTCTCGGCGTCGGCGACCACCTGGATGGTCCGGGGCCTGTCCACGATGATCGGGTGCTCGAAGCGAATGTCGCTGACCGCACCGTGCCCGCTCACCTCGGCCGCCGCTTCGGAGAGCGTGTTCAGCAGCACCGACGCCGGCACCAGCTCAACGCCGTTGTTGCGGTGGCTTCCCGGGTAGGGCTTCGCTGCCGGGGCCAGTCGCGCCTGCCAGAGGTGTACGGCGGGCGTGCTGCCGACGGTGATGTGGGTGCCCAGCAGAAGGCCGGGCCGTGGCGCGGATTCGGCTGCAGTGATCGCGTGCTCGACGTCAAGCCAGTGCCGGGTGTGTCGCCACGGCGTCGTCGGCAACACCGGGTAGGGGCCGGACGGGTGCGGCAGCTCGCGCGGGCTCAACTGGTCTGCACTGTTGAGGTGCTGATGGAACACGACGGTGTCGTCATCGTCGCGCACCAGAGTGCCGATGCTGCGGTGCGGCACCGCATCGAGATTCTCGTCAATGGTGTGGGTCAGGATCGGGTGGGGGCTGATCTCGATGAACGTGCCGTACTTGTCGCCCGCCACGGTCACGGCCTGGTTTACCCGTGCGGGCTGGCGCACGTTGGCCACCCAGTAGTCGGCGTCCAGCACCGGAGTGGGCC
>NZ_MVHH01000087.1 GCF_002086515.1 Mycolicibacter arupensis
GGGCTCAGGGGGTACGGGGGGCTCGGCGGAACCGATGCCGTAGATGCCGAAACCTTCGTAGTCGGCGATGGACGCCACCTTGCCCGCATCGAACTCGATCACCGCGTAATCCAGGCCTTCGTCGGCGGCCACCACGGTACCCACAACGCCCTGGTCCTCGGCACCCTCGACCAGCACGGTCGAACCCGGGCCGCCGCAGTGCGCCGCCGTGAAGCCGACCAGGTTGCCCGAACCGTCGCGACCGATGGTGGTCAGCGTGCACAGCGCGTCGTCATGCAGCACGATCGCGGCGCCGCCGCCGAGCAGGACTTTGTTCTCGGCTGCGGCGGCGGTCGGCAGCCCGGCGGCGCCGATCACCATGACGACGCCGATCACCCAAGCGCGCCGAGTCACATCGTGGTGCACAGCGGCTCAGTCTAGGGGCTGCGCCATTGGCAACACGCATTCCAGCGCCCCGTCCGGCTTGCGCCGAACGGTCGCCGAATCGCTGCCGGCCGCGTACGGTCAATGGTGAGCCGCTTCATTGTCAGCGGGGGTCAACCCAGCCTCTTCCCGGGCCACCCCACGGGCAATTGTGATTCCTACCGCCTAGCCGCAACCCGCAGCCAGACGAATCCGACCGTGACGGAACCGCCGTGGATTGTGAGATATGTTGCGTAACTTAGCCTTAGCCATGTCAATTGCCGGATGCTACCTGCATCAGCCGGCGCAGCGGCGATGATCGCCCCGGTCGGAAGCAGCCGCCATGCCCGCCCCGTCCGGGTCACGGTGGCCCACGAACTCGGCGGGGGAATCGACGGAGCGTGGTGGCCGCGCGCAGATCGCATCACCAATGAGTTGCCGGACCTGATCTCCGTCCTGACACCCCTGCTGGGCGATATCACCAGCATCAACGTCAACTGGTCACCGCTGCAACGACCACCCGACCTCAACTGGCCAGGCTGGGAGAGCAAACCCCAGCATGTGATGACCGTTGGCGGCCAGCAGGCCCAGGCCAATCTGCTCGTCATCTCGTATGCGACCCACACCGCTCTGGCCATGATGGTGATGCGCTGTGCGGCGAATCTGCCCATCGAGGCCGCGGACCGCGATAAGCCCGCATGCCTGACCGCCGGTTCGGTCCTGCGTCACGCGCGACGACAACGTGACGCTGCGGGGGCCTGCTGAGCCCGTCGCGACCTCCCTACGCCGCCTCGTCGTGGCGCGGCGTAGGGGCGGCGCGATTCAGCAGAGGTGATGTTCTGCGGCGACGGTGAGCCGCATCGCGTTGCCGCGATCCAGACCGTCGTTGCGGTTCACGCCCACGCTGCGGGATGTCCTGGCAACAGCCTGGGCGGCCTCGGCCCGCGACTGGTCGGTGATCTGTCCGTCCGGGCCCTTGCGCAATGTTTGGCACGCCGCCGAACCGAGCCGCATCGCTTGGTTCTCGTTCATCCGCACCCTGACCGTTGACTGCACCTCGTTGAGGTAGGCGCCGTTGTCCGCGTGCGCGAGGCCGACGGCAGATGAGGGGAGCGCCGAGAGGAGGACCGGGAGGAGAAACGTCGCCAACATGATTCGCAGACGTCCGACTCTGATGTGTTTCATAGGGTCCCTTTCCTCGGCCTATCCCGTTGCAGAGGTCATCTGCGGGGCGGGTTCCTTCAGGGCATGCACTTTCAGCATAGAGAATTGACCGCAGCGGCATTAGGGCATTCACCGCAGGACGGCTCCCCCAAGGGATCAGCGGCCTGCACCCACATAGCGAGGCGCCCAACCGGTTGCCGGTCCCGGCGCCCAGTCGCCAAATGGCAATGCGCACTTGCCACCTAGCTTCTCACCGCCTGTCAGAACGAGATCGATCCGGCTAACCCCGCGCGTTCCACTGTGCGGGCTGATCGCCTCATTCTCTGATGTCGCGGCCCATCGGGGCGCGAACGAATGCTGCACTTCTGGTTAATTCTTCGTGTGCTGCGGATATACACCAATCGGGGCCATGCAACGGCGCGCCGGAATTGCCGAATCGCCCCGGTGCCGCAAATCCCCTCAATAGCGGGCATAGCGCACCCTCCTACGGCGCTATGACGGATGCCCCAGAACCCTGCGAGGTTCCTGAGAGTGGCGCCGGGGCAGATCTCGTCGGACCGGGAATGTGGCGACGGGCCGACCGGTTGCTGCGATGGTCTGCCCGCCCATCGAAAGGCCGTTGTCGTGACCCTTGAGAAGTTCATTCCCGGGGCGCTCCCGTTGGTTCGCGGTCACGAACGACGGATACTGCGAACAGCATCCGGCGCCTCCACCGGACTGGTCGTGGACTCCGAGGCGACTGGTGGGGCGGCGAGCGTCTTGGACATCACCCTTGCCCTGGGCGCCGACGGTGCTGCCCCGCACTTTCACAAGCGCTCGTCCGAACTGTTCTTCGTCGTGTCGGGGCAGATCGACTTCCTCGCCGGCGATCACGTGGAGACGCTGACGGCCGGCGACACCGCCGTGGTCCCGCCGCTGATGCCTCACGCGTTCGCGGCCAGCGCGGGCAGTGAGGCGCACCTCTACACCGTGCTGACACCAGGAGTGCAGCGCTTCGGCTACTTCCGACTGCTGGACGACATCGTCAACGGCAGAGTCGACCGCTCGGCGCTGGAGGGGGCACAGGCCGACTACGACAACTGGTTCGTCGACAGTCCCGTATGGGGCCAGGCGCGGGGCCTGACCACGCGCGGCTAGCCCCTCAACAGCAAGAGAGCCACCTGACGCCCAGGTGGCTCTCGTTGTGGCCAGGGCCGGGATCGAACCGGCGACCTTCCGCTTTTCAGGCGGACGCTCGTACCAACTGAGCTACCTGGCCGGAAGGCACCAGGTGCCTCGCCGCATAAAGCGACCCTGACGGGACTTGAACCCGCGACCTCCGCCGTGACAGGGCGGCGCGCTAACCAACTGCGCCACAGGGCCTTGCTTGTACTGATTCACTCCCGACGTTTCCGCCGCTTGCGAGTACCCCCAACGGGATTCGAACCCGTGCTACCGCCGTGAAAGGGCGGCGTCCTAGGCCACTAGACGATGGGGGCCAGAACCGAATCTCTCCGAGGCACTCACAACGTTTCACGTTGGGAGCTTCGCTAGCTTAGGGCACGGTGGCCCGAATCCTCAAACCGGTCCCGGGCAGAGCACAACCCGACGGGCAGTATTCTGTTCCAGCACGGCCCCTATAGCTCAGTTGGTAGAGCTACGGACTTTTAATCCGCAGGTCGCAGGTTCGAGCCCTGCTGGGGGCACCACGCAGGCCAATGGGCACATCGCCGCAGGTGTGGCCCGCCCGCGCATCGATCAGCTCACCGCCGAGTGCGCGCGCCGAAAAACATGACGCGAATCACGTCCCCGCGACGGCGCAACGCCGGAATCCGTACCCGCATCGCGGGTGCACGCGCCAGAGGATGCCGACCAGAACCATGAAGTTGGGGCTTCACGGGTCCATCACAGGTACGATCTAGCAATTAGTGATGTTTATCACAGCCTGGTTCGTTCGGCCTAGGAGACGCCATGGACCTCACCACTCGCCCCCTCATCACCGCCGGCCTGACGGCTATCGGCGTCGGCCTGATCGCTGCCGCTCCGGCTGCCCCGGTGCCGAGCATTCCCCCGCCGGCGGTGCAGCTTGCCGCGGAATCCGATTTCTTCACGCTGTGGGCCGAGGTCCTGGACCGAGCCTTCACCAACGCCGTCAATCTCGGCACCGAGCTGATCACCCCGCCACTGCCGATCCTGCAACAGGTGGTGACCAACCAGATCGGCTTCCTGCAGGACTTTCTGCAGAATCCGGCGGACATCTTCGCCATCGTCGGACAGATGTGGGACAACCTGGTCGCGGGTCTCAACGCGCCATTCGACCAACCCGACCTCAGCTCCCTGGACCAGGTCCAAACGCTCGCCTACTACTCGCTGAGCGCCCTGATGAGCACGATCGTGCCGGACAACCCCGAGCTGGGTCAGTGGCTGCTGGATTTCTCCACGACGGATCTCAGCGGCTGGCTCATCGGCCTTGCGGGCACCGTGGTCAGCCCGTGGGTGGAACTCTCCGGCAGCATCGATGACATCGTCGAGGCGGTCCGCGACAGCGACTGGCTGGGTGCGCTCACCGAGACCCTCAACATCCCCGCGCACATGCTCGACGGACTGCTCAACGGCGCCGGCCCACTGGACCTGACCGCACTGGCGCAAGATCTCGACCTGCCGGTCATCTCGATCCGGTCGCTGGAACTCGAACTGCCCGGGCTGCTCAGCGATGGCGGATCGATCTTCGGCAGCGTCTCCGGCCTGATCTGTTCGTTCACCATCCCCATCACCGGCGGTTGCGGTGTGCCCATCAACATGGTCGGGTCCGAGTCGGGTCCGCTGGGCTCGCTGATCGACCTCGGCCACACCATTGCCCAGGCGCTGGGATGGGACGGTACGGGCAATCCGCTCGACGCACTGTTCGACGGGCCGGTGATGGCCGAGCTGGCAACGCCCTAGGGCGCGCTAGACCCCGAGAATCATTTCGGCAGAACGGCACTCAGGTAGGTCATGTCGGCGAAGGCCAACGCCAACTCGTCATCGCCGTACTCCAGGCCGTAGTCGGCGTAGAGGTCACCGACACCGCGGCCCGACACCGACCAGCCGGCGGCGGTCAGGTACTCCACGATGTGATTGCGTTCGCCGTGATAGACCAAGTCGCCGACTTCGACGTCGGCCCCCAGCGCCGCCATCTTCTCCCGGTGCTCGCGCCACGCCGGGCTGGAGAACACCGATGTGTCGCCGATGAACTCACAGGCCACCCGGCTGCCCGGTGCGCTCAGGGACGTGAGCGTGTCGAACAGCGTGTCCTGGGCGTCGGGCTGCAGGTAGATCAGCAGGCCCTCGGCACTCCAGACCGTCGGCGCCTGCGGGTCGAAACCCGCGGCGCGCAACGCGCTGGGCCAGTCGTCGCGCAGGTCGATGGCGACAGTGCGACGCTCGGCCGTGGGCTGGGCGCCCAGATCGCGCAGCGTGGCGGTTTTGAAGTCGATCACCTCCGGCAGGTCGACCTCGTAGACCACCGTTCCCGCCGGCCAGTCCAGCCGGTAGGCCCGCGAATCGAGCCCGGAGGCCAAGATGACCGCCTGGCGGACGCCGTCGCGGGTCGCCGACAGGAAATGCTCATCGAAGAATCGGGTCCGCACGCCCATGCCGTGCCCCATCCGGATCGGGTCGAACTCACCGCCTTCGACCACCGGAATGTCTCCGTCGACCATCCGGGTGAAGAAGTCGATGCCCACCGCGCGCACCAGCGGAGCCGCCCAGGGATCGTCGATGAGCTTGTCCGGCCCGGTCGAGGCCAGTGCACGCTGAGCGGCCACCATGGTCGCGGTCGCCCCTACGCTGGTGGCCAAATCCCAGCTGTCACTGTCCGTACGCGCCATGGCGATGCCTCTCCGGTTGCTCCGACTTACCTAGCCAGGCTACCGACCTCGCGCCGTGCGGCCTCAGCGTCCCGCCGGCACCCCATCGAGTCCCGCTGTCGCATGCGCCGGACCGCCCGTATCGCGCCGACGGACCACGGCGCGGCCGCCGCGTCCGGCCGCGGTGGTCACTCCTCGCGAATGGTTGCGCTCACCGTTGGCGTCGGTGGGCACGAACTCGAACTGACGCAACAGGGTGCGCAGGGTGACCAGCATTTCCATGTTGGCGAATGCCGCACCCACACAACGGTTCACGCCGCCGCCGTAAGGGATCCACATTGCGGTGTCCGGCGGGTTCCCCACGAACCGATCCGGGTCGAACGCGTCGGCGTTCGTGAAGTTCTCCTCGGTGGAATGCGTCAAGCCGAAGCTGACCACCACCACCCGCCGTTCGGGAATCACCCAGGGGCCCAGCGCGATCCGCTGACGAGTGACGCGACCGGTCCCCTCGACCACCGGGCGGGTGCGCTGCACCTCCCAGACCACGGCCTGCAGCAGCTCCGATGCGCCCGCATCGGTCTCTGCGACCAGCCGGTGCAACACCTCCGGGTGGCGCCGTAGCCGCTCAATGGCCCACGCCAGTGTGGTCGCCGTCGTTTCGTGGCCGGCGGCCAGCAGTGTCAACAGTTCATCGGCGATGTGCGCGTCGGTGATCGGCTGTCCGTCGTCGTAGCGGGCCGTCAGGAGCAGTGACAACACGTCACTTCGCTCGGCGAAGTCCGGAGCCTGACGGGCGGTGGCGATCAGCTGCGAGATCAGCTCGTCGTACCGCCGCCGGTAGGCCTCGTAGCGGCCGCCTAGGCTGCGTCGCCCGGGGATCCGCCGCGCCCAGGGCGGCAGCATCGCCAGCCGCGAACCCAAAGTGACCATGGGAGGCAGCAATCGGCGCAGTTCATCGAATTCGGCGCCCTGTGCACCGAAGACCGCCCGCAGGATCACGTTGAGCGTAATGCGCATCATCGAGGGCTGGGTGGCGAACTCACGCCCTTGCGGCCACGACGCGGTCTCGCGCAGCACCTCCTCCTCGACTATCGACTCATAGCCGGTCATCCGCTTGCCATGGAAGGGCGGCACCAGCAGCTTGCGCCGCCGAAGGTGGTCGGCCCCCTGCAGGCTGAAGGTGGAACCCGGGCCCAGCACCGAGCCCAGATTGGAGGCCCGCCAGACCAGTTCGCTGTTGGTGGTGAACAGGTCTTTGATCAGGGCCGGATCGCTGATCACCACGGCGTGGCCCACGATCGGCAGGCGGACCGAGAACGCGCCGCCGTAACGGCGCCCCAGCGCCCGGATCATCGGCTTTCGGACGGTGAGAAATGCCAGGGCCGCCAGAGGTTTCGGGATGGGCACCTCGGGCGGCAGCCGCACCGGATCGCTCGTCGCTTGGGCCACGTCCACACCTTCTCGTCGCAGTGGTACACAGGAGTACCGCCCACGGTAACGTGGCGTACCACATCGCACAAGAGATGGTCGGCGTCGCCGATAGATCGCCAACGGCGCTGAACGCAGCCCTTAGGGTGAGGGCTTCCGGCAGACCGGGGAATCGAGGACAAGGCAGATGCCGAATACATCAGATCGGCCGGAGGGCTTACGCGAGGCGCTGCTGGGCGGCTGGGAACTGTCGTCGTTTGATTCGGTCGACATCGACACCGGCGCCGTGTCACACCCCTTGGGCACAGCACCGCGCGGCCTCATCCTCTACACCGCGGACGGGTACATGTCGGCGCAACTGGCCGACGGCTCCGATGCGGCTGTGCAGGACACTGGCAGGTCCCCGATAGTCGGACCACTTTGTTCTAGAGCCGTATGTGATTGATTG
>NZ_MVHH01000088.1 GCF_002086515.1 Mycolicibacter arupensis
CAGCGGGGCGGATGCGGGTGCAGGTCACCGGATTTCGTGTCGATGCAATTCGGGCCGTGGCGATCGAGGACACGGTCGCCAACGTGACCGGCGTGGACGCGGTCTATGCCTATCCGCGGACGGGATCGGTGGTGATCCGCTACTCCCCTCACAGTTGCGACACCGCCGCGATCTTGTCGGCAATCGACGATGCACAGCACATTCCCGCCGAGTTGGTACCCGCGCGCGCCCCGCATTCGGCTGAAGTGCGCCACCACGGTGTGGTGCGCCAAGCCATCGGGGGGATCGCTCGCCTGCTGGGCCGCTCCCCCGACATCGACGGTCGGCCCGACACCGTGGCGGGCGGCGGCTGCGGACAGGGGCCGGTCGCCGCGTGCGGCAAGCCGTCGTCAGGCGAGCTGAACAGGCGCGAACGGCGCAAGTGGTTGCGGCGCTTGTGGCTGGCGATGCCGTTGGCGCTGCTGGCGTCCGCTTCGACGATGCTTTTCGGTGCTTATCCGTGGGCGGGCTGGTTGGCTTTCGCCGCTACGGTGCCGGTGCAGTTCGTTGCCGGGTGGCCGTTTCTGGCCGGTGCGGTACAGCAGGCCCGGGCGTTGACCGCGAACATGGACACGTTGATCGCCCTGGGCACCCTGACCGCGTTCGGGTACTCGATGTTTGAGTTGTTCGCCGGCGGGCCGTTGTTCTTTGACACCTCGGCGCTGATCATCGCGTTCGTGGTGCTGGGCCGCTATTTCGAGGCCAGAGCCACCGGCAAGGCATCGGAGGCGATCAGCAAGCTACTCGAAATGGGCGCCAAGGAAGCCTGCCTGCTCGTGGATGGCCAGGAGCTGCTCGTGCCGGTCGACCAGGTGCACGTCGGAGACCTGGTGCGGGTACGGCCCGGGGAGAAGATCCCGGTCGACGGTGAGATCACCGACGGGCGCGCCGCCGTCGATGAATCGATGTTGACCGGCGAGTCCGTCCCGGTCGAGAAGGCAGTGGGTGACCGTGTTGCCGGGGCTACCGTCAACATCGATGGGCTGCTGACCGTGCGCGCCACCGCCGTCGGGGCCGACACCGCGCTTGCGCAGATTGTGCGCCTGGTCGAGCAGGCCCAGGGCGGCAAGGCCCCGGTGCAGCGACTGGCCGACCGGGTCTCATCGGTGTTCGTCCCGGCCGTCGTCGGTGTGGCAGCGGTGACGTTTGCCGGGTGGACGCTGATCGCGGGCAACCCGATCGCCGGTATGACCGCCGCTGTCGCGGTGCTGATCATCGCGTGCCCGTGCGCGTTGGGTCTGGCCACCCCCACCGCCATCACAGTTGGCACCGGCCGCGGCGCCGACCTGGGGATCCTGGTCAAGGGCGGCGAGGTGCTCGAAGCGTCGAAGAAGATTGACACCGTGGTGTTCGACAAGACCGGCACGCTGACCCGCGGCCAGATGCGGGTCACCGATGTGATTGCCGGTAAGCGGCGCCAGCCCAACCTGGTGCTGCGGATCGCCGCGGCGGTCGAGTCGGGCTCTGAGCACCCCATTGGCGCGGCGATCGTCGCCGCTGCGCGCGAGCTGGGGTTGCAGATTCCGGCCGCCACGAAATTCACCAACCTCGCCGGGCACGGGGTGCGGGCCCAGATCGACGGCCGCACGGTGCTGGTCGGGCGACGCAAGCTTGTCGACGACCAGGAGTTGCTGCTGCCTGAGCATCTCGCTGCGGCGGCCGAGGAGCTCGAAGAGCAGGGCCGCACCGCGGTGTTCGTCGGCCGAGACGACCACGTGGTGGGTGTGCTCGCGGTCGCTGACACAGTCAAGGACGACGCCGCCGACGTGGTCGCTCAGCTGCACGCCATGGGGCTGCAGGTCGCCATGATCACCGGCGACAACACCCGCACGGCCGCCGCGATCGCCAGACAGGTCGGCATCGACCAGGTGTTGGCCGAGGTGCTGCCGCAGGACAAGGTCACCGAAATCCGGCGGCTACAAGACCAGGGCCGGGTGGTCGCGATGGTGGGCGATGGCGTTAACGACGCCCCCGCGCTGGTGCAGGCCGATCTGGGTATCGCGATCGGCACCGGGACCGACGTGGCCATCGAGGCCTCCGACATCACGCTGATGTCGGGCCGGCTCGACGGCGTCGTTCAGGCGATCGGGCTCTCCCGGCAGACCCTGCGCACCATATACCAGAACCTTGGCTGGGCGTTTGGCTACAATACCGCCGCGATTCCCCTGGCCGCGCTCGGGTTGCTCAACCCAGTCATTGCTGGCGCGGCGATGGGACTCTCCTCGGTCAGCGTGGTCACCAACTCGCTGCGGCTACGCCGCTTCGGCCGCGACACCCACAAGGCGCCTGCGACCGCCGCCCCAATCCCCAGTCGGCTGATGGGTAAACACTCGCCACACGATGCCGTCCACACATAGTGGACACCGCGGTGACAGGACGGTGAACCCGTGAAGGATGTTGATATGCCACGACGTCGGCGCTCGTTCACCCCGGAGCATCGGGTCAAGGCCGCACACCTGGTGATCGATGCACACCGGCGCGTTGCTGAAGTAGCTCGCGAACTAGACATGGGCACGAGCCTGCTGCATACCTGGGTACGTGACGAGCGGTGGCGGATGTCCAAGGTCCGCGGCGCCGACGCCAGGATGCTGGATACCCCTGGTGGACAGCCGGTTTCGGCGCAGCAGCTTGCGGAGCTGCTGCGGCTACGCGCGACCGTTACCCAGCAGGCCAAAGAAATCGCATTCTTAAAAGAAGTTCTCGGCACACTTTGCGGGCGCAGCATCGAAGCTGAGCTGTCACGAGCTCAGCGCTGCGGAGTGCGCCTGCTGCGACGCGCCCCAGAGTCCGGTGATGACAACGCCGCGTCCGTAGCCCCTGAGACACAAGTCAAGACCCCTAATCGGGAAACACCATCGGGTCACCATGCTCCCGATCAGACCGGTCGCGTCGCGATCGAGACAGGTATTGCACGGCCGGCAATCCGCTGGGCCAGGCAATGGCTGACCGAGGCGTCGCTGAGCGGATACACAATTCAGCGCTTGCTGTTATATCAGTGATCGATGTACTGTTTGGCTCATGCTGACATGCGAGAGGCGGGAATCGGCGCTGGCTCGGCTGGGCCGGGCGCTGGCTGATCCGACGCGGTGCCGGATTCTTGTGGCACTGCTAGATGGAGTCTGCTATCCCGGGCAGCTGGCTTCGCACCTCGGGTTGACGCGATCCAATGTGTCCAATCACCTGTCGTGTTTGCGCAGCTGTGGACTGGTCATCGCAACCTATGAGGGCCGGCAGGTCCGCTATGCGCTGGCCGACAGTCACCTAGCCCGCGCCTTGGGCGAGTTGGTCCAGGTCGTCCTCGCGGTGAACAGCGACGAGCCCTGCGCCGCCGAGCAAGTCGCGTTCGGAGCGGCGGTCGAGGTGACAGTGAGTTGATGAGCAGGGTGACAGCGAATACCGACCAGCTCAATGGTGCTGACAAGGCAGAACAGGAAGAGGGTTGACAGTGGTTGCGCACGGGCTAGTGGTTAAGGCGGCCGGGACGGTATTCACCGGGCTGGTCGGGGTGAGCGCCTACGAGGCACTGCGCAAGGCGGTGGGCGCGGATCCGGTTCGCCGGGTCGCGGTGACCGCCACGGAGTGGAGTCTGCGGGCAACCCGGCGCGCCGAGGTCGCGGCCGAGTCAGCCCGGCTGAAGGTAGCCGATGTGGTCGCTGAGGCCCACGAGCGCATCGGCGACGACGCCTCCTTGCCGACTGCCACCCAGGTCCCCGATGACGATTGCTGCTGACATTTTGCTGTCGACGCTTCGCCGTGGTGTGTCGGAAGTGGCCAGACCGATGGGCTGAACCGAAGAACTCGCTCGACGAGCTGATTGAGCGGCCGAATCCACGAGGACTGACGACGAGCCGGTCACGGCAGACCACGACTAGAGAGGCGGATGATGCTGACCACTGATACTCACCCTGATGCCAGGGTCACGCTGACCGTAGTTTCGGTCGGCGCGGGACGGATGCGTGTGCACGCCAGCGGGTTTCACCTCGACGCGGTCCGGGCCGTCGCGATCGAGGACACGGTCGGCAAGGTGACCGGTGTGCAGGCCGTGCAGGCCTATCCGCGCACGGCATCGGTGGTGATCTGGTATTCGCCCGCACGTTGCGACAGCGCTGCCATCCTGTCGGCGATCGGCGATGCCGCGCGGATCCCTGCAGCGTCGGTGCCCGTGCGTGTCCCTTACTCGGTTGATATCGGCCAGGCCGGTGTCGTGCAGAAAGTGCTCGACTGGAGTACCCGGATACGGTCGGACTCGCGCCGTGCCGCGCTGGGCCTTGCTCCGGTACGGG
Organism: Mycolicibacter arupensis; assembly: GCF_002086515.1. Taxonomy (GTDB): domain Bacteria; phylum Actinomycetota; class Actinomycetes; order Mycobacteriales; family Mycobacteriaceae; genus Mycobacterium; species Mycobacterium arupense. Next base: position 4,323 of record NZ_MVHH01000088.1, read on the forward strand.
CGCGGCGACCGGTGGCGGTGAGCGACGGCTGCTGCGACCACGATGACAACGGCCCCGAGCCGGAGCGGCTCTGGCACGTGGTCAAGCTGCGGCGAGCTACGTTGTCCGGGGCGCTGCTGGCGGCCTCGACGATCACCGCATGGGTCACCCCATTCGGGCCGGTCGCACTCGGCCTGAAGGTGCTCGCACTGGCGGTGGGTGCCTCGACGTTCGTGCCCTCCAGTCTCAAGCGACTGGCCCAGGGCCGCATCGGCGTCGGCACCCTGATGACCATCGCCGCGGCCGGCGCCGTCGCACTGGGTCAGGTCGGTGAGGCCGCCGCGCTGGCGTTCCTGTTCTCGATCAGCGAGGGCTTGGAGGAATACGCGGTGGCGCGCACCCGCCGCGGCCTGCGCGCCCTGCTCACGCTGGTTCCGGATCAGGCCACAGTGCTGCGCGAGGATGTCGAAACAGTGGTGGCCCCGGCCGATCTGCGCATCGGGGATCAGATGATCGTCAAACCCGGCGAACGCCTGGCCACCGACGGCATCATCGTCACCGGACACACCGCCCTGGACCTCTCAGCGATCACCGGCGAATCGGTGCCGGTCGAGGCCGCACCCGGCGACGCAGTGTTCGCCGGGTCGATCAACGGCTCCGGAGTGCTGCAGGTGCAGGTCACCGCAACCGCCCAGGACAACTCGCTGGCGCGCATCGTCCACATCGTGGAAGCCGAACAGGCCCGAAAAGGGTCCAGCCAGCGGCTGGCCGACCGCATCGCCCGACCGTTGGTGCCGGGCATCATGATCGCCGGGGCGCTGATCGCCGGGACCGGCAGCATTTTCGGTAACCCGCTGGTCTGGATCGAACGCGCTCTGGTGGTGCTGGTCGCCGCCTCCCCGTGCGCGCTGGCCATCGCCGTGCCCGTCACGGTCGTAGCGGGCATCGGCGCCGCCTCCAAACTTGGCGTACTCATCAAGGGCGGCGCCGCCCTGGAAGCCCTCGGCACCATTCGTGGGATCGCCCTGGACAAAACCGGAACATTGACCGCCAACCGGCCCACCGTCATCGACGTCGCCACCACCAACGGCGCCACCCGCGACGAGGTGCTGGCGGTGGCAGCCGCGCTGGAGGTCCGCAGTGAACACCCCCTGGCCGCGGCCGTCCTGGCCGCCACCCCAGCGCCGATCACCGCCGCCAGCGACGTCCAAGCCATCCCCGGAGCCGGGCTGACCGGCCACCTCAACGGACATGCCGTGCGACTGGGCCGGCCCGGCTGGCTCGACCCTGCCGAGCTCGCCGACCGGGTGGCACGCATGCAACAAGCCGGGGCCACCGCGGTTCTCGTCGAACGCGACCAGCAGCTACTCGGTGCCATCGCCGTACGCGACGAACTACGCCCCGAAGCCCCCGAGGTCGTCGCCGCGCTGAGCGCCGGCGGCTATCAGGTGACGATGCTCACCGGCGACAACCATGCCACCGCCGCCGCCTTAGCCGCCCAAGCCGGAATCGAACACGTCTACGCCGAACTGCGCCCCGAGGACAAAGCCCACCTGATCGGACAACTGCGCGCCCAGCGGCCCACCGCGATGGTCGGCGACGGCGTCAACGACGCCCCGGCCCTGGCCGCCGCCGACCTGGGAATCGCCATGGGCGCCATGGGAACCGACGTCGCCATCGAAACCGCCGATATCGCCCTGATGGGCCACGACCTGCGACACCTAACCCAAGCCTTAGACCATGCCCGCCGCTCCCGGCAGATCATGCTGCAAAACGTCGGACTGTCCCTGGGCATCATTACCGTGCTGATGCCGCTGGCGGTGTTCGGGACACTGGGCCTGGCCACGGTCGTGCTCGTACACGAACTCACCGAAGTCATCGTCATCGCCAACGGCGTGCGCGCCGGACGCATCACAGCACTGACGGGGCCAACCCAAGACGCCCGATCGCCTTACGAACCGTGACGCGGGACAACAATACATAGTGATATTGCAATATGTTGATGCTAACGTCAGCGGGCGAAGGACCAGACGTTTTGCCAATAGGGCAGAACGGGGACGAAAGGTGCGGGTAGCGATGTATGCGTTGTTGGGAAAGGCGGGGGCCGCGGTGGTCACCGGGTTGGTCGGGGTGAGCGCCTACGAGGTGTTGAAGAAGGCGGTAGGCAAAGCGCCGTTTCGGCGGGCCGCGGTTATAACGACGGAGTTGGGTCTGCGTGGCACGAGGCGCGCCGAGGTGGTGGCGGAGTCGGCGCGGCTGAAGGTCTCCGATGTGGTTGCCGAGGCCCGCGAGCGCATCGGCGAAGAGGTGCAGCCTCCGGCCGCCGCTAACGTGCACGACCACGATCACTGACCGCGCAGATGACTGCCGTCAAACACGCCGCGCTGACGGTCGTTTCGGGTGCGGTCGCCGATGATCGCGCTCTCGAGGTCGTTTCTGATGCGGCCGGGCGGATGCGGGTCAAGGTTGCGTGG
>NZ_MVHH01000089.1 GCF_002086515.1 Mycolicibacter arupensis
GGGCTCGGGGGCGCGCAGTTAGCCGCTGAGCCCCAGCTTGCCGGCCAGACGTTCCACATAAGCCGCCACCTCGGACTCGGAACGGTCCGGCAACCCGAACAGCGTCTCGGTGACACCGATCTCGGCCCAGTGCGCCAGCTTCTCGGGCACCGGCTTGAAATCCAGCGCCACGATCTGGGGGGCTCCGTCGCGGCCGGCGGCGGCCCAGGTGTCCTGCAGCAGCTTGACCGGTGCGTCGATGTCGAAGTCGCGCGGCGTGGTGATCCAGCCGTCGGCGCTGCGGGCGATCCACTTGAAGTTCTTCTCGGTACCGGCCGCTCCGACAAGCACCGGAACGTGCGGCTGCACCGGCTTAGGCCACGCCCAGCTCGGGCCGAAGTTGACGAACTCGCCCTCGAAGGAGGCCTCCTCCTGCGTCCACAGCGCCCGCATCGCTTCCAGGTACTCCCGCAGCATGGTGCGTCGCCGGCCCGAAGGAACGCCGTGGTCAGCCAATTCGTCTGTGTTCCAACCGAATCCGACGCCAAGGCTGACTCGGCCGCCGGACAGGTGGTCCAGGGTGGCGATCGATTTCGCCAGCGTGATCGGGTCATGTTCGACCGGCAGCGCCACCGCCGTCGACAACCGAACGCGCGAGGTCACCGCGCACGCGGCGCCCAGGCTGACCCACGGGTCCAGCGTGCGCATGTAGCGGTCATCGGGCAGGGACTCATCGCCGGTGGTCGGGTGGGCGGCCTGCCGCTTCACCGGAATGTGTGTGTGTTCCGGTACGTAGAACGTCGTGAACCCGTGATCGTCGGCGAGTTTTGCGGCCGCCGCTGGGTCGATTCCACGGTCACTGGTGAACAGCACAAGCCCGTAATCCATATCGGTGATTAGAACGTGTTCCTGTTTGGCGGGCAACCGGGGGGTCCCGGTAGGAGCGGTGTTGTCCCAGCGACTACGGCCGCAAGTGCGCTAGCGTGGATGGTCGAAGCGCGCCGCACCGCCCAAGAAGCGCGCTGCCCACAAGCACAGGAGAGGTCATGACCTACTCGCCCGGGAATCCCGGCTTCCAACCTCCACAACAGTCAGGCGCCTACGGGCCATCGACTCCCTCGTTCGCCAAAGCCGGCGGCGAGGTTGAGAGCAAGCTGCCCCAGTACCTCCGCATAGCGGTGGTTGCGCTGGGGCTGGGCGTCTACCTGGCGAACTTCGGGCCGATCGTGACGATCACCGATGTCGACTACCCGTTGGTCCTCAGCGACGCGGGCAACACGGTACCGCTGGCGGTGCTGGCCGCGCTGCTCGCCGCCGTCGGCCTGCTGCCCAAGGCCAAGGTGTACACCGCGGTGGTCGCCGTGATCGCCGCACTGGGAGCACTCCTGGCCATCTCGACCGTCGCCGAGGCCAGCAGCGACTACACCATTGGCTGGGGCCTGTGGCTGATCCTGGTCTTCAGCGTCCTGCAGGCCTGCGCCGCAGTCGGGTCGCTGCTGCTGGAGGCCGGCGTGGTGACCGCGCCGGCGCCGCGTCCCAAGTACGACCCCTACGCCCAGTACGGGCTGCCGCCGGGTGGCAACTACTACGGACAGCCGGGCCAACAGGGCCAGCAGGGTTATGGGCATCAGGGGCACCAGGGTCAGCAGGCTCCGCAGCAACCGGGCTATCCCTCGTCGTATGGCAGCTACCCCTCGGCGCCGTCCAGCGGCGGCTTCGGCGCGCAGCACTCCTCATCGTCGGGCGCTTTCAACTCGGGCGTCCAGCAGTCCTCGCCGCAGGGCCCGCCGACGCCGCCGACCGGATTCCCCAGCTACAACCCGTCGTCGACCGGCAGTTCGGGGACGTCATCCACCGGGGGGCAGAGCGCATCCGGTTCGGGCCAGAGCTCGACGGGCGGCCAGCAGTCGCAGGGCGACTCCGCCTCGTCGGGGCCGGCGCAGCCCTAACCCGCGCCTGCGCGCCGAGTTGAACGTGCTCGCAGCGTGACATCGGTGACCGGCGGCAGACCAGGCTCGAACCCGATCCGCGACCTGGTCCGGGTCGCCTTCGGCCCGTCCGTCGTGGCGTTGACGGTCATCGCAGCGGTGACGCTGCTGCAGTTGCTGATCGCCAACAGCGACATGACCGGGGCGTCCGGTGCCATTGCCAGCATGTGGCTGGGCGTACACCAGGTGCCGATCTCGATCGGCGGCCGGGATCTCGGCGCGCTCCCGTTGCTGCCGGTGCTGCTCATGGTGGCGGGGACCGCGCGAACCACCGCACAGGCCACCGCCCGCGGTGCCTCGTGGTTCGTCATTCGCTGGATCGTGGCGTCGGCGGTGGGCGGCCCGCTGTTGATCGCGGCGGTCTCGCTGGCGGTCATCCACGATGCGGCATCGGTGATCACCGAACTGCAGACGCCACATGCCCTGAGCGCCTTCGCGCACGTGTTCGCGGTGCACGCGATCGGTGCAGGAATCGGCGTGGCAACGCGGGTGGGCCGGCGAGCGCTGGCGGAGACCAGGCTGCCGGTCTGGTTGGCGGACTCGGTGCGCGCCGCGGTGACCGGGATGCTGGCGCTGTTCGGTCTGGCCGGAGCCGTGACCTTCGTTTCCCTGATCTGGCATTGGGGGACCATGCATGAGCTCTACGCGATCACCGATTCGGTGTTCGGCCAGTTCAGCCTGACCCTGCTCGCGATGCTGTACGTGCCCAACGTCCTCGTCGGAGCGACGGCGATGGCGGTGGGCTCCAGCGCACATATCGGCCCCGCACTCTTCAGTGCGTTCACGGTGCTCGGCGGTGACATCCCGGCGTTGCCGATCCTGGCCGCGGCGCCCACCCCGCCGTTGGGTCCCGCGTGGGTGGCGTTGCTGATCATCGGGGCGGCATCGGGCGTGGCCGTTGGCCAGCAGTGCGCCCGCCGGCCGCTGCCGCTGGTTCCGGCGCTGGCCAAGGTGGCGGCGGCGGCCCTCATCGCAGCGCTGTCGATGGCAGTGCTCGGCCTGGCCGGTGGGGGACGGCTGGGGAACTTCGGCGACGTCGGGGTGGATCAGCTGACCTTCGGCCCTGCGGTGTTCGGCTGGTTCGCCGCGATCGGAGCGCTGACGGTGGTGATGATCGGCGGTGTCCGCAACGGGCCCGTGGCCAGGCCGCAGCGGGTACTGCCGCCCGCCCCGGTGCGTCCCGGCGAGCCCGAGGACATTCCTGAGCCGGTCGCGGTCGATTCCGACTTGCCCGTACCGCCGGGCGAGATCGTCGAACCCGAGGAGATGTTCGAGGCCGACTTCGAACCGAGTTTCGGGTCCGATGAGGGCATCGGCGACGGTGGAGAGCTGAGCTGGACGGCAGAAGCAGAGCCGGTGCGCAGGATCGGGGCACACGCGCCGACGGAGCCGCCGGGGCCGTTGGAGGACCCGGAGGACTTGATGTTCACCGACGACGACGGCTACGAGGGTTAGAGCGAGGCCCGCGGGCGATCTTGAGGGTGACCAGCGGCGGTGACCGCCTTCGCCACAGTGGCGATCACCGCGTTAGGCTCAGTCACCGTGCAACCGATCCACGTCGCTCCCAGCGTCCCCGCTCGACTGGTGGTGCTGGCTTCGGGCACCGGGTCGCTGCTCGCATCGCTGTTGGCCGCCGCGGTCGGCGACTACCCCGCGCGAGTGGTGGCGGTAGGCACCGACCGGGACTGCCGGGCGGTGCAGATCGCCCAAGCGGCGGGCCTGCCGGTGTTCACCGTCCGAGTGGGTGACTATCCGAACCGGGCGGCGTGGGATCTTGCGCTCACCGAGGCCACCGCGGCCCACAATCCCGATCTGGTGGTCTCGGCCGGGTTCATGAAAATCCTGGGCTCACACTTCCTGGCTCGGTTCCTCGGCCGCACCGTCAACACCCACCCCGCGCTGCTGCCGGCCTTCCCGGGTGCACACGCGGTACCCGAAGCCCTGGCCTACGGGGTCAAAGTCACCGGCTGCACCGTGCACCTCGTGGACGCCGGCACCGACACCGGCCCGGTACTGGCCCAAGAGCCTGTCGTCGTTCTCGACGACGACGACGAAGACACTTTGCACGAACGCATCAAGACAGTGGAGCGCAAGCTCCTGGTAGACGTGCTGGCCGCGTTGGCGACCGGTGGCGTTACCTGGAACGGACGAAAGGCAACCCTAGGATGACCGACGGCAAGCGACCGATTCGCCGGGCTTTGATCAGCGTCTATGACAAGACCGGACTGGTCGATCTGGCCGCCGGCCTGCACGCCGCCGGCGTCGATATCGTCTCGACCGGATCCACCGCCAAGGCTATTGCGGCCAAGGGCATTCCGGTGACGCCGGTGGAGCAGGTGACCGGCTTCCCCGAGGTGCTCGACGGCCGAGTCAAGACCCTGCACCCGCGGGTGCACGCCGGACTGCTGGCCGACCTGCGCAAGCAAGAGCACGCCGAGGCGCTCGATGAGCTGGAGATCGCGGCGTTCGAGCTGGTGGTGGTCAACCTCTACCCGTTCAGCGAGACCGTCGATTCCGGGGCCGGCGTCGACGAATGCGTCGAGCAGATCGACATCGGTGGACCGTCGATGATTCGGGCGGCCGCCAAGAACCACCCCAGCGTCGCCGTGGTGGTCGACCCGCTGGGCTACGACGGTGTGCTGGCCGCGGTCAACGCGGGCGGCTTCACGCTTGCGCAGCGGAAGCGCCTGGCTGCCCTGGCATTTCGGCACACCGCCGAATACGACGTGGCGGTCGCCGGCTGGATGACGTCCACGCTGGCGCCCGAGGAGCCGCGGCAGGCACTGCCGGAGTGGTACGGGCGGACGTACCGGCGGTCCGCGCAGCTGCGCTACGGCGAGAACCCGCACCAGCAGGCCGCGCTCTACTGCGACAGCGGCGCCTGGCCGGGCCTGGCGCAGGCCGAGCAGCTGCACGGAAAAGAGATGTCCTACAACAACTTCACCGATGCCGATGCCGCCTGGCGTGCGGCTTTCGACCATGAAGACATCTGTGTGGCCATCATCAAGCACGCTAACCCGTGCGGCATCGCGGTCTCGGCGATCTCGGTGGCCGACGCTCACCGCAAGGCGCACGAATGCGATCCGCTGAGCGCCTTCGGTGGGGTGATCGCGACCAACACCGAGGTCACGGTGGAGATGGCGGAGTACGTCAGCACCATCTTCACCGAGGTGATCGTCGCCCCGGCCTATGAGCCGGGTGCCGTTGAGGTCTTGGCGCGCAAGAAGAACATTCGGGTGCTGTTGGCTTCCGAGCCGCTGCGGGGCGGGGCGGAATGGCGCCAGGTCAGCGGTGGCCTGCTGATGCAGAGCCGCGACGGGCTGGATGCGCAGGGTGACAACCCGGTCAACTGGACGCTGGCCACCGGGGCGCCTGCCGACCCGGCCACCCTGGCGGACCTGGTCTTCGCCTGGCGGGCCTGCCGCGCGGTCAAATCCAACGCGATCGTGGTGGCCGGCAACGGTGCCACCATCGGAGTGGGAATGGGACAGGTCAACCGGGTGGATGCCGCGCGGCTGGCGGTCGAGCGCGGCGGCGAGCGGGTGGCCGGTGCGGTTGCGGCTTCCGATGCGTTCTTCCCGTTCCCCGACGGTCTGCAGACGCTGACCGCTGCCGGGGTGAAGGCGATCGTGCACCCGGGTGGTTCGGTGCGCGACGACGAGGTGACGGCGGCCGCCGCCGAGGCCGGTATCACCCTGTACCTCACCGGGGCGCGGCACTTCGCGCACTAAGGTACGTCGCCGTCGTCGGCGCCGGAGCCGTTGTCGCCCAGTAGTTTTTCGGGGTGGTGGTAGTGGTTGGTGCGGGGTTGGCCGTGGTCGAGGTGGGGTGGGGGC
>NZ_MVHH01000009.1 GCF_002086515.1 Mycolicibacter arupensis
GCCAACACACCCGAAATCGGCTGCAAACCATCCTCCAACACCGCGTAATAACGCAGCTCGCTGTCGGACTTGCCCTCCAGCGAATGCGCGGCCACGACGGCACCGACCGGGGCGGGCACGCGCAGGTCGAACGACGGCTTGTCGCCGGCGCCGGGGATCACCGGCGCCACCAGAGCCGGCGCCTCCGGGATCGCATTGAACAGTCCGGTGGCGATCGGGCGGGGGGTAGGCACCGCCGAACCCCGCTCGCCGAGGCCCAGGGCACCGGTGATGGCGTGATCGGCCAGGTCGATCCGGCTCCGTTTGCCGTCCCACAACAGCCACGCGCCGGCACCGTTGTCCACCAACACCGCCTGCTGCGCACCGAGTGCACCAGCCCGAGAACCACTGCTGTCCAACGGACCCGCGATCACCGTGACCCCGGCCGCTGAACCGCTCACCGCGTCACACACCGTCCAGTCGGCATCACGGGAGCTGCTCTGCACCATGCGTTCCGGAGCGCCGGGAATGCCGATCAGATTGCCGCGGGCGAACTTGTCCAGCGCCGCGCTTTTCACCATGGTCGGGTTGACGGGCCGGCCCGCGATCAGTCGCGCCGAAGTCAGGTTCAGCACCGGGTGCAACTGATCACCGACCCGCACATACAACGCCGACGTCGACCGGTCTGCCAGCACCGGATCGTTGTTGGCCGCACTGTTGGGCCAGATCAGGGTGAACACGAAGCAGCCGCCCACGACGGTGGCGAGCACCAGCAGACCCATCAGGACCGCCCGCGCCTGCGAGCGCAGTGGCTCCACCAGCATCCGGGTGTCGTGCAGCGCTACGCCGGAGGCGATCCGCCGCATGACGAAGCGCCACCCACTGACCTGATGCTTGGTGACGAACCCGCGCCGGTACTCCACCCGGTCGGGGTTGGCGTTGACCGGAGTGCGCGAAGCGAAGGAACGCCGCCCGTCCTCAGATCCATCGAACTGCTCGCTCATGCCTTGCCCTCCAGGCCCAGGCCGCGCAGCAACGGTGCCACCGAGTTACGAACATCGTCGGTCGTGATGGTCATGAGCTCCTCATCGGTGAACAGCCCGGTGCCGGACTGTTCGGAATGGTCAAGCCGGAATTCACGCTCTTCCTCGGAGCGCTCCACCAGGTTTCGCACGAACCGGCCGTTACCGGCAATGTCGAGGCTGCGCCGATCAACACCATTGGCATCCGGGCTCGACGCCGCCGCCAGTTGCGCGAACAGCGTCTCCATCTCGCTCAGAGCCTCCGGCTCGAAACGGCTGTCCCGGTGCTCGGCCATCTTGTAGGCGATCTCCACCAGCTCCGAGGGCTCGTACGAGGGGAATTCGATGCTGCGGGTGAAACGTGATCGCAGACCTTCGTTGGTGTCCAGGAGCCGGTCGAGATCGGCCCGATAACCGGCCACGATCACCACGAGGCGATCGCGGTCGTTCTCCATGCGCGCCAGCAGCGTGTCGATGGCGACCAGGCCGAAGTCATTCTTGGCGCCCGTGGCCACCAGGGCATAGGCCTCATCGAGGAACAGCACGCCATCGAGCGCGCTGTCGATGATCGCGTTGGTCTTGGCCTCGGTCTCCCCAATGTGCTGACCGATCAGATCGGCGCGGTGGACCTCTTTGATGTTCTCTTTCTTCAGCAGCCCCAGGCCGCAGTAGATCTTGGCCACCACGCGGGCAATGGTGGTCTTACCGGTTCCAGGCGGTCCGGCGAAGACAAGGTGGTGCGCGCGCTGACCGACGGCAAGGCCGTGTTGCTTGCGCACCACTTCCATGGCCACCGAGCTCTTGAGGCGCTGCACCTGGTTCTTGACCTCGGCCAGGCCGATGAACTCGCCGAGTTCCCGCTCGGCCTCGGCCAGTAGCTCTGCCTTGCGCTCGTGGGCGGACGGGTCGACGAAGTCTTCGGCCGTCGGCTCGGTCGCGGGGTCCCAGGGATCGGTGCGGGCTTCGATCCGGGCCGCGGTGGTCGTGACGATCCCGAAACTGTGGTCCAGCAGGGCATGCTGGACCTCTTCGTTCTCCGGATTGGCCGCATAGAGGTCCTGCAGCACCTCCGCCGCAGACTCCTCATCGTCTTGCGCCCGCAGGATCAGCCCCTTGGCCAGCGCACCGTCGGTGGCGGCGACAGCGATCGGGCCTTCCGGCTCCTCGAGGTACGACAACGCCGGCGCATACATACCCAGCCGGGCCAGCGCGATCCCCAGCGCGATCTTGGCGGCGTGCGAGAACAACTCGTCACGGGCCGGATCGTTGACGATCGGCGTCAGCAACCTGACCATGTCCGACCAGCGGCCGGCGTGGTGGTTCACCGCGATCGCCATCCAGCGAGCGTCATTCCAGTCGGGACGGCGCTTGCTGATCTCGGCGACCACCGCGTTCGCCTCGGCGCACCGGCCGGCCATCGCCAATTGTGCGGCGTGGGCGAGGTGGAAGTCGTCGGCCTCGGCGGCACGCAGCTTCAGGTACAGCCCGGTGTCGTAGTGGAAACCCAGCGCGCCCGGCTTCAGGTCCAGACGGCGCTGTAGCGCTCCGGCACTGGCGGCGGTCTGCGAGATGGCGGCGAGCACCCGCGGGGACTGGTCACCCGCGGCGGCCAGGCCGGTCCACGCGTCGCACTGCTCGTGGGCGATCCGCGTCAGCGCCGCGAAACCGGTGCGGGCGGCAGCCAGGTCTGCGGGCCGTTTGCGCTGGTAGACCTCGATACCGAGGGCACGACAGCAGGTGGCAAACCTGCTGAGGGTTTCCTCGTCCACACGGGGTTGCGGGGTGAGCACAGCCGCATCACCGTTGTTCATGCGTGACTCGCCCCTTCGCTGTTTTTCCTTGAACCAACCCGGCTGAAGTTAGCATTGCATAAGCTAACTGTCGAGATCGTCGGAGACGCTCGGCGGGCGACATTCGTCACCCTTGACCGGGAACTTCGGTCCCCCGAAGCCCCCGCTGACGCGCCGACGCCATCCCAACTCATCACCGGCTCCTTATTGAAAACGATTTTCGTTAAATGTGCACGGTACCGCATGCCGAACTCGTCTTCCACGGCGGTTCGCCCACCGATGGCGGAACGCACCTACTCCTTGACCGCCGAGACCAATGTGTTCCGCGAGACCATCTGTCCGGCCGGGGTGGCAGGGTCGGGCACGGGCCGACCCAGCCGACGCAGATACTCGGCCAGCGGTGTTGCGGCCGCCGCCCATCCCCGAGCGTTGAACCACTGGTCGGCAGGGGCATGTTGCTCGTTGTAAACCAGCCGATGAAAGTTGCGGGTGTCGTCGCCGGCCGCGACTTCGGCCGCTACCGCTGCGTCAAAATCGTCCTCGGCCATCGGGGCACCGTCCTCCACCGCGACATGGCTGCCCGGAGCGGCCAGACCGTCGATCCCAGCGAACAACTGCTGCTGCGCATCGGCGGGGAGATAGATCAGTAGGCCCTCGGCGATCCACGCCGAGGGCCGCGTCGGGTCGAACCCGGCGTCGCGCAGCGCCTGCGGCCAGTCCTCACGCAGGTCCACGGCCACTTCGCGCCGTTCGGCCGTGGCACGGATGCTGCGCTGGGACAGCACATAGCTCTTGAAGGCGAGCACCTGTGGCTGGTCCAATTCGAAGATCGTCGTCCCGTCCGGCCACGGCAGCCGGAACGCCCTCGAATCCAGTCCAGACGCCAGAATCACCACCTGGCGCACCCCCGCTGCCACGGCACCGGTGAGGTAGTCATCGAAGTAGCGGGTGCGCGCGCCCTGGAAGTTGACGAAGTGCTGACCGAAATCTTCGGACAACAGCTCGTGATCGGGCTGGCTACCGTCCAATACGGCGGCCCAGCCTCCCCCGGCGGCCCGACAGAACAGCTCCGCGTAAGGATCGACGGCGAGCGGGTCGGGTTTGGCGGCTTCCAGAGCCCTGGCGGTCGCCACGAACAAGGCGGTCGAACCAACGCTGGTGGTGATATCCCAGCTGTCACCGTCACTACGCATCAGAGGCATTCCACCGACCCTACGCCGGAGTAACCACACGGAACGCTGGATAAACGCTGTCCAAACCACCCGCGACGCGGCAGCCTCGCCGCGCGGTCAGCCCCACGTGCCGGCTTCTGCGGCGTCCAACAAACTCATCACCGCGCCCCTTTCACCCTTCCACTAGTCGTAAGCGGCGCCGGTGAAGTTCCCTGGATACCGGCCGCAGGACGGGAGGCTGTCACACAAGCCCTCGGGCGGGGTGTGATCAGGGGCGTGGAAGCCGAGCGGAAGTCCTCAGCCGAGCTGGTGCAGCTGGAACGGCCTCGAGGTCAGGGTGCTTCCCGGACACTCTCCGTCGGAGCTGGTCGTGACGACGCCACCGAGCGACGCCGGGTCGATCATCACCTCGATGACGGTCGGCACATAGTTGCCATCCGCACAGAGCCCACCGTCCGGCTTGGTGACACTGAAGTGCCACTCCCCGTTGACCAGCCTCATCGGACTCGTCCAACCCTGGTTGCTGCTCACAGTCCCATTGCAATCGACCTGGCTGCAGCTGGTGGCGATCGTCCAGGCGAACTCTTCGTCGGCGCCCTGGAAGACACCGTTGAGCAGCGGCGGTTCAGCGAATGCCGGCACGGCGCAACTGATCGCGGCAGCGCATACGGCCATCACACGGGCCACGTTGCGGGGAGAACACCGGAGAGGGCTGCGAGAAAGGGTCATGGTGATCGAGGAATTTATCAGAGTTCCACCGCAGCGCACCGCTATTCCGCGTTCAGTCGATGATGCGGTCAGACCTGCTGTAGACGTTCATGGACTCGCCGCGCAAGAAAGCCACGAGGGTCATACCTGACTGCGCGGCGAGGTCGACCGCCAGCGACGAGGGTGCGGAAACCGCTGCCAATACCGGTATCCCGGCCATCACAGCCTTTTGCGTCAGTTCGAACGACGCCCGTCCGCTGACGAGCAGCACCGTGCCGGCGAGCGGGATCCGGCCATGTTCGATCGCCCACCCGATCACCTTGTCCACCGCGTTGTGCCGGCCGATGTCCTCGCGGCCCACCAGCAACTGGGCATCCTTGTCGAACAGTGCCGCCCCATGCAGGCCGCCGGTGCTGTCAAACACCTTCTGCGACTCACGAAGTCGGTCCGGCATGGCGGTGATGGCCTGCGCCGAGACAGTCACCGGATCGTCGCCGGGACAGTGTCGGCTGACCGAGCGCACCGCCTCCAGGGATGCCTTGCCGCAGATGCCACACGACGACGTCGTATAGAAATTCCGGGTGACGTCGACTTCGGGCATCGGGACCCCGGGAGACAAGGTGACATCGAGGACGTTATAGCTGTTCACTCCATCCACGTCGGCGCCTGGACAATAGCGGATGGTCGCAATGTCTTCCCGTCGGGCGATCACCCCTTCGGTCAGCAGAAAACCCTGTGCGAGTTCGACATCGGAGCCGGGGGTACGCATGGTGACGGTCAAGGCACTGCCGTTGAGCCTGATCTCCAGGGGCTCCTCAACAGCCAGCGTTTCAGATCTGTCGGCCGCACCACCACCTGCCAGGTGACGGGCATTCCGGCGGGTGGTCACCCGTCCCATCGTCACCTGACTTTCTGAAGCGACGTCACCGGCGCGTATCGACGTCAATCACCGGCACAAAACCCCTACCACCGAGGCGAACCCGTGCACCAGGAACACTAACGGCGCCCGGGTGGGACGTCCACTTCTCACCCGAACCCATTCGTCGTCTTTGCGACGGCGCTCGGGGTGTCTTGTCTAGGCTTTATGGTGATGATCAGATCCGCGTTCCGCACGTGCTGTGGTCTGTTTCGCAAGCGCTCAGAGCTGCTGGGCACCGTCGTGTGGCCCAGCACGCAGACGGCACTGGCCGCCGGTTTTGCCTGGTATCTGGCCCGCGATGCGCTCGGCCACCCCGCCCCCTTCTTCGCCCCGATCGCGGCCGCCGTGTGCATGTGGGCCACCAATGTGGTCCGAGCGGAGCTCGCAGTCGAGATGATGGTCGGGGTCGGCCTGGGGATCGGTTTGGGCAGCGGTGCGCACAGGTTCCTGGGTGCCGGTCCTCTCGCGATGGCCGTCGTTGTCCTGGCCTCGCTGTGCGCAGCGCTGTTGATCGGGCGACGGTTCGTCATCCAGCGTCCGATGTTCGTCAATCAGACGGTGATCTCGGCGATCCTGGTGCTGGCTTTTCCGCACGGCGGTGTCGGAGCGGAGCGGTTGTTCGATGCGCTGATCGGCGGTGGGATCGCGGTGATCTTCAGCGTGGTTCTGTTCCCCAAGAATCCGCTGACGGTGCTGCGCACCGCCGTCATCGAGGTGCTGGCCACATCGCGCGACCTGCTCACCCAGCTCGATCACCGGTCCGGGGATACGGACTGGCTACAGGCGGTGGCGGCCCAGCAGTACCACCGGATGGCCCGCCTGAGCGAAGCCCGCCGCACCGCCGAGCAGGTGGCGCAGCTCTGCCCGCTGCGCTGGCACTTGCGCGGGGCGACCCGCGACGCCGACCGACAAGCCGCTCAACTGTCCCTGCTGGCCGGTTCGGTCCTGCACCTCGCGCACGTGGTGGCCGGGGCGCGCCAGCCCGTCACCGAATCGACCCGGGCCGCTATCGACGAGCTGGCCGCGGCGGTGTCAGCCCTGACCGTGGGCGGCCCGGCCCCCGCCGCGGCCCACGCACAGGCCGCCCGTGATCACCTGGTGCCGACCATGCCCGGCGACGCGGCGCTGCAGGACGCCGCCCTACACACCTGCATCGACGAACTCGACCGGGCGATCGGCCTGGCGACCCCGCCCAGAGCGGGTTAGGTGCTGGCCGGAACCCGGCGATCGGCCGCCGTCTTCGGCGTGACGTGCTCTTCGTCGCCGGTGAACTCTTTGGTCCAGCAGGCGAATTCCAGGGTGATCCCGTCAGGGTCCTGGAAGTAGAAGGAGCGGACATACACCCCGGGATGCAACGTGGGGCTGGCCTGCCACTCGGACTCGTCGTGGTTGAGGACCGGCCCGACCCGCACGCCCTTCTCCTTGAGCCGCTTGCGGTAGGCGTCGAACTTGTCCGCCGGGACGTGAAAAGCCAGGTGGTTGAGGGTGCTCACCGCACTGGTGATCTCACCGATCCCCGGAATGGCGGCCGGCGCGGAGATCCCGGGCACCCCATCCGGCGCGTCGCGGAACCAGAAGAAGGCCACGCAATCCCCGTTGCCGGCGTCGAAGAAGAAGTGCTGACCGATGCCCGCGGGCAGGTCCAGCGACTTGATCAACGGCATGCCCAAGATGTTGCTGTAGAAGTCGACGGTGCGTTCCATGTCCGAGCACACCATCGCCACGTGGTTGATCCCGCTGATTTCGAACTCGGTGTTCACGCCGTGTGGCTTGATCATTGCAGCTACTCCTCTGGTCAAGATCTGAAACTGAATCTAACATCAGATTTAGATCTGATCCAGGCCCACTGAGACAGGAAGTCAGATTCGGTGCCGAATCCCCCTGAGCAATCCGTCCACCGGGCGCCCTTGCCCACCCATCGCGGCCGGCGCACTCAGGCGGCGATCGACGCGGCTGCGCGGGCGGTAATCGCCCGCAAAGGAGTTCTGGCCACCACCATCTCCGACATCACGACCGAGGCCGGGCGTTCGGCGGCCTCGTTCTACAACTACTACGACTCCAAAGAGGCGATGGTTCGGGAGTGGGCACTACGCTTCCGCGACGAGGCCGGCGAGCGTGCCCTGAGCGTGACACGCCACGGCCTGTCCAACCGGGAACGGATCGAACAGGCCACGGCCGCTCATTGGCACACCTACCGCAATCGATTGGCCGAGATGGTGGGCGTCTCCCAACTGGCGATGGTCAATGAGGACTTCGCCCGCTACTGGGCGGAGATCTGCGCGGTTCCCGTCGGGCACATCACCGAGACGGTGAAGCGCGCTCAGTCCGAGGGCTTTTGCACCGATGACGACCCCGAGTTGCTGGCGGTCGCGATCGTCTCGATGCTCAATCAGTTCTGCTACATCCAGCTGGCCACGCCCCGGGCCGATGGCGGCCCCGATGATGCCGCGTGCATCCGCACGCTGGCCAACGTGTTCTATCGGGCCATCTACACCGAGGAGAGTTCCTGAGCATGACGTTGAGAGTCCTGGCGCACTTCATCCCCGGCCCGAAGGTGATGGAATTCGTTGCACCCGAATCGGATTGGCTGAACATCCGATGGTGCGCCGCCGACGATGACGCCACGCTGCATCGCGAACTGGCCGACGCCGAGGTCCTCTGGCATGTCCTACGACCCCTTTCCGGTGACGACCTGCGGCGCGGACCCAGGCTCCGCCTGGTGCACAAGTTCGGGGTGGGCATCAACACCATCGACGTCGACACCGCGACACAGCGGGGCATCGCGGTGGCAAATATGCCCGGCGCCAACGCCGCCTCAGTCGCCGAGGGCGCGGTGATGCTGATGCTTGCCGTGCTGCGGCAACTCCTGCCGTTGGATCGGGCGACCCGACAGCTCCACGGCTGGCCCACCGATCCCGATCTCGGTGAACGCTGCCGAGACATCGGCGGCGCCACCGTCGGGCTGGTCGGCTTCGGCAGCATCGCGCAGCGTGTGGCCCGCATCGTGTCCGCCATGGGCGCGCACGTGCTGCATACCAGCACCCGCGACGACGGGACACCCGGATGGCGGCCCCTGCCGGAGCTTCTGGCGGCCGCTGACATCGTCTCGCTGCACGTTCCGCTGACCGCCACCACCGAGGGCCTGATCGACCGGGCCGCGCTGGCGCAGATGAAGCCCGACGCGGTGCTGATCAACACCTCGCGAGGGCCGATCGTCGATGAGACCGCGCTGGCCGAGGCGCTGCGCCAAAGGCGGCTGGCCGGCGCGGGTCTGGACGTGTTCGCCGTGGAGCCGGTGACCGCCGACAACCCCCTGCTCGGACTGGACAACGTGGTGTTGACCCCGCATGTGAGCTGGTATACCGCCGACACCATGCGGCGCTACCTGGCGGCGGCCGTCGACAACTGCCGCCGGCTCCGCGACGGGCTGCCCCTGACCCACGTAGTCAACCAACCGACTGGTTGTTAGATTCACCTCACGTACCCACCGAAAGGCGTCTCTCATGCCGATAGCGATCAACTCCGAGCACCAGGACCTCGCCGATTCCGTGCGGGCCCTGCTGACACGCGCGGTGCCCTCCGAGCTGCTGCACGCGGCGATGGACGCTCCGATCGAGAACCCACCACCGTTCTGGCGCGCCGCCGCCGAGCAGGGCTTGGCGGGTTTGCACCTGGCCGAAGAGGTGGGCGGACAGGGATTCGGAATCCTGGAGCTGGCGGTGGTGCTCGCAGAGTTCGGCTACGGCGCGGTGCCCGGACCCTTCGTGCCGTCTGCGATCGCCAGCGCCCTGATCGCCGCCAACAACCCCACCGCCGAGGAACTCAGCGGGCTGGCCAGTGGTGAGGTGATCGCCACCTACACGATCAACCCGGGGCTGACCGCCACCGTCGGCGGCACGGGGTTGGTAGTCAACGGCGAGGCTCGCTCCGTCGTCGCCGCCGCTCAGGCATCTGTGCTGGTGCTGCCGGTGGCGCTTGAGGACGCCACGACCTGGGTGCTGCTGCGCGCCGACCAGCTCGAGATCGAGCCGGTGGCAAGCGTGGACCCGTTGCGACCCATCGCTCACGTGCGCGCCTACGGGGTCGAGGTGGACAACTCGGCGGTGTTGGGCAACCTTTCGGCGGAGCGCGCGCAGGCACTGATCTCAACGCTGCTGTCCGCGGAGGCTGTCGGGGTTGCCCGTTGGGCCACCGACACCGCAGCTCAATACGCCAAGATCCGGGAGCAGTTCGGCCGGCCCATCGGCCAGTTCCAGGCCATCAAGCACAAGTGCGCGGAGATGATCGCCGACACCGAGCGGGCCACCGCCGCGGTGTGGGACGCCGCCCGCGCTATCGACGAAGCCGACCACAACGGTTGGGAAACAGCAGGTTCGACGGTGCAGTTCGCCACCGCCGTGGCCGCCGTTCTGGCGCCCAGCGCGGCGCAGCACTGCACGCAGGACTGCATCCAGGTCCACGGTGGAATCGGCTTCACCTGGGAGCACGACGCCGGTGTCTACTACCGGCGGGCGCTGATCCTCGCCGCGTCCTTCGGCACCCGCTCGGCGCACCCGCAGCAGGTGGTCGACACCGCCACCGGCGGCGGCATGCGCAAGATCGACATAGACCTGGACCCCGACACCGAGAAGCTGCGTGCCGAGATCCGGGCCGAGGTCGCCGCGCTCAAGGCTATGGCGCAGAACGAGCGCACGGTCGCGATCGCCGAGGGCGGCTGGGTGCTGCCCTACCTGCCCAAGCCCTGGGGCCGCGCCGCCGAACCGATCGAGCAGATCATCATCGAGCAGGAGTTCTCCTCCGGCCGAGTGCGGCGTCAGGCGCTGGGTATCGCCGCATGGCTCATGCCCTCGATCGTGGCGTTCGGTACCGACGAGCAGAAGCAACGCTTTCTGCCGCCGACCTTCCGCGGGGAGCTGGTGTGGTGCCAGCTGTTCTCCGAGCCCGGCGCAGGCTCAGACCTGGCCAGCCTGACCACCAAGGCCACCATGGTCGACGGCGGCTGGCGGATCAGCGGGCAGAAGATCTGGACGTCGGCCGCACAGTTCTCGCAGTGGGGCGCCCTGCTGGCCAGGACCGACTCCTCGGCGCCCAAGCACGATGGCATCACCTACTTCCTGCTGGACATGAAGGCCGAGGGGGTGACCGTCAGCCCGCTGCGGGAGCTCACCGGCGGAGCCATGTTCAACACCGTGTTCATCGATGACGTGTTCGTGCCGGATGAATTGGTCCTCGGCGAGGTGAACCGGGGCTGGGAGGTCAGCCGCAACACGCTGACCGCCGAGCGGGTGTCGATCGGCGGCAGCGAGATGCCGTTCCTGGCCAGCCTCGACGGGTTTGTGGAGTTCATCCGCGACGGCCAGTTCGATCATGGCGAGCAGCGGCGGGCCGGGCAGCTGATCGCGGAGGGGCACGCCGCCAAGCTGCTCAATCTGCGCTCGACGCTGCTGACGCTGGCCGGCAAGGACCCGATGCCGGCGGCAGCGGTGTCCAAGCTCCTCTCGATGCGCACCGGCCAGGGTTACGCGGAGTTCGCCGTCGGCACGTTCGCCGGTGACGCCGCGATCGGCGATCGCGATCAGCTGCCCGGCAGGTGGGCGGAGTACCTGTTGATGAGCCGTGCCACCACCATCTACGGCGGCACCTCGGAGGTCCAGCTGAACATCATCGCCGAGCGCCTGCTGGGCCTGCCTCGGGACCCGTAACGGGATTACGGACTAACGTCAGGGAAGTGACCGATGCGCCACTGCCCCCGGGCCGCCGTGGCCTGGTCGGGCCTGGAGAGCGCGAGGTCCTCGAGGCATTCCTTGAGGACTACCGCGACATTGTGGTGCGCAAGACATCCGGGCTGTCGGAGGCCGACGCACGCCGGCGCCTGGTCGCATCGCCGACGACCGTGGGCGGGTTGGTCAAGCACCTGCGCTGGGCGGAATTCGGTTGGTTCGAACAGCTGTTGCAGGAGCGCCTCGACGACAACCGTCGCCCGCATGACCGGGACTGGGAGTTCACCCTCGCCGACGACGAGCACCTGTCGGCATTGATCGCCGACTACCAGCAGCAGTGCGAGCAGTCCCGGCAGATCGCCGCGGCATACCCGCTGGATCACACCGTGTCGCACCGACGCCTCGGTCGCGTCTCACTGCGCTGGATCTATGTGCACATGATCGAAGAGACCGCCCGGCATTGCGGCCAGATCGATATTTTGCGCGAACAACTTGACGGTGCAACGGGTTTCGACGGGTAGTCCTGTCTCGCGAGCGTGCGTGGTTGTACACAAAAACCGGCGTGTCCTTGCACAAACACGCACGCTCGCGCCAAAAAACTACAGGTCGCGGAGTTCGCGCTTGAGGATCTTGCCGGTGGGGTTCCGCGGCAGCTCCTCGAGGAACACCACTTCCCGCGGCACCTTGTAGCGGGCCAGGTGTTCCTTGACGTAGACCTTGATGGTGTCCTCATCGACGCTGGAGCCTTCTTTGAGCACCACGAAGGCCCGCAGGCGTGCGCCCCACTCCTTGTCCTCGACACCCAATGCGGTCGCCTCGATCACCTCGGGGTGTCCGCTGATCAGGTCCTCGACTTCGGCGGGGAAGACGTTCTCGCCGCCGGAGACGATCATCTCGTCGTCGCGGCCGCTGACATAGAGCAGGCCACGCTCGTCGAAGTAGCCGACGTCACCAGAGGACAACAGCCCGTCGATGATCTGCTTGCCGCCGCCACCGGTGTAGCCCTCGAACGGGAAGAAGTTGCCCACGAAGATCCGTCCGACCTCACCGCGCGGCACTTCGTTGCCGTTGTCGTCGAGGATCTTGACCTTGACCCCCTTGACCACCGGGCCCACGGTCGCAGCGTTGTGCTGCAGGTCGGCGGGTCCGGCGATGGTGGCGAAGGCGACCTCGGTAGAGCCGTACATGTTGTAGATGACCGGCCCCAGGTCCTTCAGCGCCCGCGAGGCCAGTTCGGCACCGAGCTGCGAGCCGGAGACGAACACGATCCGCAGCGCGGAAAGGTCCGGCTTGGGGCTGGTCTTCTCCAACTGGTCGAGGATCCGCGACAACATGACCGGCACGACGACCATGCCCGTGACCTTGTACTTCTCCAGGTCTTCCAGCACGGTGGCCGGCTTGAAGCGGCGCCGAAGCACCAGGGTCGAGCCGAAGAACATCGCCAAGGTGCCGTGCAGATACCCCAACGCGTGGAACATCGGCGACGGCAGCGATGTCACCTCACCGGCCCGGAACGGGACGTGCGACAAGATGCCGCCGATCGGTGCCAGCGTGGGCGGGGTGCTGCGGTTGGCGCCCTTGGGGGTACCGGTGGTGCCTGACGTCAGGATGATGATCGAGGCGGGCTTGGTGATCTTGGGCGCGGGAGCCTTGCTGCTGCGCGCGATCAGCTGCGCCAACGTCTCGTCGGCGCTGCCCGACGGCTCATCGGTGTCCGGGTTGACACCCAGTGCCCGCAACTTGCCCAGCGTGGGCTCGGCCTGCGCCACGGCGGCGGTGTATTCGTCGTCGTAAATGATCAGCTTGGCGCCTTCACGTTCGGAGACGTCCTTGATCTGCGGACCGGAGAATTCGCTGTTCAGCAGGATCAGACGGGCACCGACCCGGGCGCAACCATAGTTGGCGATCAGGAACCAACGGTGGTTGCGGGCCAGGATCGCCACCCCGTCGCCGCCGCGCACACCCATCGCGAGCAGGCCGTTGGCCACCGCGTTGACCGCGTCATCGAGTTCCTTGAACGTGATGCTGCCGTCATCGTCGATGACGGCGAGGCCGTTCGGGTTGCGGCGGGCATTGAGCGCGGGAATCATCCCGAGCTCGCCCCAGCGCGCCCCATCGGCCAAGGCACTGGCGATGAACCGCGGGGACTCCAGCTTCAGTGCGCCGGACTGCAGGATCTTGCGCAAATAGTGCAACTCGGCGCCACCGCGTTCGAGATAGCGACCGAGCTTGGTTACAGCCTGGCTGGGCAGGTCAGTGAGCTTAGCCATGAGACAACCTTATGTGACGCAGATCGCCGTCGGGCGGCGGATGGCGCCTCTCATTAACATGGGCGCATGGCCGGCGGGTTGTCGCTGGACGTGGCAGGGCACCGGGTGGTGGTCACCCACCCGGACAAGGTGGTGTTCCCGGGTGGACGCGACCGCGCGCCACGGACCAAGCTCGAGCTCATTCGCTACTACCTGTCGGTTGCCGACGGCGCGTTGCGCGGCGTGGCCGGACGGCCGATGATCCTCAAACGTTTTCTCGACGGCATCGACGCCGAAGCCATCTTCCAGAAGCGTGCGCCCTCCAACCGCCCGGATTGGGTGTCGGTCGCAGAGCTGCGCTATGCCTCGGGCCGCTCGGCGCACGAAGTCGTGGTCGACGACGCAGCAGGCCTGGCCTGGGTGATCAACCTGGGTTGCGTGGACCTCAACCCGCACCCGGTGCTCGCCGGCGACCTCGACCATCCGGACGAGTTGCGAGTCGATCTCGACCCGATGCCCGGAGTCGGGTGGCCCGAGATCGTGGAGGTGACGCTGATGGTCCGTGAGGTGCTGGCCGATCACGGGCTGACCGCGTGGCCGAAGACCTCCGGCTCACGGGGCATGCACATCTACGCCCGGATCGCACCGCGGTGGGAGTTCGGCCAGGTTCGGCTGGCGGCCCAGGCGGTGGCCCGCGAGATCGAACGGCGCGCGCCGCAACTGGCCACCAGCCGGTGGTGGAAAGAGGAGCGACACGGTGTGTTCGTCGACTTCAACCAGAACGCCAAGGACCGCACCGTCGCCTCGGCGTACTCCGTGCGTGCCACCGCCGACGCACGGGTCTCGACGCCGCTGTTCTGGGACGAGGTCGCCAAAGCGGACCCAGGTTCGTTCACCGTGGACACCGTGCCGGAGCGCTTCGCGCAGATCGGCGATCCCTGGGCAGGCATGGACGAGGCCGCCGGGGACCTGGAATCGCTGTTGGCACTGGCCGAAGCTCAGGGCCCCGCGGAGAAGGCGCCACGAGGCGCCCGCAAGAGTGCCGAAGGCCGGCGCACCTCGCCGCTGCCCCTGATCGAGATTGCCCGCACGAAGACCCGCGACGAGGCGATGGCCGCCCTGGACCTCTGGCGGCAACGGCATGGCCCGGTCGCAGCGCAGCTGGCGCCCGAAGACGTCCTGCTCGACGGCATGCGTGGTCCGAGTTCGATCTACTACCGGGTCCGGATCAACCTGCAGCACGTCGAGCAGGCGCAGCGCCCGCCGCAGGAGGATCTGATCGCCGATTACAGCCCCTGGAAGAGCCCGCAGAAGAAGGGGCCGGACACCCGGCCCTAGCGCCCGGGGACCGTTCCGCTACCCCTGATCCCGCAGGTAGCTCTGCCTGCCGTAGGTCGTGAATTCGGCGTCCAGGCAACGCTTGTCGGCGTCGGTCATTCGGGTGTACTCGGGGGCACCCCGGCCGACCCAGCGGTACACCGGCTCGCGCGTGTGCCAACGCTGCAGCTGCAACTCACGCTTGAGCACCTTGTTCGAACCGGTGACCGGCAAGCCCGCCGAGATCCGCAGAAACCGCGGGATGCCCTTGCTGCCCAGATCGGGCTGGGCGGCCAGATATCCGGCGAAGGCCGAGACGTCGAAGCTGTCGGGGTCGGCGACCTCGATGGCGCCCATCACCTGGTCGCCGGAGCGGGAATCGGGAACGGCGTAGACACCGGCACTGATGACCAGCGGATGCCGGCGCAGCACCTGCTCGATGGTCAGGGCGGAGGTGTTCTCGCCGTCGACCCGGATCCAATCGCCCCGCCGGCCGGCGAAATACACGAACCCGGCCTCGTCGAAGTAGCCCAGGTCGCCGGTCCAGTACCACCCGTCGCGAACCTTCTCGGAGTCGGCGGCGTCATTCTTGTAGTAGCCCTCGAAGTTGCGCGCACCCGTCTTGTCGACGATCTCTCCCACCGCGTCGTCGGCGTTGCACACCCTGCCGTGCTCGTCGAGAATCGCGGTGGCGCAGTCGGCCCGGGTCTTCGGATCGACAATCGCGATGCCCGCGTGCGCCGGACGCCCCAGCGCGCCGGGCGGCGCCGCCGGGTCCGGTATCGCGGCGTTGCCGCCCTCGCTGGAGCCGTAGCCCTCATGCAGCACCGCGCCGAAGCGGCGGAGAAACTCGGCCTGGTCCTGCGGGGAGGCCTCGGTGCCGAAGCCGCGAACCAGGGTGTTGTCCCCGTCGTCGGGCCGTTCGGGGGTGGCCAACAGGTAGCCCAGGGCTTTGCCCACGTAGGTGAAATACGTTGCGCCGAAGTAGCGCACGTCGGGCAGGAACTGCGACGCCGAGAACTTCGGCGTCAGACAGATCGTGGCACCGTTGGCCAGTGCGGGCGCCCACAGCGCCATGATCGCGTTGCCGTGGAACAGCGGCATGCAGCAATAGTCGACGTCGGAGCGGACGTGGCCGAATTTGGTGGTGGCCGCTTCGGCGATCCGAACCAGGCGGCCCTGGCTGCACTTGACCGCCTTGGAGGCGCCGGTGGTGCCGGAGGTGAACAGCAACAGCAGCAGCGATTTCGAGCCCACGCCGTCGGCGGTCTCCGGCTCCACCCGGTGCCCCTCGACCAGGGCCGCGTAGCCGGGATCGTCGACGATCAACACGCGCGCGGGGTCCAGGCCGTGATCCAGGCCGCGTAGCCGATCCATGCCCGCGGTGTCGGTGACGATCAGCTGGCAATCCGCGTGCCGGATCTCGGCGGCCATCTCGGCGTCCCCACGGGTGGGGTTGATGCCGACGATGACCGCGCCGCCCAGCGCTCCGGCGCCAAGCCAGAACACGAAGTCCGCAACATTGTCCAGCAGCACGCCGATGTGAAACGGCCCGTCGCGGCGCAGCGCGGCTGCCAGCGCAGCCCGCGCCGCCGACTCCCGAACCACCTGGTCCCAGGTCCAGTCCCGCTGCCGGGTACGCAGTCCCAGATGCTGATCGCCAAGACGGTCAAGCAGCATGCCCGCGATATCAGGCGGGCCATCTCGCCCGGGTTCCATCCGCCGAGGCTAGCGCGAGCCCGTCGCAGGCGGCGGGCGCGGGTCGCGTGGCTTCAGTTGATCGTGAAGCCACCGTCGACGGCGATGGTCTGCCCGGTGACGTAACCGCCGGCATCGGAGGCCAGCCACAGGACCGAGGCCGCGAGGTCCTCGGGGTCCCCCATCTTGCCCAGCACGATTCGGCCAGAAACGCTCTCGAGGTAGCCCGGCCGGTACTGCTCGGTCATCTCTGAAGCGAAGAAGCCCGGCGCGATCGCGTTGACCCGAATGCCCTTGCGCCCACCCCACTGCTGGGCCAGATCCCGGGTCAGACCGATGAGCCCGGCCTTACTGGCTGCGTAGGCCGCCTGCGGCAGACCGGCGGTGGTCAGGCCGAGAATGCTGGAGATGTTGACGATCGACGAGCCCGCCTGCATCACCCGTCCACAGGCCTGGGCCGCCCAGTAGGCGCCGTTGAGGTTGACGTCGATCACCTCGCGGAACTGCTCCGGGGTTTCGCGGGTGGCCGGGTGCGCCGTCCCGATTCCGGCATTGTTGATCAGCACGTCGACCCGGCCGAACCGCTCCGTGGCCGCCTCCACCATTGCCGTGGCGGCGTCGGGGTCCGCGATGTCGGTGGCCACCGGCAGGCCGACCCGGCCCGCGGCCGCCACCAGATCTGCCGCCTGCGCCAGTTTCTCCACGCGCCGCGCCGCCAGCACGACGTCGGCACCGGCCTCGGCGAAAGCCTTGGCGAAGTACACCCCGAGGCCCGAGGATGCCCCGGTCACCACGACGACTCTGCCGTCCATGCGGAACTTGTCCAGTACGCTCACCCGACTCACCTTTCTCGTCTTTTTAGTTCTGCTTCAAAGCTTTTCGTGCCGCGGCGATGAACTCCGGCGTGGCCTGCGCGGCTACATCGGCATTCTGCACGTCTTTGGCACCGTGCTGGGCGCGGTGGGTGATCCCCTTGGCGATGACGCCGATCTTGAAGCTCGCCAACGCCTGGTAGAAGCTCCAGTCGCTCAAGTCGCGGCCGGACAGCTGCGCGTACTGCTCGGCCAGGGCGTCGGCGGACGGCAGGCGCTCGCTGGTCCAGGCCGCGGGGTGGCCGAAGACCAGGTCGAACGCCGGCGACCGGTAGGCACACATCAGTGCGATGTCGGTGAGCGGATCACCGAGGGTGGACAGCTCCCAGTCCACCACCGCCCGGATCCGGTCCGCGTGCTCCGGATCGCAGATCGTGTTGTCGATGCGGAAATCTCCGTGCACCACCGAGGGCTGGGAGGTCTGCGGGATGCTCTCGCTGAGGGCAGCGGCCAGTTTCTCGACGTCCTCGGAGAGTGCGGCATCGGCCTCGCCGGTCTTGACCAGGTCCCACTGCCGGGCCCACAGGCGCACCTGGCGCTCCAGGAATCCGTCGGGCCTGCCGAAGGATTCGAGGCCGACGGCGCGATAGTCCACCGCATGAAGGTCCACCAGGACCCGAACCAGCGCCGAGGCGTTGGCCGCCAATTCCGCGTCCGTCAGGGAATCCAGGTCGTCCTTGTGCCGATAGACCCGGCCGGTCACGAACTCCGTCACGGTCAGCGGGGCACCGCAGACCACGCCTTCGGCGTCCAGCGCGACGGGCCGGGCGATCGGAACTCCGGTGCCGTAGAGCTTGTCGGTAACGACGAACTCGCGGCCCACATCGTGCGCCGAGGGAGTGAGCCCGCCCAGCGGTGGGCGGCGCACCACCCACGCCGATGCTTCGTCGCTGACCTTGAAGGTGAGGTTCGACCGGCCACCGGCGATCAGTTCGACCGTGAGCTCACCTGCGACGGGGACGCCGTGCGCGACCAGGTACTGCCGCAGGGCGACCGGATCCAGCGCTTGGACCGTCACCGGGCGGCGTCCTTGCGCGCCCGCCGCGCCGCACCGATCCGCCGCTTGGCGATGGCCCAGCGGTGCACCTCGGACGGGCCGTCGTACACCCGGAACGGGCGCACCTCGCGGGAGAGCCGAGCCGGCGGCAGATCCTCGGTGACGCCCAGCGCGCCGCACATCTGCACGCTGCGATCGACGATCCGGAAGATCGCCTCGGCGGCGAAGGTCTTGGCGATCGACGTCGCATCGCCGGCGTTGCCGCCCTGATCCAGTTCCCAGCACGCCCGCACCAGCAGCGACCTGGTGGCGGCGATGTCGATCTCGTTGTCGGCCACCATGTTCTGGATCATGCCCAGATCACCCAGCGCCGACCCGAACGCCTCGCGCGTGACGATGTGCGACAACGCGGTGTCATGGCCGCGACGCGCGGCGCCGAGCCATCGCATGACGTGCGTCATGCGCGCCGGCCCCAGTCGGACCTGGGCGTATTCGAAACCGCGGTCCACCTCACCCAGCACCGCCTCGTCGGGCACCCGGACGTCCTCGAAGAACACCTCGCAGTGCCCGCCCACCATGGAGCGGTCCAGGGTCGGGATGTGTCGCCCGACGGTCAGGCCCGGGGTGTCGGCGGGCACCAGAAACATGGTGGCCCCGCCGCGCTGGCCGGCCTCGCCGGAGGTCCGGGCCATGACGATGAAGAATCCGGCACCGTCGGCGCCGGTGATGTACCACTTGCGGCCGTTGATGTACCAATCCCCGGAGCGGCGTTCGGCGGTGGTCGCCAGCGCCGCCGGATCCGAGCCCGCGCCCGGCGCAGGTTCGGTCATGGCGAAGGCAGACCGCACCTCGCCGGCCGCCAGCGGCGCAAGGTAGCGAGCCTTCTGATCGGGACTGGCCACCTCGGCCAGCAGGTGCACGTTGCCCTCATCGGGGGCGGCGATGTTGACCGCCGACGGGCCGAACAGGGAATAGCCGGCAGCCTCGAACACCGGCGCGCGGTCGGACATGTTCAGCCCCAGCCCGCCGTACTCGACGGGCGCGTGCGGCGCGAACACGCCCGCGTCGCGGGCTGCGGCCTGCAGTTCCTTGACCGTGGCGTCCCCGCCCGCGGCAGCGATGTCGCCACCGTGTCGGTCTTCGACCGGCAGAACCACCTCTTCGATGAATGCCTGCGTTTTCTCGACCAGCGCCGTCACGTCCGGCGAATAGCTCAACTCGATCGCCATGTCACCCCATCACCCACTCGCATTGACCGACCGATCACTCGGCCCGAACACTACGGACTGTGACACAGAGGAGCATTTGCCGTCAAAAAACGGCGTACTGGCACCACCTCCGCTCCGGTATAGTTCAGTATTCCTGAACAACAGTGGAGGTGACCGGTGGCAGATTCGGCGCAGTGCGGGACCGCGATCCGCGCCGCACGCCGCGCCCGGGGCCTAACCGTCCGCGAACTCGCGCAGTGCCTTCGGGTCAGCCCCGCCACGGTCAGTGCGATCGAGAACGGCAAGACCGGGATCTCGGTTTCGCGGCTTCAGGAGTGCGCCGGGGCGCTCGGTGTGACTCCGGCCCAGATCCTCGCCGGCACCGTCGCCCGCCACCCGGCCACTCTGCACAGCGCGCAGGACCGCGACGCCGCCGCAGACCCCCGCGACTGGCGACGCTTTCCGCCCCTTTCGCTCGACGGCGTGCTGGCCGCGGCCATCGACGCCTTCGTTCAGACCGGCTACCACGGCAGCACCATGCGGGACATCTCCGCCCGCGCCGGGATGAGCGTTCCCGGGATCTACCACCATTACCCCGACAAACAGACCCTGCTGGTCGCGATCCTCGATCTGACCATGACCGAACTGCACTGGCGCGTCGACGCCGCCCGCGCCGAGGCCACGTCCGGCCTCGATGAGGTGCGCCTGGCCGTAGAAGCCTTGGCGTTGTTCCACACCCACCGCCAGAAGCTGGCGTTCATCGGAGCCAGCGAGATGCGCAGCCTTAACACCGCCAATCGCCAACGGATCGCTGACTCGCGAAATCAGCTGCAGCACATGCTCGACGCAGCCATCGACCGTTGCGCTCGAGAGTGCGCCGTAGACGTCGGCGACATTCTGAACCGCCGGATCGCCGGACGCGCCATCACGACCATGTGCACCTCACTGCCGCAGTGGTTCAACGCCGACGGGCCCGCCACGCCGGAGGAGACCGCACGCACCTATGCCGATTTCGCGGTCGCACTGCTCACCGGGCCCAGCAGCGCCGGACTGCCTTCCCCGCCCCCGCCCATCGACGGCAGAATGTGACCCGTGTCGGGTACATGGCAGTTCTGGATCGACCGGGGCGGCACGTTCACCGACATCGTGGCGCGTCACCCCGATGGCCACCTACTCACCCACAAGCTCCTCTCGGAGAACCCGGGCCACTACCGCGACGCGGCCGTGGCCGGAATCCGCGCACTGCTGCGCCTTGACGACGGCGCACCGATTCCCGCCGGACTGATCGAATCGGTGCGAATGGGCACCACGGTGGCCACCAATGCCCTGCTTGAGCGCGCCGGTGAGCGCACCCTGCTGATCATCACGCGTGGGTTCGGCGACGCACTGCGGATCGCCTATCAGAATCGGCCGCGCATCTTCGACCGGCACATCGTGGCCCCCGAGCAACTCTACGAACGCACCATCGAGGTCGACGAGCGCATCGCGGCCGACGGAACCGTGCTGCGGGCACCCGATCTGGAGGCCCTGGCCGGGCCACTGCGCGACGCCCACGCCGACGGTATCGGCGCCTGCGCGGTGGTGTGCCTGCACAGCTACCGCAATGCCGCTCATGAGAAGGCGATCGCCGAACTCGCCCGCCGAATCGGCTTCAGCCAGGTCTCCCTGTCGTGCGAGGCCAGTCCACTGCCCAAGTTGATTCCCCGTGGCGACACCGCCGTCGTCGATGCCTACCTTTCGCCGGTACTGCGCCGCTACGTGGCACAGGTCGCCGACCAGCTGACCGACGTGCGGCTGATGTTCATGCAGTCCAACGGGGGATTGGCGGCAGCGGATCACTTCCGCGGCAAAGACGCGATCCTGTCCGGGCCCGCCGGCGGGATCGTCGGCATGGTCCGCATGTCCGCGCTGGCCGGCTTTGACGCGGTGATCGGATTCGACATGGGCGGGACGTCCACCGACGTGTCGCACTACAGCGCGGCCACCGGCGGATACGAGCGGGTGTTCACCACCGAGGTGGCCGGGGTGCGGCTGCGGGCGCCGATGCTGCACATTCACACCGTCGCCGCCGGCGGCGGCTCGATTCTGCATTTCGACGGAAGTCGGTACCGGGTGGGCCCGGAGTCCGCCGGCGCGGACCCGGGACCGGCCAGCTACCGGCGCGGCGGTCCGCTGACCGTCACCGACGCCAACGTCATGCTCGGGCGGATCCAGCCCGCCCACTTCCCGGCGGTGTTCGGCGAGGCCGGCGACCAGCCGCTGGACGCCGCGACCGTCGAACGGTCCTTCGCCGCCCTGGCCGCCGAGATCCACAGCGCCACCGGTGACGAGCGCAGCCCCGAACAGGTGGCCGAAGGATTCCTGCGCATCGCGGTGGCGAACATGGCCAATGCCGTCAAGAAGATCTCGGTGGCCAAGGGCCATGACATCACCCGGTATGCGCTGACCACCTTCGGCGGAGCCGGCGGCCAGCACGCCTGCGCGGTCGCCGACGAACTCGGGATCCGCACCGTGCTGGTCCCGCCCATGGCCGGCGTGCTCTCCGCCCTGGGGATCGGACTGGCCGACACCACCGTGATCCGTGAGCGCGCGATGGAGATCCCGCTGGACGCCGGGGCGCTCGACGAATTGCACCACGTGGCCGACGACCTGGAACGGCAGGCGCGCACCGAGCTTGCGGCCCAGGATGTCTCGCCCGAGCGAATCCAGGTCGTCCGCCGTGTGCACCTGCGCTACCAGGGCACCGACACCCCGATTCCCGTCGAGCTCGGTGGCCTGACCGCGATGACGACGGAGTTCTACGACAGCCATCGCAGCATGTACTCCTTTCTGATGGAACGCCCGCTGGTCGCCGAGGCGGTGGCCGTGGAGGCAACCGGCCTCACCACGCAACCCGAGCTGTTCTCGCCAGATGCCGGCACCAGATCCGCCCGCAGTAGCGAGGTGGTGAGCCTGTATACCGGCGGCGCCTGGCGCGATGCACCGCTGTATCAGCGGGAGTCGATCACCGGCGTGGTGACCGGGCCGGCGATCATCGCCGAGGACAACGCCACCACCGTGGTCGACGACGGCTGGCAGGCGCAGATGACTGCCGACGGGCAATTGGTCTTGCAGCGGCTCAGCACGACCGCACCGGCGCGCGCGGGCACCGCGGCCGATCCGGTCCTGCTGGAGATCTTCAACAACCTCTTCATGGCCATCGCCGAGCAGATGGGCGCCCGATTGGAGGCCACCGCCCAGTCGGTGAACATCCGCGAGCGGCTGGATTTCTCCTGCGCGCTGTTCGACGCGCACGGCAATCTGGTGGCCAACGCACCGCATATCCCGGTGCACCTGGGATCGATGGGCGCGACCGTCAAGGAGGTGATCGCACGCAGGGCATCGACCATGCGGCCCGGTCAGGTCTACGCGGTCAACGATCCCTACCACGGCGGCACGCACCTGCCCGACATCACCGTCGTCACTCCCGTGTACGCCGCAGGTGCCACCGCCGGTGATCCGGTGTTGTTCTTCGTCGCCTCACGCGGTCACCACGCCGAGATCGGCGGCACCACACCCGGTTCCATGCCTGCGGACAGCCGTTCGGTCGTCGAGGAAGGCGTACTGTTCGACAACTGGCTGTTGGTCGATGACGGGCAGTTCCGCGAAGAGGCGACCCGGGAACTACTGGCGGGTGCCGCGTTCCCCTCACGCAGCCCGGAGACCAACCTCGCCGATCTGCGGGCACAGATCGCCGCCAACCGCAAGGGCATCGACGAGATCCATTCCATGATCTCCCATTTCGGCCTGGAGGTCGTCCAGGCGTATATGGGCCACGTCCAGGACAACGCCGAGGAAGCCGTCCGCCGGGTCATCGATTCCCTCGATGACGGCCAGTTCCGGTATGAGATGGATTCCGGCGCAACCATCGCGGCGCGGGTCGCCGTCGACCGCGCGGCGCGCAACGCCATCATCGACTTCGACGGAACTTCCGCACAACTGTCGTCTAATTTCAATGCGCCGTCCTCGGTGGCCACCGCCGCGGTGCTCTACGTCTTCCGAACTCTGGTGGCCGACGACATTCCGATCAATGACGGTTGCCTGCGCCCCTTGCAGATCAGGATCCCGGCCGACACGCTGTTGTCGCCGGCTTACCCGGCCGCTGTTGTCGCCGGCAACGTCGAGACCTCCCAGGCCGTCACCGGCGCCTTGCTGGCTGCGCTGCGTGTGCAGGCCGAAGGCTCGGGGACCATGAACAACGTCACGTTCGGCAACGCCGGCCACCAGTATTACGAGACCCTCGGCTCCGGCTCCGGTGCGGGCCAGGGTTACGACGGCGCCTCGGTGGTGCAGACCCACATGACCAATTCGCGGCTGACCGACCCCGAGATCCTGGAGATGCGCTTCCCGGTCTTGCTGCGCGAGTTCTCGATTCGCCGCGGCAGTGGCGGGGCGGGACGTTGGCGCGGTGGTGACGGCGGGCTGCGGCGAATCGAGTTCCTCGAGCCGATGACGGTCAGCGTGCTCACGGGGCACCGGCGAGTTGCGCCCTACGGAATGGCAGGCGGCCAGGCCGGAGAGTTGGGCCGTAACCGGGTGGAACGCGCGGACGGCACCGTGACCGAGCTGGCCGGATGCGATTCCACCGACCTGAAACCCGGTGACGTGCTGGTGATCGAGACCCCGGGCGGCGGCGGATATGGCGAGCCCGCCTGATCGGAGTTAATCTCACGCGATGTCCGACCAGTGGAGCCGGCGGGGGTTCTTGGGCCTCTGTGGCGCAGCCGGCGCCGCCGCGCTGCTGACCTCCTGCTCATCGAACAAGCACGGCAACGACGCGGCGCCCGGGCCGGTCACCATCACGCACCTCTTCGGCGAGACGACCGTTCCAGAGCCTCCGCGCCGGGTGGTCTGCGCCGGTTACACCGGGCAGGACGACCTGTTGGCGCTGGGCGTGGTCCCGATCGCGGTCACCGAATGGTTCGGCGATCAGCCCTTCGGGGTCTGGCCGTGGGCGCGGCGCCAGCTCGGGGATGCCAAGCCGGCAGTGCTGACTTTGGCCGACGGGATCGCCATCACGCCGATCGCCGACCTCAAGCCCGATCTGATCATCGCCACGAACGCCGGCGTGGACGCCGAGACCTATAAGAAGCTGTCGGCGATCGCACCGACCGTGCCGCAGTCGGGCGGCCCGAACGCGCAGGCCTTCTTCGAACCCTGGAAGGTTCAGGCCGCCGCCATCGGCACAGCGGTGCATCGCGGTCAGCAGATGCAGTCGCTGGTCGACGGCGTCGACGCCGCGTTCACCGCTGTCGCCGCCGCGCACCCCGGCTTCGCCGGGAAGAAGGTGCTGTTGCTGGACGGGCGCCTCGACCGGGGCGCGGCGAGCGTCGCCACCGGCTGGCGAACGGCATTTCTGGGCCAGATGGGGTTGACCGTCGCCGAGGCTCCGCCGCTGATCGAACAGGACCGGCTCGGGCCGACACTGCGCAACGCTGACGTGCTGATCTGGACCACCGAGAGCGACGACGAGCGCTCGGCGTTGTTGGCTGACCCCGAGATCGCCGCGTGTGAGTCGCGCTCCGTCTTCACCACCAAGGAACAGGCCGGCGCCATCGCGTTCGCCTCGCCCCTGAGCTATCCGGTGGTGGCCGCAGAACTGCCGGCGCTCATCGCGACGATCACCGGTTAGGCCCAACTCTGGACGTTCGGTAAGACCCCTCTGGCAGCCCTCGCAGAATTGTGTTCTACATCACTATTCGGCGGGATCGGGGGCTACCGTCGTGGCATGAGCGTGGCATTGGAATTCCCCCCTTTCACCAAGACCGACGCGATCCTCGACTACGGCGACAGCGCCCTGCTGCTGCAGTTCGACTCGACCACAGACGTCCTGTCCTGGACCGCGGCGCTGCATTCGGCCGCCTTGCCCGGAGTCGTCGACATCGTCCCGGCGTCGCACACCGTGTTGGTCAAGCTGGCCGCCCCTCGCCATCTGGCGGGCATCCGGCATCGCCTGACGCACCTGAGCGTCGACACCGACGCCAGTGCGGCCCGCGCCCCGCACCGCCCCGCCGATGTGGTGATCGACGTCATTTTTGACGGGCCGGACCTGACCGAGGTGGCGCAGCACACCGGCCTGAGTGTCGCCCAGATCATCAACGCCCACACGGCCACGCCATGGTTGGTCGGGTTCGGTGGATCCACACCGGGGTTCGCCTACCTTCTCGGCGGAGATCCGCGACTGCAGGTTCCGCGCCGGGCCGAGTTGCGTGCCGCGGTCCCGGCCGGCTCGGTCGCGCTGGCCGGCCAGTTCAGCGGTATCTATCCGCGTCAGTGGCCGGGCGGCTGGCAGGTCATCGGCCACACCGACGCGGTCCTGTGGGACCTGGACCGGCCCCACCCGGCGCTGTTGACACCGGGCCTGTCCGTACAGTTTCGGGCCGCGTGACCGCCATGACGACCTCACTGGAGATTCTGCACACCGGCCCCTTGGCCCTGGTCGAGGATCTGGGCCGGGCCGGCCTCGCACACCTGGGCGTGAGCACCTCCGGCGCAGCCGACCGTCGCTCGCACAAGCTGGCAAACCGGCTCCTGGCCAACCCCGACGATCGGGCCACCATCGAAGTGGCCTTCGGCGGGTTTTCCGCGCGGGTCTGCGGCGGGGACGTCGACATCGCCGTCACCGGTGCCGACACCGACCCCCAGGTCGATGGAGTCACTTTCGGCACCAACAGCATCCAGCGGGTCCGCCGGGGTCAGGTGGTGTCGCTGGGCACCCCCCGATCAGGCCTGCGTAGCTACCTGGCAGTTCGCGGTGGCATTGAGGTCGCGCCGGTGCTGGGTTCACGCAGTTACGACGTGATGGGCGAGATCGGCCCCGCTCCGTTACGCGACGGCGACGTAGTGCGGATCGGCGAACGCACTGGCCACTATCCCGAGATCGACCAGGCGCCGGTGGCGACCATCACCGACGATGTGGTCGAGTTGCGGGTCACGCCCGGGCCGCGCGATGACTGGTTCGTCGACCCGGACATCATGGTGCGGACCAACTGGCTGGTGAGTAACCGCAGCGACCGCGTCGGCATGCGCCTGGTGGGAATGCCACTGGAATACCGTTGGCCCGAAAGGCAATTGCCCGCAGAGGGCACCGACCGGGGGGCCATCCAGATCCTGCCGAACGGTTTCCCGATCATCCTGGGCCCCGACCACCCGGTGACCGGCGCCTACCCGGTGATCGGCGTCGTCGTCGATGACGACATCGACACGCTGGCTCAGGTCCGACCGGGACAGACCGTGCGGATGCACTGGTCGCGACCGCGCCAGCACCCCGCGCCGCATTCCACCTGGTAGGAAGGCCCGAGTGCCCGGCCAGCTGCACACCGCCCGGTTGATCCATACCAGCGATCTGGACGATGAGACCCGTCGCGGCGCGCAGCGGCTGGTGACGGAGGCCTCCGGCGGCACCCTCTCCGACGCCGACTGGCAGCACGCGCTCGGCGGTATGCACGCCCTGATCTGGCATCACGGCACCCTGATCGCCCACGGTTCGGTGATTCGGCGTCAGCTCCTCCACCGCGGCAGGTCCCTGCGCTGCGGTTATGTCGAAGCCGTCACGGTGGCCGCCGAACATCGCGGACGCGGCCTGGCCACCGCCGTCCTGCAGGCATGCGAGCAGGTGATCCGGGGCGCCTTCGAACTCGGAGCGCTCAGCTCGCCGGGCATCGGCCACCGGCTCTACACCGCGCGCGGATGGTTGCTGTGGCGCGGAGCGACGTCGGTGCTCTCACCCACCGGACCGGTCCGGACCCCCGAGGCCGACGGCTCTGTGTTCGTGATGCCGGTCGGCATCGATCTGGACACCGGCGCGGCGCTCGCCTGCGACTGGCGCGACGGCCACGTCTGGTAGCCCACGGTGAACGTCCGATAGACGGCTGGTGCACGCCGGGTGTCCGCGCGGTAGACCCTCCGGGACGC
Source organism: Mycolicibacter arupensis (assembly GCF_002086515.1). Taxonomy (GTDB): domain Bacteria; phylum Actinomycetota; class Actinomycetes; order Mycobacteriales; family Mycobacteriaceae; genus Mycobacterium; species Mycobacterium arupense. The sequence continues at coordinate 27,605 of NZ_MVHH01000009.1, forward strand.
CCGCATCGCCGGCTCGTTCATAAGAATCACCCGTGCGATCGGGTCACCGCATGGATTATTCATTAACTTAATGGTGCGCTTCGCTCACCCGGGAACCTGCTGTGAGCCACCCGGCTGAGGTTCGCTTTTCTCCAGAGGCGTGGCAATCGCGGCGTTGAGCTGCACGTTCGCGGCGCCAGATCCCCACGGGCACAACGCACCCAGCATGCCGACGGCACAGGCCGGGAGGCACGAATTACTGACTCCCTGCCACTCTGCTGCCAATCGCTTCCAGGGGCCGACTTCGACAAGACGCCCGACAAAACGGCACCTATGGTGTGACCGTCGCGGGCTTGCCCTGGCCCTGTACGCGAAACCCCTGGAGAGAAACCCTCATGCTGTACGAGTTCTGGCACAACTTCACCCACAACTTGTTCAAGCCCTTGCTGCTTTTCTTCTACATGGGGTTCCTCATCCCACTGCTGCGGATCAAGTTCGAATTCCCTCAGGTGCTCTATCAGGGCCTCACTTTGTATTTGCTGCTGGCCATCGGCTGGCGCGGCGGTGAAGAGCTCGCCATGCTCGACGCCTCGAGCATCGGCAGTGTTCTGGGATTCATGGTGCTGGGTTTCTTCACCAACCTGACCATCGGATTCATCGCCTACGGCCTGCTCTCGCGAATGACACGTATGCGCCGGATCGATCGGGCCACCGTGGCCGGCTACTACGGTTCGGACTCGGCCGGCACGTTCGCGACCTGCGTGGGGGTGCTCGCCACGTTGGATATCGTCTTCGACGCATACATGCCGGTGATGCTGGCGGTGATGGAGATCCCGGGCTGCATGGTGGCCCTCATTCTGGTCGCGCGGATTCGGGAGCGCGGAGTGGATGCGCTGGGCAATATGGCCGACGAGCCCGGCTACACCCGGCAGGCCAGTCGACAACTCGTCGGGGCCGCCCAGGTGGGCGGAAGCGCCGCCACGCGGCGCACCCAAGGAGTTCAGGACGAGATCGACCTGTCACGGGAAAAGTTGGAGCACAACGGGTCAGGTACTACCGCGGCTTCTCCGACTTCGGTGCCGAGCACTCGTGCACTGGTGCGCGAAGTGCTGCTCAACCCGGGACTCTTCTTGCTGTTCGGTGGGATCATGATCGGCTTTGTCAGTCGCCTGCAGGGCGCCTCCGTCATCGAGGACGACGATCGTGTCTTCGTTACGGCCTTCCAAGGGATGCTCTGCCTGTTCCTGCTTGAGATGGGCATGACGGCGTCACGCAAGCTCCAGGATCTCCGCAGCGCGGGTCGTGGACTGATCGCCTTCGGACTGTTGGCTCCGAACCTGTTTGCGATCAGCGGGATCATCCTCATCCATGTCTATGCCCTGCTCACCGGCACCCACTTCGAGACCGGCAGCTACGTCTTGTTCGCGGTGCTGTGCGGCTCGGCGTCCTACATCGCGGTACCCGCGGTTCAGCGTGCGGCCATTCCCGAGGCCAGTCCGACCGTGCCACTTGCCGCCTCGCTGGGACTCACGTTCTCCTACAACGTGACCATCGGAATTCCGCTGTATCTCCAATTCGCGAAGGCCTTCGACGGCTGGTTTCCAGTCAGCTGACAGACGTTTCCAACCGAACGCAACGCTTCGGCGAGGGGCGGGTCAACCAGGCGAAATACGCTGCGCCTGACACGAATACGTGACGCGTACCACTCGCGACCCGGCGCTCCAACTCATTTTCAGGTTCCGCTCCGCTGCTTGCCAGATCGGCTCGGTAGGTTCGCACTCCGTCCATCGTGATGCGAGATTCTTCGTGTGGCGGTGGCCCCGGAGCCCGAGGAGACCGTATGACGAAGCGCCACATCAGCAATTTCGATCCGGAGGACGGCGCGGCGTGGGAGGACGGCAATGCCGCGATCGCACGACGCAACCTCATCTGGTCGACCGCCAGTACGCATGTCGCGTTCTCCATCTGGTCGCTGTGGTCGGTGGTCGTGCTGTTCATGCCCGAATCCGTGTACGGCATCAAAGCCGGTGACAAGCTGCTGCTGGCGGCGGTCGCCACCCTGATCGGTGGATGCGCCCGCGTTCCCTATGTGCGCGCAAACGCAAAGTTCGGTGGCCGGGATTGGGCGGTGTTCTCCTCGCTGATTCTGCTGATCCCCACCGTGGGGACGCTGCTGTTGCTCGTCAATCCCGGTAAACCACTCTGGATGTACATGGTGTGCGCAGCGTTGACCGGATTGGGTGGCGGCAACTATGCCGCGGCGCTGGCCAACGTCGACGCCTTTTACCCGCAACGCCTCAAAGGAATCGCTCTTGGGCTGTGCGGCGGTATCGGCAACCTCGGGGTCGCGGCCATCCAACTTGTCGGCCTGGTGGTCCTGGCCACCGTCGGCAACACCAAACCCGAATTGGTTTGCGCAATCTACCTGGTGCTGCTGGCCGTGGTCGGCGTCTGCTCAGCGCTGTGGATGGACAACCTCGACCACGGCCGGCAAGAGGTGGGCGGAATCCGCTCGATTCTGTCGGTCCCCGACAGCTGGATCGTGTCGGCGTTGTACTGCGCAGCATTCGGTTCGTTCATCGGATTCGCCTTCGCCTTCGCCCAGGTACTGCACGCCACCTTCGAGAAGGCCGGCCACAGCCCCGCCGAGGCAGCGCTCTACGCCGCCCGAATCGCCTTCCTGGGACCGCTGTTGGGCGCCTTGTCTCGCATCTACGGCGGCCGGGTAGCCGACCGCCGCGGCGGCGGTCGGGTCACCCTGGTGGTGTTCCTCGGCATGATCGTGGCCTCCGCGGTGCTGGTCATCACGAGCACCATCGATGACCACAACAGCCGCGCGTCCACATCGACGATCGTGTTCTACATCGTCGCGTTCATGGTGCTGTTCTTTCTGGCCGGGATGGGAAACGGGTCGGTGCTAAAGATGATCCCGTCGATCTTCGAGGCCCGCAGCCGTTCACTGGACGGCAGTGAGGCCGAGCGTCGCCACTGGGCACGTTCGCATTCCGGCGCATTGATCGGGTTCTCCACCGCGGTAGGAGCGCTCGGCGGGGTGGCGATCAACCTGATCCTGCGGCAGGCATACGCCAGCTTCGCAAGCGAGACGCCGGCGTTCTGGGTGTTCCTGGCCTCTTACTGCGCGGCTGCGGGATTGACCTGGGTGATGTACGTCCGCCGCCCTCCGCTGGATCGACGAGCCCAGCGCGCCGCCGTCGCGCGGGACACCGAGAAGGTATCGGCGTGATCGACGCCACTGGCCCGATCGAGCAACCGTTCGGAAATCGGTCGGTAACACCGCTGACATGGAGTGGAGCTAAATGTTGTACATGAGTACCGCCGTTAATGCCGCAGGTCACCGCATCGTGATCGAGGAGAGCCGGGTCCTGGTCGACGGCGTGGTGATGCCGGTCTCGCCCGCTGGCCTGGCCGCCCTGCGCATGCTGGCACAGCGTCCGGGCCACGTGGTTGCTCGCGACACGCTGCTGCGGGCGCTCCCGGGCCGCAGCACCAGCACGCACGCGGTCGAATCCGCGGTACTGCGGTTACGAAACGCGCTCGGTGACAGCCAGATCGTCGCCACCGTGGTCAAACGCGGGTACCGGTTGGCGGTCGACAGCGAGCAGGGCGCCGCGTGATCCCAGTCCTGGTCGCGCATGGCACCCGGGCCCCCGAGGGCATCGTCATGATCGGAGAGCTCGCCGAACGCGTGGGATCGGTGTTGGCGCAACCGGTCCGGGTGGCGTTCGTCGACGTGCTGGGACCCAGTCCGGCAGAAGTCCTTGCCGCGGAGGCCGGCAGCGGCCGTCCGGCTGTTCTGGTGCCCGCTTTCCTGGCGCGCGGCTACCACGTCCGGGTCGACGTACCCACCCACGTGGCCGCCAGTGGACACCCGGACGTCACCCTCACTCCGGCGCTCGGACCCGACCCACGCGTGGCCGCGGTGGTCGCCGCTCGGCTGATCGAATCTGGCTGGCGTGCTGGAGATTCGGTGATTCTCGCGGCAGCCGGATCATCGGACCCCGCGGCGCGTAACGACCTGATCCAGGCCACGGAGATGCTGTCCGCGCTGATCGATTCGCCCGTCGAACTGGCATTCGCGGCCACCGGCGGACCCCGTGTCAGCGAGGCCGTGGCGTGCCTGCGCAGCCGCCGAGCAGGCCGCGTTGTGGTGGCGTCGTACCTGTTGGCCGACGGCCTGTTCCAGCGCCGGCTGCATGACGCAGGTGCAGATCTGGTGACCAAGCCGCTCGGCACTCACCCCGGGATCGCACGGATCGTCGCCGACCGATTCATCACGGCTCAGCCGCCCATCTCGGTGCGCTGAGCCTGCCCTGTCGAATGCCCCTGCCGGGCGCCCCATCCCGGGTCGGCCGCCGCGCACCCAGGGGCGCCTTCCGCGCGTCGTGAGTCGATGCCTGCAACGCCGCTGACCAGGTGCGTGAGGAGAAGTTCACGAGCGGGTCATTTCGGGCAGCACGGCGGTAACGAAAGATTTCTACCGTGACTTCATGGCGCGTTCACACGTAATCACAAGGTGGGACCCCGAGGACACCGCGGCCTGGACCGCCGGCAACGACAGGATCGCACGGCGCAATCTGATCTGGTCGACCATTGCCGAACACGCCGGGTTCTCGATCTGGTCGATCTGGTCAGTCATGGTGCTGTTCATGCCGGAGGCGGTCTACGGCTTCACCGCCGGCGACAAGTTCCTGCTCGCGGCCACCGCCACCCTGGCCGGCGGCGTGCTGCGCATACCGTACTCGCTGGCCACGGCCGCATTCGGCGGTCGGAACTGGACGATCTTCTCGGCGCTGGTGTTGCTGATCCCCACCGTGGCGATGATGGGCCTGTTGGCACACCCGGGTCTCCCCCTGTGGCCATACCTGTTCTGCGCCGCGCTGACCGGCCTGGGCGGCGGAAACTTCGCCGCCTCGATGACCAACGTGAATGCCTTCTACCCACACCGGCTCAAGGGCTGGGCGCTGGCGGTCAACGCCGGTGGCGGCAACCTGGGCGTGCCGCTGATCCAGCTGGTCGGCCTGGCGGTGCTGGCCACCGCCGGTAACCGGCAGCCGTACTGGGTGTGTGCGATCTACCTGGTGGTGCTCGCGGTAGCCGCCCTCGGAGCGGCGCTGTTCATGGACAATCTCGACGGGCAGAAAGCCGATCTGACCGCGATGCGGTCGATCCTTCCCGAACTCGACACCTGGATCGTGGCACTGCTCTACATCGGGACGTTCGGTTCGTTCATCGGATTCTCCTTCGCGTTCGGCCAGGTGCTGCAGATCAGCTTCGTCGGGGGCGGTCAGAGCCCGGCGCAGGCCTCGCTGCACGCGGCCCAGATCGCTTTTGTGGGACCGCTGCTGGGGTCACTGTCCCGGATTGTCGGCGGCCGCCTGGCGGATCGCCTGGATGGCAGTCGCGTCACGCTGGCGGCCTTCGGCGGCCTGTTCGCGGCCTCGGGACTCCTCGTCACCGTGAGCACCATGGACGGCAACCGCAGCGGCCCCACATCCGGGGCCATCATGGTGGGCTATGTCGTCGGATTCGTGGCGCTGTTCATCGTGTCCGGAATCGGCAACGGCTCGGTGTACAAGATGATCCCGTCGGTCTTCGAGGCCCGCAGCCACCGCCTGGACATGCGCGAGAACGATCGGCGGCAATGGGCACGGGCCATGTCCGGGGCGTTGATCGGATTCGCCGGTGCCATCGGCGCCCTCGGCGGCGTGGGGATCAACCTGGCGCTGCGCCAGTCGTACATGACCAGCGGCTCGGCCACCTCGGCCTTCTGCATCTTCCTGGTGGGTTACGTCGTCGCCGGGGCGCTGACGTGGCTGCGGTACGTGCGTCGGCCGATCTTCGTCGTGCAGCCCGCGCAGCCCGCGCTCGCCGCGATGGCTACGGCGTAACGTGGCCGGCTCCCTCTGCGGCTACCGCGTCGCGGTGACGTCAGCGCGTCGCGCTGACGAGCTGGCCAACCTGCTTCGGCGCCACGGCGCCACGGTCTGTGCCGCCCCGGCCATCACCATGATCGATCTGACCGACGACATCGCGCTGCGCGGGCGCACCGAATCCTTGATCGAGGCGCCGCCCGACGTGCTCGTGGTGACGACCGCGATGGGCTTCCGCGGCTGGATCGGCGCCGCACACCGATGGGGTCTCGCCGACCAGCTGATCGCGGCCCTGGCCACCGCACGGATCGTGGCCCGTGGCCCCAAGGCAGTGGGAGCGTTGCGCACCGTCGGCTTGCCCGAGGAGTGGTCTCCCGATTCCGAGTCGTCTGCGGCCATCGCCGACTATCTCAAGTCCGACATCGCCGGCGCCCGCATCGCGGTTCAGCTGCACGGCACCACCGGTGACTGGGACCCGGTACCGGAGCTGCTCGAGCAGCTCCGCAAATCCGGAGGCGAGGTATTGCCCATCCCGGTCTATCGCTGGCGGCCGGCTCGGCCCGGCGGTGAATTCGACAAACTGGCGATCCAGATGTCGCAGCGGCAGTTCGACGCGGTGAGCTTCACCTCCGCCGCCGCGGTTATGGCGACCTTGACTCGTGCGGCCGAGCTCGGTATCTCCGACGCCTTGTTGCGCGCACTGCGGTCCGACGTACAGGCCATGTGCATCGGGCCGTTGACGGCGCGGCCACTGGAACTGTTGGGTGTTCCGACGTCGGCCCCCAAGCGGATGCGGCTGGGCGCGTTGGCCCGGCACATCGCCGACGAGTTACCGCGACTGCGCACCCACATCATCTCCGCGGCGGGTCACCGCATCGAGATCAGCGGCAGCGGCGTCTCCGTCGACGGGGTGCCCAAGCCGGTCTCGCCCGCGGGCATGGCCACCCTGCGCGCACTGGCCCACCAACCGGGCAGAGTCGTCTCGCGCGAGACGCTTCTGGCGGCGCTGCCTGGTCATGGCGCCAACACCCACGCCGTGGAGACCGCTGTGCTGCGGCTACGCACCAGCCTGGGCGACAAGAACATCATCGCCACCGTCGTCAAGCGTGGTTACCGCTTGGCGGTGGACCAGGCGGACATGGATCTGAATATGGGCCAGGCGGCCGGCTAGGCGACAGCCCTTTCCGGACTGACCTGGCCGATCTGCACGTAACCGTCCGGGGTGACGCGGGTCGGGTACACCCGCACCGACATGTCGGGGTCATCCAGGCAGCTGCCGTCGTCGAGGGCGAACGCCTGCTTCTTCAATGGCGAGATGACCGACAGGCGCCCCCCGCGGTCACCGACGATCCCACGCGACATCACCGCCGCCCGAAAGAACGGGTCGATGTTGCACACCGCACGGATCGAACCGTCGTCCAGCCGAAACAACGCCGCCTGCTTGCCGTCGGGGAGCAATACGCCGACCCCGAGTCCGGGCAGCAGACTGTCGTAATGGCATGCGGTGGTCCAGGTTTCGATGTTGCTGTTGTTCATGATGCCTCCTCAGATGAACGCAGGACTGGGACGGGTAAAGGGACTTTGCGGCCGTCGCGCACGGTGAACGCGACGGTGGGGTCTTCGGCGTCGGGGGCGTTGACGAAGGACACGAACCGCGACAGCTTCTCCGGGTCGTCGAGCACCCCCTTCCACTCGTCGGTGTAGTTGTCGACGTGGCGGGCCATCTCGGCCTCGAACTCCTCGGCCAGCCCCAGCGAGTCGTCGCAGACAACGTCGCGGACGTGGTCCAGGCCGCCCTCGATCGACTCGATCCACGGCGCGGTGCGCTGCAGCCGGTCAGCGGTGCGGATGTAGAACATCAGGAATCGGTCGACGTAGCGAAACACCGTCTCGGTGTCGAGGTCGCTGGCGAGCAACTGGGCGTGCTTGGGCGACATCCCGCCGTTGCCGCCGACATAGAGATTCCAGCCGACTTCGGTGGCGATCACGCCGACGTCTTTGCCGCGCGCCTCGGCGCACTCCCGAGCGCAGCCCGACACCCCCATCTTGATTTTGTGCGGCGCACGCAGACCGCGGTACCGCAGCTCCAAGTCGATGGCCATCTTCACGGAGTCCTGCTGGCCGTAGCGGCACCAGTCGCTCCCGACACAGCTTTTGACCGTCCGCAGCGACTTGCCGTATGCCTGACCGGATTCCATGCCCGCATCGACCAGCTGGCGCCAGATGGCGGGAAGCTGATCCACCCGGGCACCGAACATGTCGATGCGCTGTCCCCCGGTGATCTTGGTGTAAAGGCCGAACTCCTGGGCGATCTGGCCGATCAGGATCAAGTGCTCGGGCTTGATCTCACCCCCGGGAACCCGCGGAACAACCGAGTAACTGCCGTTGCGCTGGATGTTGGCCAGGAAGTGGTCGTTGGTGTCCTGCAACGCCGCCTGCTCACCGTCGAGGATGTGCTCGGAGCCGGTGGACGCCAGGATGGAGGCGACGGTGGGTTTGCAGATGTCACAGCCGTGGCCGGTGCCGAAACGCTCCAGCAGTTCGGAGAAGGTACGGATTCCGGTGACCTGCACGATCTGGAACAGCTCGGCGCGTGACTGGGCGAAGTGTTCGCACAATGCCTTGGACTGCTCAACACCTTCGGCCACCAGCAGTTCTTTGAGCAGCGGAATGCACGATCCGCAGGAGGTGCCCGCCTTGGTACAGCCCTTGAGGCTCTGCACATCGTGGCAACCGGCGCCGATCGCCTCGCACAGCTGCTCCTTGGTGACGTTGTTGCACGAGCAGATCTGCGCCGCGCCCGGCAGCGCACTGATACCTAGGCTTGTCTTGCCTTCACCCGTGCCGGCCGGAGCGATCAGGTCCAGCGGGTCGCCGGGCAACTCGGCGCCAACCATCGGACGCAAGACGCCGTACGAGGACGCGTCGCCCACCAGAATGCCGCCGAGCAACGTCTTCGCGTCGTCGGACAACACCAGCTTGGCGTAAGTCCGCTTCACCGGGTCGTTGATCACCACCGACAGCGAACTCTCGGTGGCGCCCATGGCGTCGCCGAAGCTCGCCACGTCGACGCCGAGCAGCTTGAGCTTGGTGGACATGTCGGCCTCGCCGAATTCGGCAGATCCGTCGAGCAGCCGGTCGGCGACCACCTCGGCGCTGGTGTAGCCAGGGCCCACCAACCCATAACAGACGCCTTCGATGGCCGCCACTTCACCGATCGCGTACACATCGGATTCGCTTGTCCGGCAGGAGAGGTCGGTCAACACCCCGCCCCTGTCGGCAATTGCCAGTCCGGCCTCACGCGCCAGCTCGTCACGCGGACGTACCCCCGCGGCGAAGATCACCAGGCCGGCCTCAATCGCCGTGCCGTCGGACAGGCGCACCCGCAGGCTTGGCGAACCGTGCTCGTGGGTCAGCTGCTCGATAGCCTCGGTGCCAACACCGACGTGCACCGCGATGCCGAGATCCGAGATCATCCGGCTCAGCAGCACCCCGCCGGCGTCGTCGAGTTGCTGCGGCATCAGACGCGGCGCCATCTCGACGATGTGCGGCTCGACCCCGGAGGCGCGCAACGCGTTAGCCGCCTCCAGGCCCAGCAGCCCGCCGCCGATCACCACGCCGGCGCGCCCGTTTCCGGCCTCGAGCATGCATTCGATGTCCGCCCGGATCCCGTCCAGATCGTCCAGGGTTCGGTAGACGTGACAGCCGGGCAGATCATGGCCCGGGACCGGCGGCACGAACGCGCGCGATCCCGTCGCCAGGACCAAGGTGTCGTAGCCGTAACGCTGGCCGTCCGCGGCGACCACCGACTTGTCGGCCAGGTCGACCCGGACCACCCGAGTGCTCAGCAGCAGCCGCACCTGCTCGTCGCCCGCGTAGTCATTACCGGGCAATGCCAGCCGCGACCTGTCCCAGCCGTCGGTGTAGGAGGTCAGCCCGACGCGGTCGTAGGCGGGGTCGGCCTCCTCGGCGAGCACCGTGACCCGCCAGTTCTCGGTGCCGGATCTGCTGCGGAGCGCCTCCACGAAGCGGTGGCCCACCATGCCGTGGCCGACCACGACAAGGTCCCTGACGGCCCGCGGGGTTTGGATCGTGGTCATACAAAAAAGATTAGGCAATCAATCATTGCTGGTATATCGCCACACGTTACAAATGCGTGAAGGTGTGCTCACGCGAGTGTGATCCATGTCACTTCAAGGCGTATATGCGCTGGTGTTCACCCATGGCGAACACGGAACTTTAGCGTCATCGACTCAAGTTCTACTCGGTGACGGACCGGCACCAGACCGGCACGCGGCAATCACCTCAAAGGAGAGACCCATGAGCACTCTGACACTGTGGCAGCGCCCACTCAAGCCCGCCTTCGACACCGAGCGCTGGGTCCGCGACTTCTTCGGACCGGCCACGGCCAGCGACTGGCGAGGGGTGCCCACTCCGGGCGAACTGCACCCGGCCGCCGAGATCATCAAGGACGGCGACGACGCGGTGATCCGGCTGGAGCTGCCCGGCATCGACGTCGACAAGGACGTGGCGGTCGAATTGGACGGCGGCCGACTGGTGGTCCACGGTGAACGCCGCGACGAGCACGCCGACACCGAGGCCGGCACCCAACGCACGCTGCGCGAGGTGCGCTACGGGGCGTTCCGCCGCTCGTTCGCGGTGCCTGCCCACGTCACCGGCGAATCCGTTTCCGCGTCCTATGACGCCGGCGTACTGACGGTGCGGGTAGCGGGCGTGTACGCCGGCAGCCAGCCGCAGCGGATCGCCATCACCAAGTAGCCCGGCACGACCGAACCGGCCCGAAAGCCCCCGCACACACCTGTGTTCGGGGGCTTTTCGGCGCCCAACACGTCCCGCAGACAACGTGATCTGTCTCACGTTCGGTTCCGGATGTGACTAGCATCGGGTGGACGTACTGTGAGCTGTACCACCCGAGGAGGCCTGGTGTCGAGCACTACCGAACTCGCCGAACTGCACACCCTGATTGGTGACCTGCGGCGCTGCGTGCTGGGGCTGAAGACCCGCGTCGGTGACATTCCCGGAATGCGCCGCATAGAGCTGGACGCCGAACGCATCCTTACCGATGTCCAGCTCCTCGAATCGGATGCCGGAGAGATGGACTTGGAGCGCTGGGCGGCCGAGCGGTCGCACGAGAAGATCACCATCCCCGACACCGAGTACGACAGCGAATTCTGGCGCGACGTCGACGACGAGGGCGTCGGCGGCCAAGGCAGGTACTGAACCCACCGGGTGCTGCTTGTCGATAAGGGGCGCCCTCCGACGAACTAAAGCCGAAGGGAACCCCACCAGATGAGCGCACCCGCCGTGAACCGTCCCGGCCCCGGCGTCTTCTCGGCGACGCGCGCACGGATCGCCAATCGGACGTTGCGGACCGACCGCTGGTGGCTCTCCCCGCTGCGAATCGACCTGGGCTTCGCCGCCTTCCTCATCTACGCGACGGCACGTGGGTTCCAGCAGAACCACTACTTCGTCGAGAAGTACCACTACCTGACACCGTTCTACTCACCGTGCGTGAGCCAAGGCTGCCTTCCCGAGGCCAGCGAGTTCTGGCCACGGTTCCTACCCGATGTGTGGTGGTTGCCCTATGCGGCGATGTCATTGCCGTTCCTCTTGCTGTTCCGGCTGACCTGCTATTACTACCGCGGCGCCTACTACCGGACGGTCTGGCAGTCGCCGACCTCGTGCGCAGTCCCCGAGCCCCGCGCCCACTACACCGGGGAGACGCGGTTTCCGCTGATCATCCAGAACAGTCACCGCTACTTCTTCTACATCGCCGCCGTCATCTCCGTCATCAACACCAACGATGCGATCGGGGCCTTCCACTCCGACACCGGCCCTCACGGTTTCGGTTTCGGGTTGGGCAATCTCATTCTGGTCGGAAACGTCGCCATGCTGTGGACCTACACCCTGTCCTGCCATTCGTGCCGGCACGTGTTCGGCGGGCGGTTGAAGCACTTCTCCAAACATCCAGTGCGGTACTGGATGTGGTCACAGATCAGCAAGATCAACGTGCATCACAAGCAATTCGCCTGGATCACGCTGGGCACGCTGATGCTGACCGACTTCTACATCATGCTGGTCGCCAGCGGCACCATCAGCGACCTGCGATTCATTGGCTGACAAGCGTTTTCGAAGTGTCAACTCTTAGACGAGTGAGGATTCATGGTTGAAGTCGAACGGCACTCCTACGACGTAGTCGTGATCGGTGCCGGCGGCGCTGGCCTGCGCGCGGTCATCGAAGCCCGTGAGCAGGGCCTGAGCGTTGCGGTGGTGTGCAAGTCGCTGTTCGGTAAGGCACACACCGTGATGGCCGAGGGTGGCTGCGCCGCGTCGATGGGCAATGTCAACTCCAAGGACAACTGGCAGGTGCACTTCCGCGACACCATGCGCGGGGGGAAGTTCCTGAACAACTGGCGGATGGCCGAGCTACACGCCCGGGAAGCACCGGAGCGGGTCTGGGAGTTGGAGACCTACGGCGCCCTGTTCGACCGCACTCCCGACGGCAAGATCAGCCAGCGCAACTTCGGTGGCCACACCTACCCACGGCTGGCCCACGTCGGAGACCGCACCGGGCTGGAGTTGATCCGCACCATGCAGCAGAAGGTGGTCTCGCTGCAGCAGGAGGATTACGCCCAGTTCGGTGACTACGAGGCTCGGATCAAGATCTTCCACGAATGCACCATCACCGAACTGCTCAAGGACGAAGCGTCCGGTGCCATTTCGGGCGCTTTCGGCTACTGGCGCGAAAGCGGCAACTTCGTGCTGTTCGAGGCACCGGCGATCGTGCTGGCCACCGGTGGGATCGGCAAGTCCTTCAAAGTGACATCGAACTCCTGGGAGTACACCGGCGACGGACACGCCTTGGCGCTTCGGGCCGGCGCGACGCTGATCAACATGGAGTTCGTCCAGTTTCACCCGACCGGCATGGTGTGGCCACCCAGCGTGAAGGGCATTCTGGTCACCGAAGGCGTGCGTGGCGACGGCGGCGTGCTCAAGAACTCCGACGGCACCCGGTTCATGTTCGACTACATCCCTCCGGTGTTCAAGGGCCAGTACGCCGAAACCGAACAAGAGGCCGACCAATGGCTCAAGGACAACGACTCGGCTCGCCGGACCCCGGTCCTGCTTCCGCGCGATGAGGTGGCCCGCGCCATCAACTCCGAGGTCAAGGCCGGGCGCGGCTCGCCGCACGGTGGGGTGTTCCTGGACATCGCCTCGCGCCTGACCGCCGAGGAGATCAAGCGGCGACTGCCCTCGATGTACCACCAATTCATGCAGCTCGCCGAAGTCGACATCACCAAGGACGCGATGGAGGTCGGGCCCACCTGCCACTACGTGATGGGGGGCATCGAGGTCGACCCGGACACGGGCGCCGCAGCGGTGCCCGGCCTGTTCGCCGCCGGCGAATGCTCCGGCGGTATGCACGGATCCAACCGGCTGGGCGGAAACTCCCTATCCGACCTGCTGGTGTTCGGCCGCCGCGCAGGGTTGGGCGCCGCGCAATATGTTCAGGCGCTTCAGGCCCGACCGACGGTGACCCCGGCCGCACTGGAAGCCGCAGCGCAACTGGCACTGGCACCGTTCGACGGGCCGGCCGGCGGCGGTACACCGGAGAATCCCTACACGCTGCATTCCGATCTGCAACAGTCGATGAACGATCTGGTCGGGATCATCCGCAACGCGGGCGAGCTGGAGCAGGCGCTGGTTCGCATCGAAGAGTTCAAGGCCCGGTTCGCCGCGGTGACAGTCGACGGCGGACGCCACTACAACCCGGGCTGGCACCTGGCCATCGACCTTCGCAACATGCTCCTGGTCAGCGAATGCGTGGCCAAAGCCGCGCTGCAGCGCACCGAGAGCCGCGGTGGACATACCCGCGACGACCACCCGGGTATGGACTCCAACTGGCGCAAGACCCTGCTGGTCTGTCGGGCTTCGGACGACCGCGTCGTGCCCGACATCACGGTCACACCCGAGGCCCAGACCGGGATGCGCGAGGACTTGCTGGAGCTGTTCGAGATCTCCGAGCTGGAGAAGTACTACACCGACCAAGAGCTGGCGCAACATCCGGGACGGAGAGCGTAATGACATACAACGCCCAGCTGCGAGTCTGGCGCGGTGACGTCGACGGCGGTGAACTGCAGGACTTCGAGGTCGAGGTCAACGAGGGTGAGGTGGTGCTCGACGTCATCCACCGCCTACAGGCGACCCAGACACCAGACCTGGCGGTGCGCTGGAACTGCAAGGCCGGCAAATGCGGATCGTGTTCGGCCGAGATCAATGGGCTGCCCCGGCTGATGTGCATGACTCGAATGTCGACGTTCGACCCGGAGCAGACGATCACGGTGACCCCGGTGCGCACCTTCCCGGTGGTTCGCGACCTGGTCACCGACGTCTCGTTCAACTATCAGAAGGCCCGGGAGATGCCGGCCTTCAAGCCCCCGGCCGATCTCAAGCCCGGCGAGTACCGCATGCAGCAGGTGGATGTGGAGCGCTCGCAAGAGTTCCGCAAGTGCATCGAATGCTTTCTCTGCCAAAACGTCTGCCACGTCATTCGTGACCACGAGGAGAACAAGGAGCAGTTCTCCGGGCCTCGTATGTTCATCCGGCTGGCGGAGTTGGACATGCACCCCTTGGACACCGCCGACCGGCGCGACTTCGCCCAGGACGAGGCCGGACTCGGGTTGTGCAACATCACAAAATGCTGCACCGAGGTCTGCCCGGAGCACATCACGATCACCGACAACGCCATCATCCCGATGAAGGAGCGGGTGGCCGGAAACCGTTATGACCCGGTCGTCTGGCTAGGCCGAAAGATCTTCCGCCGCAAGGCGGATTGACTCGGCGAAGCTCCGGCCGGTGCACTTGGACGCAACGGCTACTCCGGCATCGGCGGCCAACCGCCCTCCCGGTGAAGCAATTCGATGAGGGCGTCGGCGACGCCGGGCGCAGCGGCGACGAGCACTTCTCCGCTGTCGATCACCGGGCCGGGCAGCACCACCCGGGCACCCGCCTCCGCCGCGATCAGCGCACCGGCGGCGTAGTCCCAGGGCTTGGTCCCGTGCTCGAAATAGGCATCGAGCCGGCCCGCAGCGACCATGCACAAGTCCAGGGCGGCCGAGCCGATCCGGCGTACGTCACGGACCACCGGCAGCACCCGGGTGAGCAGCTGCGCCTGGGCGGCCCTGCGACGGGGTGAATAGCCGAAGCCGGTACCCAGCAGCGCCAGCGACAGCTCACTGACTTCGGTGCATCGCAGCGCAACTGAGCCGTGCCGATCGAGCACCTGAGCGCCCAATCCGGCAGCGGCGGAATAGATCCGGTCCGCCACCACGTCGGCGACCGCGCCCGCCACCGACACCCCGCCGATCTGCGCCGCTACCGAGACCGCGTATGCCGGGACGCCATACATGAAATTGACGGTGCCGTCGATAGGGTCGACGACCCAGGTCACACGGTTGGGTTCACGGCCGCCGGCCTCGCCGGAACCGCCGCCCTCTTCGCCCAGCACCGCGTCCCCGGGACGCAGCACGGTCAGCCGCTCCCGGATGAAGCTCTCGGTCTCGGTATCGACCACGGTCACCGGGTCGGTCGGGGTGCTCTTCGTCTGAACCAGACCGGGCGGGTTCGCCGCACCGGGGGTACCGAACACCTCTGCGCGCCGGCGCCGTACGAATTCCGCGGCCTCGGCCACCAATGTTTCGGCGATGGTCCTCAACTCAACCGGGTCAGTGCTTCGCGGAGCCATCTGCCCATCGCAGCACATCTGCGGCGATCCCCGCACCTCGAGCAGCGCGGGAACCGGCCCTAACCTCCGAGCCGGCGAAAGCCGCTGCGATGAAAGACGATCGGCGCGATCTCTGGATCCACGGTGAGTTCACAGACCCGCAGCACCACGATGGTGTGGTCACCGGCGGGAACCAACTGCTCGATCGCGCTGCCCAGCCACACCCCGGTTCCCTTGATGAAGACCGCGCCATCGTTGGTCACCGTCTCCAACCCGGCGAACCTGTCACCGGTCTTGGCAGCCAGGGTGCGGGCCGCCACGTCGTGCGCCTCGCCGAGCACGCTGATGCCCAGTCGCGGCGAGTCCTTGAGCTTGGGCCACGTGCTCGAGGAGTTCTGCACGCAGAAGGACACCAGCGGGGGATCCAAGGAGACCGGCACGAAGGTGCTGGCTGCCAGGCCGATCCGGACGCCGTCGATCTCAGCGGCCACCGCCACCACTCCGGACGGGAAATGCCCGAAGGCTTCCCGAAGTGACGTCGGTGTCAGCGGAGTCAGTTTGCTCTCGGAACTCACGTGGGGATTCACCGGGACCCGTTCGGCTCGTCTGGTCTGTCGTACTCGCCCAGAACCCTACCCGCCAGCCCGTGGCCTCGGCAGATGGGCCGATTGCGGCCAGATTCTCGGGCGAAGACCAACCGGTTGGTTACCCGATCGAAGGACATAGCTCACATCAGCTTGCACTATGGCTACTGGCGAGTATATTTCAGGTTACGTTACTGGTGGGTAACTTAATCCCGAGTACCCAACCATCAAGTGGCATTCCATGAGGAGGAAGTTGTGAGCCACTACAAGAGCAATGTCCGTGACCAGGTGTTCAACCTGTTCGAGGTGCTGGGCCTGGACCGAGTCTTCGGCGAAGGCGACTATGCCGACCTGGACATCGACACCGCTCAGGAAATGCTCGGCGAAATGGTCCGCCTGGCTGAGGGCCCGATTGCCGCGTCCTTCGTCGACGGCGACCGCAACCCGCCCGTGTTCAACCCCGAGACCCACACCGTCACCCTGCCCGAGTCGTTCAAGAAGTCGGTGCGCGCCAACTTGGAAGGCGGCTGGGATCGGGTCGGTGTCATCGAGGAGCTGGGCGGCATCCCCATGCCCAAGGTCCTGATGTGGGCGCTGCAGGAGCACATCCTGGGCGCCAACCCGGCCGTGTGGATGTACGGCGGTGGAGCCGGATTCGCCAACATCTTCTACAACATCGCCACCGAAGAGCAGAAGAAGTGGGCCATCCTGGCCGCCGAGCGCGGTTGGGGTTCGACGATGGTGCTGACCGAGCCGGACGCCGGCTCTGACGTGGGCGCCGGTCGCACCAAGGCCGTGCAGCAGCCCGACGGCTCCTGGCACATCGACGGTGTCAAGCGATTCATCACCTCGGCCGACTCCGACGACCTGTTCGAGAACATCTTCCACCTGGTGCTGGCGCGCCCCGAAGGTGCCAAGCCCGGCACCAAGGGCCTGTCGCTGTTCTTCGTCCCGAAGTTCCTGTTCGACTTCGAGACCGGCGAACTCGGTGAGCGCAACGGCGCATTCGTCACCAACGTCGAGCACAAGATGGGCCTGAAGGTCTCGGCCACCTGTGAGCTGACGTTCGGCCAGCACGGCGTTCCCGCCAAGGGCTGGCTGGTGGGCGACGTGCACAACGGCATCGCGCAGATGTTCGAGGTCATCGAGCAGGCTCGGATGATGGTGGGCACCAAGGCCATCGCCACCCTGTCCACCGGCTACCTCAACGCGCTCGAGTACGCCAAGGAGCGGGTGCAGGGCGCTGACCTGACCCAGATGACCGACAAGTCGGCGCCGCGGGTCACCATCACCCACCACCCGGATGTCCGCCGGTCGCTGATGACCCAGAAGGCCTACGCCGAGGGGCTGCGGGCGCTGTACATGTACACCGCCACGTTCCAGGACGCCGCCGTGGCAAAGGCACTGCACGGGGTGGACGCCGACCTGGCGGTCCGGATCAATGACTTGATGCTGCCGATCGTCAAGGGCGTCGGCTCCGAGCAGGCCTACGCCAAGCTCACCGAGAGCCTGCAGACCCTGGGCGGCTCGGGCTTCCTGCAGGACTACCCGATCGAGCAGTACATCCGGGACGCCAAGATCGACTCGCTCTACGAGGGCACCACGGCGATCCAGGCGCAGGACTTCTTCTTCCGCAAGATCATTCGCGACAAGGGTTCCGCACTGGGCCACGTCGCGGGCGAGATCGAGGCGTTCATCTCCAACGAGACCGGCAACGGCCGACTCAAGGCCGAGCGGGAGCTGCTGGCCACCGCACTGGCGGACGTGCAGGGCATGGCTGCCACGCTGACCGGTTACCTGATGGCCGCGCAGGAGGACATCTCCAGCATCTACAAGGTCGGTCTGGGCTCGGTGCGCTTCCTGATGAGCGTCGGCGACCTGATGATCGGCTGGCTGCTGACCCGCCAGGCGGCTGTCGCCGTGGAGAAGCTCGACGCCGGTGCCGAAGGTGCCGACCGCTCCTTCTACGAGGGCAAGATCGCCGTGGCGTCGTTCTTCACCAAGAACTTCCTGCCGCTGTTGACCAGCACGCGGTCGGTGATCGAGAACATCGACAACGACATCATGGAGCTCGACGAGGCAGCGTTCTAAGGCGCTGAGCACAGACCGCGCAGGCCCTCGGGGAGACCCCCTGGGGGCCTGCTGCATTGTCGGGTCGCCCCTGCGCGCGAGCGTAATGAGTTTGTCCTGATTTGTGGGATACATGTCGTGGACGCCATGCCCGCGGGGGCCGACACTGGTGAGATGACACGCAAGGTCGTCATCCTCGGCTACCCCGGCATCCAGGCCCTAGACATCTTCGGGCCCGCGGAGGTCTTCGCCACCGCGACATTCGCATTGATCGGGCAAGGCCGTGGCGAGGACGGCTATGAAGTCACCGTGGCCGGCGTCGACGGCACACCGATAGCCACCAGCGGAGGGGTGTCGCTGGCCCCGGGTGCCGCACTTGAGCCCGGTGAGCCCATCGACACCCTGGTAATCCCCGGCGGGATCGGCGTCCAGGCGGCGCAGGCCGACCCGCAGACCGTTGACTGGGTCCGCCAAGCCTCGTCGCGTTCGCGGCGCGTGGTCAGCGTGTGCACCGGGGCGTTCTTAGCCGCGCAGGCGGGCCTGCTCGACGGGTGCCGTGCGACCACGCATTGGGCGTTCGCCGAGGCGCTGGCCCGCGAGTTTCCCCAGGTCACCGTCGACCCCGAACCGATCTTCGTCCGCAGTTCGGCATCGGTGTGGACAGCAGCTGGGGTGGCCGCAGGGATCGATCTGGCGTTGGCGTTGGTCGAAGAAGATCACGGCACCGACGTGGCGCAGACGACGGCGCGCTGGCTGGTGCTGTATCTGCGACGTCCCGGCGGGCAGTCTCAATTTGCGGCACCGGCGTGGCAGCCGCGGTCTCGGCGGACACCGATCCGTGACGTGCAGGAACTGATCGAGTCCGAACCAGGCCGCCCGCACCGCATCATCGAGTTGGCCGCCCGGGCCGCGATGAGCCCCCGGCACTTCACCCGAGTCTTCACCGACGAGGTGGGTATGGCGCCCGGAGCGTACGTGGAGCGAGTACGGACCGAAGCCGCGCGCCGGCAACTCGAGGAGTCCGACGACACCGTCGCAGCGATCGCCGGCCGCTGCGGATTCGGCACGCCAGAGACTTTGCGCCGCACATTCATTCGCCGACTCGGCGTCTCACCCGACCACTACCGCAAGACGTTCGCCTGAAAGGGACACCCATGCAGATCGCCGTCGTGCTCTACCCCGACTTCACCGCGCTGGACTTCATCGGCCCATACGAGGTGTTACGCCAGCTACCGCAGGCACAGGTGCGCTTCGTGTGGCATACGCCGGGACCGGTAACGGCCGACTCGGGGGTGCTCGTGGTCGGGGCGACACACTCCCTGGACGAGACACCCGCCCCCGACGTCATTCTGGTCCCGGGCGGTCCCGGGTGCATGGCGGCCGCCCGGGACACGGTCTTACTGGAGTGGCTGCGACGGGCCCAGCGGACCGCCACCTGGACCGCCTCGGTGTGCACCGGATCGGTGGTGCTGGCCGCCGCCGGCCTGCTGGAAGGCAAGCGGGCCACATCGCATTGGTCGGCGCTGAGCGCACTCAAGCCGTTCGGCGCGGACCCGGTCGGTGACGAACGCATCGTCCACCAAGGCGATATGGTCACCGGCGCTGGAGTGTCGGCCGGGATCGACCTTGCACTCTGGCTGGCTGCGCAGATTGCCGGTGAGCAGCGCGCCAAAGCCATTCAGCTTCTGATCGAATACGATCCGCAGCCGCCTTTCGACTCCGGCCACACCTCCAAGGCGTCGGTCCAGACCAAGGCGGCGGCCACCGCGCTGATGGCCCGGGACGTTGCGAAGCCGGCACAACTGAAGGCCAGCGCACTGCTGCTGTGGGATCAGGCGATCGGCGCGGTCCGCAACCGGCGGAGCCACATGACCCGCCGTTGAATCCCCTCAGTTCAACGGCGAGCCACCGGCGGGCTGCCCCGCGGTGTCGCAGGGGGCGGGCGACCTCGCGAGGCCAACCACACCCTGTGTTTTACCCGGCTTCGCCGTCGGTCAAACCAGAGTCGGGCACGGCCGGGCGCTACCCCTCAAGGATGGCCGCTACGCCCTGACCGCCCGCGGCGCAGATCGAGATCAGCGCACGCACCGGCTTGTTCTTCGCTGCACCCTTCTTGGCCGCCTTCGCCTCGGCGATCTGCTTGGCCGCCTGGGCCACGATCCGCCCACCGGTGGCGGCGAAGGGGTGCCCTGCCGCCAGCGACGACCCATTGACGTTGAGCTTGGAGCGGTCGATGGCGCCCAGCGCGGAGTCCAGACCCAGCCGCTGCGTGCAGTACTCCTCCGACTCCCACGCTTGTAGGTGGCACAGCACCGTGGCTGCGAATGCCTCGTGGATCTCGTAGAAGTCGAAGTCCTGCAGGGTCAGGCCGTTGCGCGCCAGCAGTCGCGGCACCGCGTAGGTCGGCGCCATCAGCAGGCCGTCGGCGCCGTTGACGTAGTCCACCGCGGCCGTCTCGGCGTCCACGAAGTACGCCAGCGGGGTCAGCTTGTGCGCGGCGGCCCACTCCTCGCTGGCCAGCAGCGCCACCGACGCACCGTCGGTGAGCGGGGTGGAGTTGCCCGCGGTCATGGTGGCGTCACCGGCCTTGGCGCCGAACACCGGCTTGAGCGTGGCCAGCTTCTCCGGGCTGGACTGGGGCCGCAGGTTGTCGTCGCGGTAGAGCCCCTGGAACGGCGTCACCAGGTCGTCGAAGAAACCGCGGTCATAGGCGGCGGCCATATTGCGGTGGCTGGCCGCGGCAAGCTCGTCCTGGTCGACCCGCTTGATCCCCATCTGCTTGGTGGTGATGGCCTGGTGCTCACCCATCGACAGGCCGGTGCGGGTCTCCTTGTTGGCCGGGATCTCCACGCCCAGCGCGGCCGGCAGCTTGCCGACAAGCTTCAGCCGTTGCACGTTCGACTTGGCCCGGCGCAGCGCAAGCAGCGTGCGACGCAGTTCGTTGCCGATGGCCAGGGGGGCATCGGAGGTGGTGTCCACCCCGCCTGCGGCGGCCACTTCGTAACGACCGGCGGCAATCCCGTCGGCGGCGCAGATCGCCGCCTGCAAGCCGGTGCCGCAGGCCTGCTGCAGATCGAACGCCTGCGTGTACGGCGACAGCGCAGAGCCCAGCACCGATTCGCGGATCAGGTTGAAGTCGCGGCTGTGCTTGAGCACCGCACCGCCGATCACCGCGTCCAGCTTCTCTCCGGCCAGGCCGAATCGATCGACCAGGCCGCCCAGCGCCGCGGTGAACATGTCCTGGTTGGACGCGCTGGCGTAGGCGCCGTCGGAGCGCGCGAACGGAATGCGATTGCCCCCGAGGACGGCGACACGGCGTCGCGTGCCGGCGGTCGCCTCGGCAGGTTGAGCAGCAGATGCAGGTGCCACGATCTCTCGTCTCTGGTGGTGGGTCCCCGAGTCACCGGGGGCAGTGGGGTGATACTACCCAGTATTCTTACTCTGGAGTAAGTTCGTTGTCGACACCGTGGCCCGCACCAGGCACGTCCCCACATGGAAGGCAGCACTATGCCCCCCAAGGCCCCCAGAGTCCCTTCGGACCTGTTGTCCCAGATCCTCGGCTCCGCCCCCGGATCGTTCCTGTCCAAGCAGCTCGGCGTTCCGCAGGCCGAGACCCTGCGCCGCTACCGGGTCGGCGAGCCGGCACTGGCCGGCCCCCTGCTGATCGGCGGGTCGGGCCGGGTGGCCGAGCCGCTGCGCGCCGCGCTGGCCGACGACTACGAGCTGGTCGGCGACAACCTGGGCGGTCGTTGGGCAGACTCGTTCGGCGGGCTGGTCTTCGATGCCACCGGCATCACCGCTCCGGCCGAGCTGAACCAGCTACACGAGTTCTTCACCCCCCTGCTGCGCAACGTGGGCCGCTGCGGTCGGCTGGTAGTCGTGGGCACCACCCCCGAGGCGGCCGGCAGCGTCGACGAGCGGATCGCGCAGCGCGCCCTGGAAGGCTTCACCCGCTCGTTGGGCAAGGAGCTGCAGCGCGGCGCCACGGTGCAGTTGGTGTACCTGTCGCCCGACGCCAAGCCCGGCGCCACCGGCCTGGAATCGACGTTGCGGTTCATTCTCTCGGCCCGGTCGGCCTACGTCGACGGCCAGGTGTTCTACGTCGGCGCCGACGACGCGATCGCCCCCGCCGATTGGGACCGCCCCCTGGAGGGCAAGGTCGCGATCATCACCGGCGCGGCACGTGGCATCGGCGCCACCATCGCCGAGGTGTTCGCCCGCGACGGCGCCAAGGTGGTGGCGATCGACGTGCCCCAGGCCAGCGAGGCGCTGGAGACGACGGCTTCCCGGGTTGGCGGGACGGCGCTGGCGCTGGACGTCACCGCCGCCGACGCGGTAGAGCAGATCACCGCGCACCTCACAGAGCACTATGGCGGCAAGGCCGACGTGCTGGTCAACAACGCCGGCATCACGCGCGACAAGTTGCTGGCCAACATGGACGACGCCCGCTGGAACGCGGTGCTGGCGGTCAACCTGCTGGCGCCGCAGCGCCTGACCGAAGGATTGGTCGAGGGCGGCAGCATCGGCGAAGGCGGCCGCGTGATCGGCCTGTCGTCAATGGCCGGCATCGCCGGTAACCGCGGCCAGACCAACTACGCGGCCACCAAGGCCGGCATGATCGGCCTGACCGAGGCGCTGGCGCCGACCCTGGCCAAGAAGGGCATCACGATCAACGCCGTCGCCCCGGGGTTCATCGAGACCGAGATGACCGCCGCGATCCCGCTGGCCACCCGCGAAGTCGGCCGTCGGCTCAACTCGCTGTTCCAGGGCGGCCAACCCGTCGACGTGGCCGAACTGATCGCCTACTTCGCCAGCCCCGCATCGAATGCGGTGACCGGCAACACCATCCGGGTGTGCGGTCAAGCCATGCTGGGGGCGTGAGCACCATGACGCAACCCAGTGGCCTCCGCAACATGGCGCGCGCGGTAGCCGGGGCGCTGCCCTTCATTCCGCGCACGCAATCCCTGCCGAACCGGACGCTGCGGGTCGATGAGCTTGCCATCGACCCCAACCACGTCGCGGCCTACGCGGCCGTCACCGGACTGCGGTTCGCCGACCAGGTTCCGCTGACCTACCCGTTCGCCCTCACCTTCCCGACCGTGATGGAACTGGCGACCGGGTTCGATTTCCCGTTCGCGGCGATGGGCTCGGTGCACACCGAGAATCGGATCGTCCGGCATCGCCCGATCACGGTCACCGACACCGTCGGCGTGACGGTGCACGCGGAGAATCTGCGCGAACACCGCAAGGGTCTGCTGGTCGACATCGTCACCGACGTCAGCGTCGGCAACGATCCGGCCTGGCATCAGGTGACGACGTTCCTGCATCAGCAGCGCACCAGCCTCTCCGATGAACCCAAACCTCCGCCCGCGAAGCAACCCAAGCTGGGCCCGCCCCACGCGGTGCTGCGGGTCACCCCGGGGCAGATTCGGCGCTATGCGTCGGCCGGGGGCGATCACAACCCGATCCACACCAGCTCGATCGGCGCCAAGCTGTTCGGCTTCCCCTCCGCGATCGCGCACGGAATGTTCTCCGCCGCGACGGTTCTGGCCAACATCGAGGGGACGCTTCCGGATGCCGTGGACTACACCGTGCGATTCGGCAAGCCGATGCTGCTGCCGGCCAGCCCGGGCCTCTACGTCGACAAGGTCGACGGCGGCTGGGATCTGGCGCTGCGCAACATCGCCAAGGGATACCCCTACCTGACGGCCACGGTGCGGGAGCTGTAGCTACCCGGCCGCGGCGGCGTCGGCTCCGTCGCGGCCGCCCGGGGCTTCCTTGAGCCCTCGCCAGAACAGGTCGATCATCAACTGACCCGCCTCCTCGACGTCGGTGTCGCCGGTGCTGACCCGGCTGGCGATCGCCTCGCCGGCGCCCACCAGCGCGACCGCCATCAACTCGAAGTCAAGGCCCGGCTCGGGTTTGCGCGTACCGGCCCGCAGCAACCGACCCACCAACTCGATGATTCGTTCCCGGCCTTCGCGCACGGTGTGGGCGAACGCCTGCGAACTGGTGGCCTGGGTGTACATCACGATCCACGACGCCCGATTGGCATCGATGTAGCGCAAGAATGCCCGAATCGTGTTACCCAGCATGTCTTTCGGGGACTGCTGAAAGTCGATCTCCGTGCGAACCGACTCGACGAAGCGGCGCAGTTCGCGGTCCAGACATGCCCCGAACAACTCTTCTTTGGAGCCGTAATACAAGTAGAGCATCGGCTTGGAGATCTGCGCGGCCGCGGCGATCGAGTCCATCGACGTCTCGTGGTAGCCGTTGATCGAGAACATCTGCACGGCGGCGTCGAGCATCTGCTGTTCGCGCACAGCTCGCGGTAACCGCTTACTGCCAGCTGCCATCGACTCGAGGTCCTTCCGCGCGCCCCCTCGGCACGATCTTACCGAAGAGTAACTTGTGTGGTTCCCCGCGCCGCCGGGATCAGGCGTGGCAGTGCGTACCGGGCAACTTGGCCGCGGTCACCCGCGCCAGCGACGCGTCGACGGCCTCCTGCTTCAGCTCGCCTGCCGACAGCGCCTGCTCCAACCTGTCCAGCACCGCCGGCACCTCGTCGGTGGTGACCCACAGCGCGATGTCGACACCGGCCGCCAAGCTGCGCAGCACCGCCTCGGCAACTCCGTAGTGCTCGGTGATCGCCGCCATCGATGACAGGTCATCGCTGAATACGGGGCCATCGAAAGCCGGGCCGCCGTATCCGGTGCCCGTACGCAGCAGGTTGACCGCCGCCGGGCTCAGGCTGGCGGGGTCCTCGGTCAGCCCGGGCACCTCCAGGTGACCCATCATGACTGCCACCGGCGCCGCCGTAACCAGCGTGCGATACGGCGCCAGGTCGCCGTCCAGCAGCTGAGTCAGCGGCGGGGTGATCACGGCGCCCGCGGTGTGTGAATCACCGGATCCGTGGCCGTGGCCGGGGAAGTGCTTGAGCACCGGGAGCAGTCCGGCGTCGCGCAACCCCTGCGCGTAGGCCCCGGCGTATTCGGTGACCTTGGCCGGGTCCGACCCGAACGATCGATCACCGATCACGGTGTCGTCATCGGTGTCGGAGTCCACCACGTCGACAACCGGTGCGAAATCGACGGTGATACCCAGGTCGGCCATCTTGCGGCCCCGCTCGGCGGCCAGCTCGCGTACTTGCTCGGCGCTGCTGGTCTGCGCCAACTCCTTCGCCGACGGCGACGTCCCGATCAGCGACGACAGCCGCGACACGCGGCCGCCCTCCTCGTCCACACTGACCGCCAGGGGCAGCGGGCCGGTCGGCGCCTGGCTTGCCTTGATCTCCTTCAGCGAGCCGTCTGTGAGCAGGGCCAGATCGGTCCAACTGCCGATGAAGATGCCGCCGACATGGTGATCGCTCACCACAGCACGTGCGTCCCCCGCGTCGCGGACACCCACCATCACCAGCTGGGCCAGCTTGTCGCGGGTCGACAGGGCCGACACTCCCTCGCACACCGGGTCCACCGGCGCGGCGGCGGTCGACGACGTGGCCGCAGCTGCCTCAGACGAGGGCTCCGATGTCTCACCGTCGTGCGAGCACGACGTGACAAGGGCGGGCAGCAGGGCGGCGGTCAGCAGCAGACCGGGCAGTCGGCGAGTCAGCGATCCAGGCATCGCACCATGCTGTCACGGCCGGAACCGCCAGGCACATGCGCCCACGTGCTACTTTGACGGGCGGGGACCAGCGGGGGCTGAGTTTGACGGTGCCCCAGATCTACGTCACGAGATTTGCAGGAGGAGCCTGACCATGCCTCGGTTCGTGGTACCGGCCGCCATCAGCATCGTCGTGGGGGTGTTGCTGGGTGCGGCGGCCGTCTTCGGCGTCACTCTGATGGTGCAGCAAGACACCAAACCCCAGATCGCCGGAGGCGACCCGCAGTCCTCGGTATTGAACAGGGTGGAATACGGCAACCGCGGCTGACCTGCGCACGCCGGCTACGTCCGACCAACCGCCGGCGACGCCGCAGGCAGTAGCACCGTTGTCCCGACGCTGGTTGTGGCTGGTCGGCAGTGTCGCTCTGGCCTGTAGCCTGCTGCAGGCACCCGGCCTGATCTCTCCGGACACCAAGCTTGATCTCACCGCTGATCCGCTGCGTTTCCTGGCTCGCGCCGTCAACTTGTGGAGCAGCGAGTTGCCCTTCGGCCAGGTGCAGAACCAGGCCTATGGCTATCTTTTCCCGCACGGGGCTTTTTTCGCGGTCGGCGACCTGCTCGGGCTGCCCGGCTGGATCATTCAGCGGCTCTGGTGGGCGGCGCTGCTCACGGTGGCGTTCTGGGGTCTGCTGCGGGTCGCTGAGGCGTTGCGGATCGGGACACCGACGGCGCGGCTGATCGGCGCCGCCGCGTTCGCCCTGTCGCCACGGGTGTTGACCACCCTGGGCTCGATCTCGTCGGAGACCTTGCCGATGGCGCTGGCCCCGTGGGTTTTGCTGCCGGTCATCCGCGCCCTGGGCACACCCGGCGATCCCGAATCGGGCACGCCGCAACGGCCTGCCCGGATGCTTGCCGGCCAGGCCGGGGTCGCGGTTGCCCTGATGGGCGCCGTGAACGCGGTCGCGACGCTGGCGGGTTGCCTGCCGGCCATCATCTGGTGGTTGTGTCACCGCCCGACCCGCCGCTGGTGGCGCTTCACCGGCTGGTGGCTGCTGGCCCTGATGCTGGCCGTGACGTGGTGGCTGGTCGCGCTGATGTTGTTGGGCCGGGTCAGCCCACCGTTCCTGGACTTCATCGAATCGGCCGGCGTCACCACCAGGTGGACCTCGCTGACCGAGATGCTGCGGGGCACACACAGTTGGACGCCATTCGTGGCGCCGAACGCCACCGCCGGGGCACCACTGGTCACCAGCCCGGTGATGATCCTGGGCACCTGCCTGGTGGCCGCAGCCGGTCTGGCCGGACTGACCGGCCTGCTGTCGCGGCGGACGCCCGGCGCCGGCCGGCTGGTCACCATGCTGCTGATCGGGGTGACGCTGCTGGCGATCGGCTACGCGGGCGGCCTGGGCTCCCCGCTGGCCCATGCGGTACAGACCTTCCTCGACGGCACCGGAGCCCCGCTTCGCAACCTGCACAAGCTCGAGTCGGTGATCCGGATTCCGTTGGTGCTGGGCCTCATCCACCTGCTGGGCCGTATCCCGCTGCCCGGCAGCGCGCCTGCGCTGGTGTGGCGCCGCGCATTCGTCCACCCCGAACACCACAAGTCGGCCGCAGTCGGCCTGGTGGTCCTCACGGCACTGCTGGTCTCCACCTCGCTGGCCTGGACCGGCCGGTTGACTCCGCACGGGACATTCAGCGCGCTTCCGCAGTACTGGCGTGATGCCGCCGCCTGGCTCACCGAGCACAACGGCGGCGGTCCCACGCCCGGACGGGTCCTGGTGGCACCGGGGGCACCGTTCGCCACTCAGACCTGGGGCACCAGCCATGACGAGCCCCTGCAAGTACTCGACGTAGGCCCGTGGGGCGTGCGTGACTCGATCCCGCTGACCCCGCCGCAGACCATCCGGGCGCTCGACTCGGTGCAGCGCCTGTTCGCCGCCGGCCGTCCCTCTGCCGGCCTCGCCGACACCCTGGCCCGCCAAGGCATCTCCTACCTGGTGGTGCGCAACGATCTGGACCCCGACACCTCGCGATCGGCGCGGCCCCTGTTGGTGCATCGCTCTGTCGACGGCTCACCTGGCCTGCGGCGGGTTGCCCAGTTCGGCGATCCGGTCGGGACGGGAACGGTCCCCGGTTTCGTCGCGGACAGCGGCCTGCGGCCTGCCTACCCGGCGATCGAGATCTACCGAGTCGGTGATCCGACCGCCGCCAACCCCGGTGCGCCTTATCTGACCGACCTCGACGCGATGCCGAGGGTCGACGGCGGACCCGAGGTACTGCTGCGACTCGACGAGCACCAACGGCTCCTGGGCCAGCCGCCGCTGGGCCCGGTTCTGATGACCGCCGATGCCCGGCGCGCAGAGCTGGGCACTCCGGTGGTCACCGTCACCGACACGCCATTGTCCCGCGAGACCGATTACGGCCGGGTCGACGACCACTCGTCGACGATCCGGGCGGCCGGCGACCCCCGGCACACGCTGAGCAGGGTGCCGGACTATCCGGCTCCTGGAGCCAGCACCGTGTTCGGTGGGTGGATGGGCGGCCGGCTCACCGCATCCAGCTCGTCCTCGGATGCCACCACACTGCCCGATGTGGCCCCGTCGACCTCACCGGCCTCCGCCATCGACGGCGACTCGGGAACAGCATGGGTGTCCAACGCACTGCAGACCGCGGTCGGCCAGTGGCTGCAGGTGGATTTCGATCACCCACTGACCAACGGCACCATCACCGTGATCCCCAGCGCGACCGCCGTCGGGGCACAGGTACGCAGGATTCAGATCTCCACGGTCAACGGCACCACGACCCTGCGGTTCGACCGCGCCGGCGAGCCTCTCATTGCTGCACTGCCCTATGGCGAGACACCGTGGGTGCGAATCACGGCATCAGGGACCGATGACGGTTCACCGGGGGTGCAGTTCGGCATAACAGATCTGGCCGTGACCCAGTACGACGCTTCGGGTTTCGCCCATCCGGTGGACCTGCGCCACACAGCCGTGGTTCCCGCGCCACCCGCCGGCGCACAGGTGGCACAGTGGGACTTGGGTGCTGGGCTACCGGGCCGGGCCGGCTGTGCGCCCGCCGCCGGCGCGGTTCGCTGTGCGGCGTCGATGATGCTGGAGCCCGAGGAACCGGCCACCTTCAGCCGAACCCTCAACGTCCCCCGGCCTACGCAGGTGACCCCGACCGTCTGGGTGCGGCCCCGTCAGGGACCGAACCTGATCGACCTGATCGCCGAGCCAGGCAGCCTCCGGGCCCGCGGTGACGCGGACGTTCTCGACGCGCTGGGGGCAGCCTATGCCGCGGCCGACGGCGATCCCGGCACCGCGTGGACGGCCTCGCAGCGCGTGGTCGCTCACCACACCCCGCCGACGCTGACCATCACGTTGCCCAAACCGGTCAAGGTGACCGGGGTGCGGTTCACGCCCAGCCAGTCTCCGCTGCCTGCGCGCCCCACTCTGGTGGCCATCGACCTGGGCTCGGGGCCACAGGTCCGGGAACTGACGGACACCGACACTGAGCAGGTGCGGCTGTTGCCGCGGGTGACCGACACCGTCGCCATCAGCCTGCTGGCCTGGGAGGACGTGATCGACCGCACCGCTATCGGCTTCGATCAGCTCAAGCCGCCGGGCTTGGCCGAGGTCAGTGTGCTTGGGGCCGACGGCCGGCCCGTCGCTCCCGCCGATCCCGCCCGCAACCGGTCACGTGAGGTCCGGGTCGACTGCGATCACGGGCCCATCATTGCGATTGCAGGCCGCTTCGTGCACACCTCGATCAGCACGACCGTCGGGGCGTTGCTCGACGACAAGCCGATACCGGCACAGGCGTGTGACCAACGTCCGATCGCGTTACCCCCCGGCGCGCAGGAGTTGATGGTCAGCCCCGGTCCGGCGTTTGTGGTCGACAGTGCGCTGCTGTCCGGGCCGCCGGTGGCCACCCCCCGTGCTGGGACAACTCCCGCCGAGCTCGGCAGCTGGGGCGCGGAACGGCGTGAGGTGAGGGTCCCGGGGTCGAAAACCGCTCGGGTTTTGGTGGTCCCAGAGAGCATCAACGGCGGCTGGGTGGCGCGGGCACCGAACGGCGCTCGGCTGACGCCGGTGGTGGTCAACGGCTGGCAGCAGGGTTTCGTGCTGCCGGCCGGCACCGACGGCACAGTCACCCTGACGTTCGGTCCCAACCGGATGTACCGGCTGGGAATGGCCGTCGGGTTGGCGCTGCTGCCGCTGCTGGCGTTGCTGGCTTGGTGGCCGGCTCGTCGGCGACGCGATCCCGGCCCGCCCGTGCAGCCCTGGCGGCCGAGTCGCAATGTGGCGGCAACCGGTGCGCTGACGGTCGGCTTCCTGATTGCCGGGGTCGTCGGAGCTGCCGTGTTCGGGGCCGCACTGGTTCTGCTGCTGACGTTGCGGAATCGGCAGCGCGCCTTCGATGCCGCACGACTCGGGTTGAGCTCCGGTGGCCTGATTTTCGCGGGCACGATGTTGTGCCGGCATCCCTGGCGGTCGGTGGACGGCTACGCCGGCCACTCCGCGGGGGTACAGCTTGCGGCGCTGGTGTCCGTGGCTGTCCTGGCTGCCACGGCGGTGGTCGCAAGCCCGACGGAGTCGGGCGACGCGGGCCAGCGCCCATAGACACGGCGGTGGTCACAAGCGGTGGTCGCAAGCTCGACGGAGTCGAGGGCAGCGAGCCACCGCCCTAGGCCAAGCCCGACGGAGTCGAGGGCAGCGGGCCACCGCCATAGGCCGAGCCGACCGCGATCGAGCTACTGCGCAGCCTCGAGCTTCTCGATCTGCGTGTTGAACAGCTTGACCAGGTCTTCTGCCTGTGCCTGCTCGTCCGATTCGCCGTCCTCCATCCGCAGACCGACGTTGTTGCTGGTCGCCACGACCAGCACACCGCGGTAATAGCCCGAGATGGTGGCGGCCGTGATCGAGATCGGCAATCGGCTAGCGGCCTTGCTCGCGCTGGTGATCACCGTCGCGACCGCCCAGGGCGGCACTCCCTCCGCATCGAGAGTGTTCAACTGGATGTCGGTGGTCACCGACCGACCGCCCTGCTCGAACGTCTGGGTGAACGTCTTGCACTTGTCCACGAATCGCTTCAGATTCGGGTGGTCCGGCGTGAGTGCCAGGCGCACCCGCATGGTGCGCAAGCCGCCGGGCTGCAGCTTCGCCAGCGTCGCCGTCGCCGTCTGCGTGGCGGTCGACGGACTGGAGTAGAAGTCCGCGCATTCCGGCGGGTCGACGGTCAGGTTGGGCATGTCCGGCGGAGCGTCACCGGCGCTGTCCACCCCGCTGATCCACTTGCCGCCGGTCGGGTCCGGGAACGCGGCCCGCTCGACCAACATCTCCGACGTCAAAGTCGTGATGTCGGGCTTGCGGGACGGCTTGTCCTCGGCGGTGAACCGGCCGCCGAGGCTCAGCACCAGCCCCAGTGCCACCACGATCGCCACACCGGCGGCCCCCAGCGACAGCCACAAACCCCTGCGCGACCTGGGCTCGGGGCCCGGAGGTGGCCACGGCGCGCCATAGGGCGGGTACACACCCGGGGGAACGTCGGCGCCGTCTTGCACCCACAACTGCCAGCCGGGCGGCGGGGGCGGCCACGTCGGATCTGGCGCCCAGTTAGCGTCCGGCGCCCAGCCAGGTGGCGCGGGCGGCCAGTTGGGCGGTGGGTTGAAACGCATCAGGCAACTCCCGTGATCGATCTAGTGACCCTGGCTCGTCGCGAGCCTACGCGGTCAGAAGATGGCAGGCTGGACATGCAGTCGTCCTATCGCAGCACCCCGTAGGAGGTTCCGCGTGCCCGCCACACCCATCGCCACCACCAACCCGGCCACCGGCGAGACGGTCAAGACGTTCCCCGCCGCCAGCGACGCGGAAGTCGACGCCGCGATCGCCCGCGCGGCGCATCGCTTCCTCGAATACCGGCGCACCGATTTCGCGCAGCGCGCCCGGTGGATGCACGCCGCGGCTGATCTGTTGGAGTCCGAAGCCGATGACGTCGCCGCCCTGATGACGCTGGAGATGGGCAAGACCCTGGTCTCGGCCAAAGCCGAGGCGCTCAAGTGCGTCAAGGGCTTCCGCTTCTACGCCGACCACACTGCGACGCTGCTGGCCGACGAGGAGGCCGACGCGTCGAAGGTGAACGCGTCCCGGGCATTCGCCCGCTACCAGCCGCTCGGGGTGATCCTGGCGGTCATGCCGTGGAACTTCCCGCTGTGGCAGGCGGTGCGGTTCGCCGCACCTGCCCTGATGGCCGGCAACGTGGGACTGCTCAAGCACGCGTCGAACGTGCCTCAGACCGCCCTCTACCTCGCCGACGTGCTGGCCCGCGCGGGTTTTCCCGACGGCTGCTTCCAGACCTTGCTGATCTCCTCGGGCGCCGTCGAGCGCGTCCTACGCGACCCCCGAGTGGCGGCGGCAACCCTGACCGGCAGCGAACCCGCCGGACGCTCGGTCGCCGCGATCGCCGGAGACGAGATCAAACCCACCGTGCTGGAGTTGGGCGGCAGCGACCCGTTCATCGTGATGCCCTCAGCCGACCTGGACTCCGCGGTACGCACCGCCGTCACCGGGCGAGTGCAGAACAACGGCCAATCCTGCATCGCGGCAAAGCGATTCATCGTCCACACCGATATCTACGACGAGTTCGTCACCGCATTCGTCGCCCAGATGTCCGCGCTTCGGGTCGGCGATCCGACCGACCCGGACACCGATGTCGGGCCGCTGGCCACCGAAGGGGGCCGGGACGAGGTCGCCCAGCAGGTCGATGCGGCGGCCGCCGGTGGCGCGGTGATCCGGTGCGGCGGCAAGCGGCTGAACCGGCCTGGCTGGTTCTATCCGCCCACCGTGATCACCGACATCACCCGGGACATGCCGATCTTCACCGAAGAGGTCTTCGGCCCGGTGGCATCGGTGTACCGCGCCCGCGACATCGACGAGGCCATCGCGATCGCCAACGACAGCCCGTTCGGGCTGGGGTCCAACGCCTGGACCCGCGACGAGGCCGAGATCAGCCGCTTCGCCGAGGAGATCGAAGCCGGTCAGGTCTTCATCAACGGGATGACGGTGTCCTACCCGGAGTTGCCGTTCGGTGGCATCAAGCGTTCCGGATATGGCCGAGAGCTCTCGGCGCACGGGATCCGCGAGTTCTGCAACCTCAAGACGGTGTGGGTGGGCTGAGGCCGGCGATCAGCCCGCCGTGAGTTTCGCGGCAACGCCCACCACCCGGGTGGCCAGGTGGTCCAGTGCTGCCAGGGTGGCATCGTCGAGCGAATTCTGGTTGTCCGGCCCGGTGATGTGCCCCACGCCATAAGGGTTGCCGTCGGCGAACTTGATCGGGTCGGTGTAGCCCGGCGGCACCAGAATGCCCCCGAAGTGCATCAGGGACACATAGAGGTTCAACAGCGTGGCTTCCTGCCCACCGTGAGCGGTCTGACTCGAGGTGAACCCGGCATAGACCTTGTCGGCGAGTTCGCCCTTGGCCCACAGCCCACCCAATCCATCGAGAAAATTGCGGAACTGCGCTGCGGGGGAACCGAACCGGGTGGGCGATCCGAAGATGACGGCGTCGGCCCAGACGATGTCGTCGCCGGTGGCCGCGGGCAGATCCTTGGTTGCCGCGTGGTTGGCGGTCCACGCCGGGTTTCCGGCGAAAGTCTCCGGATCGCGGGTCTCGGCGATGTGCCGCACCCGGACCTCCGCACCGGCCGCCTCGCCGGCCTGAGCCACCCGCTGCGCCATCGCGGTGCCGTGGCCGGTGGCCGAGTAGTAGATAACCGCCAACTTCGTCATTGCCATCTCTCCCTTGTCAGTTGTGTCAGTCAGCGCGTGCCGGTCAGCAAGCCCTGAATCTCGGTCAGTTCATCGGCGAACTGGTCTGGGTGCGGCCGAGGACCGCTCACTCGCACCAGGCGGGCGAAATCTCTTGCTGCGCTGGCGATTCGCTCAGACAACGCCGCTCCGGATCGATCCGCTCCGAAGTCCGAAGTGGCGGCGTACACCCCGGTAGGCGAAACCAGGGCGTGCAGATAGCTGAACATCGGCCGCAGCGCATGGTCAAGCACCAAGGAGTGCCGCTCGGTTCCTCCGGTGGCAGCGATCAACACCGGCAGCCCGTCGAGGGTCTGCTCGGGAAGCACATCGAAGAACGACTTGAACAGTCCGCTGAATGTGGCATTGAACGTCGGCGTCACCGCGATCACTCCGTCACTGCCGGCGATGGCGTCGAACACCTCGGCCAGCTCCGGCGAGGCGAACCCAGTCACCAGCGCATCGGTGATCGCACGGGCCAGCCGGCGCAGTTCGATGACCTCAACGTCAGCCTCGCCGAGCTCGGCACCTACTGCCGTAGCGAGCCGGTCGACCAGCAGTCGGGTGGTCGACGGCTCACGCAGGCCGCCGCTGATGGCAACCACTCTCATGATGCCTCCTGAATCTGTGGTTGCCGCGCCGCGGCGACCAGGGACTGATGCGTGGGCGCACCGGGAACATGCGCGGGCCGACCGACGGCGAATTCCTTGCGCAACACCGGAATGACATGCTCGCCCAGCAGATCGAGCTGCTCCAGAACGGTCTTGAGCGGCAGGCCTGCATGATCCAGCAGGAACAGCTGGCGTTGGTAGTCACCGACATAGTCCCGGAAGCTCAAGGTCTTGTCGATCACCTGCTGGGGCGACCCGACCGTCAGCGGCGTCTGGGCACTGAACTCCTCCAGGCTAGGGCCGTGCCCGTAGACCGGGGCATTGTCGAAGTACGGCCGGAATTCATTCACGGCGTCTTGACTGTTGGGCCGCAGGAACACCTGGCCGCCCAGGCCCACGATCGCCTGGTCGGCACCTCCGTGGCCGTAGTGCTCGAAGCGCTGACGGTAGAGCTGCACCATCGCCTTGGTGTGTGATGGCGGCCAGAAGATGTGGTTTGCGAAGAACCCATCACCGTAATGTGCTGCCAGTTCTGCGATTTCGGGACTGCGAATCGACCCGTGCCAGACGAACGGCGGAACTGAATCCAGCGGACGCGGCGCCAGGGTGAACCCCCGCAGCGGGGTGCGGTACTGCCCGCTCCAGTCGACGACGTCCTCGCGCCACAGCCGGCGCAGCAGCTGGTAATTCTCCACCGTCAGCGGCAGCGCGGCGCGGATGTCCTTGCCGAACCAGGGATAGACGGGGCCGGTGTTGCCGCGCCCCAACATCAGGTCCACTCGTCCGTCGGCGAGATGCTGCAGCACGCTGTAGTCCTCGGCGATCTTCACCGGGTCGTTGGTGGTGATCAGCGTGGTGGAGGTGGTCAGTTCGATCCGCTCGGTCTGCGCCGCGATGTAGCCCAGCAGGGTCGTCGGCGACGACGGCACGAACGGCGGGTTGTGGTGCTCGCCGGTGGCGAAGACGTCTAGGCCCACCTCTTCGGCCTTCTTGGCGATCGTGACGGTCGCCTTGATCCGTTCGGCTTCGGTCGGCACGCGACCAGTGGTGGGGTCGACGGTGACGTCACCGACGGTGAAGATGCCGAACTGCATACCGGTGCTCGTCACGGCGGGGCCTCCTTGGCTCGTTGCTGATCACTGTAGCTGATAGTTGCTAACGCAACTACTTTGTCCGGCATTCCCGACGGTATGCCCTGTTTAAACAGGTGACGCGCCTGGCAGATCGACACGTCGTCAACTATATTTAGGGCATGGCGACCCAATGGCTCAGCGAGGAGGAGCAGCGGATGTGGCGCGGTTACCTCGACAGCACACGACTGCTGCTGCGCAGCCTGGACCGGCAACTGTCCGCCGACGCAGGCATCAGCCTGGCCGATTTCGAGATCCTGGCACTGCTGTCGGAGGCTCCGGCGCACCGACTGCGAATGAACGAGTTGGCCGATATGACCGTGACCACGCGCAGCGGTGTCACCCGCGCGGTCAAGCGATTGACCGATGCCGGCTGGGTCCAGCAGGTCAGGTGCGAGCAGGACAAGCGCGGCTTGTTCGCCGAGCTCACCGGATCGGGCGCCGACAAGCTGCGGGCAGCCGCGCCCGGACATGTGCACGCGGTGCGTGCGGGCCTGTTCGATTCACTGAGTCCCCGCGAAGTGGAGTTGTTCACCCACTCCTACGCGCGAATCCGCGACAACCTGT
Organism: Mycolicibacter arupensis; assembly: GCF_002086515.1. GTDB lineage: Bacteria > Actinomycetota > Actinomycetes > Mycobacteriales > Mycobacteriaceae > Mycobacterium > Mycobacterium arupense. Next base: position 63,592 of record NZ_MVHH01000009.1, read on the forward strand.
TGGAGCACTAGGCGATTCTCTGCGAACGCGACCGGCCGTCGGGGATGCTCCCTACGATCGGGCCATGTCGCAATGCCATACCGCGCGCGGGCCGATCGACACCGCAGATCTGGGCGTGACCCTGATGCACGAACACGTGTTCATCATGACCACCGAGATCGCCCAGAACTATCCGGAGGCCTGGGGCGACGAGGATGCCCGGGTGGCCGATGCGATCACCCGGCTCAACGAGTTGAAGGCCGCCGGAGTCGACACGATTGTCGACCTGACGGTGATCGGGCTGGGCCGCTACATTCCCCGGATCGCCCGGGTGGCGGCGGGTACCGCACTCAACATCGTGGTCGCCACCGGCATCTACACCTACAACGATGTGCCGTTCTTCTATCACTATCGCGGCCCCGGCACCCTGCTGGACGGCCCAGAGATCATGGCCGACATGTTCGTTCGCGACATCGAGTCCGGCATCGCAGACACGGGGATCAAAGCGGGAATCCTCAAGTGCGCCACCGACGAACCCGGCGTGACTCCCGGGGTGGAGCGGGTGCTGCGCGCGGTGGCGCAAGCCCATCGCCGCACCGGGGCCCCGATATCCACCCACACCCACGCCGGCTCCCGCCGCGGCCTCGAGCAACAGCGCATCTTCGAAGAAGAAGGGGTGGACCTGTCCCGGGTGGTGATCGGGCACTCCGGGGACAGTACCGACCTGGGCTACCTGGAGGAGCTGATCGCGGCCGGCTCCTATCTGGGCATGGACCGATTCGGCATCGACGCGATCCTGCCGTTCGAGGACCGCGTCAACACGGTGGCGCAGCTCTGCGAACGCGGCCACGCCGACAAGATGGTGCTCTCCCACGACGCAAACTGCTACTTCGATGCGTTACCAGGCGAACTGAGTTCGGTGACCGCCCCGAACTGGCACTATCTGCATATCCACAACGACGTCATCCCCGCCCTTCGCCAACGTGGCGTCACCGAAGCGCAGCTGCACACCATGCTGGTCGACAACCCGCGCAGAATACTGGCGCACAACGGCGGCTACTGACCCCTCGCCGTCACCGCACCGGGGTGCCGGCACGCAACGCCAGCGACCCGGCCAGCGCGTGCAGCCGCTCGCGGGTGGCGGCGGCAGGATCGCGGAGCCGCAACTGCAGGAGTTCGCGCGCGGCCGCCTGCAGCACCCGGGCGGTGTAGTCGGCGTCGGGTTGGTCGGGGTAGCTGCGTAGCAACTCACTGACCAAGTAGGCGTGCACGATCTCTTGGGCCTGCCCAAGTCGCTGGTGCAGTTCCGGCGGCGCGCCTTGGGGCGGGAACAGGAAGAGTCGCCAGGTCGCGGGATGCGCATCGGCGGCCTTGATCACGCTGTCGAATCTGTCGACCAGGTCGTCATCCCCGCCGGAATCCGCCCCCGCGGCGATCACCTCGGCGAACTGGGCGCCCGCCCGAGCGATTTCGCGATCGATCAGGGCGACGAAGAGGCCCGCCGGGTCGCCGAACTGCTGATAGATCAGGGAGCGGTTGATCCCCGCCTCGCCCGCTATCCGATTCGGGGTGGCCGCGTGGAAACCCTCGGCATCCACGATCGCGTGGGTGACGTCGAGAATCTGACGCCGCCGGGCCTCGGCGGTCAAACGCCGCCGCGACTGCCCTGAAGACATGGTTGACATCCTAACTAACAATCTGTTACTTGTGTCACTTACAATGTGTTAGTTATCTGGAGACTCGCGATGCCGACGTACTACCCCGAGCTGGCCCACCGTGTGCGCAGTCAGCGCGAATTGCAGCCGAGTCTCTACGGCGACATCGACTTCGAGAAGCAGCCCTTCCGCACCACCACCGATCCAGCTGACCAGTCCTCACTCCCGGAGTGGGTCGCCGATCGAGCTCCCTACCTGACCGATGAACGGGCCGTCGAGCTGATCTGCACCGCGACCCTGCTGGGCGACGTGGTGGCAGACCCCTACGCGAGCCTGATGTCCGAATACAGCGTCTCTGCCCTGATCGGCATGCTTCAGTCGGCGTGCCGGAACGGCATCGATGCGGTCGCCGACGCACCGCCGGAGTTGGTGGCATTCATCGCCGACATGGAGACGACACCGCCGTGGCTGGACATGGAGCTGGTGCGTGAGGGCGCTCGGCACTCGCGAGTCCCGGCGGCCCTGATCGCGCCGTTCGTCACCCGGGGCGCGTTCATCGCCACCTTCGTCAACACCTACGCTGCGCTGCCGATGGCCCTGACCGGCGCCTTGTCCGGTCGCCGCTCGGCGCGTCGGGTCAACGAGACCGCCAGCTTCTTCGCCGTGACCACGCTGCCCGGAGCCTTGGAGCGCCACGGCCCCGGCTTCGAAGCGGCCGCCATGGTGCGCCTGATGCACTCGATGGTGCGCTACAACGCGCTCAAACGCTCGGAGAAGTGGGATGCCGACGTCTACGGCATTCCGGTGCCGCAGGTCGACCAGATGCCGGCCGGCATGATCAATCTCTACCTGCTGGCCACCGACGCCCAGCGCGCCGGGCGCACCGAATTCACCCCACGTGAGCGCGCCGTGGTCGAATTCACCCGCTACCGGGCGTTTCTTCTGGGCCTGCCCGAGGAGCTGCTGCCCACCACCGCGGGCGAGATCATCCACCTTTTCCACACCCGGGCGGCGCTGCTGCGCGACGACTTCGACGACGCCACCTGCGGGGAGATGGTGCGCTCGACCATGGCCGCCTACCTGCGACCGGTCGACACCCGGTGGGAACGTATCGCCGATGCGGTCGAGAAGAGCTACAGCAAGACAGCATTCACCAAGGCGTTCTGCAACGGCGACCGCGCGGCCGCCAAGACCAAGGGCGTCTCGATAGGCCTGGGCGACTACCTGCGCGTCGGTATCACGGCACCGTTCATCATCGGGCGTCTGATGGTTGTGCGGTGGGCCAACCGGGTCCCTGCGCTGCGTCAGATGACCGACGACTACATGGTGCGGCTCGTCAAACTGCGGCTGAAGACCTACGGCAAGCCCGAATTCACCAGCGACGCAAACGACTACACGCCCGCAGGTCAGCTGGCCTGACGCACCGTCACCAGACCAGGCGGGCGAGGTAGGTCTGCGCGTACTCGCGGACGGCGGCGGTGTCGTTGATGTCGAGGACCCCCGCCCGGTTAGTCAGCAGCGATCCCACCAGGCGCACCAGGATCTCCGCTGCGGGCAGAACCGTGTCGTCGGGCATGGTCACGCCGCACAACCGCAGCGTCGCGGCAACCAGGTGACTGGCACGCAGCAGTGCCTTCTCACCGCTGGGCGTGTTGATGCCGACAAGCAGTTCCGGCTCGGTTTCGATGATGGCGGTCGCCAGCGGGCTCTCGGTGATGCGGCGCATGGCCAGGGTGAAGCACTCCACGATGGCGCCCGCGGCATCCTGCGCCCGGGCGGCCTGTGCCAGCTCGAGGAAGAGGGCCTGGGTGTCGGTCTCCACGAGCTGCTCGAACAGCGCTTCCTTGGTGGGGAAGTGCCGGTACAACGTTCGCCGGCTCACGCCGGCACGCTGGGCGACGGCATCGATGTTGGCTCGGCGAAAAGCATGCCGCGCGAACTCCACGCGGGCGGCGTCGAGGATGGCGCCCGCCGTGCCACTCATGGGCTCACCGACATTGACTGCTGCCGGTCCGGCCATGTCGTTCATCCTGTCATGTTGCGGTTGAGCTGGGCCGACGCGCAGACCGCGGCCGGCTCGCACCCACGTGTTATCGTGGCACAAATACGCGAATTTGTGCCATTGCGCAGAGGATCCGCTCACTACCGGAGGTCTTTGGATGCCCACGCACTACCCCGAGCTCTACGAGCGCGTCCGCCGTCAGGCCGAACTGCTGCCCGAGCTCTACGCGGGCCTGGACTTCGATGTGCAGCCCTACCGCACCACGACCGACCCCAATGACGTCGCGTCGCTGCCGGGCAAGCCCGAAACCCGAGCAAAGCTGCTGGCCGACGAGGCCGCCGTCGAGCTGATTACCACGGCCACCTGGCTGGGCGACGTGGTGTCGGATTCCTATGCGGCATTGATGGGCCAGTACAGCGTCAGCACCCTGATCGGCATGCTTAAGCAGGCGTGCCGTCACGGCATCGATGCGGTGCCGGACGCGCCACCGGAGCTGGCCGCGTTCATCGCCGACATGGAGTCCACGCCGGACTGGCTGGACATGGACCTGGTGCACAAGGGCGCCGAGCACTCCCGGCTGCCGATGGCGCTGCTGGCCCCGTTCGTGGTCCGCGGCGCGTTCATCGCGACATTCCTGAACACCTATGCCGCGCTGCCCATGGCACTGACCGGTGCACTGTCGGGTAAACGCGCGGCCGGCCGGGTCAACGAGACCACCAGTTTCTTTGCCGTCACCACCCTGCCCGGCGCGCTGGATCGGTACGGACCCGGCTTTGAGGCCGCGGCCATGGTGCGGCTGATGCACTCGATGGTGCGGTTCAACGCGCTCAAGCGCTCCCCGAAGTGGGACATCGGCATCTACGGGCTACCGATTCCGCAGATCGACCAGATGCCGGCCGGGATGATCAACCTCTTTGTGCTGGCGATGGACGCCCGCCGCCAGGGACGTACGGAGTTCACGTCGAGCGAGCGCGCGCAGGTCGAGTTCACCCGCTATCGCTGCGTTCTGCTCGGGCTTCCCGAGGAGATGCTGCCGACCACACCCGACGAGATCATCCGCGTGTTCAGCGCACGCGCCGCGCTGCTGCGCGACGACTTCGACGACTCCACCTGCGGAGAGCTCGTCCGCTCGACGATGGCCGCCTACCTGCGGCAAGAGCACACCGTGAGCGAGCGCATTGCCGACGCGGTCGAAAAGAGCTACAGCAAGGCCTTCTTCGTCAAGACCTTCTGCGGCGGCAAACGCGACGTGGCCGCCAAGATGAGCGTCACCCTCAGCGCGGGCGACTATCTGCGGATCGCCCTGACGGCACCGTTTGTCACCGGCCGCCTGCTGCTGGTGCAACAGGCCGTACGCATCCCCGGCCTGCGCGGCCCGACCAACGCCTACGTGCTCCGGCTGCTCAAGAAACGGCTCAAGGCCTACGGAACGCCCGAATTCACCAGCGACGCGGCCGAGTACACCCCGTCCGGCAAGGCCGCCTGAGCGCCCTGGCCGCCTGCTTTCGGGTGGCGGGTCTCCCAGCCCCGCAACTTCTCGCGGCAGGGCTGCTCCACCAGGGCGTAACTGACCGCGGCGATCGCGACGGTGAACACCATCGTCAGCGCCAGCACCACCGCCATGTCCCCGGTGAAGGCAAATCTGCCGATCACCGGGAACACCATGTCCAGGGCCGCCAGGTGCCAGATGAAGATCCCATAGGACCATCGACCCAAGGTCACCATCGGCGCGCTGGCTAAGAACCGGTGCCGCGCGTCGGGTCGGTCCAGCACCAGCGGGGCCAACAGGGACCACGCCAGCACACCGCCCATGGCGGTGCGCACGATGAACTGGCCCACGGTCGCCGAGGTCAGCCCCTCGGGCCCCGCCAAGGGTGACGCCGCCACGACGAACGCCACCAGGGTCACGCATGCCATCGGCAGCCGTCGACGCGCCAGCCGGTGCACCCAGCCGACCGGGGTGTAGACCCACTCGGCGAGCAACATGCCTGCCCCGAACCAGCAGCCGTATGCCGGTGCCCAGTTCAGCGGGTTCACCCCGACGGGTGTGTGGATCCGCAGGAACCCCCACCCCAGGCTCAGCAGCGCCAATCCCGCGATCGCCGGTATCCGGGCACGAACCGGTAGTCGCCGTGCCCCCCAGGCCAGCAGCGGCAGCATCAGGTAGAAGCTGACCTCGACCGCCAGGCTCCACATCTGGGTCAGTCCCGGTGTCAGCGTCAGCGGCACGTATATCTGCGTCAGCGTCAGATTCGCCAGCCAGACGGTCAGGCTGGCCCCGCCCGCATCGGGCAGCAGCGCCAGGATCACCACCACGGCCACCAGGTAGGCCGGCAGAATTCGCACCACCCGCGACCGCAGGTAATGCCCGGCGGCCGGGGCGGGGCGCAGACCGCGGGCGGCCGCGGCATGCCCGCGCCACAACAGGAATCCGCTCAGCGCGAAGAACACCGCCACCGCCATGTCGAAGCGGCCCCACAGCCGTCCGCTGATGCCCGAGGAATGCCCGGTCTGAAACGCCACGTGGGTGATGACCACCCCGATCGCCGCGCAGGCCCGCATACCCTCGACAGCAGGCAGGAAGCCACGTGCGCCACCCACCTGCTGTTTCATCTCATTTCCGACCGGGGCATCGATGGACACACAGTAGCTGCTTCACCTAGTGCTGTTAGGGTCGAACAGATTTAGGTACGGATTGAAGGAGGAAGCGGCGACGTGAACCGAGCAATCATGATGCGTATCGCGGCATGCGCAGTCATGGGCCTCGGCGCCGCCCTGATGGTCGCGGCACTGTTGCTGTCCACCTACACGGTGGGCAAGATCGCGAAGATCCCGCTGGATATCGACGTCACGCTGATCGGCAACGGCAGCGGAGCGGCGTTGGACCCGGAGTCCCTCGGCGGCGAACACGCCATCGTCGACCAGGACGTCCCGCTGGTGTCCCAGCAGCAGATCACCGTCGAGTCGCCCGCCAATGCCGACGTCGTGACCCTGCAGGTCGGCTCCTCGCTGCGGCGCGCGGACCGGCAGAAGGACTCCGGCCTGCTGTTGGCGATCGTCGACACGGTCACCTTGAACCGCACGACCGCGCAGGCCATTTCGGACGACACCCACCCGGGTGGCTCGGTGCAGCGACCGCGCAATTTCGAAGACGAATCGCCGCCCACCAACATCGCGCTGCCCCACGAGGGGTTGACCTACCGGTTCCCCTTCGACACCAAGAAGCAGTCCTACGAGTACTTCGACCCGATTGCGCAGAAGGCGTACGAGGCCAACTATGAGGCCGAGGACGACGTCAACGGGCTGACCACCTACCGATTCGTGCAGAACGTCGGCTATGACAGTGACGGCAGCCTGGCCGAGCCGGTGCGCTACCCCTCGCTCTACGGCCACGACGAAGACGGTGAGATCACCGCCCCGGGCAGGATCTGGAACATCGAGGGCGCCGACCCCGACGAGGACGTCACCATGACGCGGTACTACGCCGCGCAGCGGACCATGTGGGTGGACCCGGTCTCGGGCACCATCGTGAAGTCCAAGGTGCACGCCAACCACTACTACGCCCGCGACCCGCTCAAGCCGGAGGTCGCGCTGGCCGACTACACGGTCACCAGCGCTGAAGAGACCATCGAAGCGCAGGTCAACGCGGCCCGCAACGAACGCGACCGATTTGCTCTGTGGTCGCGCATCCTGCCGATCACCTTCACCGCCGCGGGGTTGATCTGCCTGATCGGCGGCGTGCTGATCGGCTGGTTCAGCCTGCCCGCCGAGGCGGCACTGGGTCGTGCCGGGCGGGACGACGGTGGATTCTTCGGCGGTTTCGCACCCAAGGCACCCACGGCCGAACGTCCTTCGGGCGCTGAGGCCGAGACCGAAAAACTGCCGACGCAACGTCCCCAGCTGGACCGCCCGGCGGGGCCACCGGAGTCGAGCCCCCCGGATCGCGGAACCCCGGATTCGGCTCCCGACCAGCCGTAGTTCCGCGGTGGTGCGAGCCAGGCGCTGGGCTCCGCCGTGCTATGCACTTGGACTGACTCTGCTCATCCTGGCGCCCCTGCTGCGCCCGGGTTACCTGCTGCTGCGCGACGCCGTCTCGACACCGAGGTCGTATCTGACCGGATCGGCCCTGGGTCTGGGCGAAGCGGCGCCGCGCGCGGTGCCGCAGGACTTCGCGGTGGCGCTGGCATCGCGGATGTTCGACGGCGGCTCCGTGGTCAAGGCGTTGCTGTTCGCGGGCCTCTGGCTGGCCGGCTGCGGTGCCGCTCGGCTGGTCGCGGAGACGCTTCCCGAGGCCGGGCTACCCGGTCAACTGGTGGCGATCACGGTGGCGATCTGGAACCCCTATGTGGCCGAGCGCCTGCTGCAGGGCCATTGGAGCCTGCTGGTCGGGTACGGCTGCCTGCCCTGGGTGGCGGTGTGGATGCTCAGGCTGCGCTCCGGCGCCTCCGGACTGTGGGGATTGGTCTTCTTTCTGGCACTGGCCGGGCTGACCCCGACCGGACTGATTCTGGCCGCGGTGGTGGCGCTGGTCTGCGTGGCAGGGCCAGGCTGTGGACCGCCACGCTGGTGGTGCGCGGTGAGCACGGTCGCGATCGCGGCAACGGCCGCGCTGCCCTGGCTGATGGCGTTGGCCCTGAGCTCGGGGTCCGCGCGCGGCGAGGCGCTCGGGGCGACGGCGTTCGCGGCCCGTGCCGAACCCGGACTGGGCACGCTGGGCAGTCTGGCCGGGCTCGGCGGGATCTGGAACGCCGAGGCCGTGCCCGGCTCACGGCGAACGGCTTTCGCACTCGTGGCGACGGCAGTGTTCGTCGGCGTGCTGGCTGCGGGGTGGTCGGCGGTCCGAGACCTGCCCGCGGTTCGCCCACTGCTGATCCTGGCGGGCTCGACGGTGCTGCTGTTCGCGCTGTTGGCCACCGGGCCGGGCCTGGTCCTGCTGCGCTGGGCCACGGACGTCGCGCCCGGGCTCGGGATGCTGCGCGACGGCCAGAAGTGGGTTGCGCTGGCGCTGCCCGGCTACCTGCTGGCCGGGGCCGGCGCGGTCCTGCGACTGCGGGATCGGTTGCCGCCGGCGCGGGCGGCCCTGGTGTGCTGTCTGGCTCTGATCCTCGTCCTGCCCGACTTGGCCTGGGGAGTGGCAGGTCGAGTCGCTCCGGTGCACTACCCCCCGGGGTGGGCAACGGTGGCCGCCACGATCAACGCTGATCCCCGGCCGGTGGCGGTGTTGCCGGCCGACACCATGCGCCACTTCTCCTGGGCCGGAACGGCTCCGGTCCTCGATCCCTTGCCCCGCTGGGTGCGCGCCGAGGTGCTCAGCACCGGTGATCTGACGGTCGGTGACCAGAGGGTGCCCGGCGAGGGCACGCACGCCCGCGAGGTGCAGGAAGCACTGTTGTCGGGGGCCGACCCCGCCACGCTGGGCGTGAAGGGGGTGGGCTGGGTGGTCAAAGAGACGGATGTGGACGGCCAGATCGGCTCGGCGGCCAAGACACTGACGCGACTGCCGGTGTCCTACCGCGACGCCGACCTCACCGTGTACCGGGTCGGTGGTCGCGCGCCCAAGGCCGCGGCCGGCGCGCGCCGGGCCGCGATCGCCGCCCACCTGGTGTGGCTGGCCATGCTGCTGGTGGGCGCGGGAGGTCTGGCGGTGACGTCGATACGCCGACGCGTACGCGACTGGAACTAGATGCGAAGTTCGCCGCGCAAGACGGTCACGGCGCGCCCGATCAAGATGACCCGATCGCCGTCACACCGAACCCGCAGCTCCCCGCCTCGCTCGGAGGCCTGCTCGGCCGAGAACTCCTCGACACCCAGACGCTGCGCCCACAGCGCGGCAAGGGTGCAGTGCGCCGAGCCGGTGACCGGATCCTCGGGCACTCCGAAGCGGGGCGCGAAGACCCGGCTCACGATGTCGGCCCCGCCGTCACCGGCGGCCGTCACCACGACCGCGCGTGCCTCGACCTTCGCCAGCGACGCCGTGTCCGGCCGCAGAGCACGGACCTCGGCGGCCGATCCGGCCTCCACCATCACGTCCAGGCCGCCTCGCCACACCGACCGGATGCTCACCCCGGGCAAGCCCGCCACCAGCTCCGGCGTCAGCGACTCGCTGCGCACCGGGTCCGCCGGAAAGCCCATGCTGATCGCACCGTCAGCACCCGTCGTGCAGGACAGCAGCCGGGAGCCCGCCTGGAAGCACTGATCCCCACCCAGGACATGAGCACTGGCCAAGGTGCCCGAACCGCACAATGCCAGTTCGGCAATCGGGCTGAACCACCGCAGCACCCGTGGACCAGCCTCAGCGTTGACCGGACCGATGAAAGCTGTTGCCGGCTGGTTGAACTCCGCTGCCAGCGCCTGCATCCATGAGGTGTCGGCCGGACCGTCCAGCAGCACCACCCCGGTGGGGTTCCCCCGGAACCCCACCGCGGTGAACGTGTCGACTAGATATGCCGCGACAGGCACCTAGGCGTCCAGGAAGCGGGCACGCACGCCGGGAGCCGGCAGCGGGCAGGTGTCATGCCTGCCGCCGAGCCGGTAGCGGATCGCCGCGAAGCGGTCATAGAGCCGGTCGCGCAGTCCTGCCGGAATGAGGCGCAGCGCCAGCAGCAGCCGGAAGGAACCACCGAGATAGCTCAGCACCTGCAGAGCCGCCGCCGAACGCACATCGATCCGCTCATCGGGCCAGCCTGGATTCTGGACGAAGACCATCGAATCGAGATCCTGCAGCCCCGGATGGCGCTCAATGACGGCGCGTGCGAAGTCGCTGTCCAATGCCGCGAATCGCAGCGTGCCGCGCCGGTCGAACCGCAGAATCGTCTGGACCGATCGATTGCAGATTCCGCAGACGCCGTCGTAGAGCAACACCGGCGTGGCCTGATCGTCGGGCATCGATGCACCTCCCGCTGTCTGCGCACTTTTGGGCCAGTATGCCCCGGTCCGACGCCCGAGGCCGAGATAGGGTCACGGTGTGGAGCACACGGCGACCGAGATCGCGGCTGCGGTTCACCGCGGAACGCTGACGGCCCGAACCGCGACGGAGCAGGCGCTGCACCGCATCGAGCAGACGCAGCCGGAGTTCAATGCGTGGCAGGTGATCCGCCATGACGCGGCGTTGGCCGAGGCGGATGCCGTCGATGAGCGCGCGGACCGCGGTTCGCTCCCGCTGGCGGGCGTTCCGATCGCCATCAAGGACAACATCGCCGTCGCCGGCGAACCGATGCGCGACGGCTCCCTGGCCACGATCGCCACACCGCAGACCTCCGATCACGAGATCGTTCACCGACTCCGCGCGGCCGGTGCAGTGATCGTCGGTCTTACCCGCGTCCCCGAGCTCTGCGTTTGGGGCGCAACCGATTCCGCCTTCGGCGTCACCCGAAATCCGTGGAACCTCCAGCGCACCCCCGGAGGCTCTTCCGGCGGATCCGCGGCCGCGGTCTCATCGGGGGCGGTGCCCATCGCCCACGGAAACGACGGCATGGGCTCGATTCGGATCCCCGCGGCGTGCTGCGGCTTGGTCGGCCTCAAGCCCGGTCTGGGGGTGGTGCCGGTCGGCGATCCACAGGCCTCGTGGGGCGGCATGTCGGAGAACGGACCGCTGGCGACCACGGTCGCCGACGCCGCACTGATGTTCTCGGTGATGGCCGATGACCCCGGCGCGGCGGTACTGAGCGAACCGTCCGCGCTGCGCATCGCCGTGTCGACGTCGGCTCCCGGACCGGCGACGCCGGTGGCGCGCGCGTGGGCCGAGGCGGCCCGTCGCAGCGCTGATCTGCTGCGCGCCGTTCACGTCGTTCGGTCGGCGACCCCGCGTTACCCGGCCACGCTGATGAGTACCACCGCCCTGGCGTTGTGGACCGCGGGCGTCGCCGCCGACGCACATGCATCGACCGATGTCTCGCAACTGGAACGGCGCAACCGTGTCCATGTGCGGATCGGCGATGCGGTCTACCGGCGCGGCCTTGCCCACCCCAAGGGACGCGAGGTGTGGCGGCGCCGCGCGCTGGATTTCTTCACCGACACCGATGTCTTGATCACACCGGCCCTGGCTCAACCTCCGATCAGGTCGCGACGCTGGTCCGAGCGCGGCTGGCTCGCCTCCATACTCGCCAATGCGCGCTACGCCCCCTTTGCCGCGCCCTGGAACATGGTCGGGTGGCCCGCAATGACGGTGCCCGCCGGACTCGATCATCACGGCCAACCCGTCTGCGTGCAGTTGGTCGGCAGACCAGGATCGGAACGGACTCTGCTGGGCCTCGCCGCCCAACTCGAGCAACTCCAACCCTGGCCGCGCACGCCCTGAGGAGACGTCCCGGGCTGGTCATGGGGCTCGCGCGTCAGATCACGCCGTTGACGTAGCGGCGCTCCCGGACGGCCTCCAACACCGTGTACAGGCCCTCGGCGCTCTGGCGCCAGGAGAATTCGGCGCTGCGATCCTGCGCCTTGGCGCCGAGCTGCTCACGCAGCACCGGATCGGTGAGCAGCCGGTGCAGTTGGGCGACCAGCTCGTCGCGGTCATCGACCAACACCCCGGTGACACCGTCGACAATCGAATCGGTCAACCCTCCGGAGGCCCGGTAGCCAATGGTGGGGACGCCGTGTTGGCCCGCTTCGATGACCGCCAGGCCCCAGCCCTCTTTGCGAGAGGGCAGCACGTGCACCCACGCCCGTTGCACCAGTTCATGCTTGGCGACCTCGTCCACGTGGCCGTGGAAGGTGACCGCGTCGGTGATCCCCAGCTCCGCGGCGTGCTCCCCCAGGCGTTCATCCCACCAGCCGCCGCCGATCACGTCGAGATGCAGGCCGGGCACCCGGTCCCGCAGCGCGGCGACTGCGTCCAGGGCGTCCTCGATCTGCTTGTGCGGCACCAACCGCGACAACACCACCACGCGCGGCGTCGGCGAGCGAGAGGAGGTCAGGGTGGCCGACGGCGCCTCGTCGAGGCCGTTGCGCACCACCGCGATGCGTTCGGCGCCCACCCCCAACTCGATCAGGTCACGCACCGAAGGCAGCGAGACGGTCAGGTACTGGTTGCGCCGGTTCAGCCGGGGCGACAACCGTGACTCCACCAGCCAGCCGATCCGGCTGAGCACCGGCCCGGCCACCGGCCACTGCTCACGGTGGCAGTGGTGCACCAGCACCGCCACCCGTCGGCCGTAGGCCAGCCGCGCCAGGAATGGAAGGCCGTTCTGAGTGTCGATCACCGCGTCGGGCCGTACCGCCCGCAGCGACCCGAGACCGACCCGGGCGGCGACCATGGCCGCGCCCGCCCAGAGGTACACCGTGTACGGGCCGCCGCGGCGGCTGATCCGCACCCCGTCGACGACTTCGGTTCGGGGGGCTCCCGGATAACGCGCGGTGCGCAAGGTGACCGCGACGCCGGCGGCGGCCAGCTCGGCACCGATGCGCTGCAGGTAGGTCTCGCTGCCGCCGCCCTGTGGATGCCCGGTGTCACGCCAGCACAGCAGCAGGACCGAACGCACAGCAGACACGCCCACCAGGGTAGTCGGCCGTCTCCCCTCTCCGCCGAGCGTGAAGCCAGCTGCACGTTCGGCCCGCCGGCGTGAAGCCACGTTCACGTTGGGCGGCCGACATCTAGGCTGGCTCGGTGGCCGCCACCGATTTGTTCGCGCGCCGCGCGACACTGACCCGGTCGGTGCGCCTGCTGTCGCAGTTCCGCTACGAGCAGACCGCTCCGGCCCGGTTTTACGGCGCACTGGCCAGCGACACGGCCACCATGATCACCGACCTGTGGCGGGGCACGCGCAGCGACGACCCGGCCGGCAGGACACTGCTGGACGTCGGCGGCGGGCCCGGCTACTTCGCCAGCGCGTTCGCCGCGGCGGGACTGCGCTACATCGGCGTGGAGCCCGACGCGAACGAGATGCACGCAGCGGGACCTCGACCAGCCGACGCCACCGGCAGTTTTGTCCGGGCCTCGGGTATGGCGCTGCCTTTCGCCGATGCCAGCGTCGACATCTGCCTGTCGTCCAACGTCGCCGAGCATGTGCCGCGGCCCTGGCAGCTCGGCGGCGAGATGCTGCGCGTCACCCGGCCGGGCGGGCTGGTGGTGCTGTCCTACACGGTGTGGCTGGGTCCGTTCGGCGGCCATGAGATGGGCCTGACGCACTATCTGGGTGGGCGGCGCGCCGCCCGGCGTTACACCCGCCGCCATGGCCATCCGCCGAAGAACAACTACGGCTCGTCGTTGTTCGCGGTGTCGGCCGCTGAGGGGCTGGACTGGGCCCGCCACACCGGCGCCCTGGTCGCCGCTTTCCCCCGCTATCACCCGCGATGGGCATGGCCGATCACTTCCGCGCCGGGCATTCGCGAGTTCGGCGTGAGCAATCTGGTGCTGGTTCTGCAGCCCAACCGAACCCATTGACTGCAACGTGTTCTAATCCGCCCGTCCGCTAGGTAGGGTGACGCCCATGGACTCCAGCATCACCGAATACGACACCCTCTTCATCGGCGGCAAGTGGACCGCCCCCGCGACCGATCAGGTCATTGAGGTGCACAGCCCGGCCACCGGCAAGTACGTCGGCAAGGTGCCGCTGGCCACCAAGGCCGACGTCGACAATGCCGTCGCCGCCGCCCGCGTCGCCTTCGACTCCGGACCGTGGCCGTCCACGCCGCCGGCCGAACGAGCCAAGGTCATCGCCGCCGCCATCAAGCTGATGGAAGAGCGCAAGGACCAGTTCACCGCGTTGCTGGGCGCCGAGACCGGCCAGCCCCCGCTGAGTGTCGAGACGATGCACTGGATGAGCTCGCTGGGCGCGCTGAACTTCTTCGCCGGCCCGGCCGCCGACGAGGTCACCTGGGAAGAGATCCGCACCGGCGCCTACGGCCAGACCATCGTTCGACGCGAACCGATCGGCGTGGTCGGTGCGATCGTGGCGTGGAACGTGCCGCTGTTCCTGGCGGTCAACAAGCTGGGGCCGGCGCTGCTGGCCGGGTGCACGGTGGTGCTCAAGCCGGCCGCCGAGACGCCGTTCAGCGCGAACCTGCTGGCGCAGACGTTCGCCGACGCGGGCCTGCCCGAAGGCGTGCTGTCGGTGGTGCCGGGCGGCGCCGAGACCGGCCAGGCCCTGACCTCCAACCCGGACGTGGACATCTTCTCCTTCACCGGCAGCTCCGGGGTGGGCAAGGAGATCGGCAAGCGCGCCGCAGACCTGCTCAAGCCGTGCACGCTGGAGCTCGGCGGCAAGTCGGCCTCCATCGTGCTCGAAGACGTCGACCTGGCCTCGGCCATCCCCATGCTGGTGTTCTCCGGGATCATGAACACCGGGCAGGCCTGCGTGGCACAGACTCGCATCCTGGCGCCGCGGTCCCGCTACGAGGAGATCGTGGAGGCAGTCAAGAACTTCGTCACCGCGCTGCCGGTCGGCCTGCCGGATGACCCGGGCGCCCAGATCGGTTCGCTGATCAGCGAGAAGCAGCGCGAGCGGGTTGAGGGCTACATCGCCAAGGGCATCGAGGAAGGCGCCCGGCTGGTGTGCGGCGGCGGCCGGCCCGAGGGACTGGACAGCGGCTTCTTCGTCGAGCCGACGGTGTTTGCCGACGTCGACAACTCCATGACCATCGCCCAGGAGGAGATCTTCGGGCCGGTGCTGTCGATCATCGCCTACGACACCGTGGACGACGCGATCGCGATCGCCAACGACTCGGTGTACGGACTGGCGGGCAGCGTGTGGACCGCCGACGTCCCGCGCGGGATCGAGATCGCGAGCAAGATCCGGACCGGCACCTATGGAATCAACTGGTACGCCTTCGACCCGTGCTGCCCGTTCGGCGGCTTCAAGAACTCCGGCATCGGCCGGGAGAACGGCAAAGAGGGCGTCGAGCACTTCACCCAGCAGAAGAGCGTCCTGATGCCGATGGGCTACACATTGCAGGGCTGAGAACGTCGCTCAAGGAGCAAGGCCACCGGCGGCGCGGGAGAGATCTCGATCGCGCCCGCCGGTGGCCTTACCTTTCGGCGGTGCTCAGAAGGCGTCCTCAGCCAGGTCCATCACCGCGAGGTCCTCGCTCTCCACGATGAGCCGATCCGACCCCAGCCGGGGTAGGACGTTGGCTGCGAAGAACCGTGCCGCGGCGACCTTTCCGCGGTAGAAGTTCTGTTCGTCGCCGGATGCCCCTTGGTCCAGCGCGGTCATCGCGATCTCGGCCTGCCGCAGTAACAGCCAGCCGATCACCAGGTCACCGACCGCCAGCAGAAACCGCACCGAGCCCAAGCCCACCCGATAAAGCTCACGGGGTTCCTGTTGCGACCCGAGCATGTATCCGGTCATAGCTGCCACCATGGCTCGCGCGTCGTCGAGCGCGGTCGCCAGCAGTTTGCGTGAGTCGGCCAGTTCCGGGTGACCGTCGGCGCTGTCCAGTAAGGCCTCTATCTGGCCGACCAGATGAGCCAGCGCCACACCACGATCGCGGGCGATCTTGCGAAAGAAGAAATCCTGCGCCTGGATCGCGGTGGTGCCCTCGTAGAGCGAGTCGATCTTGGCGTCGCGGATGTACTGCTCGATCGGGTAGTCCTGCAGGAAGCCCGAGCCACCGAACGTCTGTAGTGACTCGGTCAGGTATTGATAGGCCCGTTCCGAGCCGACCCCTTTGACGATGGGGAGCAGTAGGTCATTGACGCGTTCGGCCATCTCGGAGTCGGCGCCGGACACGTGCATGGCGACCTGCGGGTTCTGGTGGGCCGCGGTGTAGAGGTACAGCGCACGCATGCCTTCGGCGTAGACCTTCTGCATCATCAGGGCCCGCCGCACATCCGGGTGGTGGATGATTGTCACCCGCGGCGCGGTCTTATCTGTCATCTGCGTCAGGTCGGCCCCCTGGATGCGGGTCTTGGCATACTCCAGAGCATTGAGATACCCGGTGGACAACGTGGCGATTGCCTTGGTACCGACCATCATTCGCGCGTACTCGATGACATGGAACATCTGCGCGATCCCGTTACGGGTGTCGCCGACCAGCCACCCCTTGGCCGGGACGCCGTGCTGACCGAAGGTGAGTTCGCACGTGGTCGAAACCTTCAGCCCCATCTTGTGTTCCAACCCGGTGACGAACACGCCGTTGCGCTCGCCCGGCTCCCCGGTCTCGGGATCGGGCAGGTACTTGGGCACCAGAAACAGGCTGAGGCCCTTGGTTCCCGGCCCGGCGCCCTCGGGGCGGGCCAGGGTCATATGCATGATGTTCTCGAAGAGGTCGTCGGTGTCACCGTTGGTGATGAAGCGCTTGACACCGTCGATATGCCAGCTGCCATCGGGCTGCTCGACGGCCTTGGTGCGGCCCGCACCGACGTCCGAGCCCGCGTCGGGTTCGGTGAGCACCATGGTGGCGGCCCAGTTCCGGTCGATCGCCATGGCGGCCCAATGCCGCTGCTGCTCGTTACCCAGGTGGTAGAGGATGTTGGCGAAGATCGGGCCGGCCATAAAGATGAACACCGCGGGGTTGGCGCCCAGCGCCAGTTCGTTGATGGCCCAGGACACCATGGCAGGCGCCGGCACTCCGCCGACCTCTTCGGCCAGCCCGATTCGGAACCATTCACCCTCCTTCCAGGCCCGCAGCGATTCTTTGAAGGGCTCGGGCAGTGTCACGTGGTGAGTGGCCGGATCAAACACCGGTGGATGGCGGTCGCTGGCGGCAAAGGATTCGGCCACTGGCCCCTCGGCCAGCCGGGCGGCTTCGGCCAGCATCTGGCGAACCGTGTCGCCATCGAGATCTCCGAACGCACCGTCAGCCAGGCATTGCTCCAGCCCCAGCACTTCGAACAGATTGAATTCCAGGTCGCGCACATTGCTCTTGAAGTGACCCATCATTCCAGCATGCACCTAGTTGAAGCGCTGGTAGCCGGAATCGCGACGTTCTAACGCACCACGTGCAAACCCCACTGCCGCAGGAACGGATCCAGCAGGACGAAGTCGGTGGAATAGTCGTCGTCCACCGGTCCGCCCATCAGCAGACCGACCGCACTGACGGTGCCATCCGGATTGACCACATAGCCCGGACTGCCGCTGTCTCCGATGGTGCTGTAGACGTCGGTCTCCACAAGGTTGCCGACGATCGCCGAGACCGGCCCGCAGGTCTCACCGGTCTGCGCGCCGATCTTGCAGATCGTCATCCCCACGTGAATCTGATCGGCGGTCAACACATTGGCCACCGGGTAGCGCCCGGCGATCCTGCCGTTGGGCTGGCCGGCGGCCGGGTCGAGCCGGATGATGGCGGCGTCGCGGTCCTCGCCGTTGTTCTCGCTTGCAGTGATCCGACCCAGGGGTGTCTCGAAGACATCGGTCCACTCCGAGCCGTCATGAGAGTCGCAGTGTCCGCTGGTCAACAGGAAGTAGTCGCCAGCGTTGTTTTGAGTGACGAAGCCCGCCGTACAGCTGCTGTTGTCGTCCAGCAGCTCGATCCCGGGCATCGGCGCGCCCGACACGGGGCCGGCGAACGCCAGACCCGCGGCCGTGAGCAGTCCGGCCAGCACTGTTCTGATCATCAGGTGTCCAAGACCGCGGCCACCTTGGCCTCCACGTCGCCCAGGCCGGTCAGGTCGATGCCGAACCGGTCGGTCAGCGCCACGCACACCTGCGCGGCATCGTCGAAGCGCACCCGCTCGGTACCGCCACCGGCGTGGATGGCCAGGTGCCGCCCGCGCAGATTCCAGCGGGCGTCATCGGTCACCAGCGCCGCACTGAGGCCCACGACGAAGTTCGACTCGGGGTAGGTCGACACATACCAACTGCCCACCTGCATGTCGATCAGCGGCCGGGGCTGCATACCCAGGATGTAGAGCGGCCGCCAACGCTCACCGATCAGCGTCTCGACCACCCACTGGTCGGAGTCGCTTCCGCTCTGAAGAAGCCGAAACGGCTCGTGGGAGGTCTGCTGAACAAGATCGGAGACCATCGGGAGGGGTGACGGCGGCGTCTGCCCGCCGAAGCCGACGTCCACCAGATACCGCTGATCTGCTCCCGGGATCGTCACCGCCAGCGCCTGGTGGGTCTGCGGGCTCGGCGGGCCGTCCACTCCGTGCGGGGTCATCCACACCACCCGGGCAGCCAGCCGCTCGGCACCGTATCCGAGCTCGCAGAGCACCTCGCGCATCAGGTTGTTGTGCTCGTAGCAGTAGCCGCCGCGGGCTCGCGCCACCAGCTTGGCAGTCAGCGCGCCGGCACTGAGGTCGATCACCGGCACACCCATCAACGGATCGAGATTCTCAAAGGGGATGCGGCGGACGTGCGCGGCCACCAGGGCGGCGAGCGTGTCATGCGTGGGTTCGGTACCCCCGCGATAGCCGATGCGGTCGAAGTACGCCTGCAGGTCGATGCGGAACTCCCCTCGCTCTGGAGAACAGTGCGCTGATGGTATCCATCGCCGGGCCTGAGCCGGTAACATGGGCAAAACTAGAACACGTTTCAATTGAGGGGGCCGCGGTGGACACGCCTGACAACGACTGGTCGGACGAGGTCCCGCGGCCCATCACCAAGTGGGATCCGGGACTGACCGAACGGGTCATGGGCCTGCTACGGCCGTTCATCAAGGGCTACCACCGCTCCGAGGTCCGGGGCCTGGAAACATTCCCCGCCGGCGGCGCCCTGGTGGTCTCGAACCACTCCGGCGGCCTGTTCGCAATGGACGTCCCGGTATTCGCCACCGGCTTCTACGACACCTTCGGCTACGACCGTCCGGTCTACACGCTCAGCCACGACCTCATCTTCACCGGATTCACCGCCGACTTCTTCCGCAAGACCGGCTTCATCCCGGCCAACCACGCCAATGCCGACGAAGCGCTGCGCTCCGGTGGCGTGGTGGTGGTGTTCCCCGGCGGCGATTACGACGTGTATCGGCCCACCCTGGAAGAGAACACGATCGACTTCGGAGGTCGTAAGGGCTACATCCGCGCCGCGATCAACGCGGGCGTTCCGCTGGTGCCGACGGTCGGCATCGGAGGCCAGGAGAGTCAGTTCTATCTCTCCCGCGGCACCGGCCTGGCCAAGGCCCTGAGGCTGGACAAACTGATGCGGGTCAAGATCCTGCCGATCTCGTTCGGTTTCCCGTTCGGGCTCTCCGCGGTGCTCCCGGTCAACCTGCCGCTGCCCACCAAGATCGTCATGCAGGTCTGCGAGCCCATCGACATCATCGCCGAGTTCGGTGAAGACCCCGACATCGACGCCGTCGACGCCCACGTCCGTGCCGTCATGCAGGAGGCGCTGGACCGGCTCGCCCGCGAGCGCCGTCTCCCGATCCTGGGCTGAGCGGGATGGAACTGTTCGACTCGATCAACCGGGTTGGCTCGATGCTGGCGACCTTCAGCCGGGCCGGGCTACTGGCACCACTGCGCCCCGACAAGTACGTGCGGATCATGGCCGCGGCAGCAGCTGAAGGCGGCACCACCACTGTCGGGATCGCCATTGCGGCAAGGCGATGCGGCGACCGGACGGCGATCATCGACGAGCGGGGAACCTGCACCTACGCCGAGCTGGACCGCCGCTGCGACGCGCTGGCCGCCGGTCTGCAACGCCTTCCGGGCCGGAAGCCGCGGGCGATCGCGCTGATGTGCCGCAACCATCGCGGCTTCATCGAGGCGCTGGCGGCCGCCAACCGGATCGGCGCCGACGTTCTCCTGCTCAACACCAGCTTCGCCGGGCCGGCACTGGCCGAGGTGGTAGCCCGCGAAGGTGTCGACCTGATCTTCTACGACGAAGAGTTCACCGCCGCAGTCGATCTGGCCGTTCCGGCCGACTCGGGGTGCACGCGCGTGGTGAGCTGGACCGACGGTAAAGTTCCCGGCCTGACGGCGGATGAGTTGATCGATGCCAACGCCGGACGCCGACCGGCCAAGGCTTCGCGCAGCGGCAAGCTGGTCATGCTCACCTCCGGAACCACCGGAACACCCAAGGGAGCGCGCCGCTCCGGCAGCGGCGGCGGCGGCGTGGCCGACCTGAAGGCGATCTTCGACCGGATCCCCTGGCACACTGAGGAAACCGTGGTCATCGCCGCGCCGATGTTCCACGCCTGGGGGTTCTCACAGTTGGCGCTGGCGCTCACCATGGCCTGCACCATCGCCACTCGGCGCAAGTTCGACCCAGAGGCCACCCTGGCACTGATCGAGCACAACAATGCGGCCGGACTCTGCGTGGTACCGGTCATGTTCGACCGGATCATGGCACTGCCGGAGGACGTTCGTGCCCAATACCCCTGCACCTCACTACGGTTCGCCACGGCCTCCGGCTCACGGATGCACCCCGACGTGGTGACGGCATTCATGGACACCTTCGGCGATGTGGTCTACAACAACTACAACGCCACCGAAGCCGGCATGATCGCTTTGGCGACACCGCAAGACCTGCGCTACTCCCCCGACACCGCCGGCCGCCCGGCGCCGGGCACCGAGATCCGGATCCTGGATGCCGAGCTGGCAGAGCTTCCGGCCGGATCGACCGGCCAGATCTTCGTCCGCAACTCCTCACAGTTCGACGGCTACACCGGCGGCGACTCGAAGATGTTTCACGACGGCTTCATGGCCTCCGGCGACTTGGGCTACTTCGATGACACCGGAAGGCTCTTCGTGGTCGGCCGCGACGACGAGATGATCGTCTCCGGCGGCGAAAACGTCTATCCGATCGAGACGGAGAAGGCGCTGATCACCCATCCCGCCGTCGCCGAGGCCGCGGTGATCGGGGTCGACGACGCCGACTACGGGCAGCGCTTGGTGGCCTTCGTCGCGTTGGCCGCGGGCTGCTCGGCCTCCCCTGACGAGCTCAAGGCGCATGTCCGGGACAATCTGGCCGGCTACAAAGTCCCGCGCGACATCACCATCATGGACGCGTTGCCGCGCAACAACACCGGCAAGGTCTTGCGCCGTGCACTGCAGGAGCTGGCGGAACCGACCGCGAGCTAGGCCGGCGCCATCGCCGTCTCGACGGTGGTCAGCTTCTCGGAAAGTCCAGCCGCACGGCGGATCTCGATAAACTCGTTAACCAGTGCACTGGTCACCTCGTGCGGGTCTTCGAAGGTGGCGCCGTCGGTGAGCACGGAAATGTTGAGCTGGTCCACGTAACTCCACACGGTGATGTTCAGCCCGCTGCCTGCGGTCAGCGGACCCACCGAATAGATCTCGGTGACCAGCGCGCCGCCAACCCTGCCGCGCTCCCGCGGGCCGGGAACATTGGAGATGTTGAGGTTCAGGACCTTGTTCTGGCCGTCCTTGCCCGACAGCCACCGGAACAGCGACTCCGCCGGGGCCGGCGGAAAGTAGGCCGACCATCTGCTGACCAGTTCCGGCCCCACCAGATGATGGGCCTCCTTGGCCAGATTGGCCGCCTCCCGAGCCTGAACCACCCGTTGCCGGACGTCGGCCACGTCAACCGGCAGGGCGACCAGGACTCCGGAGAATCTGTTACCCGAGATCCGGTCCGGGGAGAAGTCAAAGCTCATCGGCACCGAGGCCAGCAGGGGATGATCTGCTTTGCCGTCGTACCGCAGCAGCAGGGAGCGTAAGGCGCCCGACGATATGGCCAGCACCAGGTCATTGATGGTGACCCCCAGCTGTTTGCTGGTCGCCTTGATGTCGGCCAACGCCAGAGTGGCCGTGGCAAACCGCCGCTCAGGAGTCAGCACGTGGTTGAGGAAACTCGGCGGCGGGGTGAACGGGCGGGTCAGGTCTGCGGAGAGTTTGCGGGTGCTGCGCCGAACCCGGCCGATCCCCGCCGCGGTGTAGCCGATGGTCGCCGGAATCTTGCCCATCTGCCGGAAGTGGTCTTTGAACGCCGAGCGAACCAACTGTCCTCTCGTGGGCGCTGGGTCTGTCTCGTAGGAATCCCGGTCGAACTGGGGGCCGGCCAGGAGATCCATTCCGCGCGCCATCAGATTGGCCGAGGCGATACCGTCGGCCAGGGCGTGGTGGATCTTGCCGACCACCGCGATCCTGTTGTTGGCCAGGCCATCGACGAAGTACATCTCCCACAGCGGGCGGCTCCGGTCCAGCGGGGTGCTGCCGATCTCGCCGATGGCCTCGTCGAGTTCGCGGCGCCCACCGGGAGCAGGCAGTGACCACGGACGGATGTGGTAGGCCAGATCCAGCTCGCAGTTCTCCCGCCACATCGGGTGGTGGAACTTACCCGGAATGTCGACCAGCTGATAGCGGAACGGGTCCAGCTTGTAGAGCCTGCCGTGGATCACCCGACGGAAGGCCTCAACATCGAAGCCCTGCCGATCGGCATCCAGCTCGATCACTGCGATCTTGAGGGTGTGCATGTGCACGTTCGCGGTCTCGCTGTACAACAGCATGGCATCCCAGCCGGAAAGCCGCTTCACCCCAGATCACTCTCCATGCACGGACCATACCGTGACGCCACGGCCCGCGGGTTCAGATGATCTGTTTGTTGCCCACCGTCGCGCGGTCACGGTGAATCTGGTTGAGGAACAAACCGATTGCCGTACTCATCGCCCCAGTACGGGCCCCGTCGGTCATATCGAAACCGTGACCTGCACCCGGTAGCTCCAAGTATCCGACCTTGGACCGCGAGACCGCCCGTAACCGGTCGGTGAAGCTGCGGGCCTGCTGCACCGGTATGACGGTGTCGGCGCTGCCATGCACGACCAGGAACGGCGGAGCATCCGGATGAACCCGAGCGATCGGGGAAGCCTGTTCGTAGATATGCCGATGCCTGCCCAATGAGCGGCCGACGACCACGCGCTCCAGGAAGTCGACGAACGCGATGCGTTCGGGGGTGGAACGGTCCTCCCAGTCGTATCGACCATAGATCCCGACCACCGCATCCACCGAGGTGTCGCCTCCGGCGGGCAGCTGGTCGGAGAATTCACGGTCATCGACGGCGCTGCCGGTCAATCCCGCCAGAGCAGCCAGATGCCCGCCGGCCGAAGCGCCCGCCACGGCCACGAAGTTGCGGTCGCCGCCGAACTTGTCGACGTTCGCGCGCGCCCAGGCGATCGCGGTCTTGACGTCGATGATGTGGCTCGGCCACCGGTTGTGCGGCGCCACCCGGTAGTCGATAGACAGGCACACCCAGCCCCGCTCGGCCAGGTGTGACAGCAGCGCGTAGCCCTGCAGCATGCGACTGCCGTGCACCCAGGCTCCACCGGGAACGTAGATCAGGACCGGCGCAGGTCCGTCGGGCAGCTCGCGCGGCCGCCACACATCGAGTACCTGGGCCGGGTGATTGCCGTACTGCACGCCGGAGCGGTGGATGAATCGCCGGTGCTGCAACGCCTTGACCACCGGCGGGGCCTGCTCGGGCTCCGGCCAATCGATGTCGAGGTCAGCCGCCGAGACGACACCGCGCAGCGCGGCGTCGCTGACCACGTGGGTCTGCTCGCGGTCCTGTCTGCGAGTGGTGGCCGCCCCCGGCGCCAGCCAAGACTTGGCGGCGTTGGAGAAGAACTCCGGCATGTGGCGCGTGCCCCAGACGCTCATCGCGGTCATTCCGCCGAGTGGTTCCAGGTGTTTGCCCACCAGCGGCAGCGAGGCGGAGGCCACGCTCATCGCCAGCAGGTAGTCGGCGGTGCGGGCTCGCTTGAGCCAACGCAGCCGGGCGGCCAGCTTGAGTCCGGTCTCCGGGGTCTGCGATCGTCCGGTCATTGACGCAGGGTAGCGCGCACGGGGGCCATGTCGGCAGTGATCGGGTGGGTTGGCAACGCGACGTTTACGGCGGCGGTAATACTGGCCCGATGGTGAGCAGCGGTTTTCATCCAGATCTGCGCAGAACTGCCCGGTTCCTACCGCGTGGCGGGGTCGGGCCCCGGCTCCTGCCGGTGCTGCAGGCGCTCGGCGCAGTTCAGGGGCGGCGCATTCCGGCCGACGTCCAGGTCGTGTCGCTGCCCTCGGGAGCCACCGTCCGCGTCTTTCGGCCGCCGCAGCAGCCCACCGCCGACTCACCGGCACTGTTGTGGATCCACGGTGGCGGTTACATCATCGGCACGGCCGCTCAAGATGACCGGCTGTGCCGCAGGTTCAGCGCCGAACTGGGTGTCACGGTCGCCTCGGTGGATTACCGTCTGGCGCCCCAGCACCCCTACCCCGCCGCGCTGGAGGACTGTTGGGCAGCGCTGACCCGGCTCGCCGAGCTGCCCGGCGTCGATCCGGCCCGCATCGCGATCGGCGGCGCCAGTGCCGGCGGCGGGCTGGCCGCCGCCCTGGCGCAGCTGGCCGTCGACCGCGCTGAGGTCTCCCCGGTGCTGCAACTGCTGGTGTACCCGATGCTCGATGACCGCAGCGCCGCACTGGAGCCCAATCGCGGTTACCGGTTGTGGAATCCGCGGAGCAACCTGTTCGGCTGGACCTCCTACCTCGGTGGAGCCGATCCGCAGGTCGCGGTGCCGGCCCGGCGCACTGACCTAGCCGGTCTGGCGCCTGCCTGGATCGGGGTGGGCACCCTGGACCTGTTCTATGACGAAGATCTGCTCTATGCGGAGCGGCTCCGCGAAGCCGGGGTGTCGTGCGCGGTCGAGACCGTTTCCGGAGCATTCCACGGGTTCGACC
The DNA here is from genome assembly GCF_002086515.1 of Mycolicibacter arupensis. Lineage (GTDB taxonomy): Bacteria > Actinomycetota > Actinomycetes > Mycobacteriales > Mycobacteriaceae > Mycobacterium > Mycobacterium arupense. Next base: position 88,724 of record NZ_MVHH01000009.1, read on the forward strand.
AGTTGGTGCCCAAAGCGGCTGTGTCGCAAGCGTTCTTCGCCAGTCAATGCGCGAGCCTGCGGGGCGCGTTCACTCTCGCGCGGGAAGGCTGATCCGTGGCCGGCTCCAGCTCAGATGAATTGCGGGCGCTGCGCGGCACTGTCGCAGAGTTGATGACAAAACGGTCACCCGACGACGAGGTCTGGTCGGAGTTGGCGGCGATGGGCCTGCTCGGTCTGTTGGTGCCCGAGCACTACGGCGGTGCAGGGGCCGGGTTGATCGAGGTTGGCGTGGTGGCAGAGGAGCTGGGCCGGGTTCTGTACCCCGGGCCTTATCTGTCGACTGCGGTGCTTGCGGTCAATCTTCTTCTGGCCGCTGATGATCCGGACCAGTGCGCCGAGGTGCTGCCGTCGATCGCTGCCGGACATACCCGTGTCGCGGTCGCCTTCGCGGAGGGCGATTCGACCCGCCCACCCGCGAAGTCGGCCACCGTCGCCGGCGGCGGTGGTGCGACCCCACTGCTCTCCGGCGAGAAGCGGTTCGTCCTGGACGCGGACACCGCCGACCTGATCTATGTGCTGGCCGACAGCGAGCACGGGTCCCGGATCTTTGCCGTCGACCCAGCCGGGCCGGGCGTCACAGTTGAGCGGCTGACCAGTGTCGATACCTCTCGTCGGTTGTGTGGCGTGCGGCTGGTCGACGCCCCGGCGACGCCGGTGGGCGCGGCCGGCGGCGGCGGAACCGCGCTGGCCAGCGCACTGGACCGTTCGGCGGTGGCGCTGCTCGGCGAGCAGGCCGGCGCTGCCCGCTTCGCCATGGAGATGGCCCGCGATTACGCCAAGACCCGTTATCAGTTCGGCCGCGCCATCGGCAGCTTCCAGGCGGTGAAGCACATGTGCGCCGACATGCTGCTGGAGGCCGAGTCGGCAGTGTCGGCGGCCCGCCATGTGGCCGCTGCCGGTGCCGACGGCTCTGCCGGCTGGGCCGCGGATCTGGCACTGGCACAGGCCTATTGCTCGGATGCCTTCGTCTATGTCGGAGCCACCAACATTCAGGTGCACGGTGGAATCGGTTTCACCTGGGAGCACCCCGCCCACCGGTATCTGCGCCGGGCCCGCAGCGACGCACACCTTTTCGGCAGCCCAGCCTGGCACCGTGAGCGCTACCTCCAAGAGATCGGAACGTGAGATGACGCTGCCCGAGACAGACGATGAGGCACTCCGTCACGAAGTGCGGGAATGGCTGGCCGCCAACTGGTCACCCGGGGTCGAGCGGGCCACGTTCGCTGCCGCGGTGCTCGCCGCCGGGTGGACCGTCCCGAGCTGGGAACCGGACTGTTATGGACGCGGGCTCACCGACCGTCAATCACGCTTAGTGGCAGCGGAGTTCGCTGCTGCGGGGGCACCGGGAAGCGGGCATGACCGGGGCGACCTGTTCGCGTGCACCATCCACGATCGCGGTTCCGACGAGCAGAAGCGCCGCCTGCTGCCCCCGGCGCTGCGTGGCGAGACCAAGTCATGCCTGCTCTACAGCGAGCCCGGTGCCGGATCGGATCTGGCCGGTCTGCGTACCCGGGCCGAGCGCGACGGGGACGAGTGGATCATCAACGGGCAGAAGGTCTGGACCTCATTCGCCACCACCGCCGACTACGGCATGCTGGTGGCGCGCACCAATCCTGACGTACCCAAACACGACGGCATCACGTTCTTCATGCTTCCGATGCGCCAGCCCGGCGTCGAGGTCCGGCCTATCCATCAGATCACCGGCGAGTCGGAGTTCAACGAGGTGTTCCTGACCGACGCCCGGGTGCCCGACGCCAATCGAATCGGTGAGCCCGGTCAGGGCTGGTCAGTCCTGCAGGTGGCGCTGGGCTACGAACGCCGCCTGATGGGTGATGTCGCCCGCACCGCCAGACGCAAGGAGAAGTCCAGCGGCCTCGTCGAATTGGCACGCGAGGCCGGGCGCATCGAGGATGCGCACATCCGCCAGCAGATCGCTCGTACGCAGGCGCTGGCCACGGTGAACCGTTGGAACAATCAACGGGCCAAAACCAGCACCGACCGCAGCGAGTCGGCGACCCTGCTGGCGCTCGGAAAGATCGCGATGTCACGGATCCTGCATGAGACGGCCCGGGTCCAGACGGAGATAATCGGCGCTGAGTCCATGCTCAGCGGTCCGGAAAATCCGGTCGGTGACGCCGTGACGTTCCGCGCACTCAACGCCTATTTCACCTCGATCGGTGGTGGCACAGACCAGATTCAGCGCAACATCATCGGCGAGCGAGTGCTGGGGCTGCCCAAGGAGCCGGACCCCTATCGCGACGCCCCGTTCCGGGATCTGCCGCACTAACCGCGCCCACACACTTCTCGCGAGCGCAAATCGGGAGCCGGGGCGCTAGAACTGCAGAGCGGTGAAACGCCAATCCAGGACCTGGCGATCGTCCTCACCAGCGGCGCCGGCGGCGTAGACCAGCGATCGCAGTTCCAGGACGTTGCCGTGGGCGGACTCCACCCGCAGCTCGCTGTACAGCGTGTCACCTTCGTGGACCGGTGCGGTGTGATCACACGACTGCCAGCTCAGTACCGTCGCCAGATTCGGCAGCATCCGTGATGCCTGCGCCAGCGCCAGCCCGATGGTGTGCCCGCCGTAGACAAGCCGCTGCCCGGCGACCCGCGAATCATGATGAGTCGCTGCAACATTGAGGGTCAGCCGAGCAAGCTCCGGGGCGGAGGAGACCACGTCGCCGGTGCTGGTCAGGACGGTACCCGCGAGATCCGGGTCGAAGTGGGGACCCGGCACCCGTTGCCGAAATTCGGCGCCGTCCCAGTTCGCGGTCACGTCCGCAGGAGCAGCGAGTCCTGCACCGATGGCAGAAAGGTCATCGCCGTGGCCGGTATGCGAGGCCTCCGGACTCAGCGGCAGCATCGCGCAGCGATAGAAGTCGAGCACCGGCCGGTCCACCTGGTCGATGGTGGTCACCCGCAGCGCCGCAAGCCCGGTCAGATCACGCCCCGGCCTCGCCGTGTTCTGTTTCATGCCAACGACTTCCGTGCGGGTGAACAGGGTGTCGCCAATCACCGGGTAGCGAAAGTAGGCCAGGCCACGGTAGAAGAGATTGGCTTTCACGCGGCGAGTCACACACGTGGACTGTCCGATCGCGACATCGCAGACCAGCCCGGGATGCACCAGTGGCGCCGTGAACCCGGTCACCGCTCGGGACAACTCGGCGTCCAGCGGCAGCCGCAACCGGTCTCCGAGGATCGCCTGGTGCAGCGCCGCCGCACCGGACGTCAGGGTCATTGCCGGGGCGGCGTCGAACACCTGGCCGACGTGGAGCTCATCGAAGTAGGGGCCGTCGGTCATGGGAAAATCCTGGCATACGGTGAACTGGTGAACCGCGAAGAATCGATCTTGGTGGAAACCGTGCGCCAGTTCATCGACCGAGACGTGAAGCCGACGGTCCGCGAGGTCGAGCACGCCAATACCTATCCACAGGCGTGGATAGAACAGATGAAGCATCTCGGCATCTACGGTCTGGCCGTTCCCGAGGAGTACGGCGGCACCCCGGTCTCGATGCCGTGCTACGTGTTGATCACTCAGGAGCTGGCCCGTGGCTGGATGAGCCTGGCCGGTGCGATGGGCGGGCACACCGTCGTAGCCAAGCTGTTGACGCTGTTCGGCACCCAGGAGCAGAAGCAACGCTATCTGCCGGCCATGGCCACCGGGGCACTGCGGGCAACCATGGCCCTGACCGAGCCGGGCGGCGGCAGCGACCTGCAGAGCATGACAACGACGGCCCTTGCGGCCGGTGACGACCTGGTGATCAACGGCGCCAAGACCTGGATCTCCAACGCCCGGTACTCCGGATTGATCGCGCTGCTGGCCAAGACCGATCCCCACGCCGAGCCCAAGCACCGGGGTATTTCGGTGGTGCTGGTAGACAAGCCCCACCCCGGCCTCAGGGTCTCGCGCGATCTGCCGAAGCTGGGCTACAAGGGCGTGGAGAGCTGCGAGCTGAGCTTCGACGGGTGCGAAGTGCCCGCGTCGGCCGTGCTCGGGGGCAAGCCCGGCAACGGTTTCGCCCAGATGATGAAGGGCCTGGAGACCGGACGTATCCAGGTGGCGGCCCGGGCGCTGGGCGTGGCAACGGCCGCCCTAGAGGACGCCCTTGCCTACGCCCAACAGCGGGAGAGTTTCGGCCAGCCGATCTGGAAGCACCAGAGTGTGGGCAACTACCTCGCCGAGATGGCCACCAAGCTGACGGCGGCCCGCCAGCTCACCCGGTACGCCGCCGAACGCTATGACAGTGGTCAGCGCTGCGACATGGAGGCCGGCATGGCCAAGTTGTTCGCCTCGGAGGCCGCGATGGAGATCGCACTCAACGCGGTGCGCATCCACGGCGGCTACGGATATTCGACCGAATACGACGTGGAGCGCTACTTCCGCGATGCGCCGCTGATGATCGTCGGCGAGGGCACCAACGAGATCCAGCGCAACGTGATCGCGGCGCAGCTGGTGGCCCGCGGTGGGATCTAGCACGCCCGCGGACCGGGTCTGCTACGCCGAATACTTGGCCACCAGTTCGTTCTTGTAGAGCTTGCCGGTGTCGGTCCGCGGCAGCTGCTCTTCGAATGCGATCGATCGCGGACACTTGTAGTGCGCCAACCGATCCCGTACCCACGCCAGCAGTTCCGCAGCAAACTCGGGTGTGGCGTCGGCGGGGTCGACGGTCTGCACCGCCGCCTTCACACTCTGTCCCATATCCGCGTCGGGGATGCCGAACACCGCGGCGTCGAGCACCTTTGGGTGGGTGATCAACAGGTTCTCGGCTTCCTGCGGATAGATGTTCACACCGCCGGAGATGATCATGTGGTGGCGTCGGTCGGTGAGATACAGGTAACCCTCGTCGTCGAGGTAGCCGACGTCGCCGACCGTGGTCCAGCCCTGGGGATGGCGGGACTTGGCCGTCTTGTCCGGATCGTTGAGGTATTCGAAGGCGTTGCCGCCCTCGAAGTAGATCTCGCCCGGCTGGCCGGGCGGCAGCTCATTGCCGTCCTCGTCGAGGATGTGCACGGCACCGAACATCGCTTTGCCGACCGAGCCGGGGTGCTTCAGCCATTCGTCGGCACTGATGAGCGTGGAGCCATGCGCCTCGGATGAGGCGTAGTACTCATCGACGATCGGGCCCCACCACTCGATCATCTGCTGCTTGATCTCCACCGGGCACGGCGCTGCAGCGTGCATGACCCGCTTGAGGCTGGACACGTCATAGGAAGCGCGCACGTCGGCGGGAAGTTTCAGCATCCGGGTGAAGTGTGCGGGCACGAACTGGGCGCGGGTGACGCCATAGCGCTCGATTGCGTCCAGTGCGGACTCGGCGTCGAATTTCTCCATGACGACAGTGGTCAGCCCGGCCGCCTGCACCTGCATCGACCAGACCGAGGGCGCGGTGTGATACAGCGGCGCGGGGCTCAGGTAGACCGAGCCTGGGCCCATCCATACCGAGACCAGCATGGCCATCAGTCCCGGCACCTCGCTCGGAGGCAGGTGCGGCAGCGGACGCTTGATGCCCTTCGGACGGCCGGTGGTGCCCGAGGAGTACTGCAGCAGATCGCCCTCGATCTCGTCGTCGATGGGCGTGACGGGTTGGTCGGCGACGCATTGCGGGTAACTCTGCCAGCCGTCCAGGTCCCCGTCGGCGATCAGCAGCAACCCGGGCAGGCCGCCCGGCAGATTCTCGGCCAGGCCCGCGCAGGTCTCCTGCAGTGCGGCCGAGCCGATGATCGCCTTGGCGTTGCTGTTGTCGATGATGTACGCGGCCTCGGCGGCGGTCAGGTGGGTGTTGATCGGTACGTAGTACAGACCGCTGCGTCGGGCACCCCACATCGCGGCGTGGATGTGCTCGTTGTTCTCCATGAGGATCGCCACGACATCGCCCTCGACCAGACCTGCGGCGCGGAAGAAGTGCGCCAGCCTGTTCGCCCGCGCTTCCAGCTCACCGAAACTGACGACGGTGCCCGAGGGGTGCAGGATGATGGCCGGGTTGTCAGCGTCGACGTGCTCGCGAATCTGCATGGGCTGACTGTACCGCCCAGATTTTGACAGGTGTCAAGTGGGCGAGTCGGCGGCCATGAGGGTGCACAGCGGTACAGCTGAACCCGGCGTGTCGTGCACAGACACGCACGCTCGCGCAGAAGGGGGGCTCGCGCAGAAGAGGGGCTTGTTAGCCCAGGCGCTGCTTGAGGGCGTCGAACTCGTCGCGCAGGCCGGTGGGCAGCTTGTCGCCGATGAACTCGAACCACTCCTCGATCAGCGGCAGTTCCGCGCGCCACTCGTCGGCGTCAACGATCAGCGCCTGGTCCACGTCGGCGGCGTCTACGTCCAAGCCGTCCAGGTCAAGGTCGGCCGCGCTGGGCACGGTTCCGATCGGGGTCTCCTGGCCGCCGGCGTTGCCTTCGACGCGCTCGACAATCCACTTGAGCACCCGGCTGTTCTCACCGAAGCCCGGCCACAGGAAGCGGCCATCCTCACCGCGCCGGAACCAGTTGACGAAGAACACCTTCGGCAGCTTGGAGGCGTCGGAGTGCTTGCCGGTGTCGATCCAGTGCTGCATGTAGTCGCCGGCGTTGTAGCCGATGAACGGCAGCATCGCCATCGGGTCGCGGCGCACCTTGCCCACCGTGCCCTCGGCCGCGGCAGTCTGCTCGCTGCCCATGGTGGCGCCGATGAAGACACCGTGCTGCCAGTCGCGCGCCTGGCTTACCAGCGGCACGGTGGTCTTGCGGCGGGCGCCGAACAGGATCGCCGAGATCGGCACGCCCTGCGGGTCATCCCACTCCGGGGCCAGGATCGGGCACTGCGACATGGGAGTGCAGTAACGCGAGTTCGGGTGCGCGGCGGGGGTTCCCGACTCGGGCGTCCAGTCGTTGCCCTTCCAGTCGGTGAGGTGTGCCGGAGTCTCCCCGTCGATACCCTCCCACCAGATGTCGTTGTCGTCGGTGTGGCCGACGTTCGTGTAGACGGTGTTGCCGCGCTCGAGGGTGATCATGGCGTTCGGGTTGGAGCTGCGGCTGGTGCCCGGGGCGACGCCGAAGAACCCCGCCTCCGGGTTGACCGCGTAGAGCCGGCCGTCCTCGCCGAACCGCATCCACGCGATATCGTCACCGAGGGTCTCGGCCCGCCAGCCCGGGATGGTGGGCTGGATCATCGCAAGGTTGGTCTTGCCGCACGCCGAGGGGAACGCCGCGGCCACGTAGTAGGCCTTGTTCTCCGGCGAGATCAGCTTGAGGATCAGCATGTGCTCGGCCAGCCAGCCCTCGTCGTGGGCCATCGCCGACGCGATACGCAGTGCATAGCACTTCTTGCCCAGCAGGGCGTTGCCGCCGTAACCCGAACCGTAGCTCCAGATCTCGCGGGTCTCCGGGAAGTGGGTGATGTACTTCTCGGAGTTGCACGGCCACGGCACGTCCTGCTCACCCTCGGCGAGCGGAGCGCCGACGGAGTGCAGGCCCTTGACGTAGGCCCCGTCGGTACCGATCTTCTCCAGGGCGGCGGTGCCCATCCGGGTCATCACCTTCATCGAGGCGACCACATACGGCGAGTCGGTGATCTCGACACCGAGCTTGGGGTCCTCGGCGCCCAGGGGGCCCATGCAGAACGGGATGACATACATGGTGCGACCGCGCATGCTGCCGCGGTACAGCTCGGTCATGGTGGCCCGCATCTCGTCCGGATCCATCCAGTTGTTGGTGGGGCCGGCATCTTCCTGGGTGCGGCTACAGATGAACGTGCGCGACTCGACCCGCGCGACGTCGGCCGGGTCGGAGAGGGCCAGGTAGGAGTTGGGCTTCTTCTCCTCGTCGAGCTTGACCGCCGCGCCGGACTCCACCAGCAGGGCCATCAGGCGGTTCCACTCCTCCTCGGAACCGTCCGACCACTCCACTCGGTCGGGCTGCGTGAGCTCCGCGACCTCCCGCACCCAGGCCAGCAACTCGCCATGCTTCGTCGGGGCGGTGTCCAGACCGGGAATGGTCGCTGAGGTCATTGAGCTCTCCTGTGTAACCTGTGTCACTCGGTGGCGTTGTCGCAGCTGCGCGCCGCTGTCACCTCTTATACCGTCATTAAATAAGAGATTACCGTGAATAGCTAAACGGATCGAAACAATCGCAACGCAGGCTACTCGTCCGCCGTCGCCGCGGCGCCGACCGGGTCTGATTCACCCAGCTCAGCGAGCACCTTCGCCCATGCCCGCCGGAGTCCGGGCAGCTGCCGATCACGCACCACGGCGGCGCGGGCCGTCGCAGCGGCATGCTCGTGCAGCTCGCAGTCCAGCCCGGCAACCCGATCGGCCGCGCGGGCAGCGTCGGTCTCATTGCGACCCGCGAGCTCGGCGGTCAGCGCCGACTCCACGGACAGCACCCGCAGCGCAACCCGCTCCTGCACCACCGAACGGACGCTGTTGGTGGCCTCCCCCACCCAGCGGTCGAGCACTACCCGGTCGCGCAACAGCCCCCGGATGCGCACCACCCAGACCGTGGCAGCCACTCCGACGCCCACACAGCCCGCCACCCCGATCGCCGCCAGCCCGGGCGCTAGGTGGGCGAGCGTGCGGCTCAGCGTCAAGGCCACACCCAACCCGAAGCCGACGCCCAGCACCGTCATCAGCTGGGTCTCCAGCCTGCGCGACGCCAACGGTGGCCGTCCGATGTCGATCTGCGGCAACGCAGCCGCCCATCCGGCGCATGGATCGCAGGACAGCCCGAGCTCCAGCGCCACATCGGCCAGATAGTCGGTGACGCCCTGGTCGACCTCTGCCACCACCGCGTTCAGCCGGTCGTGCACCGAGGCCTCGAATTCGGCGAACCGGCGCCGCGACACTTCCGCCGCATCCTCGGCCAGCTCCCCGCGCACCGAGGCGCAGCGCTTGCGGGCGAAGTGGGACAGCTGCACCCTGGCCTGCGCGATACGACTGCGCAGCGCGATCACCCGTTCCGACTTCGACATCCGCCGCTGCCGCACCAGCTCGTCACGCTGTTCCTGCAGGTGCATCACCCTGACCCGCCGGCCTTGCGCGCGAGCGTTACGATCGATGCGCTCGGCATCGGCACGCAACTGAAACTCCCAGGAACGCAGCCGGTTGCGGCGGTCCGCGTCGCCCCCGTCGAGCTGATCGACCAATTCAGCGATCACGTCGTCGACGCAGGGAACGCCACGCTGTGGCGCCGCGGCCGCGCCCACCCACGGCACGCCTCGGTAACGCGGGGCGTACTCGGTGAGCGTCTGGCGTGCCGCTGCCCGCATCTGGCGCCAATGCCGGTGCGCGTCGATCTTGGAGACCACGCCGACCACCACATCGGTGTGGGCCGCCACCGCATCGAGCAGCGCACAATCCGACTCCGTCAACGCCGCAGCGGCCGACACCACAAACACCACCGCCAGGGGCACCTCCCCGGGCGCCAGCTCGGTGGCTTCCATGACGAGCCGGCCCGGCAGGCGTTCGGCCAGGACGGCCGCCATCGAGCTGACCCCGGCCAGCCAGGGGCCGGTCACCACCACCACGTCGCACCGCCGCACCGCCGGCGGTCGCACGCCGGGGGCGGCCTCAGCCACCAGAGCGTCCACCTGGGCAGCCGGGTCCGAACGCGCCGCTGCCGCATCGGCGGCCGTCATGACCGTGCCGCCGCCCATGCCCGCAGCGATCCCCTGACGATGTCGGTGGCGCAGGACCGGGCCGCCGGTCCCACCGGCGCGCTGCGGTAGGCCTGCCACCGGCGCGCGCGCTCGAGCGGGGGTTCCTCGGGCAGGCCCATGGCGGCCACCGCGGCGCCAAGCCGGGCGGCGACCGTCGCGTCACGCACCAAGAACGCATCGATACGCGAGTCCGCGACCGCCATGGCCTCCAGGCGGGTCAGCGCGTGGGTCATGCGCCGGTGGTAGGCGGCGGCACCCATCACCTGCAACCGGGCGAGGACGCCCTCGACGCCGCTGAGCGCCACCAGCCGGGCGCGCGCCTGCGCCAAAGTCCCCTCCCGCCTGGCCAGGTCGAGCAGTGCCGCGATGCCGGACACGTCGACGGTGTCGCACAGCCGCTGCCTGATCTGCTGTGGAACCGGGTGTACACCGCTGACGAACCGTTCGGCCGAGCTCAGGTCGGCCGGCCGCGCGGCGAGGCACCGCAACGCCTGCCACAGGCGATCGTCGAGTCCGCCGCCGAGTCCGGCCAGCGCGAACAGAGCCGACATCGGTTCGGCGGCCGCCTTCGAGGCGGCAACGCCGTCGCGGCCCAGCAGGTCGGTCTTGTTCAGCACCACCAGCACCGGACGGGACCGGGCGGCACGCAGCGCGGCGCTGTCTTCTGGCTTACGCGCCTCGGCGACCACATGTACGGACAGTTCGGCGCTGTGCACATCGATCCCGCTGGGTATCCCGGCGGCGGCCAGCGCCGCGACCATGGTCCGCCGGCCCACACCGCGCCTCCCGGTCACCGCGATCTGCAGCGGCGCGGTGATGGCCGCAGCGATCTGAGACAGTCGGGGATCGGCGTTCTGCGCGGCCAGGACGGCCAGTTCGTCGGCGAAGAGCTGGTGCCCCTGTGTCACGACGCTGCCTCCCGCGCAATCGGCCCTCGCGGTCATGGTGTCAGCTGGCCCGCCGTGGCGCGAGTCACCTCTGAGGTCTGTTGCTAGGCAACTGTTGGGTATCAATGTGGACCGCAAAGTGGGTACACGTGGGTCCATGGGCCACCATGGACTGCATGCATGCGCCGCGCGACGTCGAAACATCATCAGACGTCCCTGGCGTCGACACCCCGGCTCCACGCCGATTTCGCAACTTCAGCGTCCGTTACCGGCACTCCGCGCTGTCGGCCGGCCAGCGCCAGACCTGGGAACGCCTCTGGCCGGGCCTTGGCGCCGACGTGGCGCGGCCGGATGGACCCGACCGCCCCCAACCGCTGGATCCGCAACGCTGGTTCGGCCGCGACGCTCCCCTGATCCTCGAGATCGGCTGCGGGGCCGGTACCTCGACCGTCGCGATGGCGCAGGCCGAGCCGAACCTGGACGTCATGGCGGTCGAGGTCTACGAGCGCGGCCTGGCGCAGCTGCTGTGTGCGATCGACCGCGAGCAGCTGGGCAATATCCGGCTGTTGCGAGGCGACGGCCTCGACGTGCTGGAATACCTGATCGCCCCGTCATCGCTGACCGGGGTCCGGGTCTTCTTCCCCGATCCGTGGCCCAAAGCGCGACACCACAAGCGTCGGCTGCTGCAGCCCGCGACCATGGCACTGATCGCCGACCGGTTACGGCCGGGCGGGGTGCTGCATGCCGCGACCGACCACGCCGACTACGCGGTGCAGATTGCCGAATCCGGGGACGGCGAGCCGGCTCTGCGCCGGGTGTCGGACCTCTCCCAGGGCGCTGGTCTGCCGATCTCGATCGCCCGCCCCACCACCAAGTACGAGGCCAGGGGCCGCAACGCGGGCAGCGTGATCAACGAGTTCGTCTGGGAGCGGGTCTGATGACCAGCCCCGATCTGAAGGCCGCGCCGGGCGGCGCCGACCCGACGGGCGAACCTGCCCCTGCGCAGCGGGTGTTGCTCGTGTGGGATGCCCCGAACCTGGATATGGGCCTGGGTGCGATCCTGGGCCGCCGCCCGACCGGCGTGGAGCGGCCCCGCTTCGATGCCCTGGGACGCTGGCTGCTCAATCGCACGGCCGAGGTCGCGGCCGCTCACCCCCAGCTTCGGGTCGAGCCCGAAGCCACGGTCTTCACCAACATCGCACCGGGCAGCGCTGACGTGGTTCGCCCCTGGGTCGAAGCCCTGCGTAACGTCGGTTTCGCGGTCTTCGCCAAGCCGAAGATCGATGAGGACAGCGATGTCGATTCGGACATGCTCGAACACATCGCGCTGCGCAAAGAGCAGGGACTGGTCGCGGTGGCGGTGGCCTCCGCAGACGGTCAGGCTTTCCGTGAACCGCTCGAAGAGCTGTGCTACGCCGGGGTAGCTGTTCAAGTGCTCGGATTTCGCGAACATGCGAGCTGGGCGCTAGCCTCGGATACCTTGGAGTTCGTCGACCTGGAAGACATCCCTGGTGTGTTCCGGGAGCGGCTGCCGCGGATCAGCCTGGATTCGCTGCCGGAACAGGGAGCATGGCTCCAACCGTTCCGGCCGCTGAGCTCCCTACTGAACTCGCGAGAGTGACAACTGGAGAGCCCGAAGGCAAGGGCGCGCGAGTCCAGAAGATATCTCCACAGACCTTAGTAAGGAGCGTATAGGTGTTCGCCTGGTGGGGTCGAACTGTATACCGCTACCGGTTCATCGTAATCGGTGTGATGGTGGCGCTCTGCCTGGGTGGCGGGGTTTATGGGATGAGCCTGGGTGAGCACGTGACCCAGAGCGGTTTCTACGACGAGGGCAGCCAGTCGGTCCAGGCGTCGATCGTCGGTGACGAGGTCTACGGCCGGGACCGCACCAGCCATGTGGTGGCCGTCTTCACCGCCCCCAAGGGCGAGACGGTGGACGACCAGCAGTGGTCCGACGGGATCAAGAACGGGCTCAACAAGGTCAAGGACGACCATCCGGACCAGATCATGAGCTGGGTCGGTTACTTCACCAACCCCGAGGCGCTGGCCAACATGGCCGACCCGGAGAAGAAGCACGCGTTCGCCTCGATCCAGATCAAGGGCGACGACGACGACACCATCTTGAAGAACTACCAGGCGGTCGAATCCGACCTGCAGCAGCTCGACGGCGGCAAGGTGGAACTCGGCGGTCTGCAGCCGATCGCCAGCGAGTTGACCGGCACCATCGCCACCGACCAGCAGCGCATGGAGGTGCTGGCACTTCCGCTGGTCGCGGTGGTGCTGTTCTTCGTATTCGGCGGGGTGGTCGCGGCCAGCCTTCCGGTGATCGTCGGTGGGCTGAGCATCGCCGGCGCAACGGGCATTCTGCGATTCGCCGCCATGTTCGGCCCGATCAACTTCTTCGCTCAGCCGGTGGTCTCGCTGATCGGCCTGGGCATTGCGATCGACTACGGCTTGTTCGTCGTGAGTCGATTCCGGGAGGAGATCGCCGAGGGCTACGACACCGAAGCGGCGGTCCGCCGGTCGGTGATGACGGCCGGCCGCACGGTGGTGTTCTCGGCGGTGCTCATCATCGTCTCGGGAGCGAGCCTGCTCGTGCTGCCGCAGGGATTCGTCAAGGCGATCACCTACGCGATCTTCGCCTCGGTGGGCCTGGCCGCGCTGTTGTCGATCACCCTGCTGCCCGCCATCCTGGGTGTGCTGGGCAAGAACGTGGACGCGCTCGGCGTACGCACGCTGTACCGGGTTCCGATCCTGCGTGACTGGGATCTGCACATTCGCGTCATCGACTGGCTCGCGGAGAAGACCCAGAAGACCAAGACCCGCGAAGAGGTCGAGGCCGGATTCTGGGGCAAGCTGGTCAACTACGTGATGCAGCGTCCACTGGCGTTCGCGATCCCGATCGTGATCGCGATGGTCTTGCTGATCATCCCGCTGGGCAAGCTGACCTTCGGCGGGATGAGCGAGAAATACCTGCCGCCGGACAACACCGCGCGGGTGGCCCAGGAACACTTCGACGAGATCTTCCCCGGATTCCGCACCGAGAAGCTGACCCTGGTGATCAAGAGCACCACCGACAAGCCCGTCACCGACCAGCAGGTTGCCGATGTCCGCAACCGCGCGATGGCGATCAGCGGCTTCGTCGTGCCCGACGACGATCCCACCGAGATGTGGAAGCAGCGGCCCTATCTGCCCGGCGCCTCCAAGGACGAGTCGGTCAAAGTCATCGAGAACGGTTTGATTAACCGCAACGACGCCGCACAGAAGATCAAGGCGTTGCGTGCCATGAGCACCCCCAAGGGCCTGGAGGTCCTGGTCGGTGGGACTCCCGCACTCGAACAGGACAGCATCCATGCCCTGGTCAGTCAGGGGCCGCTGATGCTGGTGATCTTGCTGATCACCACGACGCTGTTGATGTTCCTGGCATTCGGGTCGCTGGTGCTGCCGTTGAAGGCGGCGGTGATGAGCGCGCTGACGTTGGGTTCGACGATGGGCATCTTGACCTGGATGTTCGTCGATGGGCATGGCGCCGGCCTGCTGAACTTCACCCCGACACCACTGATGGTGGTGGTGATCGCGTTGGTGGTTGCCGTGGGCTGGGGGCTGGCCACCGACTACGAGGTGTTCCTGGTCTCGCGCATGGTGGAGGCTCGAGAATCCGGGATGTCGACCACCGAGGCCATCCGGATCGGCACGGCCACCACCGGTCGTCTGATCACCGCGGCCGCGCTGATCCTGGCCGTGGTTGCCGCGTCGTTCGTGTTCTCCGACCTGGTGATGATGAAGTACCTGGCATTCGGCCTGATGGCGGCGCTGCTGCTGGACGCCACCGTGGTCCGGATGTTCCTGGTGCCGGCGGTGATGAAGCTGCTTGGCGACGACTGCTGGTGGGCGCCGCGCTGGATGAAGCGTCTGCAGAACCGGATCGGGCTCGGCGAGATCCGGTTGCCCGACGAGCGGCGCCGGGTGACCCGCCGCCCGGCGACGGCGACCGTCGCGCCCGCCCCGGTGGGTGCGGCCGCGCCGCGCCCGACGCACGACCCCACTCACCCCGCCCCGGGCCGCGCGGCCCCGGCCCGGCCGCGCGTCACCGAGCAGTTGCCGACTCGTCCGGTGAGCGGCAATCCTTCCAACGCCCGGACCAACCGGATCAACACCGGACCGACCGAGCCGCCCACCACCCGATTCTCGTCAGGTGAGCCGGCCACCGAGCGTGTGACGTCTCCCGGCGCGGAGCCGGCGGGCGCCGGCGAGAAGGACCGCGAGATCGAGTCATGGTTGGGCGAGCTGCGCGGCGGTCGTGACGCGGCGCAGTCCCGGCGCGGCCGGCCGGGAGACACCGACCCGGACTCCTCCGACGAGCGGACCCGGTCACTGCCCAAGCCCCCGGCGGGAGCCGCGAGCAACACCGAGAATGCCCCGACCACGGCGATCCCGGCCCCGGGCTCGGCGCCGGATCCCGACAACCCTGCCACCGAGAAGTTCACCGCGGTCACTGAGCAGCCCGGTGAGGACGCAGACGGCAAGCCGCAGAGCCCGCAACGGCGCGGCTCCGCCGGTGGCCTCAGCGCTGCTGAGCTGCTGCGGCGGGAGGGCCGTTACTGACGTCGCCGGATTCCGGGTCCGCCGGATCGTCATCGTTGACGTCCGGCGGGCCGCTGTCCGAAGAGCCGACGAGCACGCGGACCGCCCGGTCGATGAAGGCGATCAGCGGGACCGCAAGGAGGGCGCCGACGATGCCCGCGAGGATTACTCCGGTGGAGATCCCCAACACCACCGCGAGCGGGTGGATCGAGACGGCACGTCCCATGAGCAGTGGTTGCAGCACATGGGCTTCCAGCTGGTTGACGGCGATGATCAGCCCCAGGGTGACGAGCCCGTAGATCCAGCCCTTGGCGATCAGTGCGACCAGCACCGCCAGCAGGCCGGTGAGCACCGCACCGACCAGCGGGATGAAGGCTCCCAAGAACACCAGCGAGGCCAGGGGCAGCGCTAGCGGCACGGCCATCACCGCCAGGCCGATACCGATGCCGAGGGCATCGACCAGCGCCACCAGGAACGTGGCCCGAACGTAGCCGATCAGTGATTCGAATCCGGCGACACCGGCGGCGTGCACGGTCTCACGGACGTTGCTCGGGAAGAACTTCACCGTGAACCGCCAGATGTCGCGGCCGCCGTAGAGGAAGAAGATCAGCGCGAACAGCACGACGAAGGCGCCGGTGAAGATCTTGGTGATGGTCTCGGCGGTCGAGAGCGCCCCGCTGGTCAGTTTGGCCTGGTTGTTGCGCAGGGCGGTGACCACCGTATCGCCGGCACTATCGATCTGCTCGCTGCTCAGGTGTAGCGGCCCCTCGACCAACCAGTGCTGCGTCGAATTGATCACCTGGGTGACCTGTTCGACCAGTTCGGGCACCCCGTCGATGAACTGGTCGATCACGAAGCTCAACAGTCCCGCGAGCACTGCCAGGCCGCTCAGTAGGAGCAGGAACACCGCCAATCCACGGTGCACGCCGTGCCGCGACAGCCAGTCCACACCGGGCAGCAGCAGCGCGGACATCATCATCGCGATCGCGACCGGGACGACGATCACTTCGAGACGCCGCATGACCAGCAGCACCACCAGCGCCGCGCCGAACAACAGCAGCAGGCGCCAGGCCCAGGCGGCTGCCTTTCTTACCGTGGGATGGACGGATTCGTCTGCGCTGGCTGACATTCCGGTAGCGTAACGATGCCGCAGCGGGTGTACATCACGTAGCCGAATATCGCTGTGCCGCGGCTAACCTCTGAATTCATGTCCCCCGCACCCTGTTCTGCCGATTGCGTCACGCGCGACGCAGTCGAGCAACACGGCGGCGGCAGGTATCGGTGGATCCGCTCGGTGCTCATCGGACTGGTCGCGGTGGTGCTCACCGCCGAGATCGCACTGGTGTGGGACCAGCTCTGCGCCGCCTGGTGCAGTCTGTGCCGCGCAGACGGTCGCTGGTTGGTGGGGGCGGTGGTGGCCGCGGCCGCGTCCATGCACAGCTTCGCGCAGATCCAGCGAACCCTGCTGAGCTCGGCCGGGGTGCACGTGACACAGCGGAGGTCCGAGGCCGCCTTCTACGCCGCCAACTCGCTGAGCACCACGCTGCCCGGCGGCCCCGTGCTCTCGGCGACATTCTTGTACCGACAACAGCGTCGCTGGGGGGCTTCCCCGGTGGTGGCGTCCTGGCAATTGGTGATGTCGGGAGTGCTGCAGGCGGTAGGCCTGGCGGTACTGGGTCTGGGCGGGGCGATTCTGCTCGGCGCTCGCAGCAACCCGTTCTCGCTGTTGTTCACCCTCGGTGGATTCGTCGCACTGCTGCTGCTGGCGCAGGCGGCCGCGTCACGACCGGAGCTGATCGACGGTATCGGCGTGCGGGTGCTGACCTGGGTGAACGCCGTGCGCTCCCGGCCCGCTGACACCGGGCTGGCGCCCCTACGCCGGATGCTCGGTCAATTGGAGTCGGTGAGCCTGGGACGACGCGCCGCATCGACGGCTTTCGGCTGGTCTTTGTTCAACTGGGTCGCCGACGTGGCCTGCCTGGCCTGCGCGGCCTACGCCGCAGGCGGGCGGGCGTCGGTGGCCGGCCTGACGGTGGCCTACGCCGCCGCACGCGCGGCAGCGACGATCCCCCTGATACCCGGGGGTCTGCTGGTCGTGGAGGCAGTGTTGGTGCCCGGGCTGGTATCCAGCGGGCTGAGCCTCCCGGACGCCATCTCGGCGGTCCTGGTCTATCGGCTGATCAGTTGGCTGCTGATCTCCGCCGTCGGCTGGGTGGTGTTCGTCATGGTGTTTCGCACCGACACTGCGGCCGATCACGACGCGGATCCGCCCTTGGCAGCGCTCAGCGAATCGCTACCGGTTGGGTCACTGCCCCGGCCGGCGGTCCGCTCACTGGCAGGCCGTTCACCGGGAGGCCGCCGACGCCCGGCAAGCCGCCCTGCGCCTGTGCGGCCTGCAACAGTCCGAGCACCTGCGGCACGCTGACCGCCAGCTTGCACTGATCGCTGACCTCCTGCACCGGCGCGATGATCTTGGCCAAGTCGTCCTGAACCTTCGGGTTGGCCTCGAAGTGCGACTTCAGGTTGGCCAGCGTCTGGGGACCGGGCTGTTGCTGAAGCGCGCCGGTCATCACCTGATTGGTGTCCGGGTGCGAGTCCAGGTAGTCACCGGTCGAGATGACGGCCTTGCCCACGGTCCGCGCGATCTCACTGGCCACGCAGGGGTCTTTGGCCGCGGTCGCCGAAGGCGCCGACGGCGTCACGAGCACGGCCGCGGCGGCGGCCCCACCCAGCACTACCGACAGGGAGGCGAGGGCGCCCGTGCTCGACAGGCTGCGGCGCACGGTGGCACGAATGAGGTTCACGAGTTTCTCCTGACAACAGACGAGATTTCCGATCAGCCCCTACGGCGCCCCGCCACAGTGCGGACAGGCGATCACAGGGTTGGTCTGGTGTGCTGGTGCGATGCCCCCCGGCAGCAACGGCAGATCGAAAGACGGCCTTTTCCCCATCCTGACAGTAACCACCTAAGGCCGCCACCCGAGCGCAGGTCAGCCTGGTCACAGTGCGGTTCCCAGCTGGCATCAGAGCAGCTCAGAGGCGAGAGAAACGGCCGGCGTGAGACGTTGCTGCGGTAGGCTCGCAGCACGGTTGCGGGCGAGAGCGGAGAGACGAAATCCAGCAGTTCATGATGCGCTTCAGCAGCAACCTGCGCAGATTCCGCTGGGTGGTCTTCACAGGGTGGCTACTGGCTGTCATCCCCTCGCTGTACCTGGCCGGTACCCAGTCCGGACACCTGACCGGCGGCGGTTTCGAGGTCCAGGGATCGCAGTCGCTGCACGTCCAGTATCAGCTCGAGGATCACTTCCCGGAGCAGGGTGCGTCACCGCTGGCTCTGGTGGCCGCGCCCCGCGCCGACGCCACTTACCGCGACATGAAGGATGCGGTCGCGCTGCTCCAGCAGGCCGCCGGCGAGGTTGCCAGCGTGACGGTGCTGCCCGACACGACGCAGCCGCCGCCCCGGCCGGACCGGCCCTACGTGGTGTCCCTGCGGGTGGACTTCAACAACACCGGCGCGGTCGACGTCGCCAAGAAGTTGCGCACCAAACTGGGCGTGGAAGGCGAGCACCCGGGCCGGATCGAGAACGGTTCGGTGAACCTCTACGTGATCGGGCAGGGCGCGCTCGGCGCCGCCGCGTCTGCCAAGACCAAGCAGGACATCGGTGCCGCGGAGCGCTGGAATCTGCCGATCGTGCTGATCGTGCTGCTGGCGGTGTTCGGTTCGCTGGCGGCCGCCGCCATCCCGCTGGCGCTGGGAATCGGCACCGTGATCGTCACGATGGGGCTGGTCTATCTGCTGTCGATGTTCACCGCGATGTCGGTGTTCGTCACCTCGACGGTCTCGATGTTCGGTATCGCTCTGGCGATCGACTATTCCCTGTTCATCCTGATGCGTTATCGCGAGGAGCTGCGGGCCGGCCGCCAACCGGAGGAAGCCGTCGATGCCGCGATGGCGACGTCCGGCCTGGCGGTGGTGCTGTCCGGTCTCACCGTGGTGGCCTCCCTGACCGGGATCTACCTGATCAATACACCGGTGCTGGTCTCGATGGCCACCGGAGCGATCCTGTCCGTCTCGGTCGCGGTGCTGGCCTCGGTCAGCCTCACCCCGGTGGTGCTGGCCGTGTTCGGCCGGGCGGTCGCCAAGCGGTCCGCGCTGCTGCACTGGACGCGGGGCCCGCAGGCCCTGCAATCGCGCTTCTGGACCCGCTGGACGGCATCGGTCATGCGCCGCCCGTGGGCATCGGCGCTGGTGACCGCGGCGTTTCTGCTGGCGCTCGCGGCACCGGCGCTGTCGCTGTCGCTGGGCAACAGCATGCTTCGCCAGTTCGACTCCTCCCATGAGCTCCGGGGCGGGGTGGCCGCGGCGGCTCAGGCCCTGGGACCGGGAGCGCTGGGACCCATCCGGGTCCTGGTGACCATCCCGGGCGCGGATGCCTCAGCGCCGTCGCACGCCGCGACGTTCGCCGCCATCCGCCAGGAGATGTCCCAGGCTCCCAACATCGCCTCGGTGTCTCCCCCGGTGTTCGGCGATGACAACAGCAGCGGCCTGCTGTCCGCGGTGCTGTCGGTGGATCCCGAGGACATGGCTGCCCGGGACACCGTCGACTGGATGCGCGAACACCTGCCGGCGGCGGCCGGTTCGCCAGCGATCCAGGTGGATGTCGGCGGACCGACTGCGTTGATCAAGGACTTCGACGACCGCGTTGCTGCTGCCGAACCGATCGTGTTCGTGTTCGTGGCGCTGATCGCCTTCCTGATGTTGCTGGTCTCGATTCAGTCGGTGTTCCTGGCGCTCAAGGGCGTCGTGATGACGGTGCTGTCGGTGGCCGCCGCCTACGGAAGCCTGGTCATGGTGTTCCAGTGGGGCTGGCTGGAAAGGCTCGGTTTCGCGGCGACCGGATCCATCGACACATTCATCCCGCCGCTGGTCCTGGCGATGACGTTCGGCTTGTCGATGGACTACGAGATCTTCCTGCTGACCCGCATCAGAGAGCGGTTCCTGCAGACCGGAAATACCCACGATGCCGTCGCCTACGGGGTGTCCACCAGCGCCCGGACCATTACCAGCGCCGCCCTGATCATGATCGCGGTATTCATCGGTTTCGCGTTCGCCGGGATGCCGCTGGTTGCCGAGCTGGGTGTGGCCTGCGCGGTCGCGATCGCGGTGGACGCCACGGTGGTGCGGCTGGTGCTGGTTCCGGCGCTCATGGCGATGTTCGCCGAGTGGAACTGGTGGCTGCCGCGGTGGCTGGCCCGGATCCTGCCGTCAGTGGACTTCGAGAAGCCCCTGCCCACGGTGGATCTGGGCGACGTCGTGGTGATCCCCGATGACATCTCCGCCCTGATCACCCCCAGCGCCGACCTTCGTGTGGTGGTCAAGTCGGCGGCAAGGCTCAAAGACCTGGTCCCCGACGCCGTCTGTGTCAGCGATCCGTTGGCGCTGCGCGGCTGCGGCGTGACCGACCTGGCGACCAGCAAGATCGAGGCGGTTCCGGTCAGCTCCGGATCGGCAGGATCGTCGCAGGCAGGCCCCCGAGGGGTGAGCCAGGCGCTGGCCAGGCTGACCGGCAGCTGGCAATCCCGCTCCGGGACCGACCGGGCTCAACCGCGCACGGTGCGGCCGGTGCACCCGGTGACGGTGTGGCGGCGGCGGCTCGCGGTGGCGCTGGACGCACTGGAGACCGAAACGTGGGCGGCCAACGAGATCGGGCTGGAAGGACCGTCGCTGACCCGGCGCCTGCCCATGGAGACCGCCGCCGTTCAACTGCCCACCGGCGATCGACTGCAGATCCCCACCGGCGCCGAGACCCTGCGACTGGCGGGCTACCTGGTGCTCGCGCGCAATAGCCTGCGGGACTACGCGGGACTCGCCGAGCTTGCCGGCGCACTCGGCCCCAAAACCGTCGCTGAGGCGCTCGGCGAGATCGACAGGTATTACTCTGGTCAACCAGTCGACGGACGATGGATGGCCAGCCAGCTGGCCTGTCGGCTCGCCGATCCGGAACCCACCGCACGCGGCGACTACGCTTCCGGCGAGGACGCTGCGGAGGCGAGCACGGACTGGGACGAAGTCCAAGGGCGCTGCCTGGCAGTTGCCGTAGCGATGCTGGAGGAGGCGAGGTGACGTTGGCCGCGGACCGCCGTCGTGGGTCGCTGCCCTGGCAGCCGGCCGGCGACACCGACCGGCCGGTCGAGTTCTGGCCCACCTCGGCCATCCGTTCTGCGTTGCAGAGCGGCGACATCGGCACCTGGCAGCTCATCGTGGTCGCGCTCAAACGCGACCCCTACGGCCGCACGGCCCGCCAAGTCGAAGAGGTGCTGGACGGCAGCCCGTCGTTCGGTATAGCCAAGGCGCTCGCAGAGGTCCTGAGCCGCGCTCGCGCGCACCTGGAGGCCAACGAACGCGCGGAGGTGGCGCGGCACATGCGGGTGCTCATCGAACGATGCGGCCTGAGCCAGCAGGAGTTCGCCTCACGGATCGGCGTTCCGGCCGACACGCTCGGCGAATACCTCAGCGCCGCCGTGAGTCCGCCGGCGTCGCTGATGGTCCGGATGCGTCGGCTGTCGGACCGTTTTGTCAAACTGCACACCCGCGACACGCCCGACGTCCTCTGACGCCGGGCCTGCCGCTTGGGCTCAGCGCGCGTGGATCGGTGACATCTCCAGGACCAGCCATTGGTTGTCTCGCTTGGTCAGCGTGACCCGGACCGGGACCACCGACTGCTTGACCTGTTGATTGGCCACAGTCTGGACGCTGCGCATCACCACAGCCACCCGGGCGGCCGACGGCCCAAGCGCCTCGACACCGGCACTGAGTGTGTCCGCGTCGACCGCGATATTGCGGCTTGCCATGTCGTTGGCGGTCCGGCCGATGCTCTCCCGGAAGGCAGCGACGCGGTCGGGAACCATGAAGGAAGCCGCCTTGTCGATCGAGGCTTCGGGGTCGGCCGGCGAGACCGTGGCGGCGGCTTCTGCCATGCCCACCGCGGCCGCTACCACCGCATAGGAGTCGGCCTCCAGATCACGGTCTGGCACCGTCCAGCGCAGATAACCCAGCACCGCCGACGCGACCAGTGCCGTGGCAGCCAGTGCGACAACCCCGAAGCGCAGGCCCGGCCGTTCGTTGTCGGTGCCGACCGTGACTTTGTCGCGGCGCAGCAGCACGAAGTTGATCACCATGCCCTCGACGATCAACAGCACCAGCACCGAGCACAGCGACACGTACCACAGCGGCCAGGCCAGGGTCAGGCCCACCAGCAGCAGGCCGCCGACGGCAGCCAGTGGTGCGACGACGTCGACGGCCACGACCCGCCAGAGCGGCGGCGATTTCAGCAGTTCCAGCTTGCTCATCGAATCGACCTCAATCGGGAGATCATCAGGTCATCGCCGACGGCGGTGACGTCGAGGTGCAACGCCCAGTGCACGGTCTGCGGCCTACCGCCCACGTTCTCGGCGATCGAGGTGGCGATCACCATCACCGGGTCGGTGCGGCCCGGGCTCGACGGCTCGTCACTACCCACGCCGGAGGACCCGTCGAGGTCGTGGTGCTCCAGTTCGATGGCGACCGCTTCGATCCTGCCGCTGCTGCGCGACTGGATCCGCTGCACCACATCACGGTAGGGCGCCAAGGCCGCGTCGAACTCGCGATTGAGTCCGCCCACCGTCTTATCGCGCAGTCGCGCCATGCCCTTCTCGACGTTCTCGGCGTTCAAGTTGATCAGCACACTGGTCCAGCTGGCGGCGGTCTGCAGCACTTGGCTGCGGTGCTCGCGCTCCTTGACGTCTTTGTGGTGCAACTCCCAGGTGAACAGGCTGAAAACCAGCGCCGCCACCGCGACCACACCCAACGCCACCGATCCCCAGCCGTATCCGGACAGGCCACCGCCCGGAGCTGCCGCGGGCGGCTTGCCGCCGGCGCTCTTCTTGGCCTTCTTCGCTTTGGGTTTGGGGGTAGCGTCCTGGTCCTTGGCACTGTCGGTAGTGCCGTCGCCGGGTTCGCTGATTCCGTCGTCCACCTCGGTGGAGACGTCGGGTTGCTCCTCGTCAGGCATGGCGGTGACGCTACAGCAGAGCCGCGGCATCCGTCGTGGAAGGATGGGCTGGGTGACCTCATCAGCCACCCGCTCCGGCGTCGATCTCACCCATGTGGACAGTGCGGTTCGGCCGCAGGACGATCTGTTCGGTCATGTCAACGGCCGTTGGCTCGACGAGTACCAGATGCCACCGGACCGTGCCACCGACGGCGCCTTCCGCACTCTGTTCGACCGGGCCGAGATCCAGGTCCGTGACCTCATCACTGAGGCCGCGGCGAGCAGCGCCCCCGTCGGCACCGATGAGCGCCGGATCGGCGACCTCTACGCCAGCTTTATAGACGAGCAGACCGTGCGTGAGCGCGGTGTGGAGCCGTTGCTCCGGGAGTTGGCCGGGATCGACGATGCCGGCGACCGTGTGGCCCTGGCGGAGGTACTGGGAGCGGTTCAGCGCACCGGCGTCGGCGGGGGTGTGGGCCTTTATGTGGACACCGACTCGAAGAACTCGACGCGTTACCTGCTACACCTGAGCCAGTCGGGCATTGGACTGCCGGACGAGTCCTATTACCGCGATGAACAGCACGCGGCGGTCCTGCAGGCCTACCCCGGCCACATCGCGGCAATGTTCGCGCTGGTCTTCGGCGGGGACCCGGTCGACTACGCCGGCAGGGCGGAGCGCATCGTGACGCTGGAGACCAGGCTGGCGGGCGCGCACTGGGATGTGGTGAAGCGCCGCGATGCCGATCTGACCTACAACCTGCGCACCTTGGCCGGCCTCCCCACCGAAGCGCCCGGCTTCGACTGGGCCGGCTGGGTGGGCGCCCTGGGCGTGCGGCCCGATACCGCCGATGAATTGGTGGTGCGCCAGCCGGACTTCCTGAGCGCCTTCGCCGCGTTGTGGGACAGCGCGGACTTCGCCGATTGGCAGGACTGGGCGCGGTGGCGGGTCATTCATGCGCGCGCGGGGCTGTTGACCGAGGAGTTGATCGCCGAGGACTTCGCGTTCTACGGGCGGCGCCTGTCGGGCACCGAACAGATCAGGGACCGCTGGAAGCGCGGCGTTTCCGTGGTGGAATCACTACTGGGCGATGCCGTCGGAAAACTGTACGTCGAGAAGCACTTTCCGCCCGACGCCAAGGCGCGCGTCGATGAGCTGGTCGGTAATCTGCGGGAGGCCTACCGGGTCAGCATCACCAACCTGGACTGGATGACCCCGGCCACCCGGGAGCGCGCGCTGACCAAGCTGGACAAGTTCACTGCCAAAGTCGGCTACCCCGCGACGTGGCGGGACTACTCGGCGCTGGCCACCGACCCCACCGATCTGTACGGCAATTACCTGCGCGGCTACGCGGTCAACTACGACCGTGAACTGGCCAAGTTGGGCCGGCCGGTGGACCGCGACGAATGGTTCATGACGCCACAGACCGTCAACGCCTACTACAACCCGGGGATGAACGAGATCGTCTTCCCGGCGGCCATCCTGCAACCGCCGTTCTTTGACGCCGAGGCCGACGACGCCGCCAACTACGGCGGTATCGGCGCGGTGATCGGCCATGAGATCGGCCACGGGTTCGATGACCAGGGCGCCAAGTACGACGGCGACGGCAACCTGATCGACTGGTGGACCGACGCCGACCGCGCCGAATTCGGTTCTCGCACGAGCGCGTTGATCGCCCAGTACGAAACCTACGTCCCGCGTCAGCTCGATGGCGACCGGCACGTCAACGGCGCGTTCACCGTCGGGGAGAACATCGGCGACCTGGGCGGTCTGTCGATTGCGCTGCTGGCCTACCAGCTGTCGCTGGCCGGCGCGGAGGCACCGGTGATCGACGGCCTGACCGGCACCCAGCGGGTGTTCTTCGGCTGGGCGCAGGTGTGGCGGACCAAGTCCCGCGATGCCGAAGCCATCCGGCGTCTGGCCGTGGACCCGCACTCACCGCCGGAATTCCGGTGCAACGGGGTGATCCGCAACATGGACGCGTTCTACGACGCGTTCGCGGTCACACCGGACGACGCGCTGTACCTGGAGCCCGCTTCGCGGGTCCGCATCTGGAACTGAGTTCCGGCCTTCAGCGGCCGCGTCAGCGGATGAGGGTTGGCGCCGGCCTGCCCTAAAGCTGCCAGTCCTGCGATCCGTCGTTCTTGGTGTAGGTACCGACGGAGTTCTTCACCACGACGGGGTCGCCGCTGCCGAAGTTCTCGTAGAACCACTTGGCGTTGGCCGGGCTCAGGTTGATGCAGCCGTGGCTGACATTGCGCTTGCCCTGATCAGCCACTGACCACGGCGCACTGTGCACGAATCCGCCGCTGTTGTCGATCCGGACGGCGTCCTGCACGGTGAGCTTGTAGCCCCAACTGGAGTTCACCGGGACCCCGTAGGTGGACGAGTCCATCACCACGGTGGGGAATTTCTCCAGCACGTAGTACGTGCCGTTGGGGGTCTCATGACCGCCCGCGCTCATTCCCATCGACATCGGGAAGGTCTTCTCCACCTTGCCATCGCGGGTGATCGTCATCTGATGCGTCTTGTCGTCGGCGGTGGCCACCAGCGAGTCCCCCACCCGGAAGCTCGACTTGGTCCCGGCTGCATCGATGTTGACGACGGTGTGGGCGGGCCAGAAGTTCAGCGGGCGCCACCGCACCTGACTGGGGGTCATCCAGTAGAACTTGCCGGACACCGGCGGGTTCGACGAGATGTGGATGGCCTGCTCGGCCATCGCCTTGTCGGCGATCGGACGCTGGAAGTCAATGATGATCGGCTTGGCCACGCCCACCATCGAACCGTTGACCGGGTTGAAGGACGGTGGCAGGAACGGCGGGGTACCGGTGAACGGCTCCGGGTTCTGCCCGACGACCGGTCCGGCTGCCACCGCCGGAACCGCGCCCGGCTCCACCGGGGCGGCTGGATCTGTCAGGACGGCCTGCGCGCCGGGATCAGCGGGGGCACCCTCGGGGGCGCCGAGCGGTGCCGGCAGACCGGGGTCGGGTGGCGGCGGGAAGGCAACCGGCTCACCCGCCGGGGG
>NZ_MVHH01000090.1 GCF_002086515.1 Mycolicibacter arupensis
GGCCATCGGACGTCACCATAAGAGACCAGGCCTCAACCAATTTTCGTCAGGTCCCGTCGTGGAACTTCGACCGAGTCCAGGGATGAAGCGTCCCACCCGGCTGGTGTATTCCGCGTAATGCAAGCCGTGCGTCCGCCGTAGATAGGGCTCTTCAACTATCCGCACCTGTAGCTCAATGGACGTGGCCAAGGTGGCGAAGGCGAGCAACGCCAACCCATTCGGAGCGAGGAGCGCTACACCGGCTCCGAAGATCAGCATGGCGGTAAAGATGGGGTTTCGAACCAGTTTGAAGACCCCATTGTCGATCAGTCGGGTAGTTTCGCTGGCGTCGACGCCGATGCGCCATGACTCGCCCATCGACTCCTGCGCTAACAGTGTCCCGGCGATGCCCAGGATCGCTGCGAAAGCTCCTAGCGTGTGCACCGCCCAATGATCAAGCCAGGCCACTGGCGACAGCACACCCAACCATTGCAGCAGGGGGGCCAGAGCGCCCAGCAAGATCGCCACCACGAATCCGGCGCCGGCGAGCCACTCCAACGATCCGGGGCGGCCGTGAAAACCCCGCATGCCTGTCGAACCCGTGAGGCGCCATTGGCGATAACTACGCCATCCGAAGCCCGAGACGATGAATATCCCGTAAAGAGCAAGTGCTGCGGTTGCCATATCGCGAGTTCCTCAGTGGTCGAGGCGGCGGTTCTGGAAGCCTGCGCCGGTCGCTGTGGTTCATCAGGCTTTCCGTGCTTCTTTCGTGGCTCCGCGGCCACGCTAAGGATACATAGCGATATGCGCATATGTCTATACTAATATGGGAATGCGCCCGGGCATCGGACTGAGTGGCCTGCAAACGCCAGACCGACGGCGGGCCCACGACTGGCACCACCGTACCGTTCCGACTTTTGCCACTTAGATGACCGAAATCGCTCCGCCATCTCGGTGACTATCATGGAAAAGGCGCCGCTAGAAGCGGTGACGTTCGCCATCCAGTTTGACAATCGACAGCCGCCGCCGCCGCCACCCGCCCCTCCAGGCAGAAATTGGTGTCACGACTGCTGCTGCCGCCGCTGGCTGGCCGCCGCTTTTTTCAGTAATCGCTGCTGCCCCCGCTGTTGTGACAACCTCCACGGCGGCTCCTGTAGATCTCAAGACATGGGCACATGCGCGAACGGTGTCATCGGGTTGGCGTCGCAGGAAGAGAACCCGAAAATTGTGGGCAGAACATCCTCACCATTTCGATCCAGTCCGAGGTGGCACTTTCGCTGATGGGGATTTCACCCGTTTGAACGTATTTGCACGCACTGGTGCCCATATAGACGGCTATTCCGACCATAAGTCCGCGATCTGCATCCGGCACAGAGTCTTCAATTTTGCTACATGCCAACTTCACATAGGCCTCGACGGACCCCGGAATTAATTGTTGGTAGTAATAGTCGAACAAATGATCAATCTCAACAGCTTGAAATCCTGCCGCCTCGGGATATGCGTCCTTGATCCGTTGCGCCTCGCGGCGGGCCTCAGCCAGCTTCGGGTTCGGCCCGCGGAATCCGCAGGTTGTGTCTTGTAGTGACGGCTGTGGCGCCGAACCCGAGGTAGATTCAAGCGGAACCGTCGACGAACCACCGCTACAAGCTCCTGCGGCAACAACTAGAAACAGGGAAGCGGTAGCCACGCGGATAACCGGCCGTCCGTCCATCAAAATGGAGCTTCGTAACTCGTGACGGACACTGCCGATTCCGATGCGGCCCAGCACGTTCACCAACCGGCAGCGCCCGAACGACGTGCCTTTCATGTAAGCCTCCCAGGCAATCGGCGGTCAGGCCACGATACGCCCCCGCTGCATCCGCGGCTGTGCTCGATGATGTGGGTGTGCCGCGGTTGATCGCTCCCGCCATGGCGTCGGGTTCACGGTGGAGGCGGGGCGGTGTGGCGTAACCATCCGCCGTTCGGGGTGAAGCGCAGGACGTCGATGTTCGTGGTGACGATCAGGACATCGATGTCGTCGGGCAGTCGCAGCGCGGCGGCAGGGACTTCGCCCGGCGTCTCCCGCAGGGTGTGGATCAGGCCCGCGGCGGGGCCGTCGAGGCTGGCCATGAGGACCAGGACGTGGATCCCGGCGCGGCCGGCCAGCGACTGTCGGGCGTTCGTGGACTGCTCGGAATCCAGCCAGTCCTGCAGGAAGGCGGTGACGTCGTAGTCGAGGTCGAGAGTGCGCGCTTGCCCGCTGATGGTGCCAGACAGCAGGATCCCCGGCCCCAATGGGCTGTCCGGCACTACAGCGCAATTAGAGTAGAAGCCAAGCGCTTTCGCGTACTTGGGGAAGTTCTCGTGGTCGGCGAGCGAGTTGATGATCCCGCGGGATTCGAGGTCCTCGATCAGCTGGGTCGACGTCGCGATCAACGTCTTCACCTCGGGGGTCTTGGGGTTGCCGCCGTATGCGCCGGCCGCGCGCGAGACGTCCACCGACACCGCCCACAGGTAGCGGAAACTATATTTGGGGATGTACCGCTGCGGCAGTGCCTCGTAGAGGTCGATGAATCGGCGCAACGCTTGGCTGGTCAGTTCCTTGACCTCGACGACGTGGCGCCGTGACCTGAAGTCGGGGATGGCTCCGCCGGCGACCGCCTCGTCCTGGTCGCAGACGCGGGTGAGGTCCGGATCGTCGAGCGCGGTGGAGGCCAACAGCTGTGCCCGCACCTCGCTCGGCTTGAGTCGGCAGCCGCGATGGCCGCACGGGGCGGGCGTGGTGTCGTCGACCTTCTTCACCGCAGCCTCACTCAGTTGCGCATGTTGGCGAAGGGGCGCAACCCGTGGTGGGCGCGGAACCGGGCGATCATCTCGGTCTCCATCGCGGCTGCCTCTTCGTCGTCGGTGACGCGCCAGCCTACGAGGAGGTCGGCGTGGTCAGCGAGTTGCCAGATCCGGCGGCCCCCGGAATGGCCGATCGGCTCGCCGGCACCAAACCGACGGAACTCGTCGAGCCGCTTGTACAGCCCACGCCCTTGGCCGGCTCCGTGATTGGCCTTGCCGATGTAGACCACGCGGGTGCCGGACACCCACAGCTGCTCCAGCTCGGCCACGGGCACGGTGGGGTCCTTGCCCTTGAAGTGTCCTGCCGGCGAGACGTCGAGGAACGTTGGCGGGTCGTCGGTGGGTCGCACTATGACGTACACACCCGGCCCGGTCGGGACGCCGGCGGTGGGCAGCGCGGCGAACGGCACCCACCCAGCGAAGTCGTCGAGGTCAATCGACTCGGTCCTCATCGGCTCACGCGTCCCGCTCCGTGATCTCTATCATTGCGGCGCAACCCGTTCGGGAGCCTTGTTCCGTTCACACCGTGATTATCCTTGGACGGGACGGTTCGATGATGGGATTTCTGACTGTGGACTTAAACGTGCGGTCCTGCACAGCCGTATCGTTCCAATTTCCGCCACTTGGATGAGAAAAACGGCTGCGCCATCTCCGTGAGAAACACGCAAAGGCGCAGCTAGAGGCGTCGACTTTCGCCATCCAGTTTGAGAATCGACAACCTGGCCACCACAGGTGACGGTCGCCAGACGTCTTCCGATCACTTCCCATGTCGGCAGCGCACGTTCGCATTGGAAGTCGGAATCGATTGCGCTTCAGCGTAAGTCTTTGATCATTGCGAGCCCGAGCGGGCCGTTGCCTTGGCCGACGACGCGGAACCCGTTGCGTTCGTAGAGGTGTTTGGCGGGATTGCGGATGTGGACGTTGGTCACATCGCGTTGTGGTCTCTTGCAAGGGTGGTGAAGAGCGCGTCGAGCAGCACGGCACCGATGCCGGCCCCGCGGTACCCTGGTGCCACTGCGATGCACAGTTCGGGCAGGGGCGTCCCCGCGGCGTCGCAGTGCAGTGGTGGGTTGCCGTAGTAGGTCCACACGGCACCGACGGGTGTGCCCGTGTGATCGGCGGCAATAATCGGCGCCACCCCGTCAGGGGGGAGCATCTCCAGCACTTCGTCGTCATCGGGGTGGGGAAGAGGCCTGTCTTCGATGACGCAGGCGTGACGAGCCATCTCGACGATGAAAGAGGCATCTTCCGTCGTCGCCGCACGAAGCACGATTTGCTGAGGTGTCATCGCCGGAAGTGTGGCAGATGGCGTGTGCGCGACACACCTGGTTTTCGCAGCCGCAGCGCTGGCGCCATCCTCGCCACCGAGTTGGCTGCTTGCCGCCTTTGAACCCTGTGCGATCGCACTCCGTGCCAGGCTTCGGTAAGGCGCTACCGCTGGCGGCGGCGAGTTGTGGTCGACAGACGTCTGCCGTCTGCCATCTGGTGGCGCTGCGCACGGCAACCAGTCCACCCGCTGCTGGGTAAGCGGCATCTAGCCAGGTGGCGCGGGCCAGGAAGACAGCGCTTCTGCTGAGCCGCGGGATCAGGCAAAGTGCGGCGGCTCTGTTGCTGGCCGTCAATAGCACATACGATCCCGGTGTGGGCGCATCGAAGGCTGGCGCATCGGTATTGCTGCTTCTGGCAGTGGGACCTCTATTACTGCTTGCTCCTTGGTGGCCCCTACCGTCACTCTTATTGGCTCCGCTGGTTGCCCTCGCGGCGGTCTACTTGGCGTTCATCTTCGCGCTGGGCTGTAAATGGTGGGCCAAGCGCCAACGAGAACAGACAGTGTCAGCATCCGCATCCGCGTCCGAATCGCGTGCGCATTGGCAGGCCGGCCGCTGGGACATCGACCCGCGTCACGCTTACCTAGCCAATGTCGGTGACGCCACCGCTTACGACGTGAGTGTCACGCTGTCCGACAAGGTGGTTTGCACGGCTGAGACAGTTCCGCCGTTCAGCGCCGAGCGGCTGTCTTCGTCGTCGGGACTGCCGTGCTACGTGAACCTTTCTGTCCGTCAGCGATTCGGTGCTTCGCTCGCCATGACGATGGGTCGTCGCGGAAGCGGCAACGCCGTCACGGAAGCGTCCGCGGTTGAGGTGCAGGTCAGATGGCGTGCGGCATCTGGTGAGTGGCACAACCAAAGCGCAGCGATCTGCTAGTGCGGGCCTGCACGGCATCCGTGGGCTGGCGCACCGCTGCGCGAAGTTTGCGATGCAATCGCAGGAATGTGTCGGTGCGGGAGCCGTCAGATAGACAGATCGAGCGCGTCGAATCTGTGGTGAGCCCAGAGTCGGCGCGACGATTCCTCCGGGTAGGGGCGATCGGTCGGGCGCTGTAGATGCGTGTAGTGCGGGTGCCTGACGGCTCACAGGGGGGGGCCACCTGGGCGCACCGTGGCTGGCGAAGTCCCACCCAATCCGTCCGCATGGTGTGTGAGAGCTGCTCGTATTCGTCTGCCGTGCCGGGAAGGGCTGACGGATGGCTGGTGATGTCGTCGCGCGTGAGTGTGCCGAAGACGAGCAGCATGTCCAGGCTGTGACACCTTCGTCGCTGATATGGCTAAGTCTTTTCGGAAGCGAGCCGGGGGACACATCGCCGTGGGTACCTCATGGCGCGGAACTCTTCGCTTGGGACGGCGGAGCCGGTCGTGTCCTGAAACCGGTGTAAATGGGGCCGGGCGTAGGTTCTGCTTCGAGAC
>NZ_MVHH01000091.1 GCF_002086515.1 Mycolicibacter arupensis
AGGCGTGTTGTTTGAGAACTCAATAGTGTGTTTGGTGAAATTTTTTGTTGTTGTTTTTTGCCATGCCTTTGGCGCCCCGTGTTGGGGGTGTGGCGTTTTTTTGATGTCAGTTTTTGACTGATGTTTTGGGATTGTTTCCAAATGGTTTTTGTTTGGAGAGTTTGATCCTGGCTCAGGACGAACGCTGGCGGCGTGCTTAACACATGCAAGTCGAACGGAAAGGCCCCTTCGGGGGTACTCGAGTGGCGAACGGGTGAGTAACACGTGGGTGATCTGCCCTGCACTTTGGGATAAGCCTGGGAAACTGGGTCTAATACCGAATAGGACCGCATGCTTCATGGTGTGTGGTGGAAAGCTTTTGCGGTGTGGGATGGGCCCGCGGCCTATCAGCTTGTTGGTGGGGTAATGGCCTACCAAGGCGACGACGGGTAGCCGGCCTGAGAGGGTGTCCGGCCACACTGGGACTGAGATACGGCCCAGACTCCTACGGGAGGCAGCAGTGGGGAATATTGCACAATGGGCGCAAGCCTGATGCAGCGACGCCGCGTGGGGGATGACGGCCTTCGGGTTGTAAACCTCTTTCAGTATCGGCGAAGCTCCAGGATTTTTCTTGGGGTGACGGTAGGTACAGAAGAAGCACCGGCCAACTACGTGCCAGCAGCCGCGGTAATACGTAGGGTGCGAGCGTTGTCCGGAATTACTGGGCGTAAAGAGCTCGTAGGTGGTTTGTCACGTTGTCCGTGAAAACTCACAGCTTAACTGTGGGCGTGCGGGCGATACGGGCAGACTGGAGTACTGTAGGGGAGACTGGAATTCCTGGTGTA
The DNA here is from genome assembly GCF_002086515.1 of Mycolicibacter arupensis. GTDB lineage: Bacteria > Actinomycetota > Actinomycetes > Mycobacteriales > Mycobacteriaceae > Mycobacterium > Mycobacterium arupense. The sequence goes on from NZ_MVHH01000091.1 coordinate 825, forward strand.
GCGGTGGAATGCGCAGATATCAGGAGGAACACCGGTGGCGAAGGCGGGTCTCTGGGCAGTAACTGACGCTGAGGAGCGAAAGCGTGGGGAGCGAACAGGATTAGATACCCTGGTAGTCCACGCCGTAAACGGTGGGTACTAGGTGTGGGTTTCCTTCCTTTAGGGATCCGTGCCGTAGCTAACGCATTAAGTACCCCGCCTGGGGAGTACGGCCGCAAGGCTAAAACTCAAAGGAATTGACGGGGGCCCGCACAAGCGGCGGAGCATGTGGATTAATTCGATGCAACGCGAAGAACCTTACCTGGGTTTGACATGCACAGGACGCCGGTAGAGATATCGGTTCCCTTGTGGCCTGTGTGCAGGTGGTGCATGGCTGTCGTCAGCTCGTGTCGTGAGATGTTGGGTTAAGTCCCGCAACGAGCGCAACCCTTGTCTCATGTTGCCAGCACGTAATGGTGGGGACTCGTGAGAGACTGCCGGGGTCAACTCGGAGGAAGGTGGGGATGACGTCAAGTCATCATGCCCCTTATGTCCAGGGCTTCACACATGCTACAATGGCCGGTACAAAGGGCTGCGATCCCGTGAGGGTTAGCGAATCCTTTAAAGCCGGTCTCAGTTCGGATTGGGGTCTGCAACTCGACCCCATGAAGTCGGAGTCGCTAGTAATCGCAGATCAGCAACGCTGCGGTGAATACGTTCCCGGGCCTTGTACACACCGCCCGTCACGTCATGAAAGTCGGTAACACCCGAAGCCGGTGGCCTAACCCTTGTGGAGGGAGCCGTCGAAGGTGGGATCGGCGATTGGGACGAAGTCGTAACAAGGTAGCCGTACCGGAAGGTGCGGCTGGATCACCTCCTTTCTAAGGAGCACCATTTTCCCCCGTCCCCGCAAAGAGTGCGGGATCGTGATGGTTGGGATATTTTTCGCCGGGTGCCTGTAGTGGGTGTTCGGTGGTGCAGATTGTTTTAGAAACAACAACGTCTTTGATCATCAACTGCCAGGAGCTTTGTGCTTCTGGTGGCCGGCCCTTTGGGTTGGGCACACTGTTGGGTCCTGAGGCAACAGGCCTGTTTTCGCCCCTGTGTGGGGTGGGTGTGTTGTCGCTCCATCTTGGTGGTGGGGTGTGGTGTTTGTTTTGTGAATAGTGGTTGCGAGCATCTAACAAGCGAGGCTTTTGTCTTGTTTGTTTTGCAATTTTTGTTTCTTGGTTTTTGTGTTTGTAAGTGTTTAAGGGCGCATGGTGGATGCCTTGGCATCGAGAGCCGATGAAGGACGTAGGAGGCTGCGATATGCCTCGGGGAGCTGCCAACCGAGCGTGGATCCGAGGATGTCCGAATGGGGAAACCCGGCACGAGTGATGTCGTGTCACCAACTGGTGAATGTATAGCCAGTGGGGAGGTAACGCGGGGAAGTGAAACATCTCAGTACCCGTAGGAAGAGAAAACAAAATGTGATTCCGTGAGTAGTGGCGAGCGAAAGCGGAGGATGGCTAAACCGTATGCATGTGATACCGGGTAGGGGTTGTGTGTGCGGGGTTGTGGGAGCGTCATGTCTGGGTCTACTCACCTGGAGAACAGTGACAAAGTGTTGTGGTTAGCGGAAGTGGCTTGGGATGGCCTGCCGTAGACGGTGAGAGCCCGGTACGTGAAAACCCGATACCTGTTTTGTGACGATTTCCCGAGTAGCAGCGGGCCCGTGGAATCTGCTGTGAATCTGCCGGGACCACCCGGTAAGCCTGAATACTACTCGATGACCGATAGCGGATTAGTACCGTGAGGGAATGGTGAAAAGTACCCCGGGAGGGGAGTGAAATAGTACCTGAAACCATGTGCCTACAATCCGTCAGAGCCCTCTCTTTGAGTGGGGTGATGGCGTGCCTTTTGAAGAATGAGCCTGCGAGTCACCGGCACGTCGCGAGGTTAACCCGTGTGGGGTAGCCGTAGCGAAAGCGAGTCTGAATAGGGCGTATCCAATCCGTTGGGGTTGGTGTAGTGGCGTGTTGTGGACCCGAAGCGGAGTGATCTACCCATGGCCAGGGTGAAGCGCGGGTAAGACCGCGTGGAGGCCCGAACCCACTTAGGTTGAAGACTGAGGGGATGAGTTGTGGGTAGGGGTGAAAGGCCAATCAAACTCCGTGATAGCTGGTTCTCCCCGAAATGCATTTAGGTGCAGCGTTGCGTGTTTCTCACCGGAGGTAGAGCTACTGGATGGCCGATGGGCCCTACTAGGTTACTGACGTCAGCCAAACTCCGAATGCCGGTGAGTGTAAGCGTGGCAGTGAGACGGCGGGGGATAAGCTCCGTGCGTCGAGAGGGAAACAGCCCAGATCGCCGGCTAAGGCCCCAAAGCGTGTGCTAAGTGGAAAAGGATGTGCAGTCGCGAAGACAACCAGGAGGTTGGCTTAGAAGCAGCCACCCTTGAAAGAGTGCGTAATAGCTCACTGGTCAAGTGATTGTGCGCCGATAATGTAGCGGGGCTCAAGCACACCGCCGAAGCCGCGGCAATACGTAAGTATTGGGTAGGGGAGCGTCCTGCATCCGGTGAAGCCACAGAGTGATCTAGTGGTGGAGGGTGTGGGAGTGAGAATGCAGGCATGAGTAGCGATGAGGCAAGTGAGAACCTTGCCCGCCGAAAGACCAAGGGTTCCTGGGCCAGGCCAGTCCTCCCAGGGTGAGTCGGGACCTAAGGCGAGGCCGACAGGCGTAGTCGATGGACAACGGGTTGATATTCCCGTACCCGTGTGTGAGCGTCCCTGATGAATCCATTCTGCTAACCACCCAAATGGTGGTCGATTAATCCCTTCGGGGTGCAACGATCGCCGGCTGCGTGGGACCCGGGTGGGTAGTAGTCAAGCGATGGGGTGACGCAGGAAGGTAGCCGTACCAGTCAGTGGTAATACTGGGGTAAGCCCGTAGGACGTCAGATAGGTAAATCCGTCTGGCATAGAGTCCGAGAGGTGATGCATAGCCGATTGCGGCGAATTCGGTGATCCTATGCTGCCAAGAAAAGCCTCTAGCGAGCACGCACACGGCCCGTACCCCAAACCAACACAGGTGGTCAGGTAGAGAATACCAAGGCGTACGAGTTAACTATGGTTAAGGAACTCGGCAAAATACCCCCGTAACTTCGGGAGAAGGGGGACCCCCATACCGTCAACACCTTCGCGGTGGGCAGCGGGAGAGGGTCGCAGAAACCAGTGAGAAGCGACTGTTTACTAAAAACACAGGTCCGTGCGAAGTCGCAAGACGATGTATACGGACTGACGCCTGCCCGGTGCTGGAAGGTTAAGAGGACCGGTTAACCCTTCGGGGTGAAGCTGAGAATTTAAGCCCCAGTAAACGGCGGTGGTAACTATAACCATCCTAAGGTAGCGAAATTCCTTGTCGGGTAAGTTCCGACCTGCACGAATGGCGTAACGACTTCTCAACTGTCTCAACCATAGACTCGGCGAAATTGCATTACGAGTAAAGATGCTCGTTACGCGCGGCAGGACGAAAAGACCCCGGGACCTTCACTATAGCTTGGTATTGATGTTCGATGCGGTTTGTGTAGGATAGGTGGGAGACTGTGAAACCCGCACGCCAGTGTGGGTGGAGTCGTTGTTGAAATACCACTCTGATCGTATTGGACCTCTAACTTCGAACCATGAAACTGGTTCAGGGACAGTGCCTGGTGGGTAGTTTAACTGGGGCGGTTGCCTCCTAAAATGTAACGGAGGCGCCCAAAGGTTCCCTCAACCTGGACGGCAATCAGGTGTTGAGTGTAAGTGCACAAGGGAGCTTGACTGTAAGACTGACACGTCAAACAGGGACGAAAGTCGGGACTAGTGATCCGGCACCCCCGAGTGGAAGGGGTGTCGCTCAACGGATAAAAGGTACCCCGGGGATAACAGGCTGATCTTCCCCAAGAGTCCATATCGACGGGATGGTTTGGCACCTCGATGTCGGCTCGTCGCATCCTGGGGCTGGAGCAGGTCCCAAGGGTTGGGCTGTTCGCCCATTAAAGCGGCACGCGAGCTGGGTTTAGAACGTCGTGAGACAGTTCGGTCTCTATCCGCCGCGCGCGTCAGAATCTTGAGGAAACCTGTCCCTAGTACGAGAGGACCGGGACGGACGAACCTCTGGTATACCAGTTGTTCCACCAGGAGCACGGCTGGATAGCTACGTTCGGACAGGATAACCGCTGAAAGCATCTAAGCGGGAAACCTACTCCAAGACCAGGATTCTCACCCTTTTAGAGGGATAAGGCCCCCCGCAGACTACGGGATTGATAGACCAGACCTGGAAGCACCGCAAGGTGTGCAGGGAACTGGCACTAACCGGCCGAAAACTTACAACACAAAGAAACAATTACGTGTTGCCCGCAACCACACACAAAACCTTTTAACCACACCCCACCATCAAACACACATGTCTTGATGGCACGGTGGCAACCCCGCCCCCCCAAAAAAACGGGGAGCCGGCCCACCACAACAAAAAAATAGAGTTACGGCGGAAATAGCGACAGGGAAACGCCCGGTCCCATCCCGAACCCGGAAGCTAAGCCTGTCAGCGCCGATGATACTGCCCACACGGGTGGAAAAGTAGGACACCGCCGAACACAATTTA
>NZ_MVHH01000092.1 GCF_002086515.1 Mycolicibacter arupensis
CAGCGGGGCGGATGCGGGTGCAGGTCACCGGATTTCGTGTCGATGCAATTCGGGCGATCGAGCTAACTCATACACCGCGCCACTGGGCTTGGCCTCAGGTCGTCCTCGTCGAAGATGCGAAACTTCAGGCTCACCCGCTCAAGCACGGCTTTGGCACCGAAACCCAGGGTGAGGTTCACAACCTCCATGGCCGGAGCAGCGGCATCGCCAGCATATTCACGGTGGGTTCACACGTTCTCTTGCCGAGCAGTGGGACATCTGTGCAGCGGAACGTGGTTCCGCGTCTCTGCTCCCCGGTGGTGGAGCGAGTGAGTTCGTCACCCTGACCCTTCGGAGGATGTCCGTGAAGTTCATCCGATCTGGTGCCGCGCTGAACCTGCTAGTCGCCAGCGCACTGGGGTTATCGGCATGCGGTAGCAATACAAACACCTCGTCGGCGCCAGTGAACTGTGGCGGCAAGCAGAAACTCATTGCCAGTGGTTCGACCGCGCAAAAGAACGCGATAGAACAATTTGTCTACGCCTACATCAATGCCTGCCCGGGTCACACGCTGGACTACAACGCAAATGGCTCCGGCGCCGGGGTGACGGATTTCATCAATAACCAGACCGATCTGGCGGGCTCCGATGTGCCGTTGGATCCGTCGAAGGGCGAACCCAACCGGGCGCACGACCGGTGCGGTTCGCCGGCGTGGGACCTGCCGGTGGCGTTTGGCCCGATCGCGGTCACCTACAACATCAAGGGCGTGAGTTCACTGAATCTGGACGGGCCGACGACGGCGAAGATCTTCAATGGCAGCATCACCAAGTGGGATGATCCGGCGATCAAAGGGCTGAACGGAAGCACGGACCTGCCCGCGACGCCCATTCATGTCGTGTTCCGCAACGACGAGTCCGGTACAACATTCAACTTCCAGAAGTATCTCGACGCCGCATCCAACGGTGCGTGGGGTAAAGACACCGGCCTGACGTTCGACGGGGGTGTCGGTGGTGGCGCCGAGGGAAACGATGGCACGTCGTTGGCCGTGAAGGGAACCGACGGGTCGATCACCTATAACGAGTGGTCGTTCGCGGTGGGCCATCATTTGAACATGGCCCAGATCATCACGGCAGCGGGTCCGGATCCGGTGGCGATCACGACCGACTCGGTCGGCAAGACGATTGCCGGGGCCACGTTCAAGGGGCGGGGCAATGACCTGGTGGTGGACACGTCGTCGTTCTACAAGCCGGCGCGGCCCGGTGCCTACCCGATCGTGTTGGCGACCTATGAAATCGTCTGCTCGCAGTATCCGGATTCCGCGATCGGCGCGGCTGTAAAAGCGTTCATGCAGGCCGCAATTGGTCCCGTCCAAGATGGCTTGGACCGGTATGGATATATTCCGCTGCCGGCCTCGTTCCGATCGAAACTGGCGACGGCGGTGAATGCTATCGCGTGACTAGCGCAATCATCGCCCTACAACCGGGGGCCGGCCTAGGAGAAGGGAGCGTCGGCCGTGAGCGACACCGAGGTTGGTTCGCGGGTGGGGTCACTATTTGGGCCCTATCGGCTGCTGCGACTGCTGGGCCGCGGCGGGATGGGCGAGGTCTATCAGGCCGAGGACACCCGCAAGCACCGGGTGGTGGCGTTGAAGTTGATCTCCGAGCAGTTCTCCGGGAATCCGGTGTTTCGGGTGCGGATGCAGCGTGAGGCCGATGCTGCGGGACGGTTGACCGAGCCGCATGTGGTGCCGATTCATGATTACGGCGAGATCGGTGGGCAGCTGTACTTAGATATGCGCCTGATCGAGGGCACCGATTTGTCCACGATGTTGAAGCGTTGGGGGCCGTTGAGCCCGGCGCGGGCGGTGGCCATTGTGCGCCAGGTTGCGGCCGCGTTGGACGCCGCGCACGCCGCCCGGGTGACACACCGTGATGTCAAACCGGAGAACATTCTGATTACAGGCGATGATTTCGCCTATTTGGTCGATTTCGGGATAGCGCGCGCCGCGGCTGATCCGGGGCTTACCCAGACCGGGACCGCGATGGGAACCTACAAGTACATGGCCCCGGAGCGGTTCACTGGCAATGAGGTCACCTATCGCGCCGATATCTATGCGCTGGCCTGTGTGTTGGCCGAGTGTTTGACCGGGTCGCCGCCGTATCGGGCCGACAGCATCGAACGGTTGATCGCCGCGCATCTGATGGAGCCTGCCCCGCGGCCCAGCCAGCTTCGACCCGGGAGCGTTCCGGTGGCCATAGATCACGTGATCGCCATGGGCATGGCCAAAAACCCCGAAGCGCGCTATAGCAGCGCCGGCGATCTGGCAATCGCCGCTCACGACGCGCTGACCACATCTGAGCAGCAGGCCGGCGCCCCGCCCCATTTCACAGCGTCGGGCGCCGACGCCGGGACACTGGCTGCTCCAGCGCTATCGCCCGGCGACGGAACAATGGTTCGTCCCGCGCCATCGGAAGCCGTCACTGGCAGCCCCGCGGTCCCACCGGATTTTCGCCCGCCGCTCCAGCCCCACCCCAAACGCAAGCCACGGATCCTTATCGGCGCTGCCACGCTTCTAGTCATCGCCGCCATCGCGGCCACCGGATACCTGGTAACGCGGCCATCGCACCCCTCGACCTCGGCATCCGGACAAACCATGCTGCCGTTGGAAGGCCTCAACTTTCACCTGTCCCCAGGCGGGGTGGCGGTGGACACCGCCGGCACCGTGTACGTCACCCATAAGGGCATGTACGGCCAGGTGGTGAAGTTGGTTACCGGGTCAAGCACCCCGACGGTGCTGCCGTTCACCGGCCTGTACGAGCCCCAGGGGGTGGCGGTGGACACCGCCGGCACGGTGTATGTCAGCGACTTCAACAACCAGATCGTGAAGTTGGCGATCGGGTCGAGCACCCAGACCGAGCTGCCCTTCACCGGCCTCAATTACCCCGAGGGTGTGGCGGTGGATACCGCCGGCAGCGTCTATGTCGCCGACCGGGGCAACAACCGGGTCGTGAAGTTGGCAGCCGGGTCGAGCACCCAGACCGAGCTACCGTTCACCGGCCTCAAAAACCCAAATGATGTGCAGGTGGACAGCGCCGGCAGCGTGTACGTCACCGACTCCGATAACGACAGAGTGGTGAAGTTGGCGGCCGGGTCGAGCACCCAGACCGAGCTACCGTTCAGGGGCCTCGACATGCCCTGGGGTGTGGCGGTGGACGCCGCCGGCAGCGTCTACGTCAGCGAACATGAGGGCCAAGAGGTGGTGAAGTTGGCGGCCGGGTCGAGCACCCAGATAAAGCTGCCATTCAACGGTCTCAGCACCCCCTGCAACCTAGCGGTGGACACCGACGGGAATGTGTACGTTGCCGACCGCGGCAACGACAGGGTGGTGAAGCTAGCGGCGCGCTGACCTGTTGACCGTCTCTGTTCATCGCGGCCACCGGGAACCCGTACGTTGTCACATCGCCGGCTGTAAGGGCCTGGCCGATGCCGCCCGGTGCAGTTGCGGCCGTGGGCGCCGATCTCCTTGCCCCGCAGCAGACCCAAGGATCACCGGTTTCCTGCCGATCCGATCCGAGAGCGGACCCCACAACAAGGTCATCGTCCGGTAGGGCAGCAGGTAGGCGGGAACAGCGAGGCCAAGCGCATCGGCGGAGCTGCCGAACTAGCTGCCGAACTCGTACTCCCAGTTGCGGAGTGAGCGGCGCCACCAATGAATGCCTGAAAGAAAATCAGGAACGCGGCCGCGGCCAACGTCCGCAACAACCATTCCTGTGAACGCTGTTGTGGAGCCGGGTAGAGATCGCTGGCCTCCTTGACCAGATCGCTGTGCAGGCGGTCGGTGCGCTGATCGTCTGACGTTGAGCCCGGGCGGCAACCGGGGTGAGATCACCATGTGCGGGCCTCACCCCGGGGCGTTGATGCCTCTAGCTGACTTTCTCCATCGTCTGCCCGCAGCAGCAGGTTGGATTCTGCTGTCCCTGACAATCCGATGGGGCACTCTTGGTCACCGTCAGCTCGCATCCACATTCGGGCAGCGGGCACCGATACACCTCGCCCTCACGAAATGGCATCATCGACCTCCTTGTGGTGTTGTTCCAGCCAGACGACACTACAAGCTGGCCCTCGGGGCCAGGTCAAGTTGACCAGGAGGAAATCATGGCCACGGACACTGTCACCGCGGGACAGGCCGCCTCCCGCGCCGGAATCACGCGCAAGGCGCTGCGCTTGTACGAGGCGAAAGGCCTCGTGGACGAACCCCCGCGCACCCCGGCCGGCTACCGCCTCTACTGCGCCGATGACGTCGCCGTGCTCACCTTCATCCGTCAGGCCCGCACACTGGGCCTGCGCCTAGATGACATCGCCGCCATCCTGGACATCCGCCGTCACGGCAGCACACCGTGCACGGCGGTACGCACGCTCATCGATACCCGCATTGACGAGATCGATTCCGCGATCGCCGACCTGCGCGCCCTACGCCGCAGTCTCGTCAGCACCCGAGGTGTCCATTCAGTCGACCGCGATGCTGTGACCGCGCCGGCCGCAATATGCCCCATCGTCGAGTACACCACCGAAAGCTGACCATCAGTTCCCCGAGGTCAGCACGGCTGGCCGCCGGGCAGTCGGCTGTCTCCGTTGTTCGGTTCGGGCATCGTTTGTTGGTTCACCGGATTCTGAACCATTCGGTTTCATGCACACCTCGTTGTGTGTGATCGGTGTGCTCTCCGACGTCACCTATTCATGCAGCAGACCCTTGGGTGCCCAGGACCTGTTGGACATGCCCGCACGGCGTCTCGCCGCGGTCGTGGATCGCCAGGATTTGGCGCACTTTCTGCAAGGTCAGCCCGGCGGCTTGGCCCCGGTGGATGAACCGGAGCCGATCCACGACCTCGGGTCCGTAGTCGCGGTAGCCGGACGGGGTGCGTGCCGGCGGCGGTAGCAGCCCCGAGTCCTCGTAGAAGCGAA
>NZ_MVHH01000093.1 GCF_002086515.1 Mycolicibacter arupensis
GCCAACACACCCGAAATCGGCTGCAAACCATCCTCCAACACCGCGTAATAACGCAATCCACCATCGGAGCTGCCTGCAACTTCATGGGCGACGACCACCCCACCGACGGGCACCGGCAAACCGTAAGACGGGAGGCTTCCCAGCTCGGGGATCGCCGGTGCCGTCAAGGGCGGCGCTTCGGGGACCACGTTGAACAACCCGGCAGCGATCGGCCGCGGCTTCGCCGCGGCATCCAAACCCAGCGCGGCGGTGATGGCCCTATCGCTGAGGTCGATCCGGCTGCGCTTGCCGTCCCACAACAACCAGACCCCTGCACCGTTATCGACCAGCACCGCGTGGTCGGGCTCTAGAGTCTCGGCGCGAGAGCCGCTGCTGTCCAACGGTCCTGCGACCAAGGTAACTCCGCTGGCAGTGCCCGACACCGCGTCGCACACCGTCCAGTCGGCATCGGCGGAGGCATTTTGCACCGTCCGCTCGGGGGCGCCGGGGATTCCCAACAGATTGCCCCGCGGGAACTTGTCGAGGACCTCCTGTCTCACCGGAGTCGGGTCGACGGGCCGGCCCGCGATCAGTCGCGCCGAAGTCAGGTTCAGCACCGGGTGCAACTGATCACCGACCCGCACATACAACGCCGACGTCGACCGATCCGCCAGCACCGGATCACCATCGGCCGCACTGTTGGGCCGAATCAGGGTCAGGACAAAGCAGCCCGCCAAACCGGCCACCAGCAAGACCGCGCCCATCAGCACCGAACGAGACTGCGCGCGCAATGGCTCCACCAACATCCGGGTGTCGTGCAGCGCTACGCCGGAGGCGATCCGCCGGACCAGAAACCGCCAGCCGCTCACCTGGTGCTTGGTGACGAACCCGCGCCGGTACTCCACCCGGTCGGGGTTGGCGTTGACCGGAGTGCGCGAAGCGAACGAACGCCGCCCGTCCTCAGATCCATCGAACTGCTCGCTCACGCCTGCACCTCCAATCCGAGGCCGCGCAGCAACGGTGCCACCGAGTTACGAACATCGTCGGCAGTGATGGTCATGAGCTCCTCATCGGTGAACGCCTCGGTGCCCGCCTGCTCGGAATGGTCAAGCCGGAATTCACGCTCTTCCTCGGAGCGCTCCACCAGGTTTCGCACGAACCGGCCGTTACCGGCGATGTCGAGGCTGCGCCGATCAACACCATTGGCATCCGGGTGCGAGGCCGCCGCCAAGCGCGCGAACAACGCTTGCAGGTCTTCCTGTGCTGAGGGCTCAAAGACGCTGTCGCGGTGTTCCGCCATCACCGTGGCGATCTCCACCAGCTCGTCGGCCGTGTAGGACGGGAAGTCGATACTGCGGCTGAACCGCGACCGCAGGCCTTCGTTGGTGTCCAGGAATCGGTCGAGATCGGCCCGGTAACCCGCGATGATCACCACCAGACGGTTGCGGTCGTTCTCCATGCGCGCCAGCAGCGTGTCGATGGCAATCAGGCCGAAGTCATTCTTGGCGCCCGTGGCCACCAGGGCATAGGCCTCATCAAGGAACAGCACGCCATCGAGCGCACTGTCGATGACCGCATTGGTCTTGGCCTCGGTCTCCCCGATGTGCTGACCGATCAGGTCGGCCCGGTGGACCTCTCGCACGTTCTCCTTTTTCAACAGCCCCAGGCCGCAGTAGATCTTGGCCACCACGCGGGCAATGGTGGTCTTACCCGTCCCAGGCGGCCCAGCAAAGACAAGGTGGTGCGCGCGCTGGGCCACGGCCAAGCCATGCTGTTCACGCCGGATCGCCATCGCCACGGAGCTCTTCAGCCGCTGAACCTGATCCTTCACCTCGTCCAGGCCGATGAACTCGGCGAGTTCCCGCTCGGCCTCAGCCAGTAGCTCTGCCTTGCGTTCGTGCGATCCGGGATCGATGAAGTCGGCTTCCGCCGGCTCGGTCGCGGGGTCCCAGGGATCGGTCCTCGCCGCAATCCGATCCGCAGTGGTCGTGACGATCCCGAAACTGTGGTCCAGCAGGGCATGCTGGACCTCTTCGTTCTCCGGATTGGCCGCATAGAGGTCCTGCAGCACCTCCGCCGCAGACTCCTCATCTTCCTGGGCCCGCAGGACCAATCCTTTCGCCAGCGCCCCATCGGTGGCGGCTGCTGCGATCGGACCTTCGGGCTCCTCGAGGTACGACAACGCCGGCGCATACATACCCAGCCGGGCCAGCGCCGTGCCCAGAGCGATCTTGGCGGCATGGGCGAAAAGCTCGTCGAGTCCAGGATCGTTGACGATCGGCGTCAACAGCTTGACGACGTCCGACCACCGCTGCGCCCGATAGTGAATCACGATGGCGATCCAGCGGGCGTCGCGGAAGGTCGGCCGGCGCTCGGCGAGCTCGATGACGATCCGATTCGCCTCGCCGAACCGGCCGGCAGCAGCCAGCGCTGCGGCGTAGGCCAGGTTGAAGTCGTCGGTATCGGTGGCACGGAACTTCAGATACAGACCCGAGTCGTAGTGAAAGCCCAACTCGCCCTGTGGAAGATCGAGCTTGCGCTGCAGTACTCCCACCGTGGGTGCGGTGCGCCACACCGCCTCCAGCACCCGTGGCGACGTGTCACCGGCTGCCGCCAGTCCCACCCATGCATCGCACTGTTCGTGGGCGACGCGGGTCAACGCGGCGAAACCGGTGCGAGCCGCGGCCAGGTCGGCGGGCCGTCTCCGACCGTGGACCGCGACGCCCAGTGCCCTGCTGCAGGTGGCGAACCGGCTGACGATGTCGGCATCCACTCTGGTTGTGGCGGTGCGTGCGTCCAGCACACCCACGTCACGGTTACTCATTCTCAGATCACTTCCCACTCAACGCTGCACGGCCCGAATCGAACGGTGGCTTATGCCACCGCTCGAGGCTCTCCGATGACGGAGTACGCCGAAGCATCTCCCTGGATCACTCGGCTGCGCTCGCCGTGGACGCTGACGGGAATGTCGCCGGCAAGGGTGATGCGGTGCAACCGCCGGTGCGCCTGACCGAAGTCGGAGACTCCGTAGTGCTGGGTGGATCGGTTGTCCCAGATCGCCAGGTCGCCCAGCTGCCAGTTCCACCGGGTGGTGTTCTCCGGCCGGGTGATTCGCTCCTGGAACAGTTGGAACAGGGCCCGCGACTCGGAGTGCTTGACCTCGGCGATTCGCTGCACGAAGTTGCCCAGCAGCAGGGAACGCTCTCCGCTCTCGGGGTGCACTCGGACCACGGGGTGCTGCGTCTCGTAGGTGGTGGAGTTGAACGTCTGGATGTACTGCTGAAACTCTTCGGTTTGCAGAAGGTCGGCGTACTTCTCCAGCTGCTTGGAGTCCGTCAGGTCGAGCTGGGTGTAGTCGAAGGCGTTGCTGTGGATGGCCCAGAGCTCGTCTGCCAGCCGGGCCAGCGGGTTCGGCAGCTGCTCGTAGGCAGTCACGGTGTTCGCCCACAGAGTGGTTCCGCCGTAAGGCGGCAGCTCCACGGCGCGAAGCAGTGAGGCCTTGGGGGCCCGATCGACGAAGGTGACGTCGGTGTGCCAACTGTTGGCGGCGGTACCGCCGAACGAGTCGATCGGAAGGATTGCGCCTTCGCCCTTCAGCAGCGGGTGCGGGGCGGTCGGTGTACCCAGCAGCTGAGCGAACTCGAATTGGCTGACATCGTCCAGGTGGTGCTGGTCCCGGAAGAAGATGACCTTGTGGGTTACCAACGCGTCATTGATCGCGGTGACGGTTTCGTTGTCCAAGTCACCGCTCAACTGGACGCCGTCGATCCGGGCGCCGATGTATTCGCCCAGTTTCACCACTTCGAGGTCGGTGCGGGTGGGCGACGAGCTGCTGGGCATAGTTTTCTCCTCGGGGTTGTGCTGGGTGTTTTGTGTGTGATGTTCGAGCACTGCGCCGACGACGGATCATGGGCAGCGATTGGCCCAACGCTGTTTCGGCGCGGGTGGTGTTATGGATTGGCGCGTCGGATTCGACGCACGAAAGGACGACTTTAGGACTCAGCCCCAGCGGGCTGCTTCGGCGGTGTCGCGGGCGTTCATCAGCAACGTGTTGGCTTCATGGGTAGACGCCATCGCCCGATAAGCCAGCACCAGCTCCTCCATGGCCTGATTCCACTGCACCTGCCACGCCTGATAGGTCAGTCCGGTATCGCCCTGCCATGCGGCATGCAACGCTGCCTGCTCAGTGGCAATGTCGGCACCGACGGCCTGCAAAGTGCCCGCGTACCCATTCATCTCCGCGGCGTGCGCCAGCATCGCCGGGTAGTTGTACAGAATCTGCGACATCACTGAAATCCTTTCTCGTCAGAATCCGGTGTAGGAGCTCGCCGCCGCGGCATCGGCCGCCACATACGTGCTACCCGCATCCGCCAAGTTCACCTGCGCTGTGTCCAGCAACGCATTCACCCTCGCCGCCAGCGCCACAAACCGCGCATGCGATCCCTGAAACGCCGCCGCCGCCTCACCCACGTGCACCGCCTGCGCCGACAACGCCGCCTGCTCCGCCTGCGCCATCGTCGAGCGCATCAACGCCGCCTTGGCACCAAAGGCCGACTCCGACGCCACCAACTGCGGAATATGTGCATCCAAAAAACTCATCGTCTACTCCCTGTCCACATCGATTGCCTTGTGTTTAGCGGTGATCAGCTCTGTCCGTGGCCATCGGCTCCTTCGCTCGACTGTCGGGTCCAGCTGGCCGGCAGTAGCGGCTCAGTGGGAGCGCTCTGGAACGAGTCCCCTGCCACGGTGGTCAATCCCGTTTCCCGCACAGCGTGTTTGATGGCACCGCCTTCGAAGCCGAGTCCGCCCGCGCTGCCGTCGGAAGCCAGCGGTCCCCCACCGGTCGGTGGCGCCCATTCGGCATCGACCTCCACATTCATGTCGGCAT
>NZ_MVHH01000094.1 GCF_002086515.1 Mycolicibacter arupensis
ACATATGTTCCCTTGGGTTGGACGTGTATCTGGCGGTTATGAGCTGGGGGTGTGCGTTGTGGACGGTGTCCTAGACGCGGTGGTCTGTTGGGCTCTGCGGTGACCGTGGGCGAGGGCGAGTTGAGTCCGTAGTTGCTGGTTCTCGGCGGTGAGTTCTTTGATTCGTTGGTGGGCGAGTGCGACGCGTTGTTGCCAGGATTCTTCGGTGGCGTGGGTGTGGGGTTTCACCGTGCGGGTTGATCGCGGTTCGGCGTTGATGCGGTTGAGCAGGTCGGGTTGGGTGTAGATCCAGGAGCGGGCAACGCCTGCGGAACGTGCTAGACCGGCGACGGTGATGGCGGTGTCTGTGCTTTCGAGCTGTTTCAAGGCGTCGAGGGCTCGTTGGCGGGTGCGTTCATGCCGTGCTGCGGCGGCGCTCTTGAGGTGTGCGGTGTTGTCAGCTCGCATCGTCGGCGTCCGAGATTGTTGGGGGTGTAGGTGTTTCGAGACTGGTGATGACGGTGAGCAGGTTGTCGGCGGTGCGTTGGTTCATTTCGACGACCCGAAGCTGACCTCGTTGTCGGGCGCGCTCGATGATGCCGCGGGTCAGTTCCAGTTGCTCGCGATGTTGGGGCAGGAATTCTTCGGTGGTGATGAAGACGGGGCAGGTCAGGCAGGCGTTGGCGTGTGGACAGGTCTGCTGCAGCGGCAGGCCGCAGTAGCCGTTGGGCAGCGCCATGGTGGCCCGCGCCAGATGCTGTTTGGCCCATTGGGCATCAGCGAGCGGGCTGTCAGCGTCGATGTTGACGGTGTGGCCGTGGATGTCGACTTTGCGGGCGCGTTCCCAGTGCCGACGCACGGTGACGTCGTGCAGCCGCGCATAGTGGGCGGTCATCTCCAAGGAGGTGTGGTCGAGGATTTTGCGGACCACTTCCTGGGGGACGTCGTTGTTGATCAGCCGGGTGCCGAGGGTGTGCCGGAACTGATGTGGGGTGATGTGCATGGGTGCACCGGTCTCGTCGACAATGCGGCACTGCTGGATCCAGGCATCGAGCGCGGTCCGGTGGGCGCACGTGCTGGCCGGGTGCCTGCCGTCGGGGTTCATTGTCAGTCGGGGAAACAACACTGCTTTCGGTGAGTACTGGGTGCGCACCCGGGCGGCTTGATCGTTGATCGCGGCCGCCATTTCCGAGGAGATCGGCACCAGTGCTTCACGTTTCATCTTCCGGTTCAGATAGCGCAGATAGGGGGCGTTCTGCTGGTCGCAGATGACGCAGTCTTGCGGCAGGTGCAGGGCATCGTTGATTCGCAACCCGGTCTCCATGAGCAGCGGGAACAGCAGTCGCCAGCGGGGATCGGTGAGCTTGGCGAGGTTGTCTGCGTTTTCCAGCTGCGCCATGACCGATGCCGGCAACGCTCGGGGAGCCAGTTTGGTTTCTTTGGGAAAGTCGTCGGAATACAGTGCCGCGCTGGCGGGGACTCCGGCGATCCAGTCGTGCTGGCGGGCGATCTCCAGGAACCTGCGCACCGATGCGAGCCGCTGGCGGCGTGCGTTCGGTGGGTGGCCCCGTTCGGTCAGAATGGTCAACAGTCGGTTGACCACGGCACGGTCGAACCGTTCGGGCGGGGCGTCGGCTCCGGCGCAGTCGGTAAGAGCCGATGACAGCAGTGTCAGGACGGTGAGGTCGCGGTGCATGCCGCTGGGGCTGTGGCCGATGTCGTGGCGCCAGCGTAGGAACTGTTTCACCGCGGTCTGCAGCCAGTCCTGTTCGATCTGACCGAAGTCCAGCCGCCAGCCCCGGGGAACTCCGGTGACACCGAGGCGTCGCAGCCGCCAGACATCTCGGGCGTATTCGTGCTCGTAGCCGAATTGGCCGCGTAGCCGATCGAGTTCATCGATGGTGAAGGTGAAGAAGCCGACTTGAAGTACTCCGACCGGTTTCGGTATGCGGCCGTGCCTGGGGCGGCTCGGACTGGGCCACTGGCCTTCGTCGGGTTCGAGCAACGAGCCGATACCGGTGTCGGCGAGCCCGTAGATCGCGCTCTGCAAGGAGGCCAGGCGCAACGACGGAGGGTGGGGGTGTTGTCGCGCCTGGTCGATGCCGTAGGCGATTTCTCTGCGCAGCGGCACCAGCAACCTGTCCAGGAGCACCGATGCTGGGCCAGGACACGGCCCTGGATCATCCCATTGGTCCAGGTCCGGCTTTCCCGCGGCAACCCAGCGGTCGCGGTGAGTAGAGCAGATCATCTCGCGGCCTGCGCGTGGTCGAGGGCAATCCGCCACCGCGCAGGCCGGGCCACCTCCCACCGGGTCACCTGCGGTGACGAGGACTCGGCAGTCGTCGAGCAGAATCGGCGCCACCAGCGTGCGAAGCTGATCCGGCAGCGGCAGCGGCGATGCCGGATCAGCATTCGCCGACGGTCCGACGATTTTCAACGACGTGGTCATCACTGGCTCCCATCGGCGCGGCCGAGGCAGCCTTTGTCGTGCAGGACTCGCCGAAGGTCATCGACCTCCAAGTGCGCGTAGGTGCCGGTGGTGGTCGTTACGGACGCATGCCCGAGGAGTTTCTGCACGACTTCGGCTGGCACCTCACGACGCAGGAGGTCGGTGGCGTAGGTATGACGCAGCATGTGAACGGTGAACGCGATACCGCTGCGTGCCCGCAGACGGATCACCAGATCGGTGACATTCCAGTACCGCCACGGCGTTCCGGCCGTTCCGCCCCACAGGTTGACGAACACATAGTCGCAATCGAGATCGCCGTATTCGTTGACCAGATAGTCGGTGTAGAGCCGGATCAGTGACGCCGAGACCGGTATCTCGCGCTGACCACCCTTGACTCGTGCGCTGTTGCTGTTGTCGCGCAATCGAATCCGGATCAATGTCGCCGCTGCATCGATATCCTCATGCCGTAGCCCCAACGCCTCACCGATGCGCATGCCGGTGCCGGCCAGCAACTCGATGAGGAACCGGTCACGCAGCCGATCACACGCACCAACCACCGCTGCCAACGACGCCGGGTCCAAAGTCCGCGGGATCTGTCGCGGTGTTTTCAACTTGATGGTCCGACGGCGTTTGTCGCCATCGGGGCCAAGATGCGCCAGAAACGGTCGCCACGCCCCCGACGCGCCGCCGGGTTTGATCATGGTCAACAAGTCCCCGCAGTCCACCCCGTGACGATGGTGATACTTGTAAAACGAACCCACCGCCGCCAGCTTGCGGTTGATCGTGGCCGCCGAGCAATGCGCGGACCCATTCCCCAAGGCTGTCACCGCGGCCGACCGGGCTGACGGAGTCAATCGCAGCCACCCAACGAACCGGCCCAAGTGTTCTAGACGGACTGTGCGCCAATCGATCCCGCGCGAACCGAGGAACTCGAAGTAATCACGCAGATCGAAGGCATAGGAACGTACCGTGCCCGGTGAACGCTCGATCGCGCTCAGATGCGCCAAGAACTCGTCAATCGGATCGACCACGGCGAAGGACTCATCCAAGACCGTCCACGATTCCCGACCGTCATCCGGGGCAAGCACCCGCTGGACCCGCATACCGCCTCCTCACCGCGCGTCTGGGCCTCTCCAGCGACGGTAACGAGCACCACCGACAACACCGCTCACGCATCGAAACCACGCGGCAGTCCATGCTGGGCGTTGCGGTCCAGATGTCGCCGGGTCATGAGAAGGTGAGGCTCATGCAATTCGACCTCGACCTGCTCCGCGAACGTGTCTTCACCAAACGCGACAAGATTGCGTCCGACTATGGCATTGCCGACCCGGCCGACAGCCCCACGGACTTCGCAGCACAAGTAATCGACGCGATCGACCAGCGCCCGGCCGAGAATCCACTTGATCAGCACATCACGAACAACACGGTATTTCGCGCGGCGGTCGCAGCGATATGGAGCAGTGGGACAGACTGGAAAGTGGTATTGCGTCGTCGCGCCGACGTCGAAGCGGCCTTGCACCAGTACGACCTCGAAACACTGGCCAATGATCCTGATGTCACAGTCGCCACGCTCAGCCCCAAGCTCGGATCCCGATTCCAAAAGTCCCATGCAGCGGCAATCTTGAAATGGGCAGAGCGGCTTGCAGCGAATCCGGACTACTACCAACAGGCGATTTGCGCGGTCGGCAAACAACTTCGAAGTGCAACAGAGCCTGCCGGGCTCACCGATGGCGAGCTGATGATCGCTTTGGCTGTCCTGTTCAGCGAAGGCGCAACCACCCAAACTCCGGTAAGTACGGTCCCCGCCCCGGAACTCAAGGCGCCCGGCATGGGTATAGCAATCAGCTGCGAGTTTCTCCGGAATCTCCGCTGGAGCGGGTTCAAGCCCGACGTACACATCACGCGGCTTTTCGATCACTGGGCGGCGATCCACCACCTCCCGCTAGCCGAGCAGCGGACGCGAGCAGAGGAGATAGTCAAACTGGCGGGACGTCGTAGCCGCGAGGACATGATCAGATCCGTGCAATATGCGCTGGCTGGACTCCACCACACTCCCTCCGATACCCCAGCCTCGGAGGCGGACAACCTCATCTGGCTCCTTGGCTCCTACATCGAGCCGATCGGCGCCGAGACCGACCTTCCATACCTACGGTGAGCGCCCATCGCAAGAAGCCAAAACCGAATCGCTGCCGCAGCCGGCCAGCGGAAGTCGTGCTAACAGCGCTCAGCCTCGGTCGTCGACGACAGCGCAGATCCGCGTCGTAGACACTCCAGATATCACCAAATGGCCAGACCCCAACTGCGCCAATCCAGGTCGTCAGCTACATCGACTACACACCCGTAGCGACCCTAGGGAACATA
>NZ_MVHH01000095.1 GCF_002086515.1 Mycolicibacter arupensis
TGCGTTATTACGCGGTGTTGGAGGATGGTTTGCAGCCGATTTCGGGTGTGTTGGCGGCGGTGTTGCGTAATTCGGATTCGTTTGGGTTGGATCGGCCGCCGGTGTTGGGTGCTGATGATGTGGCGCGGTTGCCGGTTTCTGGTGGGTTGGATGTGTCGCGGTTCCCGGAGCGGCCGGTGAGGGTGGTTGATGCGGTGTCGGCTCCGGTGACGTGTGCGTTGTGGAGCAAGCCTGTTGGGGCCAGCACGAGTTCGTTGGTGTTGTTGTCGGGTTCGGTGTTGCCGTTGCGTGAGGGTGTGTCGACCTTGGATTTGGTGGGTGCTGGTGTGGGCGGTACGGCTGCTCGGGTGGCGTTGCCTGCGGGTTCGGGGTTTTTCGTGCAGAGCGTCAGTGGTGATCCGGCGGCGGATGCGGTTGCGGGGCCGTTGTTTTGGGTTTCCGATACCGGTGTGCGTTATGGCATCAACACTGAGGGTGGTTCTGGTGGTGGTGAGGGTGACACGGTGTCGGCGTTGGGTTTGAGTGAGCCGGCGGTGCCGATTCCGTGGTCGGTGTTGTCGCAGTTTGCGGTGGGGCCGGCGTTGTCGCGGTCGGATGCGTTGTTGGCTCATGACGGGTTGGCGCCGGATGCGCGGCCGGGTCGTCGGGTGGCTGCTGTTGGTTCTAACGGGGGAGAGTCCCGATGAGTCGTTTGATTTTTGAGGCACGTCGTCGGTTGCCGGTGCCGCCGGTGGATCGGGGAACGATCACGATTGAGCCGCCGCCGGAGTTGCCGCGGTTGGTTCCGGCGTCGTTTTTGCAGCGGGCGTTGCCGGTGGTGATTGTGTTGTTGATTGTGGGCATGGTGATCGCCATGTTCGCCACGGGTATGCGGTTGATTTCGCCGGTGATGTTGTTCTTCCCGTTTGCGTTGTTGGTGGCGGCGGCGGGGATTTATCGGGGTGGGGATAAGAAGTCCCGCACGGTTGAGGTTGATGCTGAGCGGGCTGATTATCTGCGGTATTTGTCGGTGGTTCGGGACAATATTCGGGGTGCTGCGGCGCAGCAGCGGGCGGCGGCGCAGTGGTCGCATCCTGATCCTGCCGATTTGGTGGCGGTGCCGGGTTCGCGGCGGCAGTGGGAACGCGATCCTCATGATGAGGATTTTTTGGTGGTGCGCACGGGCCGGCATGTGGTGCCGTTGGCCAGCACGGTGCGGGTGGCTGATACCGCTGATGAGATCGACTTGGAGCCGGTATCGCACAGTGCGCTGCGCAGTTTGTTGGATACCCAGCGCACGGTGCGTGATGTGCCGGTGGGGTTGGATGTGGCGTCGGTGTCGCGGGTGACGGTCCTTGGTGAGGGTGCTGATGCTGCCGCTGATGTGCGTGCTGCGGTGCGGGCGTGGGTGGCCCAGGCGGTGTGCTGGCATGACCCGACGATGGTGGGGGTGGCGTTGGCCTCACCGGAGTTGGAGTCCCCGGCGTGGTCGTGGTTGAAGTGGTTGCCGCACACCGATATCGCTGGTTCGGTCGATGGGGTGGGCCCGGCCCGGTATTTGGCGGCCAGTGGTGAGGAATTGGTGGGTTTGCTGGCCCCGGTGTTGGCGGCCCGTCCACCGTTTACCGGTGAGCCTGGTGATGGGCTGCGGCACTTGTTGGTCATTGTTGATGACCCCAATTTTGATGTGGCGGCCTCGGTGTTGGGTGTTGCCCGCGCTGGGGTGACGGTCATTGTTCGGGGTGCGGTGGCTCCGAGCCGGGAGCAGTACAGCGATCCTGAACGCCCGATCCTGCGGGTCAGTGCGGGTGGGGGTTCGATTGATCGGTGGCAGTCCGGTGGCTGGTCACGCTGGGTTGATGCCGCCGATGCGTTCAGTGTTGCCGATGCTGGGCACCTGGCGCGGCGGCTGTCGCGGTGGGATTCCAATCCCACTCATGCCGGGTTGCGGTCGGCGGGCACGCGTGGGGCCACGTTCACCACGTTGTTGGGTATTGCTGATGCCTCGCAGTTGGATGTGCCGGCGTTGTGGGCGCCGCGGCGTCGTGAGGACGAGTTGCGGGTGCCTATTGGGGTGACCGCGACCGGTGAGCCGTTGTTCTTCGATCTCAAGGATGAGGCCGAGGGCGGGATGGGTCCGCACGGGTTGATGATCGGTATGACCGGTTCGGGTAAGTCGCAGACGTTGATGTCGATTCTGTTGTCGTTGTTGACGACGCATTCGGCGGATCGGTTGATCGTGATCTACGCCGACTTCAAGGGTGAGGCCGGCGCGGACATTTTCCGGCATTTCCCGCAGGTGGTTGCGGTGATCTCGAACATGGCCGAGAAGAAGTCGTTGGCGGATCGGTTCGCTGACACGCTGCGTGGTGAGGTGGCCCGGCGGGAGTTGTTGCTGCGTGAGGCGGGCCGGCGGGTGCAGGGCAGTGCGTTTAACTCCGTGACCGAGTATGAGGCGGCGATCGCTGCCGGGCATGATCTGGCGCCGATCCCGACCTTGTTCATCGTGGCCGATGAGTTCACCTTGATGCTGGCCGATCATCCCGAGTACGCCGAATTGTTCGACTATGTGGCCCGCAAAGGCCGCTCGTTCCGGATCCATATTCTGTTCGCGTCGCAGACGTTGGATGTCGGCAAGATCAAAGACATCGACAAGAACACCTCGTATCGGATCGGGCTTAAGGTCGCTTCGCCGAGTGTGTCGCGGCAGATCATCGGTGTGGAGGACGCTTACCACATCGAATCGGGTAAAGAGCACAAGGGCGAAGGGTTCTTGGTGCCCGCCCCGGGGGCAGCGCCGATCAAGTTCCGCTCCACCTATGTCGACGGGATCTATGATCCGCCGCGGCAATCACCGGCAGTGGTGATCAATGCGCTGCCGGAGCCGAAACTGTTCACCGCCGGGGTGGTCGATTCGGGTGCGGACACCACGATCATCGATGCTCAGGAGTTGCCTGAGGTCACTCCCCGCAAGTTGATCGCCACCATTGGTGATCAGTTGGCCGGCTACGGGCCCCAGGCCCCACCGTTGTGGTTGCCGCCGCTCGATGAGCCGATCGCGTTGGCGGCGACGTTGGCTACCGCGGGAATCGGTGAGCGGGCGTTGCGGTGGCCGTTGGGTCAGATCGACAAGCCTTTCGACATGCGCCGCGACCCACTGGTCTTCGATGCCCGCTCAGCCTCGGGCAACCTGCTGATTCACGGCAGCCCCAAATCGGGCAAGACCACCGCCGTGCAGACCTTCATCCTCTCGGCGGCGGCGCTGCATTCGCCGCGGGAAACCAGTTTCTATGTCCTCGATTACGGCGGCGGGCAGTTGCGGGCCCTAGAAGAGCTGGCCCATGTGGGCAGTGTGGCTTCGGGCCTGGAGCCCGACAAGATCCGCCGCACGTTCGGGGAACTCGAACAACTGCTGACCGCACGTCAGCAGCGGGAAGCGTTCCGTGATGGCAGTGTCGGTGCCTTCAACGACGGTTACGGGGAAGTGTTCCTGGTCATCGACAACCTGTATGCGTTCAGCCGCGACAACACCGATGCCTTCAACACCCGCAATCCGTTGTTGGCCAAAGTCACCGAACTGGTCAACGTGGGGCTGGCCTACGGCATCCACGTGATCGTCACGACCCCCAGTTGGCTGGAAGTGCCGTTGGCGATGCGTGATGGTTTGGGTCTGCGCCTGGAACTGAAACTCCATGACGCCCGTGACAGCAATGTGCGGGTCGCTGGAGCGTTGACCCGCCCCGCTGAAGCGGTGCCGGCCAACCAGCCCGGACGTGGCCTGACCATGGCCGCCGAGCACTTCTTGATCGCCCAACCCGACCTGGGGCAGATCGGCGCGATCAACGCCCGCCACCCCGGGCTGGCTGCACCGCCGGTGCGGTTGCTGCCGACCAACCTGGCACCCGAAGAAGTCGGGCCGCTCTACACCGCACCCGAGCGCCTGGTCATCGGTGTGCGTGAGGAGGACCTGGCTCCCGTGCAGGTCGACTTCACCACCAACCCGCTGCTGTTGGTGCTCGGGGACGCTAAATCCGGCAAGACCACCTTGCTGCGTCACATCATTCGCACCGTGCGTGAGCACAGCAGTCCCGAGCAGGTGGCGTTCACCGTCATCGACCGGCGCCTGCACCTGGTGGATGAACCCCTGTTCCCCGACAATGAGTACACCGCCAACGTCGACCGGGTCATCCCGGCGATGCTGGGCCTATCGGCACTGATCGGCTCCCGCCGCCCCCCAGCAGGCCTGTCGGCGACCGATCTGGCGGCCTGGCGTTATGAAGGGCACACCCACTACCTGATCATCGACGACGTCGACGCCATCCCCGACACCCCAGCCCTGTCGGGGCCCTACGCCGGGCAACGCCCCTGGAGCACCCTCATCGAACTGCTCTCCCAAGCAGGCGATCTGGGACTGCGTGTCATCGTCACCGGCCGCGCCACCGGCTCCGGCCACGCCCTGATGACCAACCCCCTCCTGAGACGACTCAACGACCTGCAAGCCACCACCCTGATGCTCTCGGGCAACCCCGCCGACAGCGGCAAAATCCGCGGCCAACGCTTCGCCCGCCTCCCCGCAGGCCGAGCAATCCTCCTGACCGACAACGACGAACCCACCTACCTACAACTCGTCAACCCCCAATTCAGCCAAAGCCTGAC
>NZ_MVHH01000096.1 GCF_002086515.1 Mycolicibacter arupensis
CTATCCGCCTCCCCCACCGCCGGGCAATTACCTGCCCCCCGGGGGCTATCTGCCGCCGGTGCCTCCCGCGCCGGGCGAGTACCCGGGGCCGGGGACTCCTCCGGGCTATCCGCCGACGAACTACGGCACACCGCCCGCCAGTTACCCGGGCTACGGCACGCCGTATCCGGGCAACTACATCAATCCCGGCCAGGCACAGAAGACCAATGTCCTGGCCGTCAGCTCGCTGATCGTGTCGCTGCTCGGACTGGTGTTCTGGCCACTGGGGGTGGCCGGTGTCATCCTCGGGGTCATCGCGCTCAACCAGATCAAGTCGACCAATGAGGCCGGCCACGGCCTTGCGGTGGCCGGCACGGCGATCGGCGGTGTGGCCGTGATGTTTTCACTCTTGCTCGCGATGATCGCGCTGAACTAGGCCCGAACTGGGCGACCGAGAAGCACGCTAGGCCGTCGGCGGTGTGAACGGTGGCGCTTCGCGGCGCATACCGGCCGCCCGGCCTTTACCCGCCACCACCAGCGCCATTTTGCGGCTGGCCTCGTCGAGCATCTCGTCACCGAGCATCACCGCCCCGCGAGCTCCGCCCGCCTGCGACGTGTGCCACGCGTAGGCCTCCAGAATCAGCTCGGCATGGTCGTACTCGGCCTGGCGCGGGCTGAAGATCTCGTTGCCCGCGGCGATCTGGTCGGGATGCAGCACCCACTTGCCGTCATAGCCGAGCGCGGCCGAACGTCCGGCGACCCGCCGGAACGCCGCAACATCACGCACTTTCAGGTACGGCCCGTCGACCGCGGCGACCCCGTGGGCGCGCGCGGCAACCAGGATCGTCATCAAGACGTGGTGGTAGGCGTCGCCCTCGGTGTAGCCCTCGGGCTGCTCGCCAACCTCCAGCGTGCGGGTGTTGAGGCTGGCCATCAGGTCTGCCGGGCCCAGCACCAGCGCCTGCACCCGAGGTGCTGCGGCAATGGCGTTGATGTTCATCAGGCCGCGGGCGTCCTCGATCTGGGCGTCGATACCGATCTGCCCGACCGGCAACCCGTGGACGGTCTCCAGCTGGGTGAGCAGCAGATCCAGCGCCTGAACGTGTGAGGCATCGGACACCTTGGGCAACACGATGACGTCGAGCCGGGTACCGGCGGCGCCGACCGCCGAGACCACCTCGATCAGGTCGGCGTGGGTCCACGGAGTGGTCCAGTCATTGACCCGGACCCCGAGCAGCGGCGCCGTCCAGTCCTTCGCGGTGAGCGCTGCGGCCACCAGCGTCCGCGCCTGCTCCTTGGCCGCCGGAGCCACCGCGTCCTCCAGGTCGAGAAAGACTTCGTCGGCGCTCAGACCCTTGGCCTTGTCGATCATCTTCTGACTGCTGCCAGGCACTGACAGGCAAGTACGGCGGGGGCGATATGCGTTGGTCACCTAAATACTCCTACCCTTTCAACCATGGCGTCGAGCAACAGGGTTTATGCAGCGCGGCTCGCGCGGATGCTCGTTTTGGGCCCGTTCGGCGAATCCGTCGGGCGGGTCCGCGACGTGGTGGTCAGTCTCAGCATCGTGCGTCAACAGCCGCGTGTGCTGGGGCTCGTCGTCGAATTGCCCACCCGTCGGCGCATTTTCGTACCGATTCTGCGGGTCGCCTCGATCGAGCCCAACGCGGTCACCCTGAACACCGGAACGGTGTCATTGCGCAAGTTCAACCAGCGGCCCGGCGAGGCACTGGTGCTCGGCCAGGTTCTGGACACCAAGGTCCGGGTCTCCGATCCGGAGCTGCCGGAGCTGGCCGGCGTCGACGTGGCGATCACGGACCTGGCCATCGAGCAGAGCCGCACCCGCGACTGGCTGGTGACGCG
Organism: Mycolicibacter arupensis; assembly: GCF_002086515.1. Taxonomy (GTDB): domain Bacteria; phylum Actinomycetota; class Actinomycetes; order Mycobacteriales; family Mycobacteriaceae; genus Mycobacterium; species Mycobacterium arupense. Next base: position 1,843 of record NZ_MVHH01000096.1, read on the forward strand.
GATCGCGGTGCGGCATTCCCGCCGGCTGGGGCGCCGCGCCGCGGTGCACATCGTGGACTGGCAGGCCGTGCAGGGGCTGACTCCGTCCGCACTGGCCATGCCGGGGCAGGGCGTCGCGCAGCTGTTGCAGCAGTTCGAGGGGTGGCGGCCGATCGAGGTCGCCGACGCCATCCGCGACCTGCCGCCCAAACGCCGCTACGAGGTGTTCCAGGCACTGGACAACGCCCGACTCGCCGACATCCTCCAAGAGCTGCCCGAAGAACGTCAGGCCGCCGTGCTGGGGCAGCTGGGCACCGATCGTGCCGCCGACGTCCTCGAGGAGATGGATCCCGACGACGCCGCCGACCTGCTGGGCGTGATGAACCCCACCGATGCCGAGACGCTGCTGGCGCGGATGGACCCCGACGACTCCGACCCGGTGCGCCGACTGCTGGAGCACTCGCCCGACACCGCCGGTGGTCTGATGACCTCCAACCCGGTGGTGTTGACCGCCGACACCTCGGTCGCGGAGGCACTGGCCCGGGTGCGCGACCCCGACCTCACCCCGGCGTTGTCGTCGCTGGTGTTCGTGACGCGGGCCCCTACCGCAACCCCGACCGGCCGGTACCTGGGCTCGATCCCCCTGCAGCGGCTGCTGCGGGTGCCGCCGGCCGAACTCATCGGTGGAATCGTGGACTCCGACCTGCCGGCGCTGAACCCGGAGGTCTCACTTGCGGAGCTGACCCGCTACTTCGCCGCCTACAACCTGGTCTGCGGACCGGTGCTCGACGAACAGAATCACCTGCTGGGCGCGGTGACGGTCGACGACGTGTTGGATCACCTGCTGCCCGATGACTGGCGCGAAACGCCCGAGCCGGAACTGGGGCCGAAACTCGCGGGGAGGCAGTCGTGACCGACCGCTCGTCATCGCAGCGCCTGTCCACCCCGCGCACCTCGCGGCTGCCCAGCCTGAACATGGACCCCGACGCGCTGGGCCGGTTCACCGAATCGGTGGCACGCTTCTTCGGCACCGGACGGTATCTGGCCATTCAGACCCTCTTGGTGGTGGGCTGGATTCTGCTGAACGTCTACGCGATCCGGTTCCAGTGGGACCCCTACCCGTTCATACTGCTCAACCTGGCGTTTTCCACCCAGGCCGCCTACGCCGCGCCGTTGATTCTGCTGGCTCAGAACCGTCAAGAGAACCGCGACCGGGTCAGTTTGGACGAGGACCGTCGGCGTGCCGCGCAGACCAAGGCCGACACCGAATATCTGGCCCGGGAGCTGGCCTCCCTGCGTCTGGCGGTCGGTGAGGTCGCCACCCGCGACTATCTGCACCACGAGCTCGAACGGGTTCGGGACCTGCTCGAGTCGTTGCGCCCCGAGCCGGAGCCGCCCACCTCGGAGACCGGCAACCGGACGGCCTGACACGTGGCCCAGACCAGATAACGACCATCAGCAGCACCGCCGTTGGGTATGGTGACCTAGTTCACGAAGCCCGGACGGGTTTCATCGAGCAGAAATTAGGGGCGATCGAGTGCCAACAGGGGGCGGCGCAACGGAGCGCGTTTCCCGCACTGCGCGGTTGCGGCGTGCGGCACGCTCAGCCTTGCGGCCTGCGTTCGGCCTGACGTTCATCACCCCCCTGGTCTTCGCCGGCGCGGTGGGCGCCACACCCCGCTCCCCGTCGACGACGTTGCCGCTGCGCAGCGCCGCGGTGACGCCGCTGGCGGCCTCGGTGAACACCTCCTCCTCCGGCCGCTCGTCGGGTCCGGCGGTGGTCGCGGTACCCCGCCCGCAGACGAATCTGCGGGTGGCGGCGGGAGCTCCGTCGGCGCCACCTGCCGCGGTGGTCTACGCGCCGGGAACCTTGGGGATCCCCAGCACGGCGCTGGCCGCCTACCGCAACGCCGAACAGCAAATGTCGGTCGCCGCACCGGAATGCGGGATCAGCTGGAACCTGCTGGCCGGCATCGGCCGCATCGAGTCCGGGCACGCCAACGGCGGGGCCACCGACGCCCGCGGCAACGTGCTCCAACCGATCTACGGTCCGGCGTTGGACGGCACCCTGCCCGGCAACGAAGTGATCGTGGCCAGCGACGCCCCCGGGCGGGTTGTCTATGCCCGAGCACTGGGACCCATGCAGTTCCTGCCCGGGACCTGGTCACGGTATGCCGCCGACGGCGACGGTGACGGTCGCGCGGACCCACAGAACGTCTACGACGCGACCCTGGCGGCAGCGCGCTACCTGTGCAGCGGCGGAATGAACCTGCGTGAACAGTCGCAGGTGCTGACCGCGATCCTGCGCTACAACAACTCCATGGCCTACGCCGAGAACGTGATGGGCTGGGCGGCGGCCTACGCCACCGGGGTGGCCCCCGTCGACCTGCCGCCCATCGTGGGGCCGGCACCGCCGATCGCCGATCTGCACCTGGAGCATTTGGAGCACCCGGAGGGGCTCGGCCCGGAGTCGCTCAGCCTGCACGGGATGTCGCCTGTCGAGCACCCCGCCGAGTCGTCCCTGATCGACCTCGGGCAGCCGAGCATGGAAACCCAGCTGGCCAACCTGCCCTGGCTGCCGCCCTGGATGACCAACAACCAACAAGAGCAGCAGCAACAACTGCCGCGTCCGTCGGCGGCGTGCCGGATGATCTGCCTGGAACCCCAAGCCGCGCCGAGCCCGGCGGAGCCCCCTAATGGACTCCCGCCGTCCC
>NZ_MVHH01000097.1 GCF_002086515.1 Mycolicibacter arupensis
TGCTTGTGTCGAACCTGCCCCAGATGGCCCCGCAACTGTTGTCGGTGGGCCTAGGCCTCGCTATCGCCAACCTCGGATTGGCGGCCGGTCTCGCGGGGTTGGCCGGCCTGGCTCAACCCGCCGGGGTCGCTGCCGCACCGATACCAGAACCCGTTGCGGCTCAACCCAACTTATGGCCGTCCGCCGGGATCAACCTGACCCCGCCGGCCGCTCCGGCCACCGTCGGTAGTGCGGCGCCCGCGGCCCCCACAGCGCCAGTTACTGCCGCCGGTGCCGCGACCGTGCCGGCCACGGGTGTTGAAGGATTCGGCTACATACTGGGCGGTGGTGGACCCGGTCCCGCGGTCGGCCCGAGCCTCACCGACCGTAGCCGCGTCAAGGCGCCGGCCTCCGACCTCAGCGCGCAGGAGGCGACCGCCGCGGCCGCGGCGACCCGGGAGCAGGCGCGCACCCGCCGCCGGCGGCGAGCGGCGGTGAAAGATCGCGGCTACCGCGACGAGTACGCGGAACTGGGCGACGACATAGACCCCGACCCGGGCCCGTCGACCAGCGATCAGCTCGCCGCGCCGACGGCGGCATCGGATCGCGGCGCCGGCGCGCTAGGGCTTGCCGACAGCGCGCGCAAGGCCAACATCACACCGGCAGCGGGGTTGACCACGCTGGCTGGTGACGGGTTTGAGGGCGCCCCGACCGTGCCGATGGTGCCAGGCACCTGGGGCCACGACGACAGCCCCGGCGAGACTCGGTACGCCGACGACGGTAGCTGACCGTCCTCGCCGTTCTCAACTTCGACGTTCCCGAATTGGCGTATACGCGTTCCTGGCGGGGACCACTCGTCGCCGCTCACCAGCAGTCGAAGGGTTTTAGACACGTCCCGCGCCGGGCCACGCTCGGTGACCGAGCCCGCCGATGAGGTCGGCATGGAGCAGGCCGCGGTCTCGCAGCAGCTGCAGCTGCAGCGCAACCTCGGCCTGATCGCCGGCAACAGCAGTGGGCGCAACATCGTCTACCGCCTTCTACGACAGCCACGTCGCGCAACTGCTCGACGAAGCGATCTACCACCGCGAACACCTACGGCTGGGACTGTCGGAGCACCAGACGGGGACCCTCGGCTAAACCGAATCCCTGCCCTGGTCGACGAGTGGGGGAAAGATCGCACCCCGGCACGTGGACGTACTCGATCGCTTAGAGTGCGGCAAAGCTGCAGAGCCCGGAGTTCATCGCGGTGACTGTTGCGACCGCGATCGGACCCGTAATGAGCACACCGGTTACGACGAGCCGACTGCACACGGCCAGCGGCAGACGACGGCCACGCGGTGGGGACATCAGCCGCTGCACTCGGCTGAGCATATCGCCGCCAGTGGCAGCAAGTGCCGCGGCGGGCACACCCGAACCCGCGGTGAGTGCTGCGAAGGCTTCGAGTAGCGTTTGGCGGCCGTGTGCGCGGACGGCCGCATCGTCGGCCCGCATCTCCAGCAGTCGAGCGATCTCGGCCGCACCGCGGGTGAACAGTGCGAGCCCGGGCAAAGCGGTGGCCAGGCCGCGGGTCAAGGCGATCAGCAGGTGGTGGTGTTCGTCGAGATGGGCACGCTCATGGGTGAGGACGGCGTCTAGTTGGGCGCTGTCGAGTACCTGAAGTGCGCCGGTAGTGACGATCGTGGTCCGTGTCGGATCGGCGACGCAGTAGGCGGCCGGTGTGCGGCCATCGAGCACGACGGCATCCAGTCCGGGGTAACGGCGGCCCACAATTCTGGCCGCGTGAGCATGCTCGGCTGCCTGCCGGTCGGCCCGGCTGAGCGCACACTGCACCCGCCAGCCCAGTCGGCCGAGACCGAACACCGCGGCCGCAACGATCGCCAGGGCGATGGCCTGGACGAGGAAGCCGTATCCGCCCGCCGCCACGTTACGCACCACTGCCAAACAGGCGCGCCACATCGCAACACCGGTCCAGCCGGTATGTACCACGTCCGTGGCTAAAAATATCGTCGCTGAAATCCAGGACCCGAGCACACTGAGCATTGCGGCCAGCCAAACCGACACACCGAGCCCCGGGGCATCTCCCCCCCGTGTCAGCCGAGTCAGCGCCAGTGGGCCGGCGGTGAGGGCCAGCACGCTGTAGAGAAGCAGGCACATGGCGACGCTCACCGGGAACGCCCCCGCGATGTTTGATCGAGAACCTTGCGCAGCGCCGCCGACTCATCGGCGGTCATCTCCTGCACGAAATGTGCGAACACCACGTCGGGGTTGTGCGCGGCACCCGCCAGTGCCTGGCGCATCAGACGGGCGCTGTGCTCTTCGCGGCTGAGCACTGGCCAATACCGGAAAGCCCGGCCGTCCCGATCTCGCTCCAGCCAGCCCTTGGAGTGCAGGTTGTCCATGGTGCTCATCACCGTCGTATAGGCGATGGCGCGAGTGGCCTGCAACTCCTCAAACACCTGCCGCACACTCGTCGCACCGTCACAAGCCCACAACCGGTCCATAATCACCGCTTCCAGGGCCCCGAACTCGCGTGCCGCCCTCATGGCATCACATTGCCATCCCTGCACAGCAGGGCAGTGTGCCCCACACCGCTTGTGTTCCGCTGTCGCCGGCCCGCACCGTCGACCAGACGCAGGCAAGCGCAAACAGCAATGTTGCGGCGCCGGCGCCGGCGGCGCCGATCCGGCGGGCCGCCGGCGCCACAGCGCCCACGGTGCCCGCGAAGATCGGGGTGTGCAGCGCCCACCAGCAGGCCAGTGCGATGGTCAACAGTGCAACCCAGACGATGAGCTGCCCTCCCAGCGTGACGTGTCGACTCAGCACCGCACCGTCCATCATTGTCCGCGCCCGCAGCGTGCCACCGGCTGCCGTGGTCAGCGGAACCAGCAGCAACGCCGCCGTGGCAACCAACAGCGGTGTCGCACCGATCCGTCGCCGCGCTGCGGGCCACACCACCGCCAGGATCGCCAGCAGTGCGGCCAGTGGCACCAACACCGCCACCAGATGCGCCAAGAGCGGATGTGTCGGCAGCCCGTGAACCATCCCAACCATGCGAACCTCGCTTCCCGGTCGCAGCTGACTACTTGTCGCAGCAGTCCTTACCGGGTTTCGGCCCCATCTTGTCCATGGGCATGTTGTCCATGGGCATGCCTTCGCGCATCTTCGGACCCGGGTGGTCCTTGTCCATCGTCATCGGTTTTCCACAGCACGGCTCATCCGGGCCGTGTCCGGCCGGTGCATCGTTGGGCGGGGCCGACGCGGTCACCGTGCCGAAAGTGAGCGTGCCGGTGGAGCCGGCCCATGTCCCGACGAAGAAGATCCCCAAGCCGATGACTGCGAACGTCAGGACCGCCGCAATCGTGGCCTTACGCTGCCGCAGCTTGACTCCCACCGTGCCGAACAACCCCATCATCTGTTCCCTTCAGACTGGTGCGCCAAATGCGCCAGAATCGACCTACGTATTACGTACGTAGACAGTAGATCAGGTGAAGGGTCGCACCGCAAGCGTGTCGAGAGCCCTCCCTGGCTGGTCGCACGCGTCGGCGCGGTCGAGGCCAAGCAATATTTTGCAGATGAGCCGTCAGCGAACCAAGAGAAGGCTGCCTGCCCTAGGGCGGCCCGACGATATATGTTGATATTGCAATATGGTGATGTTACTGTCAGTGGACGAAGGACCAATCGTTGTGCCAATCGGGCAGAACGGGGACGAAAGGTGCGGGTAGCGATGTATGCGTTGTTGGGTAAGGCGGGGGCCGCGGTAGTCACCGGGCTGGTCGGGGTGAGCGCCTACGAGGTGTTGAAGAAGGCGCTCGGGAAGGCACCGTTTCGGCGGGCGGCGGTCGTGACGACGGAGTTGGGTTTGCGCGGCACGAGGCGCGCTGAGGTGGTGGCGGAGTCGGCGCGGCTGAAGGCTTCCGATGTGTTCGCCGAGGCCCGCGAGCGCATCGGCGAAGAGGTGCAGCCTCCTGCTGCCGCTGACGTGCACGACCACGACCACTGACCGCGCAGATGACTGCCGTCAAACACGCCGCGCTGACGCTCGTTTCGGGTGCGGTCGCCGATGATCCCGCTCTCGAGGTCGTTTCTGATGCGGCCGGGCGGATGCGGGTCAAGGTTGCGTGG
>NZ_MVHH01000098.1 GCF_002086515.1 Mycolicibacter arupensis
GGGTCGGGCTGGGCGGCGGCGAACTGCGGGTCGGCGGAGACCAGCTCGGCAACGCGGTGGGCGAGTTGCTCCTCGTCTGAGATGGAGGAAAAAATGGACATGATCAAACCTCTAATGGATATCTCGCGAAAGTTGATTTTTTGAGGCGCACGGCGTGCGTCGATGCAAACTACGTTAGCAAAACTAACTTAATTTCAGCTGGCTGAACGGGTGTGACGTTGCCCTCACGAAGTGCGTACCGCGTGACGGTTCAGCTCAACGACTCCTCCAGCCACGGGAGCAGCCACTTAACCCCTTCGGGCGTGAGGTGGATACCGTCGCTGCGGACCTTGATGCCGTCGACTTTGGCGGTGTAGGTACCCGCCGGCCCAAGCTTCTTGTTCAGGTCCATCACCGTCACGGCTTCGCGCCCGGCGACCTCGCGACGCAGCAGAGCGTTCCACCGGTCGACGCGCTCCGGATTGTCTTCCGGCCACAGGCTGCCGTCGGGCCGCTCACCGTAGCGGCTATAGGGCACCGTCGTCACCACCACTCGGCTGCCGGCGGACTCCAGCACGTCGAGCGCGCGACGCAACTCAGCGATCAGGTAGGCGTCGAAGGTCGGGTCACCGATGTGCGACCACTGGCCCTCGTTGACTCGGTCCACGGTCTCCCAGCGGCCTACGAACAACAGCACGACGTCGGGCTGGTCGGCCTTGACCTGCCGAGTCCAGCGAGCCGGCCACCCGTCACATTCCTTGCCCTGATCGATGGTCTTGCCGGCCCAGCGGTAGGGACCGGCCCGCACGATGCTGCAGCCCACGACCGTGTGGTCGATGAAGTCATAGCCGGGGGTCTCCGGCAGATAGTGCATCAGGGTCCAGCCGATCGAATCACCGAACACCGACACCGTGCGCGGACGGTTGGGGTCATGCCGCACAGGTTGAGGCCGTGGCCGGGCAGGATCCGAACGTCGCGCCGGGGGCGACGGCGACACCACCGCGGCCGCCGCCACATCGGGGGTCACGCCGTTGGCGGCCGTGGGTCGTTCGACGACCGGCACCACCAGGAACGTGACCGCCACCGCGGTGCCGCTGACGGCCGCCCCCAGCGGCAGCAGCGAAACCCGCGCCGGACGCCACTTGCGTAGCGGCTCCTCCAGGACCCACCACGACACTGTCGCCAGCGCCAGCGTGGCGGCGCACCGCACACCGAACAGCGCCCACCCCGACCATCCGGTGCGCTCGCCGTTGAGCACCAAGAACACCGGCCAGTGCCACAGGTAGACCCCGTAGGAGATGGTCCCGAGCCAGACCAGCGGAGGCCAGGCCAACGCCCGGGCGAGCAGGCCGCTCTGGTGCAGGGCGACCGGGGCGATCACCGCGATCGCGGCGACGGCGATCAGGGTGAGCAGCCCGCCGCGGAACTCCGCAGCCGTACCGGTGGCGCGATGAGCTGCTGTCGCCAGCACGGTCAGGCCCACCATCGGCAGCAGCCGCGCCACCCACACCGCACGGCGGGTCCGTAACACCGACCAGCCGGCCGTCAGCGCCGGCCAGTCCCCGACCAACAGGGCCGCCGCCGCGGCACCGACCAACAGCGCCTGCGCGCGGGTGTCGGTGCCGAAGTAGACGCGGTCGCGGGCAGCGTCAGAGGCCAGCAACTCTGCTGCCGTCGCCGACACGGCCGCACCGGCGCTGGCCAGCAGGAAGACGGTGAGCCGCACGCCGCCGACGGTGGCCCACCCGCCACGACGGCGGGCGCGGGCCGCCAGCAGCAGTGCGATCGCGATCAGCAGGAGCGGCCACAGGAAGTAGTACTGCTCTTCGACACCCAGCGACCAGGTGTGCTGCAGCGGTGACGGGGTTCCGGCTTCGGTGAAGTAGTCGGTGTGCTGGGCGACGAACCGCCAATTGGCCACCCAGAAGAAGGCGGCGATCGCATCTTCGCGCAGGCCGACGACCGCCTCCGATGGCAGCAGTTCATGAGCTATCGCGACGGTCAGCACCATGAGGACCAGTGCGGGCAGCAGCCGGCGGATACGCCGGATCCAGAAGCCGGTCAGGTCGATCCGGCCGGTGCGGCCGAGCTCGTCGATGAGCAGGGAGGTGATCAGGAACCCACTCAGCACGAAGAAGAGGTCGACGCCGATGAAGCCGCCCGACAGCCCGGGGATGCCACCGTGGTCGGCCAGCACCAAGGCGACGGCCAGCGCACGCAGGCCGTCCAAGGCGTGGATTCCCGGGCGCCGCCGTTCCCGCCGAATCCGGTCCGCGCCGCGCGCGGTGGTCAACCGGGCGGCACGCGGGGCCGGCGCGACCCAGCGGGATTTTCCCGAGGTGCGCATTGAGGTGGCCTGGCGAGTCCGGCTCCCGGCCGGTCGACTCATGACATCTTGGTCGCCGTTGGCGCCGATTGGTCGATCCTCTCGCTGGTGGACCAACGAAAGCTTAGGGGGCGACCAAGGGGCTCAGTGGGATGACACGCTCGCGATCAGGAGACCAATTCGGCAGTGCGCCACCAGATCAGGGCGACAAGGACCGCCAGCACCACAAGAACGGCCGCCGCCTGAAGTCGACCGCGGTAGGCCAACGGCGGGTAACCGTAGACGGAGGCGATCACCAAACCGGTGATCAACCCGCCGAGGTGACCTTGCCAGCTGATGTTCGGCACGGTGAAGGTGAAGACCAGGTTGATGACGATCAGGGCGCCGATCCAACCGACGTCGACGTTCAACCGGCGGCCCAGGATCAAGGTGGCACCGAACAGCCCGAAGATGGCGCCGGAGGCCCCGGCCGTCGCGGCGTTCATCGGCGCCAACAGGTAGGCCGCAACCGAACCGCCCAACGCGCTGAGCAGATACAGCGTGGTGAAGCGCACTCGGCCAAGACCGCCTTCGAGTGCGGGCCCCACCACATATAGCGCCCACATGTTGAGCATCAGGTGCATGGGGCCGTAATGCAAGAACGCCGAGGTCAGCAGGCGGTAGATCTGCCCGTCAGCCACCGCTGGTGTCCAGAGCACCAACTCGGACTCCAGCTCATGCGACGACAGCTGGCCCACGAAGGCGAGCACGCTCAACGCGATCAGCCCGTAGGTGACCACCGGTGTGTCGGTGACGACACGAGTCAGCCGACCCGCCCGGGGCGCCGACGCAGCGCCCTCCTTCGCACAGTCCAGGCAATGCTGGCCGACGGAGGCGCCTCGCATGCAGTCGCCGCAGATGTGGCGGTCACACCGCGTACAGCGCAGCGCGGTGGCCCGGTCGGGGTGCCGATAGCAGACGGTCATGGTTACACCTTGTCAGAGCGTTGCGCTGTAGATTTCATGCCATGTCCACTCCGGCTCCTCGCCAACCGCTCAATGACGTCGTCACCCGGTTTTGGAGCTTTGCCGCACCGGCCTACGACGCCGGCTTTCTGCAGCGGTGGGTCTACCGGCCCGCCCAGGAAGAATTGATCGCCGCGCTGCGGTCCCGCCGTCCGGCCCGGGTGGCGGACATCGCCTGCGGAACGGGCATCCTGGCCGACCGCATCGAACGCGAACTGTCCCCCGAGTCGGTCTATGGGGTGGATATGTCGGAGGGCATGCTCGACGAGGCCCGCGAGCGCTCGTCGCGGGTGCAGTGGTTGACCGGCCCCGCCGAGCAGCTTCCGTTCGACGACGGTGCGCTGGATGCGGTGGTCACCAGCTCGGCATTCCACTTCTTCAACCAACCGGCCGCGGTCCGGGAGTTCTATCGGGTGCTGGCGCCGGGCGGGATGGCGGCGGTCACCGGGATGAGCCCCCGTCTGCCCGATCCGATCAAGCAGCTGTCGGGGATCGCCTGGAATCCGGCGAAGCAGCCCACGCCCCGGGAGATGAGCACGCTGTTCACCGACGCCGGCTTCACCGTGGCCGAGCAGCATCGGGTCGCGCGTCCGGCCTGGACACTGGTGGTGTCGGACCTGATCACGGTGGGCGTCAAGAACTAGCGCGGTACCGTCGTTGGGTATGAGATCGATCAAGCCGGCCGGCACGGCGGCATTCACCCTGGCCGTCACCCTGGCGGCGGCCTGTGCTGCCGCCGGGATCGCCGGGGCAGAAC
>NZ_MVHH01000099.1 GCF_002086515.1 Mycolicibacter arupensis
TCACCGCCAACTGGTCGGGCGGCTGGTGGCTCGATCCGGTGATCGGGCTAGGCGTTGCCACGGTGGCGGTCTGGCAAGGCTTTCGATCCTGGCGGGGTGAGGACTGCGGCTGCTAACCGACGGCCGGTTGCCGTCATCCGCAGGTGAGACGCGGCTGGATCAGCGCGCGGGCGGATCACGTCGATTGTCGCGCTGGCAGGCCTGTCGCGGCAATGGTCGTCCCACCGCGCTAGCATCCCGGCTGTCGGTTCCGGTCGAAAAATGAGCAGGTGGTTCCGGAGCGGGTTGGTCAGGATTCAACCGGAGCCGACAACGGCCACCCTGGGACAGGCAGCCGCTCTCGGTTCGCCGACGGCTTATCTGCAAAATCCCGCTTGAACTCGATCGAAATAACTAGCCAGAGTGGTGGATACATGAGTACGACTTCAAGTTCCAACGCACGACGTCTTACTCATGTGTTCGCGGCTGTCTGACTTGTCGGCGCCGATTGAAAACTGAATGGCTTCTTCCGGAAGAACTGGCTCAGTTTTGGACCGGAACCGACACCCTCTCAGCGGCTGAGCGCTGGTGCGCTGGGCAGGTGGAGGTGAGGAGCGTGTTGAAAACCTCGCACCCCGTGCTGACCGCCTTGCCCCGCGGCCTGGCCACGGCTTTGCCCCGGGTCGCGCTGTTCGCCCGCGGTACGGCCGAGATGGCCAGACTGCTCGCTATGGGGCGTGTTGAAAACCCCGCAGGCCGGCGGCGACGTCGCCGCGTCCGTACCCAAGCCCTACACCATGCCCGCCGCTCCCGGCAGATCATGCTCAAAACGTCGGACTGTCCCTGGGCATCATCACCGTGCTGATGCCGCTGGCGTTACTCGGGACACTGGGCCTGGCCACGGTCGTGCTCGTGCACGAGCTCACCGAGGTCATCGTCATCGCCAACGGCGTGCGCGCCGGACGCATCACAGCACTGACGGGGCCAACCCAACACGCCCGATCGCCTTACGACTCACGGTAACGGTGGGACAACTATTGCCGCGGCAGGCCGGCAAACGCGACAACCGAAATATTCCGCCGTTCCCCACGGTCACCGACCAGGACTTGCCCACCTTGGGGTGCACAGTCATCGTGGTAGGCAATCAGAGCACCGGTATGCCGCGCGTGACGCTCATGCCAGCGCGCCGCGCCCGCCGAGGTGACATGGAATACCGGCGGGCCGCACGCGCGGCCACGACGTCGCGTAGCCCCGGACTATGGGGGTGCACTGGCCCGCGCGGTTGGGCGCAGCCCTCGATCGCTGGTGTGGCCATCAGGGGTGTGGTCGATCTGCACCGTGGTGTGCTCGACGTGAAATTCGTTGTGCAGCACCGTTTCGATGCGGGAGCGGGCCGCGTGGCAGTCGGCGTCGCCGGTGACGAGCACGTGCGCCGACAGCGACGGCTGACCGGAGCTGATCTGCCACACGTGCAGATCATGCACCGCGACCACCTGGGGTATCGCGGCAATCCTGTCGTTGATCTCGACCGGGTCCAGGTCTGCCGGGGCGGCCTCTAAGAAGATCCGCCCGGCTTCGCGGACTAGGCCCCACCCGGCTTTGGCCATCAACACCGCCACCACCAGGGCCGCAATGGCATCGGCGCGGGCGAAACCGGTCGCCCACACCACCGCGCCGGCGATCGCAGTGCCGATGAACGCGTACAGGTCATTGAGGATGTGCTGGAAGGCGCCCTCGACGTTCAAGCTGGTGCGGTTCGCCCGGCTGATCGACCAGGTGGCGGCGACGTTCACGACGACCCCGGCCAGGGCAGTGACCAGCACCAGCGGCCCGGCGACCTCCGGCGGGGCGATCAGCCGGCGCACCCCCTCGTAGACGAACCACACCGTCAGCAGCAGCAGGGTGATCCCGTTGGCCTGCGCGGACAAGATCTCCACCCGCTTGAACCCGTAGGTGTAGCGACCCCGCGCCGGGCGGTCGGCGAACCGAATCGCGATCAGCGCCAACACGATCGCCGCGGCGTCGGTGAGCATGTGCCCGGCATCCGAGATCAACGCCAGCGAATTCGCCACCAGCCCCACGACCACCTCGACGGCCATGAACGCCACGATCAAGCCCAGCGCGATCCCCAGCCATTTGCGGTCCGCGTCCGCTGACACCCCGTGGCCGTGATCGTGCCGGGCGTCGTCGTTGCGGCCAGCACCGGAGTCGTGGGCAGGTCGTGGCTCCGACTCCGTCGGGTCGGCTGGGTGTTCAGTGATGCCCGCCATGACGCCCTCCGTAGTAGCCTCCACCGCTGAACAAACCGCCCACAAAGCCGCCCTGGCGAGGGCGTTCGACATACATCGGCCGCGCCGCGTACGGCTGCGGCACATACCCGCCCGGCGGCCGTCGCTGCGGCAGCCGACGCTCAGCCTCGGTGAGCTGCTCACTCTCCCCCAGGTCGAGGAAGATGCCGCCGCAGCCGGTGCACTGATCGGTCGTCACCCCGAACCGCTGTACCGGTAGCTGCTGAGATACCCACCGCGGGTACAGCAACCTCAGCTCCTTCGCTTCTCTTGATCCGCGCTGGTTTTCCACTTCTCGACTCCTCTCCGGCCGGTTCTGATCGACTGCTCGGATTATATCTATGAATGCGTACATATGCATGTATGAATACGACCGTCATGTGTGGCCTGGCCCTGCGGTAATGCCTCCCGCGGGGCCCCAAAGCCTGAACGCGGAAAGGGCAACTGAGCGGGGACGCGGTCAGCGGGCATCGGTCTGCGCCGGCTCGACGGTGGCACACGCACGGGCTGTGCGACGCCTGCGGTCATGCAGCAGGCTGGCCGCCGCGACGGCCCCGCAGGCCGCGGCCGGAATGACCAGCGCGTAGCCGCCGAACCAAATACCGGTCAACACCCCGGCCGCGCCGCCGACCAGGAACATCAGCAAGGTCGCGGCCAGGACGGCCGTTTTCCACTTGTCGATTCCGTGCTGGCGGCTGCGGCCCAACATCAGCCCGAGATCGGTGATGGTGCCGGTAAAATGCGTGGTGCGGATCGCCATCCCGCCAAAGCTCGAGGTCACGCCGTTTTGCAGTCCCAGCGCCGCGGCGGCAAGACCGGCCTGGACCACGGTTCGCTCCACGCCGAACGCGGAAAGTGTCGCTTGGACCACGGTTTCCTCGACCCCGATCGCAGCAAGCAACAACAGTGCGGCTTCGGCGACCAGCACCGCGGCATGGCGCGGGCCGGTATGGGTATCGCTGGTCGCCAGAACCGCGCCCGCTGCTGCGGTGCCGCCCAGGAACCCGAACAGGATCGCCGCGAGCACGTGGCCTTCGTACAACCACGGGTTCGGGTTGCCCGTGTTCATACCCAACTCGGTGGTCACCGCGGTGAGGTTGCCCACCGGGAACGCCAACACCAGCAACGCCACCGCGTTGACAAACCCGGCAACCCCGGCCAGCAACCCGCTGTACCCGAGCACCAGCGCCCGCGGCGCCCACGGCACGGGCATCGCGGCACGTGACATCATCCCCCCTGTCCGGTGGTCCGCGGTGGGCTCGACGCTAACAGCGTGGCCCAACGACCAGCTGACCACCTGTTGAACAATCTGAGTCGCCGGCTATTCGCCGGTGCCGCCTCGTGGTGCGTGGTAGCACCGATGATCACTCGAAGCTGCCAACGACCGAAACACCGAAAAGCCGTCGCAACACGGTAGATTGCATATCTTGGCTGCGCCGGCCCTATCCACGCACGCTGGTCCACCCGTATCTCACCCGCGACGATGGCAACCGGCCGTCGGTTAGCAGCCACAGTCCTCACCCCGCCAGGACCGAAAGCCTTGCCAGACCGCTACCGTGGCGACGCCTAGCCCGATCACCGGATCGAGCCACCAGCCGCCCGACCAGTTGGCGGTGA